>CACYRP010000005.1 GCA_902776765.1 Fibrobacter succinogenes
GCAAGCAAGAACACCACGTACAAGCCCGAAGAGCTTTCCTCAAATTCCTTGGACGAACCGCTCAAGGTCGTACTCACGCTCGGGTAATCCTTCAACAACTTCTTTGCGATAGCGCGCATTTCTTCCACACCATCTCCAATCGTCTTGCCGGGTACAAGCCCAGCCTGGATTGTCGCCGCACTAAAGCGGTTGTAACGCGGGAGCGACGGCGATGCCGACTGTTCCTTATACGTGATAAAGTTATCCAAGCTCACCAATTCGCCTTTGCCATTCTTGACCGTGAGCATCGAGAGGTTTTCGGGCGTATCACGGTACTGGTAACCGACAGCACCGATAATATCGTACTGGCGCCCATCCTTATAGTAATCGCCATACGTCTGGTCGTTAATCGCAAGTTGCACCGCCTGCGCAATATCGTTCACCGAGACACCTTCTTCGTTGGCCTTGTCGCGCAAAATCTCAATGTGAAGTTCCGGTTTAGTAAAGCGCAAGTTGCTGTTCACCACGCTAAAGACAGGGCTCTTACTCGCGGCTTCTTCGAATTTCGGTACAAGGTCGCGCAACACTTCGATATTCGGGGCCTGCAACACAAACTGCACCGGAAGGCCACCGCGCTGCGTACTGATGCTCTGCGGTTCAAACACCATCACGCGCAAGTCCGGGTATTCGTTACCGAGCACTTGAATTACACGGGCTATTTCACTCTGCGGGCGACGGGCTTTCTTGTCATCGTTCAAGAAAAGTCTCATTCTGGAGTTTCCCGCATTCCAAGCTCCCGCCTGGAATTCCGTGTATTCATTGGAATCGAGAATCGAAATCACTTCATCGGCAAATTCATCCGCCATACGTTTGGTACGCGAGAGATTCACACCTTCGGGCATACTCATGTTCACCATGACCGCGTTTGCATCTTCGGTAGGCGCCATTTCGCTACTCATGTTATTAAAGCAGAAATAAGCTGCCAAGAAAAGTGCCGCCACAATCGGGAACAACATCAATCGCCACTTGAGGAATCCACCTAGCAAGCGCGAATAGAACTTGTTAAGCCATTCAAAGAATGGTTCCGTCCATTTATAGAACGCGCCTTTTTTCTGGAGCTTTAAGAACTTAGAGCAAAGCATTGGCGAAAGCGTAAGCGCGCACAATGTCGAAAGGAACACCGTTCCAATCATCACCGCCACAAATTCGCGGAACAAAAGCCCAGTCGTGCCGCCCAGCGCAAGCACCGGAACAAACACCGCCATGAGCACCACAGAAGTCGCAATCACGGCAAAGAAAATTTCGTTCGTTCCCGCGACAGCAGCTTGTTTCGGCGTCATGCCGTTTTCAATCTTGTGGTAAATGTTTTCCACAATCACAATAGCATCGTCCACCACAAGCCCAATTGCAAGCACCATCGCCAAAAGCGTGAGCACGTTGATACTGAACCCGCAAAGATACAGCACAAAGAAACTTCCAATCACAGACACAGGCACCACGACCATCGGGATAAACGTCGTACGGCCTTCACGAAGGAATGCAAAGATAATCGCAATCACGAGCACAAACGCAATGAAGATTGTCTCCACCACTTCCTTGATGGATGCGCGAATGTTAATCGAAGTATCGCGGCCATAAAGCAGTTCTACGCCTTCGGGAATTTCACGGCGAATATCCTCGACGCGCTTGTAAAACTCGTTTGCAATTTCCACGTGGTTACTGCCCGGCTGCGCCATGAGCGCAATCGTAATCGAGTTCTTGCCGTTGCGTCTAAAACCTGTTCGCGTGTCCTTCGGTTCGTAATGGATGTCCGCTACATCAGAAATACGGATAACAGTTCCGTCTGCAGCGGTCTTTACAGCAATATTGCCAAACGATTTCGGATCGAGAATTCGACCGAGCGTTCTAATCGAAAGCGTAGTTTCGCTACCTTCGATAGAACCGGAAGGAAGCTCCAAATTTCCCTTGCTCAGAGCCGCTGACATTTCGGCACCCGAAACGCCAAGAGCCTGCATGCGAATCGGGTCAATCCAAAGGCGCACCACCGGACGCTTTTCGCCCCAAATAGCCACTTCCGAAACACCGTTAATCGTCTGCAAGCGTTCCTTCACATGGTTGTTCGCAATTTCCGAAACTTCCATTGGGTCTAGCTTATCGCTCACCAAGCTCACCATCAAAATCGGGTCGTTATCGCTATCAGACTTATAGACGGTCGGCTCGTCAACGTCATCAGGCAAGCGACGACGCACGCGGCTTACGCGGTCGCGGATTTCGTTTGCAGCCGCTTCCAAGTCCATGCCCGTTTCAAATTCAATGCTGATGTAAGAGAAACCATCACGGCTTGTAGAAGTGAGCGCCTTAATACCAGACGCACTGTTGATGGAGGCTTCCAAAATTTCGGTCACTTCCGCTTCCACAACCGCCGCATTAGCACCGGGGTAAGAAGTACGCACCTGAATCAACGGATAATCGACGTTCGGGTATTCACGAATACCGAGTGAGGTCAATCCAAAAAATCCGAGCAACAGGATGACAAGCGCCATCACTGTCATGAGCACAGGGCGTCGAACAGAGAGTTGGCTTACGCTCATTACTCCACCTCGTAATTGATCGAGTGACGCAAACCTTTAATCTTTACATCTGCGCCTGGACGCAAGCTCACAATGCCGGAAACAATGACCGTATCGCCCACATCAAGGCCCGAAAACACCTGCACGGACATCGGGGTACGAAGTCCAGTCGTAATATGCTTAATCTTTGCCTTGCCGCCTTGGCTTACAAACACGTAAGCACCTTCCCTATCGAGAATCATCGCTTCGGACGGAATCGTAAAGCTCTGCACGTTGCTTGCTTCCATAGCGACATTCACGCTCACAAAGCTACCCGCAATGAATTCGCCCTTGGAGTTATCGACATCGACCATCACGCGGCGAGTGCGACTGCTTTCAGAAATCACGGCATCCAGTGCAGAAACAACGCCTTCTTTTTCAACATGGCGTTCAGCATCCTTGAGCGCAATCTTGTCGCCGACCTTGATTACAGAAGCGTAACGCTGCGGGAGCGCAAACTTCGCCTTGAGGCGGTTCACTTCGCTGAGCTCAGCAATCGGCGTTCCTGAGTTGAGCCAGGCGCCCACGGACACATCGACAAATCCAAGTTTGCCGCTAAACGGAGCGCGGACTTCGGTTTTTGCAAGTTGAGCGCGAATCAGTTCCACGCTTGCCTGCGCCGATTTGAGCGAAGCCTCGGCAGATTCCAAGTCCTGCTTTGTGGCACCATTCTTTTCAAAAAGACCGCGAATGCGTTGTTCCTTTTGCTCAGCAAGCATCCGGTTCGATTCTGCCTGCTTGAGTTGCGCACGGAGTTCAGAATCATCAATCTTAGCAAGGAGCGCGCCCTTCTTGACTACAGCGCCATCCTTTGCAGTAAGGCTCACCAAGCGGCCAGACATCGCCGCCGAGAGCGATACGCTGTTCCTCGGCACGAGAGTCGCCATAGTCTGGAAACTTTTGCCCTGCGAAGAAAGCTCAGCCACATAGCCTTCGACATTGAGCACTCGCTGGGCGCCAGCCTTTTTACCGCCATTACCTTTTCCACCAGGAGCTCCCTTAGCGGAATCATCTTTACCCCCACATGCAACAAGAAGTAGAGAAGTCAATGTAACAACAAGAAGCTTTTTCATAGTAGGAAATGGGTTAGTGATTAGTGGTTAGACGTTTTTCGCGTATTTAGACGCTTGAATACTGAAAAAGGTTGCTTAAAGTTTTTGGCTCCAAAAATAAGTTTTTTGGTTACACAATCGTGGCCTCACCACCTTTAAACACGAGCTCCGCTCGTGTTTTTTCCTAAGCCCCTACAACCTATAACCTATTACCTACTTAAAACTTCACATTCATGAAGAGTGCACCGCCATCCTGATAAAATTCCGGTTCGAACTGCACTCGGCTAGAGAAAGACCTGGACGAAGTAGCGCGGTAAATGCGCACTGCATCAAGCATAGAAACCACACGGTTCAAAATCAACGCACCGACAGAAACTTGGAACACAATGCGGCTCACGCGGAAATGACGCATGCGGCTCTTGAATTCTTCGATATGCTCCGTCGTTTCAGGATTGTCAGAACTCCCCCAATCCCACAAGATATCTTTCGAAAACTCCTCGTCGATGTTCTTGCCAGAACGGATCATAGCCTGATTGTAATCCTCGTTCATATCCGGCGAAGAATTCTGACCGAACACGCCAGAGCGGCTGCGATAAGAACCCACCGTATTCAAAAGCGAAACATTCTTGCCGCCAGTAAATCCCGCATGGCGAACGGCGTAATTATGGGCAGACGTCACATAGCAGTCCCCCACCACATAAGAACCAATAGCGGTAACCCACAGAGCTAAATCAGTCCACACGAAAGGACGCACAAACTTCTGTTCGCCCAAATAAAGCTCGCCCATACCCGGCAAAAGAGCCGAAGCACCAACAGCCAAGAACACGTTTTTATCACTGTTCTTGTAAACGTTTTGGTCAACGCTCACCACAATCTGCGAGAATGCAGCGACAGACGCAAGCAGTATGGCAAGAATGATGCGCATTAGAATCCCCAATTTGCACGAACAGTCCAACCGAAGGAATCCTTGAACGACATGCCACTATCGAAATGCAAGCGTTCATACCAAGAGACGTCTTCTTCGTAAAGGACTTTGTTATGGGCGTTAGCCGTAAGGGCTGCATCAACAGCAGAAACGATATGGTTCAAAATAAGTCCACCGATGAACCACACCTGCCTGTCGGCATAATCGTTGGCTTTGCTGCGCATGTCGCGATACTTGTTCAAGTGTTTGGATTCACCCAGCGGAACAACTTCAGCAGCATCGTCTTCGAGATTCAAATCGTTGATCAAAGTTCCACCATCCTTAACATCATCCCAACCTCGCACATAAGAACCTTCTGAAATCAACTGGAACAACTCGGATTCTTTGGCGAAAGATCTTTTGAAATCTCTCATTTCATCACCAAGTTTTTTGTTTTTGTCATTAAACCTGTTGTAATGCTGTTCGCTACCAGCAAACAATTCATTTTCTTGATAGCATGCGGAAGCATCACCATAGATAGCTTCGCAGAACGACTTGCGAGTGTTCATATAGCGATTACGGAACGTCGAAGGATAGAGCGAACCACCGGCATTGTAGAGATCTCGCATAGCACGTTCATAACGACCAATCGAGAAGTGTTCCTTCGCAAACTTTTTGTACTTGTCAACCTGCTGATTATACTTGTAAATGGAGTTGTAACCCCAGCCACTCCACAAGAACACTTCCAATGCAATATAGACTCCACCACGGACGTAAGTCGAGGTATTGCCACCCACATACATTTGGCCTGCACCCGGCACCAAGAGAGAAAGGAACAAAGCCTTGCGCGGATTCTTATAACGGCCCTTCATTTCGTCAATACCGTTAACCTTGGAAACCTTTACCGGTCCAAGCAATTCGCGACGGCTCATGCTGTTAGACGAAGCAGCAACAGAGCTGCTGCTCAAGTTCGTAAGGCCAGCGGCCTGTGCTTGTGCTAAAGAATCTGCCTTACGGGTAGAATCGGCAAGCGCACGGACCCTTTCGGCTTCGGCAATAGCAGCTTCACGCATCAAGGAATCCCGTGTTGCAGAATCAAGAACCGCCGTATCGACCGTTGCTACAGCAGGAGCCACATCTACTGCCGACGACATGGCATCCGCAACAGAAGAGCTAGACACAAGCGGAGCAAGCGATGAGGAGCTCGCAGGTACAACCACCGCAACAGACGAAGAACTCATGACAACCGTAGCAGAGCTCGACAGCGTTACTGGAGCAGGCGTCTGGACCGCTGCGGAACTTGCAGGTGCAGCCGGAACAGGATTTTCCACAGCCGGAGCCGCAGGAACACCGACTTCTTTTTCAAATTCATCGAAGAGGTCTCGCACTTGAGCAAAGGAGACCTGGGCGAGAGATAAACCAAAAACCAAGGGTAAAAGAACAAACTTGCGCATGCCTCTAAAATAGCAAAAAATGTTGTCAAAACAAAAAGCCCCAGACTCAAATCTGGGACTTTCTACAACAAAACTCTATAAAAAAGCTATTTAATACGGATACGTTGCGTAGATGCGCCAATGCGTACCATATAAATGCCCGCATTCGAAACCGGAATTTCAAAGTTCGGAGAATCAACAACGCCCTGGCGAACGACCTTGCCATTCATATCGATGACTGCAAAACGCTTTCCTGCCGTAGCACCGCTGACCAGAATCTGACGATTCATAGAAGAAAGTCCAAACGCCTTAACATCCTTGACGCGAGCAATAGAAGTTTCCTGATCGGTAATCTTGAACGAGCCTTCAAGAACAACGACGAAGTTGACATTATCGAAGTTAGGTGAAATATTGACAAAGTCCGTCGCCACAAGTCCCATAGAATATTCTCCAAGGTCCTTTTCGGTCATGGACATTTCGCCCTTGTAAGAAACAAATTCCTTTCTGTATGCAAATTCTTCAGACAACCAGGGTTCGCCAGGAATACGCATAGGACTTACATCAAAGCTCTTCTGGATTGTGATTTCTTCACCATCTTGATACATTGCAGTAATGTTTTCCCCATAAATCGCAACGGTAATCTTTTGAGCGCAAGGCTTAATCCTAAAACTACCTTGACGAATCTTAACAGAATAATTCGAACTCGGTTTTTCTTTAGCAAATGCTGCTGAAATAGCATAAGTTTCATCGTCCGGGAGCACGTTTTCGCCGGCCTGACGCTTCAGAACCAGTTCCGGAAGCACATCGCCATTAAGAAGTCCTTCAACTTTATATTCGAACTTTTCCGGATCCGCTTCACTATAGAACTTGGAAGTATCGGCAACCGTCACGGTCACTACCTTCGGCAACACCGTAAGAATATTTGCAACATATTTGGTTACGGTATAATTCTTATTGCTCAGAGCCCTTTGATCGAATGTGAGCGCATAATCGCCAGCATCGAGGAGGCCTGTCTTGTTAAGAGTAACATGAATGTTACCAAGTTCATCACCATCCAAAAGACTATCAGCAAACCACGTAAAGTCAGTCGGAATTTCATCACCATAAGTGATAGTATCGGGATTAGCGGTAACCACCAACTTTCTCTGATCAATTTGCAAGACACCATCTGTAATATTGAACGTCACATTGGGATAGTTCACAGACGTATTCTTGAATGCACTGGCAGTAAGCCCCATAGCGTACTTGCCTGCATCCTTACCCGAAGCAATGGAATCGCCAGTATATTCGACAAACTTGAGAGAGTAAGCTTTGTTATTGGTAGATATATCAAAGCCCTGCACTGTATGTTCCTTACCATCGTACTGAAGCGATTCGGTATGGCCCTTAATCGTAACCACAATTTTGTCATTGTTGGCTGTGATAGTCAATAGGCCATCAGTGGTACTCACAATGTAGTTCGGGTTTGATTCAGCATCGACAGTTGCGGTAATAACGTATTCACCGGCATTTTCGCCAGGTTCACGCATCAAGGCAACACCCTTCAATTCATCTTGCACACCACCAAGCGTTACAATACCGTCGACAGTGTAAATCAATTCCGGATCTTTTTCGCCATACTTTTTCGTGACACTCGTTACGTTCAAAGTAACAGCTTTCGGTGTAATCGTAAGAGTACTCGGCACAGAAGTCAATGTGTAGTTAGGATTAGCGCCTTCAGCAAAACTAAGGTTCACGTCATATGTACCAATGTTTTCACCTTCGTCACGAGTAATTTTAGCACCATTAAGAGATTCACCTTCTACAAGGCCATCCACGGTATACTTAAACTCCGGGTCCTTGTCGCCATAAATCTTTTCAGCTTTTACAAGAGCGACAGTCGCATCCTTTGGTTTAACCGAAAGCGTACCGTTCGTAGTCGTCACTTTGTAGTTGGGGTTAGACACGGCATTCACGCTTGCAGAAATGGCATACTCGCCTACATTTTCAAGACCTGTTGAAGAGCACTTTGAGCAAGTAATCGAAACATCGTTCAAGACATCGTCACCAACAAGTCCCGTTGCCTTGTAAGTGAATTCTGGAGTTGCATCGCCATAAGTTTTCGAGACATCATCAACCGTTACTACTGCAGATGCTGGCTGAATAACAAGCGTTCCATAAACGGCATAAATGTAATAATCTTTAGTTTCCACGCAATAAGCTGCATCACATTCACTTGCCTTGCCAGGCTTATCGGCAAGGAGTTTACCATCAAGAGAAACATTAATGAGATAGTTACCAACATCATCACCAGATTCTCGAGACAAAGTTATTTCACCTAACTTGCTATAATCGGCAGGGGCGATATTTCCATGGATAGCATATTCAAACTTCGGATCATCTTTACCATAGGTTTTTCCGATGCTTGCTACTACAATATGAATTTTTGTCTTGGTGATAACCATCGACGCAGGATCGATAATGAAATCGTAATTGGGGAAGAGAGTGGTCAAATTTACAGATGGATCTTTGGAGATCTTAAACTTTGCACCGACTTCTTCTTCACCATCGGCAACAACCAATTTTAAATTTTTATTCAAATCCGTGATGAAATGATCCAAAGTATCTGCATTTAGAGTGTTCATTTCACTATCATCATCAATAGTCCAAGTCAGGTCTGGAATTTTTCCACCCAACTCTTTTTCTACATCGTCAATAACGATATGAACGACCTTAGGAGTAATATCAAATTTTTTCGTGACAACATCACCATTACTCAAAGTGATTGTTACGGAACCAGTCTCAGAACCGGCATTTATATTTTTACCGTAAGTTACCTCGGCAAAGTCGGACTCAAAAAACTCATCGTTACCACATATAACTTTTTTAACGGTGGGTTTCACCTGATTACCAGTAAAGTCCAAATTAGTAGTCGATATGTTGACAGAACATTCATCGGCCGCAAAAACACCTGAAAACGCCGCAGAGGCGGCAAGAGCCAGCATTGCAATTTTTTTAATCATAAACCACTCTCTTTTAATCAAACCCTAAGAAAAATATAATTTTTTACTTACTTTTTCAACTATCGATACCGTTAAAACGTTGTAAAATGGTGCAATAACAGCAAAAAACCGTCCCCCGAAAGGGACGGTCTGTAAGATTTACAGTGAATCTGAAGAGAATTACTTTTGGGTGCTACGCACCCGTCCGTAACTGCACCTCGGTCATAAAGCCAAACTAGTTTGACCTTGCGACTCTCGGTTTGTTACTTCTCAGCGACCACCCAAACCTTGACCTGTGCTTCAACGTCGCTGAAGACCTTGACAGTCACGGTGTAAACACCGAGCTGCTTGATCGGTTCAGCAAGGTCGATCTGAGCACGAGAAACCTTGACACCAGCCTTGGTGATTGCTTCAGCGATGTCACCTGCGGTCACAGAACCGTAGAGACGTTCGCCTTCAACAACGCGGCGTTCGAGGTTGACAGAAACCTGAGAAAGCTTTGCAGCAACATCGCCAGCAGCAGCGAGTTCCTTCTGGAACTGAGCTTCAACAGCAGCGCGGTTGTTTTCGATTTCGAGCTTGGCTTCCTTAGTTGCACGAACAGCGAGCTTGCGCGGGAAGAGGTAGTTACGTGCGTAACCATCCTTAACCTTCACGACGTCGAGCATCTTGCCCAAGTGGGGGACGTTAGCCTTAAGAATAATTTCCATAGTCTAGTTCCTCCTATTAGCGCATGCTGTCCGAAACGAACGGGAGAATAGCCATCTGACGGGCACGCTTGATAGCTTCGTTCAGCATACGCTGATACTTAGCGGAAGTGCCAGAAATGCGGCGCGGGATGATCTTGCCACGTTCAGAGATAAAGCGACGAAGAGTCTTTTCGTCCTTGTAGTCAATGAACTTGACGTTGTTCTCGGTGAACCAGCAAGTTTTCTTGCGGCGAATACGAGTAGCCTGCTTCTTATCTTCAAAAGCCATTATTCAGCCTCCCCTTCTTCTGCGTCAACCGGAATGATTTCTTCGGTTGTCTGTGCCTGAGTCTGGTCGTAAACGATTTCGCTCATCGGATAATCAGCGAGGGTCATCCAACGGAGAACGTTTTCGTTAAGCTTGAGAGCGGCTTCCATAGCAGCGACTGTTGCAGCTTCTGCCTTGTAGTAGAAGATGACATAGTAGCCGTGCTGGCGCTTGTTGATTGTGTAAGCGAGCTTGCGCTTGCCCCAGTCGTCACGGCGGAGAATTTCGCCGTTACCGCTAGTGATGTTCTTGCCGATGGTCTCGACTTCAGCCTTGATAGCGTCGTCAGAGATCATAGCGTCGATGATCACCATCGTTTCGTATTGTCTCATAATGAGTCCCTTTGGTCTATCGCCCGGAAACCGACATTGGCTCCGGGAGGGTTCCGAATAATTCGGTGGCGATAATATAGAAAAAAGGGATTTTTATGTCAAACCACGGGGGGAAGTTGGGAGTGAGGAGTGTGGAGAGGAGAGTGGTTAGAGAAAGCCTTCCTGAACAATAAGCGATAATCCACGATTTTTATAATCGCGGCAAAGCAGCCTAATTTTAACCTATAACCTGAAACCTAACACCTATAACCTATTAAATGCCGAACTGGAGACCGACAAATCCGGCTACAGCCCATTCCTTGACGCCACGATTGAAATAGCGCTGGAAAATCATTTCAAAAGAAACCCACATAGAACGTAGGTTGTTGCCAGCCCAAGGCCAAGCTTCACGCAAGTTAAAAGCAACCCCAGGACTGAAAGACACCTGTTGAGCCCATGACAAATTAAACTCATAAGCAGCAGCAGCGCTAAGTCCCAAGTAACGGAAAATGACAAGCCCCATGCCTGCTTCTACTCCAAAAGTGAAGCCATCGAGCGAAAACATTTTTTCGCAATTTTTTTCGATTTGTAGCGAATCTGAACCATCAACGCTAGGAGCTCCGACATCAGCCGCATCCCCAAGCGCCCCATTCTTCGAGCCTCCATCGCGAAGTTCCTTACGGAATTCCGAAAGGTCGGTCGTTTCTAATCCGAACAAAGGAGAAATATAAAAGTCAGCACCCGTAAAGCCTCGATGGAAACGAACGTTCAAGCGGTAGCGCTGATACATGAGCATGACATCGCTATCCAAAGTTCCACCAAAAAAGCGCACATCAAGACCGCCAGTAATAAAATCTTTGTAATGGTATTCCAACTGGCCCTGCCACACGCCCAAACAATCGCAATCCTTGGAAGCATTAAATAGCCCCGCCCCAACGCCAACAGAAAGGCCTTCACCTAGAAATGCGGACTGATGCGGCAGAGGGACATTGCACTCTTCCTTGCGAACGGGCTTTGCCGATTCCGGCATAATAACGTAAACCGTATCTACAACAGTGTCTCGTACAACCGCGTTTTTTTCTGTATTTTCTGCAACTTCGGAAGTCGGCGCAACAGAAGACGTTGAAATAGGAACCAACGTCGCCGATGGTGAAGCTGGCGCCACCGAAGCGGGCGCATTCGTTGATTTATCCACGGACTTTGGTGTAGATTTTTTTGCGACTACAGTTGTTTTCTCTTTTTTGGTCTGCGAGCGCGAACGAGCAGAACCGGAGCTTTTAGCTTCGGCATAGACATTCAGAATCAGCAAAAGAACTAAAAAAAGAATTCGCACGAGTGTAATTTAATAAATAGTGATTAGTGGATGGTGGTTAGTGGTTAGGTTTTCAGAGTTTGAGGAGTCTTTCATTTCGGATTCACGGCATTTTTCGCCATCCCAATCGAGTGGAGTGTTTTCGTCAATGGGCAGGAATGGAATCGCCATCTCTGCCAGCCTCCACCTGTTGGATTAGAGCGTTTTCAATTTCTGCACATTTTTCGGAGACTTCATAAGACGAAAGTTCAGTAAAAGTTTCGCGAGGAGGCATAAAACTTTCGAACGTTTTTTCAATCGTCACGGCATCGTGCACGCGAGAATGTTTAGCGTTGGGGAAATACAGACGGCGGCGTGTTTTGCGCTTGTAGTCTTTGAGCACGACCGATGAGCCATAACCGTCTAAAATATCTGCTGTGGAGAATTCCTGGCCGTAATCTTCAATAGATTTTTTCAGTTTCCGGACGATAGCAGATTTTTCAACATCCATTAAAATCCAATTGCCCACGGCATCACCACCGTGCCGAACCGTCAACAGATTTTTAGTGGTATCATACTGAACATCGGCACACTCGCTGTAACCGAATTGAAAAAAGACCGAATCCTTCCGTTCGAGAAAAGAAACGCTTCGTGAATCGTCGCCCCAAGCATCAGCTATCGAAAAATACATTTCGTAATCCGCGCCCTGGGAAACGTTTAACCCAGCTTGCTCCAAAGGTTCGTCAGAGATTTCACCATAAGGATGAGCCATGATACACCACCCAAAAGACCATAAAAGTAGCATTGGAATTATAACCACAAGTGGCAGCAACAATTTACAATAAAGTCTTTTCGAATCAAAATTTTTGCCGAACAAGCTACAAGCAAAAAAGAATGCTATATAAAGGAGCATCACTAAAAAAGGCATCGCTATTGAAACAAAATTTTCAACCATGATGTCTTCATCGGCTTTATAAACAAAGATAACATAGCCACATACAAGGGCACACAGGAGAACGCTCCACAAAGAAAGCCAAAGCTTTTTCAAGCGAAATTTTTCATAAAATAAAGCAAACAGGAAACCTAATAAATGAGGCAAGAATGCCAAAGAAAACACGCACAAAATGCCACAAAAGTCGGGATCGTCGTATAATTCGAGCATTTGCCAAAAGAAATTTATCATAAAGTTCAATATACACAAAGGCCCTTGGCATAAAGCCGAGAGCCTTGTAAAATGTTTTAAAAGGGAGATGCCCGGTTCCTTCGACTTCGCTCAGGACAGGCTCCGCCGGGCATGACAAGCGCCGAAGCCGAGCGGTCTTATTGGTGAGCCATAAACGACCCGTATCAACGGGTCGTGTTGGCGAAAGCGAGCGCCAATCACATATTTCTATATGATTCTAGGCGCGAGCGGTCTTATTAGTAAGTTCCTAACAAATGACGCACGCGGTCCATCATGACCTTTGCCTTGGCGCGAGCGCGTTCCTTACCGTAAGCGAGAATCTTTTCGATTTCGTCGGTATGGTCGAGCAAGTAGAAGTACTTTTCGCGAGCGGCACCGAGATGTTCTTCGAGGACATTCTGGAGTTCCTGCTTGGCGTGGCCCCAGCCCATGCCGCCTGCACGATAGCGGGCTGCAAGAGCTTCGGTCTGTTCCGGTGTTGCAAAGAGCTTGTACAACTTAAACACGTTGCAAGTATCCGGATCCTTCGGTTCTTCGATGCCCTGGGAATTCGTCACGATCTTGCCGAGACGCTTCTTGAGAGCCTTCGGTTCGAGGAAGATGTCAATATAGTTGTCGTAGGACTTGCTCATCTTGCGACCGTCAAGACCCGGGATAACGCCAGTGGATTCCTGGAAAACCGGTTCCGGAACGGTGAACACTTCTTCGCCAAAGTGCTTATTGAACTTGATAGCGATATCGCGAGCAAATTCCACGTGCTGCTTCTGGTCCTTGCCCACCGGCACGATGTCGGCGCTGAACATAAGGATGTCGGCATCCATGAGGCACGGGTAGCAGTAAAGACCCATGTTCACGTTGGAATCCACATCAACGCCAGCAGCGGTGTTGGCTTCGACCTTTGCCTTGTAGGCGTGGGCGCGGTTCATGAAGCCCTTCGGCGTGAAGCAGCTGAGAGCCCAGCTAAGTTCAAAGATTTCAGGAATATCGCTCTGCTTGTAGAACAGGGATTCTTCTGGATTGAGGCCGAGAGCGAGCCAAGTGGCTGCGACCTTGTAGATATTTGCGCGCATTTCGGCGCCGTTCTGCACAGTCGTCAAAGCGTGATAGTCCGCAATGAAATAGACCGTGTCATAAGTCTTTGTAAGTTCAAGAGCCGGGCGGATAGCGCCCACATAATTGCCGAGATGGGGAGTACCCGTCGGCTTGATACCGGTAAGAGAAATCTTTTTCATAGGGTGCAATTTAGGAAATTTTAGGAAACCGTAAGCGTAAAACCATTGCGAAGCATCGCAAATCTACCGCGAACCAAGAACAAAATGCGTCACCACAACGCCCCAAAAAGCTGTTTTTGCACATTAAAAGTTCGCTCGCACCTGATTTTCCGTCTAATTAGTTTAATTTATCCAAACAATTAACGTAAGAAACGCACAATCCATACGTAAAAATCGCCAGAAATCAGCGATAAATATTTCAATGCACAAATTTTTTAGCAAAAAATCTCATTCTTTGCTGAAATATGTCATGTTTTATGCAATTCAGCAACAGAATGATACACATTTCGTTTCTTTTAATTACATTTCTTTTCCAAATGATGAAAGACGAGAAATACATATTGGTAGATAGCGAAGAATCGCTGGCAAGTTTGCTTGCCGATTTGGAGCAATACGACATGGCCGCCGTCGATACCGAAGCGGATTCCATGTACCATTACACGGCTCGTCTCTGCCTCATCCAGATTACCATTGGCGAACACCATTATATTGTGGACCCGCTTTGTGGGCTGGACCTTGCACCGCTGTTCAAGGCACGTGCAATGCAGACGCTGATTTTCCATGGTGCAGATTACGACCTGAGACTTTTGTGGCAGACTTACGGTTTTTCGCCGAAGAGCATTTTCGACACGATGCTCGCCGCAAAGATTTTGGGAGAACAGCACCTCGGGCTTGCCGATTTGGTCAAGGAATATTTTGGAGACGAACTCAAAAAGGAAAACCAGAGAGCCGACTGGACGATTCGACCACTTTCGCTGGACATGTGCGAATACGCCATCCACGATACATTTTATCTACACGAACTTTGTGCGATATTAGCAGAAAAATTGCAACAAGCCGGACGCATGTGCTGGCTTACGGAACAGTGCAACGCGCTCATTGAGCATGCGAAAGCACCGAATGTACCCAAAAAGGATCCGTGGCGCATTACCGGTTCTAGCATTTACGGACCGTGCGCATTGAACATTCTCAAGCATTTGTGGGAATGGCGCGAAAAGCAGGCCGAAGAACTCGACCGTCCGCCTTACAAGGTAATGCAAGCGGAACTGATGCTCGCGATTGTCAACGCCCAAAATTCGCATTTCCCGGAAGTTGACGAAAAATTTTTGCCAAAACTCCCCCGCAACTTTAAGGGGGATCGTTTGGAATCGTTCCTCAACATGCTCCGCGAAGCAGTTGCCGAGCCTGAATGTGATTGGCCAATGCGACTCCCCAAGGCTCCACCACCGCCGGTCATTCCGCATTCGGATTTGCTCAGTGCACTCAAAGTTTGGCGTGATGAAAAAGCCGAGGAACTGAAAATCGATGCAGCGCTCCTTGCGAACAAATCGCAATTAATTTGGCTTGCCGCTCCGGGCAACATTCCTTGGCAAACCCGCTACGAAGACGCACACCTGATGCATTGGCAACAAAATATTTGGAACGAAATTTTGCGTGACAAATTGCCCACGGCAAAGCGTATTGGCGAAGAATAATAAAGGTTTTAAATGGCAGCGTCCATAGTAATTGTAATCCTAGTGTTGCTGATTTTCGGCAGCAGTCCTATTGTCGAGATGATTTTGAAAATGCGCCGCATGAAAAAGGGCGACGACATTATCAAGGAACCGTGGCAAGAAATCCACGACATTCCGGGCTACCACGACGCAAGGAACATAGCCGCGTTCTACCCGCTCAAGGGCGAGCCGAATATCATGCCAATCCTTGAGGAACTAGCGATCGAGGGCCGCTTGTTGCTCCCCAAATGCGAGGGCGACGGCATCATGAACTTTTACAAAATAAGCAATCTCAAGAAGGACTTGATCAAGGGACACTATGGGATCATGGAGCCCCGCGAAGGAATCGAGAAGTTCGAAGGCGACATTCCTGTATTCCTGGTTCCCGGCGTCAAGTTCAATTGGGACGGGAGCAGACAAGGGCACGGCAAGGGCTACTACGACAGGTTCCTCGCCAAACACCCGAATTCGTTCAAAGCAGGCATCATGACTCCGGCGCAGCTTTACAAAGAACCGCTTGAGCAAAAAGAAACCGACGTGAAGATGCACACGGTAATTGCTTGCAGAGAAAGATACTAGCACGCAACAAGACGAGCAAATTCTAAATTTTGAAGTTGAATAAATAGTTCCGAGTTACTGTGGCGACTTCGGCGCAGTTCTAAGTTTCAAGTTACTAGTTACTAGATTTTTCTTTTAGATTCTACTAGTAACTAGTAACTAGTAACTATTAACTAGTAACTAAATTCTAATAACTAGCCCGAAGGGCGAAGTAACTATTAACTAGTAACAAAAAGAAACATGGAGAATCCAGAAAATGAGTTTCAACAATGACGACAGCCGTCGCGGTTTTGGCAACGATCGCAAGCGCAATTTTGGCCGCTCCCCGCGCCCGAATTTTGACGAAAACAGGTTCAACCGCGAACACCCGGACGACGAACCGGCCAACCGCTCAGAACGCAACGATCGCGTAAATCGCAGTTTTGGCGAACGCGCAGACCGCCGCAGTTTTGAACGCGCTCCGGAACGCCGAGGTGGCATCGGAAGCCAGGCTCACCTCCGTCGCGACCGCGACAATTTCGCCAGCCGTCCGAGCCGTTTCGAAGAACGCGCAGAACACCATAGCTTAAGCGACCGCCCTACATTTGACGACCGTCGCGATTTCAACAGCGAGCGCCGCAGCTTTAACGAAAACCGCACAACACCAGATGGCGTTGTCCCCGCAGTCGGCGATGCCGATGCAGCACCGCAGGTTGCCGTCGGTGGAATCAAAGAAGTTGAAGAACTTTTGAACAAGAGCCCGCTGCAGGTCCACCGCGTGCTCTTTATGCACAAGTCCGGCAACCCGAAGCTCTATGAACTCCAGAAGCTTGCCAAACGCGCCCATGTGCACGTTCAGCAGGTCGATTCTAAGATTCTCGATAGCTACGCCCGCCCGAACCACGGCGTTGTAGCACTCATGAACGAAAAGGAACTTCTCAACTGGATGGACGTCCGCGAAGAATTTTTCAAGGCCCGCGACACCGGCGAAAAGAAACTTATCGCTGTTGCAACCAACATCGAAGACCCGCGTAACCTTGGCGCCTGCATCCGTAGCTCGCTTGCCCTGGGTGTCGACATTCTGCTCCTCCCCGCGAAAGGAATGTGCGGCATCACACCGAGCGTCGCCCGAACCTCTGCAGGCGCCCTCGAAAAGCTCCGCATCTGCCGTCCGGACAATCTCGAAGGCGCCATTGGCGAACTCAAGATGGCCGGTTACCAGATTTTGGGACTCGATGCCGACACCGAAACAAACCTCGCCGGCTTTGACTTTGCCGACCACGTTGTTCTTGCTGTCGGCGGCGAAGACGTAGGCCTCCCCCCGTTCATCAAAAAACAGTGCGATGCCGTACTCCGCATCCCGATGAAACCCGAAGCTCATTCCTACAATGCTTCCGTTGCGCTCTCCCTCGGCCTTTACGAATACGCCCGCTTGCGCATAAAGGCATAAAAGTCCTTTTTTTGAGACAAAATCGCCGTTGTAAGATTGTAAACACAAACAACGCGTAAACAGAATTAAACACACCTCTTTTACAGAGGTGCGTTTATATTTAGGTGGGATGGATAAGGAGTGTGGATAGCTTTATGTTAAAAAAAATCATATTACCATGTTGTTTTGCAGCAGGAATGTCTCTAGCGCAAACTTACGATTTGCCCATAGTCTTCGTGGACACCAAGGGTAAATGCCTCGATAATAAAGTCACCGAAAAAATTCCCGCAACCATGCGAGTACTGGACGGGAAAACAAACAATGTGGCAGACAGTGCTAAAGGCACGTTCTACAACATTGGAATCAAGGTCAGAGGCCAGTCCTCCGCCATGTTCCCCAAACCGGGTTACGGCGTAGAAGTCCGCGATTCAACGGGTGAAAGCATGGACGTAAGTTTGTTCAACCTTCCGCCTGCAGACGACTGGGTTTTCCACGGTCCTTATGTTGACAAGAGTATGCTCCGAAATGCTCTTGCTCATTGGCTTTTTAGACAGGCAGGCCGTTACAGCCCGCGCACCAAGCATTTTGACTTGTACATCAACGGCGTTTACCGCGGCGTGTACGTGCTCATCGAAAAAATCAAACGTGGCAAGTACCGCGTTGACGTAAGCAAGCTAAAAGAAACCGACATTGCAGGCGATAGCCTTACCGGCGGTTACATTTGGGCATTCGACAAGACCGGAACCAACACCGGTGGCGCAGGCAGTGGCCCAATTGAAAAGGAAGGATTTAGCACTTCTGACGGCTTGAACGTCATTTTGCACTACCCCAAGAAAGAAAACATTCAAAAACAGCAGGAAAACTACCTGAAACAATATTTGAACAATCTTGAAGGCTTGTTCAAGAATGGTGGTAGCGGAAAGGGCTACGACAAGTATGTCGATGTTGGCTCTGCTGTTGACTACGTTTTGCACCAGGAAGTCACCAACAACGCAGACTCCTATTGGTGCAGCTTCTTCTTGTACAAACCCAAAGATAAGGGTGGCAAGAATGGCAAAGAACTCAAAGAAGGCAAAGTTACACTTGGCCCTCCATGGGACTTCAACCTCGCTATGAGCAATGGCAGCCAGCCCGAAAATGGTGGCGGCCAAGGCGGCGGTGGCGGCGGCATGTGGGGTGGCGGCGGCTGGGGCGGTGGCTTCGGTGGCGGCTTTGGCGGTGGCATGGGTGGCTTTAGCAGCTCAGGCAATGGCTGGCAAATTGAAAACAGCATGAAGAGCGGTGGTGGCATGATGGGAAGTTCCTTGAAGGCTCCGAACTGGCTCTTGAAAATGTGGAAAGACGCCGATTACCAGAAAGAACTGAAGGCTCGTTGGGCTGAACTCCGCAGTGGCGTTTGGCACACCAAAACTTTAGACCTCTACTTGGATTCCATGAAGACGTACCTGAAGAGCGCTGCCGACAGAAACTTCAAGCGTTGGCCGAACTTGGGCAAGGCTAGCGGTCAAAACGATCCTGATCCACAGCCGATGAAATTCTGCAACAGCAGTGGTGGTGGCTTTGGCATGGCCATGGGTGGCTACAATGCAACAACTTGGGACGGCGAAGTCGAACATCTCCGCAAAAAGATGAAAGAAAGAATGCAGTGGATGGACGAACAGCTTGGTTTCAAGGAACCGGCACAAGCCATCGTTACCGAACCCATTATTCACGAACCCGATTGGCAAAAGGAACAAGACGAAAAGAATAAAGATTCCATTCCGTTGGGTATCCGCTTTGATGACTTGAGCAGACTGTCTCCGACGAACTTCTTTGTCGTCATTGGCAATTACCTCGAAGTCAATACAGATATCGGTGGAACATTTGCCATTATCGATTTGAACGGTGCTGTCTTGTACAAGACCCGAATCGAAAAGGGAAAGACCACTTTGGAAGTTCCTGCCAAGGCTAGAGACAAGCATTGGATTGCAACGCTTAACGGCAAGATGCTTTCTAAATAAACTTCTGAACGAGTTCCTCACTTAATAAAAATGCCGGCTCACCGAGAGTCGGCATTTTCTTTTTCTAGAATTTAACTGGATGGGGCTAAAGCCCCAACTCTTTGGCTCAGTTATGTCCATGCAAGCATGGCCGCAACATTGACGCATTGCGTCTTGCCAAACGGCTCAGCCATGCCCGTGCAAGCACGGTCGCGGCATTCGCCTTGGGGCATACTCGCCTTCTAAGTTGTCTTCACGCTTCGCGTTCAGGATGACTTTACGCCCGAAGTATTAATTACGTGTTCCAGAGCCAGGTGCTGAGGTAACGCTCGCCAGTATCCGGCAAGAGCGCCACAATGCGCTTGCCCTTGAATTCCGGGCGCTTGGCGACAGTAAGAGCGCATTCGAGAGCGGCACCCGACGAAATCCCGACGAAGATTCCTTCTTCGGCAGCGGCAGCACGAGCGGCATCTCCCGCCTTTTCGGTGCTCGTGAGGTAGACTTCGTCAATGACCTTCGGATCGTAATTTTTCGGAACAAAGTTAGCGCCAATGCCTTGAATCTTGTGCGGGCCTGCGACACCCTTCGAAATCATCGGGGAATCGTCCGGTTCAATGGCGATAACGTAAACGTTCGGGTTCTTTTCCTTGAGGAACTTGGCAGTGCCGGAAACAGTTCCGCCCGTACCAGCAGTCGCGATGAACACATCCACCTTGCCTTCCGTGTCACGCCAGATTTCAGGACCTGTCGTGCGGTAATGCGCTTCGGGATTTGCAGGATTGTCGAACTGTTGCGGAATAAAGCTCCCCGGATTGGCGGCCGCAATTTCATTTGCCTTTTCGATACAGCCCGCCATGCCCTTAGCGCCTTCGGTCAGCACCACTTCGGCGCCAAGCGATTTCAAAAGCATACGGCGTTCCATGCTCATAGAATCCGGCATCGTGAGCACGACCTTGTAGCCCTTGACGGCCCCCACATAAGCAAGGCCCACGCCCGTGTTGCCGCTAGTCGGTTCGATGATGAGAGCCCCCGGCTTGAGCTTGCCTTCGCGCTCAGCCGCTTCAATCATGCTTAACGCCACGCGGTCCTTTGCGCTACCGAGCGGGTTGAACATTTCGAGCTTTACATAGACTTCGGCCTCGCCCTTGTTGAGCTTGTTGATACGTACCAGCGGCGTATTGCCAATCGTTTCGAGAATGTTGTTGTAAATTGCCATAAAAAAGTTCTCCGTACTGTACGGAGAACAATCTAGTATTTTTTTGATGTTTTAAGACCCTCGCCTACGCGAGGGTGACGAATGATTTTGTCGCAATGGATTCTATCAGGTGGTACTCACCCTCCAGAACGACAGAATCCGAGAATATATTAATCTAGAACAGGTTGGAGTAAATTCGCATATATATTTTCACACACGCTTGCCTGCTGGCTGAGAATAGCATCGAGCGTGATGCCCGAGAAATTCTTAACAGCACAAGCCATTGCTAAATTCTGCAACATTTCCGATGGAGGATATTTATAGAACGAACCCGCCGTCGCTTCGCATTCCGTTCTGAACAAAGCTTCAACATTTTCTTTATACCCAGACGAATTTAAACCGCCTGAAACCATATAAAGTATTACAGAATCAGAGACACTAAGAATCGTATTTTCAAGATGATTTTCCATAGGCATATCAATATTATGCATTAGCCCTTGTTCTTCGCTATATACCTTGACATCGCAACGAGGTGCATCAGCGCGTACATTATACTTTTCCGGAGAAGTTTTAAAAACATACCGTGCCGCACTATAGATGAGCAGGTCATTAGTTTCTGTTACTACAGATTTTGAGGGGAAAGCCATCGCAAGGCTATCCAATACAGCGCGTTCATCATCAGAGACATTCAATGTTTCGACATCCGGCTTTATGATAAAAGAACGATTCGTGCTTGTGTCGATACCAGCTGCAGGCGTTGAAGGCAATTCATGTTGCATAGCGGTCGTATCAATACCAACAGCAATATTGTCACAGATTTCAGCAGATTCTCTTGAAAACTCCGTCACAATTGAATCGAAAACAACCTCAGAAACAGGACCTTTCGATTCGCAGTTTATTCCATCACTACATACCGTTACAGTATCAGTCTTTGACAAATAACAAAATGCTTTGAAGGTTCCGCCATAATTGCAAGCGCCTTCAGGAGAATCAACGACAATTCCCGAAGCACAAGATTTTTTGAAAACATTATAAACGCTATCGCAAGCATCACCAAAATTTGTTATCATCATCGATTTTTCAAACATGTGAGCATGGGCAACGCTAAACCGAGCCATAAATCCCCTATTGTACGCAGAACAAGACGCCTCAGCACCATATTCTTCACCATAGACAGAGACTTCACCACGAGTAAGTGCCAAAACCTGAGTAGGCTTTGTCGTAAAATCAATCGAATAGCTAGGAACATACGAACTAGATAAATTCGTTTCAACAGAGCTCGACGACATTACCGAAGAACTGCTATTAATCGCCACCGTACTAGGATCAATAGCAGCGCCGCTCAACGAATCATCGGAGCAGCCCATCATCGCGAGAATGCCCGCAGCGATAGTTAATTTGATTGCATTATTCATGGGATTCCTCCTTCACATTTTTTGTCAATGGAAACAACTGAAGATTCAGTCGATAAACTTGATTGAGATTTTCGTATTCCGCAGCGATACTCACCGCCTTGCGGATAAACACATCCATTTCTTGCGAAATGCGGGCGTAAGCCTCTTCGCAAACTCCTAGCGTCACGCCCGTGATATGGCGTTCTTCCGAAGGGAACTTGTCAACAGCAATTTTTGCAAGCGAGGCCATTTCTTTGTGCATCGCACGAATCGCAATAGGCACTGATTCCTTGGAACCGATTACCGTCTTTTCGGTTTGCACGTACGTATGTTCCGCCTCGCGCTTGAGAAAACCCGTCTGCACGAGGAACGCAAGCGAATCACGCACCTGTTCTGCAGAAATCACCTGATGGCATGCCTTCGCCATTTCAAGCGGCCTCTTTCCAGGCATCATCGGAGCGAGTTCACGAATCGTCGGGTTCTTCCACGAATCATAAAAGCGGAACGCTTCTGCATCGACGACACGCACCTTGTGCTCGCTAGCGATATTCTGCATTTCAAGGAGAGCTTCTTTTTTCGCATCATCTTTTGTGGCATTGCCAAAACGAACCATCTCTTGGAAATACGCACACTCGTAGCCCACAAGGCCCATCGCATGCGCCACCTGTTCCATTTTGACCAAACTCAAACTGCTCTTGCCATCGCATACAAGTTTCAAATAAACCGGCGACTTGAACCCCGCCAGTTTGGAAAATTCCCGCCACGAAAACGCGCTCGTCCTTTTACGCTCTTCGTAAAAGTCCTGCATGTAAAGGCGATAATCTTTGTATTCAGTTATCGGACGCATAGGTAAATAGGTTATAGGTATTAGGTTTTAGGGGTTTCACATGAATAAATATAAAGATTCGCGAAATAAAAATCAATATCAAAATGATACAAAATTAAAGATTTTTACAAAATTTATGCAAAAATTTAAACATATTTTCAATTTTAAAATCTAAAAGATACACAACGTATCATTTAGCGAAAAAAACTTTTTGAAGACTATTCCAAAAAAGATTATATTAACGACAACAACCTATTACACGAGGGATTTATGGCAAACAAATACGCAGGCACACAAACCGAAAAGAACCTTGAAGCCGCATTCGCCGGCGAATCACAGGCTCGCAACAAGTACACCTACTTTGCAAGCCGCGCCAAAAAGGACGGATTCGAACAGATCGCAGCTTTGTTCCAGAAGACTGCCGACAACGAAAAAGAACACGCTAAGCTTTGGTTCAAGGAACTCGAAGGCATCGGCGACACCGCACAGAACCTGAAAGCTGCCGCTGACGGCGAAAACTACGAATGGACGGACATGTACGAAGGTTTTGCAAAGACCGCCGAAGAAGAAGGCTTCACCGCCCTCGCCGCCAAGTTCCGCAAAGTCGCCGCCATCGAAAAGATGCACGAAGAACGCTACCGCGCCCTCCTCAAGAACGTGGAAACCGCACAAGTGTTCGAAAAGAGCGAAGTCAAGGTCTGGGAATGCCGCAACTGCGGACACATCGTCGTGGGCACCAAGGCCCCGGAAGTCTGCCCCGTCTGCGCCCACCCACAAGCCTACTTCGAAGTACATGAGGAAAATTTCTAAGAGCCGAGTGTTGCGCCGAAATGCTTGCATTTCGGCATAACCGAGGCGAAAGGAAACGCGCTTTAGCGCCATTACTAAGAGCCGAACGCCGCAAAAACATGCTTGCATGTTTTTATGGCAGAGGCGACAAGAAACGCGCTTGCGCCACTTCTAAGAGCCGAATGCTGCAGATTTAATCGAGAAACGCGGCGAATCGTATTACGAGATGCCGCGAGACTTAATGCGAGATTGCACGCCGCCAACTTAACGTTGGCGGTGTTTTTTGTGAAAACCGCGTAAAAAAGCAGATTTTACACTTTTATCTTGATAAAAATGTATTCCAACAACACTTTTATCAAGATATTTTTGTATTTACACTACACTTTTATCGAGATAATTCTGTATTTTCGACCTTTTTTATATATATTTATAGTGTAGAATGCTAAAAAGAGGTTGCTATGGAACGATTCGCGATGCAACAGCTAGTGCGTTGGAAAACTCGTAAAGATCGAAAACCACTGATAATCCGGGGAGCAAGGCAAACCGGGAAAACATGGTTGTTGAAGGAATTCGGCAAAACAGCCTTTACTGATACAGTCTATATTAACTTTGAAAACGAGCCACGCCTACGCGACCTGTTCTCTGAAAATTTCGACACAAAGCGAATCATCACCACAATCGAACTCAGTTATGGGAAAAAAATCAATCCCGCTGACACGCTTATTATTTTCGATGAAATCCAAGCTGCCGAGGGAGGCTTAACCTCGCTCAAGTATTTCTGCGAAGACGCTCCGCAATATGCCATCGTTGCAGCAGGATCTCTTCTTGGAATCGCATTCCATTCAGGCACCTCGTTCCCTGTAGGCAAAGTGTCTTTTCTCGATTTGGCCCCCTTGTCTTTCTTTGAATTTCTGTACGCAGCCAAAAAAGAAATGCTTTGCGATGCCATCCAGGAAAAACAATGGAAAACGCTAGCGCCGTTCCATGATGAGCTGCTTAACTTGCTACGAACATACATGTTTGTTGGCGGAATGCCCGAAGTCGTACAAAAATGGATTGACACCGATGATTATTTCGAGGCAAGAGAAACTCAACGCGAAATATTGCGAGCCTATGCAGCGGATTTTTCAAAGCATGCTCCCAAAGAACAGGTGCCTCGCTTGAATATGGTTTGGGATAGTCTTCCAGCACAACTCAGCAAGGAAAACAAGAAGTTTGTGTATGGAATTATTCGCGAAGGCGCCCGTGCCAAGGATTTTGAAATAGCTATTGAATGGCTTTGTGATTGCGGCCTGGTGTTGAAATCCCACCGCATCAAGGAACCTCGGATGCCGTTAAAAGCGTATCAAGATCAAAACGTGTTCAAATTGTTCATGTTAGATGTCGGTTTGCTCGGAGCCTCTGTTGGGCTAGATGCAAGAACCTTGATTGACGGAAACAAGATTTTTACGGAATTCAAAGGAGCTATGACAGAACAGTTAGTAATGCAAGAACTGACCTGCACAAACCCTGATTACCTTGGATATTGGACAAACGAACGAAGTACATCCGAAGTAGATTTTGTTTTGCAGAAGAACGGGGCGATCGTCCCCATTGAAGTCAAGTCTGGAGAGAATCTAAGTTCGCGCAGTTTTACCCTGTTCTGCGACAAGTTCAAGCCCGATTTAGCGATAAAAACATCGATGTTACCGTTCCACGACAATGAAAATATGCTGAATGTACCGCTGTATGGGATTGCGACGGTTGAAACTTTGACAAAGTCGGGAAAAAAGTGAGGAATGACTTGACGGAGCCTTCTTTTTACTTGAATATTTGGGCGTTGGGGAATTGCGGGAATGATATTTGCGACCTTAAACACGCAATTAGCATTCTCAGCATCCAGGTTTTTAAGGGCGGAGCCCTTAGGCGAAGGGGTGGCGGAAGACCCGGCCTAGCAAAGTGAGACTGGATCCTTTCCTTCGACAAGCTCAGGACAAGCTCAGTTTCACGCCTCAGGATGACGAGGCCGGGGCTGAAGACAGGGGGAAACCTCCCCCTCATTTTATTATACTATACCTAACTGTTGGAGGAGAATATGGTTAACAAGTTCACTTTTGCATTAGGTTTTGCTTTGGCTGCCGCACAGTCATTCGGTGCGGTTTACTACGTGGCGACCGACGGTAGCGACAGTGCGGCGGGTACAAAGGACAAGCCCTTCGCAACGCTCAACAAGGCGAACACCGTGGTGCATGCGGGCGATACCGTGTGGGTTCGCGGCGGCATCTACGACCTGCGCGATACTGTCTTTTTTGCACGGTACAAAATGACTGCGGCAATTATCCTGACGGCAAGCGGCGAGAGCGACGACAACCGCATCCATTACCTAGCTTACCCGGGGGAGCGCCCGATTTTTGACGGCACAAACTTGCCCGTGGCCGCAGGCACGGACCATAGCGACGGCACGCCTGCAGGCGCCATGTACACGTCACCCATCGTGATTTCGGCAAAGTACCTGCACCTGAAAGGTTTCGAAGTCCGGAACACGCCCATGAAGCACAACTCGAACTCCGGCGTATTCCTCTACGGGAGCAAGCACATCTTCTTGGAAAATATGGACAGCCACCACAATGCAGGCCCCGTTTTTTTTGCCAACGACGGCGCACCGGATGGCGGCGGTCATATTTTTTTGAATTGCGACGCGCACGATAACTACGACCCCTTGGGCTGGCAGGGCGACGGCGAAAATGCCGACGGCTTCGGCGCGCACTACCAGGAACCCGGCCAGGGCGATACCACCAAGTTCATCGGGTGCCGCGCTTGGTGGAACAGCGATGACGGTTTCGACTTCATCAACCAGGAATTCCCTGTGGTGCTGGAAAACTGCTACGCCATGGGGAACGGTTACAGCGACTACGGGCGCGGCAACCCGAAGAACGGCAACGGGCACGGCATCAAGATGGGCGAAAGCACCCTCGGCGGCGGGCGGCATATCATCAAGTTCTGCGCCGCTTGGAAAAACAAGTCTACGGGATTTTACGCGAACTACACCGGCGTAGGCAGCAAGTGGCTCAACAATACGTCGTACATGAACAAGGACCGCGAATTTGCCATGGCATCGACGCTTTTTGATTCCAAAGGGAACCGCATTGCCGATATTGCGCCGCTCACCGGCGACAATGCACATGTGCTCAAGAACAACATCGCCTTCCCGAACAAGAATTCGCAAATCGGGGAGTGCTGGGAAAAGATTGAAAGCCAGGGCATAGACCATTATGTAGAATGCCCCGCCGGCGAAAACAACACCTGGAGCCTGAAACTCGACTTGACGGTCGACGACTTCGTGAGTCTCGATGATCCAAGCATGACCGTCACGGGCAAGGACCTCTCGACGATTCCGGGAATCTTGGGCCCGCGCAACGCTGACGGCAGCCTGCCCGACGTGGGCTTCTTGAAACTCAAGAAAGGGAGCCGCGCCATCGATAAGGGCGAAAATCTCGGATTCCCATTTGCGGGCGAAGCGCCTGACCTGGGAGCGTTTGAATACGGAATGCCCTCGAGCAGCTCCGCCGCAGTACCAAGCAGTTCAAACGCAGAGTCCAGCAGCGCGGCAAGCAATTCATCAAGTTCAACCGCAGTTTCTATCGCGACACTCCTAGACAATTCCACAGATGTCGCGAGTCCGGCAATGGTGTTTGATTTGCAAGGGCGTCATTTGGGAACTTTACCGGCAACCCAATTGTGCGGCAAGTCCATGAACGAGGCGCTTCGGGCGCATTTAAAAACGTCAGGTGCATACATAATAAAACGCAGACCAAAGTTGCAAAGAGTCATTGTAAAATAGCAAAAGCATCCAGGTTTTTAAGGGCGGAGCCCTTAGGCCACTTCGGCCCTTTACTTCGACTAACTCAGCACAGGCTTAAGCTCAGGGACCCTACAAAGTTGGTGAGCCTGTCGAACCACGCCTCAGGATGACGATGCGGGAAAGCCGGGGCTGAAGACAGGGGGATTTCTCCCCCACCTTATCAAAAATTCTTGTCATTTTTTTAGCAACAAAAAATCCCCTTCCGTGAGGAAAGGGACCGTTTTTATTTTAAAGCAGTTTGCTTAGCGGACTTGCATCTTCAGGAGCTGAGAAGCAGAACCCTGCTGTACACGGACAACGTAGTTTCCGCTAGGAATCGTTCCGAAATCATGTGCGAAGCTGCCAGAAGCAACCGTTTCGCTATGGCTTTCGACGGTGTTTCCCATCATGTCGATAACCTGAACCTTCACGAGGCCAGCCTTAGCGACAGACACATGCAAAGTGCGGCCTTGGACAGAAGCCTTGAAGTTAGCACGAGCGGCGCCAACCGAAATAGCACTCTTAGTAGGCAATGTTCCAACGCACTTCACGTTGTCGATTGCCAATTCAGTTCCTAGGTTTGCTGCAGAGACCTTTTCGTCCACCACCCAAGTCAACTTGGATACCTTGGCCCAAGAGAACGCCACAATGCTGCTCGGAGCGGCTTCGGCAACCCATTCCGGCTGTTCCATGGTAGAAACAGTCACAGTCTTCCAAGCAGTAGCCTTACCCTGATCAGCGGCAACATGTTCGTAGCCAGCATTCGCCTTGACACCAGTCACGGAGCTACGCATATGGTGGCCTGAGCCCTTATAGCTATACTGGATTGCGGTACAACCAGAAAGCGTACCAGCATCGAAAGCAACTTCCATACCCACGGACGGATAAGTCGTGTCACCCGGAGTAATGCCAGAAATGCCCTGCATTGCGATGTAGGAATTGCCAGCTTCCGTCACGAGCATATCCCAAGTGCCTTTTGCATCCTGTGCGTTGGTGAAAGATCCACCTGCATCGTACAAGTACCAGTAAGCGGTCTTGCTAAGGCTTTCGGCAGTAGCGTTACCATCTTCAAAGTCATCAATCACGACAGCAGAAGACGCAACAGGCGGCTTTTCAGTGCTTGAGCTACCACCACCAGCATAGCCGGCGCAGTTCACATCGTCAATGTAGAGATAATCGGCAGAAGCTTCGCCCTTGACTTCCCATGCAAGCTGGACCACGCTAGCCATCTTCAAAGCAACCGTAGTTCCCCAGCCTTTATCCTGAGCAAGCCCAGAAACCGCAACAGAAGCGGTTTTCCAAGTTGTGCTTCCGGTAATAGCCTTCGAATGTCTGTTATATTCGGTCAACGCACCTTCTTCGTCACCCTTCATCGTGGCCTTAAGGTTGTGACCGGCACCCTTGTACTTATAAGAAATTGTCGTACAACCAGAAAGACCGCCCTCAACATTCAAGCCAAGCGTTACATAAGGATCATAAGGATTATCGCCCTGAACGAGCTTGATGCCAGTCAACCCAGCACCATACTTAGAACCATCTGCAGCAGCATCCTCAATCACAACAACAGTGCCGTACTTGTCTTCCGAATTCGTGTAAGACGAAGCACCCTTGTCATTTTTATCGTTAAAGGCATACCAGGCATCTTCTTTGCCAGTTTTAGAAAGACCATCACCGTCTTCAAAGTCGTCGATGTTAGCCGTAGTTTGGGCCGAAGCCATAGCCGCTGTTGCACACAGCGTAAATAGGATTTTCTTATCCATTCTTCCTCCATGTTTGTCAGGCTATAATCTAATTTCAACAACGTTAAAAGTCAAGCAGTTTATTAACATACTTTTATATCGTAATTCACTTTTTTACCATTTTTTTGATTCATCTTTATTTTTTTATCCGTTACCGCAGCCTGCTCATTCACCTTTTAGTCGAATTTCGAGGTTGACGGAATTTTTTTATAGACAGAAAACAAATTATATTTCTATTATGTCCCCCATTCGGCAACTCCCCTGCTGTTTTTTGTTTACGCTCGCACTGGGCGGTTTTGGGGAGTGCACGGCAGCGAATTTGGACGGAATTTTTGATGCGGGCTGGACGACCGCTTACCAATCAGCGGATTCCATCAACCACTTGCACGTGCGATTGCATGCGCTCGGTATGGAGCAGGTTGTGTTGCAATATGCGGCGGTTGAAAAGACGCATTTGTATTACCCTTCGCAACTGGATTTTTTGCAGGACACGCAATACAAGAACAACCAACTTTTCCCCAAAAGTATTGAAGCGGCGAAGGCAGCCGGGAACAAGCTCTGGCTTGGGCTTTATTACGATGGCGAAAATTGGTACACTCCGCCAACTGTTTCGCAACTCGACACACTCGCTGCACGGAACTTGAAAGTGCTCAACGAACTGCATTCGCTTTACGGGAACGAAACCGTAATTGAAGGGGTTTATATTCCGCAGGAGATTGCACGCTATTATTGGGACAGGCTTCGGGACGATGCAACTGTGGCTGCACTTGCAACGCATTTTTTGATTCCAGTCACGCAAGCCGCTCAAGCGAAAGGCTGGAAAGTCATGGCCGCACCGTTTTACAACCAGAACTTGGAAACGCCCGAAAAGCTGCAAGCGTTTTTCGAACAACTTTTCGCAGCAGGGTTCAAGCCGGATGTTATCGCCGTGCAAGATGGCGTCGGCGCGAGCGATGCGGGGAAAGTTCACGCGGACATTTCGACTGTCGGCAATTACGAACGTACTGTTGCTAAAGTTTGTTCTAAATACAGTATCGATTTTTGGGTGGACATGGAATTGTTCCGCACGGATGATTCGCATGCACTTGCAGATAGCGCAAGGCTTTCGGCGCAATTGGATACGGCTCGCGCCGCAGGAGCGTCAAAAGTGATTGCATACGATTTGGCTGTGCTTGGAAATGCCGGATTAGATTCGCTCGAAAAATGGTTTCCACGAGACACATCGCAGGCGACAGAATCGATTTTTGAGATTCGCGGAAACGACCAACGCGGAAATCGCCAAAACGGGAATCGCCACAGTCCAAGCAAGTCGCAAAAGTATGGCGGTCCGCACAATAAAGAAATACGATATTACAAACTGAACGGTGCAAGAGTAAAGACAAGCGAATAATTTATTATTATTTTCAAACAAAAAAGGAGAATTATGAAAAAATTTATCTTATTCATCACATTTACCTTCGCCCTCTTCTTTGCGGGTTGTGCAGGATCCAGCAGCAGCAATCCTTCATACACAAACTATCGTTTCTTGACGGGCAATCTGTATCTCCATACAGAAATTCCAGTACCCACAGAAATTGATCTTAAATTCATCAACAAAAATCACGATTACAAATACGCAAAACCGATTTACACCTATGAAAGAAGCCTCTCCGCTTTTTCATTTATCAAAGACGATGTCATTACAAGAATTAGGGCAATGGCCCCAAGGTTTATGAAAGCCGATACAAACTTTCACCCTGCTGAAAACTTGAGCGATTCAGAGTATATCGACTTTTATATCAAATACGTTCTTACACATTACTACCCATCGACATCCAAAGAGGATGCAATCTACAACAGTGAGCTCAACTACGGTTACAATTGTCATTATCCCAAGGATCCTGACATCATTCATTGCGTAGCGCTTCGCATAACGCCCCAAAGAAATTTTGTCGCCATAGAAATGACCGCTCCGACAAGATCCGAAGAGAATGTCAAAGACTGGATTGTACCCACAATCGAAAGCGTTGACGAAAAAATGGTGCAGAAATAAACCTCTATATATCGGGTCATGAATAATTTTTTTTTCATCTTGTTTTTTGCAATTGGGCTTGGGACCGCTGCAGCTGACGCAATTGTCAAGGACAAAAAAGTCAAAGAGAGCAAGCCCAAATACGCCATGACCGAAATCATGAATTTTGATGGTCAGCAAGTTCTTTTGGAAGAACGAACCGATAAAAAGTTTATCCAAGATTTATATATCGACGATTACAAATTTCCACACCCTTTTGTTGCCATGGTCGGGACCGCTTTTGCGAATCACCACTCTATCGAGATTTATCCCGATGACATTTGGCTTTTGATTATGGACGGAATCCGTCTGCATGTCAAAAACAATCGCGATAAGTTTAAAGATAAATTCGTAAAAAACGAAGCAGACACAAATCTTGTCATAAACGACAATGCGCTTACTTTGCAATCGCCACCTAGCGCATGGAAAAAGAACATTGCACAAATATACGATTCACTTTACCAAAAACTCCCGGAAGAAACAAGAAATACATTCGATATCGATTTCTCCACTTCCACGGCAATTGACAAGTTTGTTGCAAAAGCAACGCTTATGGCCATCAGCTCGGAATATTACTCTTACTCCCTACACACTTTGTGCGGGATTCCTCAAATTATCATCAAAGGGGAAAAGCGAGATTGGCAAAAACTGAAAGATTCATTCGATAATCTTACGCTTATTTTCGACATGCCTTGGTGGGCAGAGCAACTCGATCCAATTCTAAATGAATTTATCCAATCTTTCAACAACAAGATTAACATGAAATTTTGGAGAGGAATCTACAAATATTTTCCAGAGGATCTCGGTTGCGGAGCTACCCCGCACATCAACGGATGGATAACAAAATTCTTCCCCTACAATATAAATGGAGAACAGGAACACAGAACCAATTGGAACGAACAAATCCAATACAAAGACATCTCCAACGGGAAAAACGACGTTTTTGTCACATGGAATCAACTGGGCAAAGAAACTTATTTACTATTATCCACCGGATTTTGGGGCGTGACCATCGATCCCAAAACAAAGCGATTGAAAACCATCCGCGGATACGCGCTGACGAAGGATAGGGATTAGTTTTTTTTCGTCAATTTGCCGCCAGCGATGAGCACCAAAAAGGCGGCACCGCCTACACCCACAATTTTCTTGATATCGCTCCAAAATTCGCGACGCTTTTCTTTGCAGGATTTGCAAAGTTTTTCAGAGTCGTAAGCTTTATCGCAGCCGCATTTTTTGCATGTATTCCACAATTTTTGAAGCATAGTCAAAGTCCTTATTTTTGGGGGTCGTGAAGCATTTTTAAAATACCAATTTTTGTTAGGAAAGGGAGTAATGGGAATCACAATTTTTGGGGGGATGGCATCCTCACCCAAACTTTTATATTTTTGAAAATCCACGGCGTCAAAGCCGTGGATTTTTCAGTTCACTCCGCCGCGAATCCAACCATACCCTTGCACAGCCATATCAATAAAATGGTTCAAGAGCAAATTGCTCTTAGCATTGAATAGGTCGATGTCGTAGCAGTCTGGCAGATGCGGAGGATCTATAGAATCAAGAACATCGTCAATGGTTTTCTTGACTTTAGCCCGAGTCTGTTCGTCCTTGAACCAATCCACCACAAGAATTTTTTGACGATTGTCATGCAACTTGTGGAACAGAGCCTTAGAAGTTAGCAAGACTTCCTGTTCCTGCGCCTTCGTCAGCTTTTTTCCCATCACGAGAAGGTCGAATATTTCGAGTTCTTCGTCACTCAGGCCCATTGTCGCCGAGCGAGAATCTTCCTTTTTCAATTCTTCAACGAGTTTTACCAGCTGCTCGTAGTAATCTTCATTCTCGGTGCCGCCCGCATTGTAGCGGTTGATAATGTTGCGGAACCGTTCCGAGAACTTGATGCGCGTGACATTGCGGTTTATCATTTGCCGTAAGGCCTTCTCGATAAACTCTTTCAAGTCGTTAATTTCGATGGCCTTGTATTTTGTCTGCTTGATTTCCTTACGCAATCCTTCAGCATCAATTTTAGAGAGGTCTATCAGTTTGGAGCCGCGCATGTACGACCCAGCTGCAGATACATCACGAATTTCGGTTGCGTCATCAATCTTCACGCTTTCCGACGAGACGCTACTATCCAGCAAATCGCCCATGCGTTTGCGGGCCTTTTCAATCTTTTCATCGTCAATAAGCCTGAAGAATAGTCCGTGCAAATAAACAAGCGGGCTGAACTTTGGGTTGTTCCAGTTGCGTTCGAAAATTTCCGGCTTAGATGCTTCGTAAAGATTCATCAGCGTGTTCAGAATGACCTTGAACTTGTTGACATCCTCATCAACAGAAATGATGGTGTCGTAAGCGTTGCGGAATTCATCCAGCTTATCGAATGTGGACGCTCCGTCCAGAATTTTCTCGATATTGATATTCCGTTCCAACAGGAATTTATCGGCTTCGTCAATGCAAGCGTCAATATAGCCGATCAATTCGTCAATGTCCTTGGCTGGGAATTCAGTGCCGTCATCGCCAATGGCGTATGCGGCCAACGCCTGCTTCATAAACTTAAATACGTTCACGTAATCGACGATGATACCGCACGGTTTTCCCGGATACACACGGTTCGCCCTTGCGATGGCCTGCATCAGCGTGTGATTCTTCATCGGCTTGTCAAGGTAAAGCGTAGAAAGGTTCGGAACGTCGAAACCCGTTAGCCACATGGCGCATACAAAAACCAATTGCAAGTTATCTTCGGGATCCTTGTAGCGGTCCTCGATATCTTTGCCCTCAGGCGTAATCTCGTTCATTTTCTTGCGATGAGCCGTAATGTCGAGCCCCTGCGCCTTGAACTTTTCGTTTTCATCCGCTTCTTCCGAGACAATGACCGCCATCTCTACTTTATCCATGTAGTTCAATATGGCGGTCAGGCGGTTGTAATCCTCACTATCCTTGACAACGTTATTCCGTTCGATGGTCAGCGCGGTCTTTTCTTTTTTCCAGTAATGCTGAACCTTGTCAAACATCTTTACTGCGGTGAACTTGTCCACCGAAACGACCATACCCTTGCCGAGGAACCCACGACGTGGGAAATGATGTGCAATATCCCTAGCAATTTTATCCAGGCGGTCTTCGCGCTTGATGACTTCTAAAATGCGGGAACTAGAATTTTCAAGCAGTCTGGCTTCGGCATCGTTCAGATTTTCATCTTCGATAATCGTCACGACATCGTCGTCGAGGAAGTTGTTTTGCAAACCCACTTCAGGAACGCGGCGGCTATAGAACAGCGGCACCGTCGAGCCGTCTTCCACAGACTGCGCGAAGTTGTATTCCGAAACATAGTCGCCAAACCACTGGTTCGTCAGGCGCTTGCTCCCCAATAGCGGCGTCCCCGTAAACGCAACGAAGTTCGCGTTCGGCAATGCTGTGCGCATATTTTCGGCAAGTGTCTTGTATTGCGTGCGGTGCGCCTCATCCACCAACACGAAAATATCATCGCGGGTAGAAAGGACAGGGTATTTTTTACCCTTGTCGTAACCGAACTTATGAATCAGCGTGAATATAAAAGGCTTATTCCCTTGCAAGTATTCGCGAAGCTGTTCGCCGTTCTTGGGCTGGCATTCATCTTGCGGGCCGATGATTTCTGTCCGCAAGAAGTTCTTGTAAATTTGCGTATCAAGGTCTTCGCGGTCGGTGATAATAAGGAACGTGAAGTTGCCACTGAACTTGCGTTTGACTTTGCGGGCAAACATCGCCATCGAGTAGCTCTTACCGCTCCCTTGCGTATGCCAGAATACGCCCAACTTGCCGTCCAGTTCCTTACGATTCTCTACGGCGCGACACAAGTTATTCACACCCATAAACTGGTGATTCTTGGCGATAATCTTTATGGACCCGTTCTGGAACAGGATGAAGTTTTCGATGTAGTCAATGAGCGTTGCCTTGTCGAGCAAACTCCTGACCATGTATTGCGCGCTTACGCCCTCGCCGCGGATATGCTTGCGGTCAATCTTGTCGTCTTCGCTTTTCTTGAGCCATTCGAAGAAGTAATCGTAGCTTGCGTTGAACGCACCCAGTTTGGTTTCAAAGCCGTTCGAAAGAACGCACACCTGGTTCAGGGCGAACAAGTTCGGGATTTCTTTCCGGTAATCCTGGAGGTTCTTGTTGTAAGCCTCTTCAATCTTGACGGTGCTGTTCTTCAGTTCGATAAAGACTAGCGGCAATCCGTTGACAAACACCAGAACATCGGGGCGGCGAAAGTGATAGTGTCCCTGAATCCACATCTGCGAAACGGCAGTAAACGTGTTGTTCTCGGGGTTGGCAAAATCGATAAGCGACACATCACCAAAATCCGGCTTGCCGTCCTTGACAAACGGAACGCGCACACCGTCGCGGATTTTCTTGTAGAGTGCGTAATTTGTCGCCGTCATGTCGGTGCCGGAATAGTCGCGGACCAAATCCTGCGCAATTTCGTCTAGTTTGTTTGCGGGAATTTCGGGATTGAGCCTCGCGAGCGACTCGCGCAAAACAACAGGCAACACGCACTGCTTTTTGCTAGAACGCCCCGTGCCATCGGGCAACACATCCATCTTTTCCGGAGACGGGTCGCAACGGACCACATCGTAACCGAACTCCGGCGATTCCAGCATCTGGAGAATCGCCTGCTCGATATCGTCTTCGGAAATAAAGGACTTCATGCCATAAAATTAACTCTTTAGCAACTCAAAAGCACGAAACCAGTAATAAAAAGCCTCAGGATTTGACTTTTTCAGCTTATTTAGCTTGGTCCATACAGCCAAATCCGAACCTACAGAAGCCTCGATTTTCACCTCTGCAAGATTTTTCGCATTGGCAGAAGTGTATTTTTCAGGAACAAAAAATCCTTTCAAAAGACATGCCGACAAATACGCAATCTTAGACGAATCAACAACCGCATTACTTAATCCATAACGATTCCCATAAACAAAGCTCTGCAACTTAGGAATCCCATGATTCAATAACGAAAAACGTTCTTTATCAGAATATCCATTTGTTCCTATGCACAAAGCCGTATTTATTGAATCCATCAGAACATCCTCAACACCAATTTTTAAGTTGCGATAATCCAACTCTACAGAAGCATTTTTCTTATAGACCTCAAAAACATTTTCAAAATTATCTAGAGAATCAAACAAGCTAGCCACATCAAACAATTGCTTCATAATTTCCAAAGAACAGTCCCTATCGTTTCCAGCCTTGTCCTTTTTGAAATAGGGGATCCCGGTTGTATTCGGAGCAAACGCGGCAAGTTTATCGCCAAGGATATCGGATTTTGAGGGAACATTGACCCAAACGTTTTTACCTTCAGTTTTCAAAAAAGGACTCTGTACAGCCTTATTCTCAACTTGTTTATAAGGAGAATCTTCCAAAAGAACATCGAGCAACACATAATCGCTCCGACTCCCATTATAAGCGACTTGGTAATTATACTTTGCGTGCATCTTAGGAACATTGAATCTCGATTTTCTATTAACAAGCTCCGGCTTTTCAAACCCGTAATCCCGGGCATACACGTCTATAAACCTTTCAACATCTGTACCCGGAGCACAAATAATATCAATATCAACCGACAGACGCTTCTCAGTATTGAAATGCAGCATCAAACACGAACCGCCCTTGAAAACAAACGGACAACCGCTACGAGCCAACGCCTCAAGTAAAGAAAACGCACGGATAGTCTTTTCAAGTAACGCTACATCAGAAATCCGATACTTCTTTGATACAAACGCTATCCAATCCCTCGTCCTACTTTCTGGAGAAATCATTTACGCACCTCTTTTTACAATCATATGATATATACATAATGATTTCTCCCAGCGCAATAGGTGCAACTGTTAGCCACAAAGGGTGGGATTAAGCGATGTCCGCAAGCAGAGATTCAACCTCTTTCAGCTTATTTCTTCTGCCTGCGTAACGTTTTAAAGCCTTCACATTTATATCGTATAAATCAAAAGCTTTCTGATACACATAAACAGTTTCCATACCGCGAAGAAAATAGAATTCATTATCGCAGAGAATATCAACGAGAATTTTTTCGAGCCTCGGTGCATCGAGCTTATCCGTTTTATTTAAAGGACTCTGGCTGACTAGGTTTTTAACGACAATAATTTTTTTTGACGAGGAAAAATATTCCATTGTCTCTAGCGACGGATTCTTTAGGACAATCCTTTTTTCAGGTTCATTAAGCCGATCTGCAACAGCATCGACCACATCCTTTTCGGCTTCAACAATTACGAAATTCACTGTCGGAACATGTTGCGTAAAATAAGCGAGTTCCTTTACATTCCAAGCACACAATTGAGCGAAAGGAAAGTTCTGCTTTAAAAACGAATACAGTTTTTTTTCAGCAAGAGAGGATTCTGTTCGAAAAACATTCTTTTGTGATTCGGCAATTTCGTACACATCATCACCCACCTTTACCAATTGCTTTTTAGCAACCATTTTCTGGATGGCGTTATGCACCGACATCAGCGAATACTCAACTTTTGAATTGAACAAAGAAACAAGAAGTTCCTCTAAATGGAATTTCCTATTGTTTTTCAGTGCAAAATCCTTAATGTCCAAATCAACGTTCATAACCAATATAAATATAGTTCGTATTTGTCAAAAAATCAAGTAATTTGACGTTTTAAACATATTTTTATACATTTAAAATTGCTTATTTTTGCAAATATACGGTCATTTTCAATTAAAAAGTGACAAAAATGCAAAACACTATTATGAAAATATTTTTTGTCAAAAATTTGTTAAATTTGACAACACACAAAAAATACATCTAAACACATAATTCATCCCAAAATTGAGGCGATTTGGGCGATTATCCCTGCAGCAACCACGTTCCCAGTGATGTTTTGGCAGATGCTGTCAATCTTATGCAAGACCTTCCGTATACTAGATTCATCTTTTTGTGCAATCATGTCCTTAATTCCGGAAATGTCGGAACTTAACCCATTTTCTTGAACTTCCGGCAAATGAAGAGCTTTGATATTCTGTGAAATTTGGTCTATTAAATCGGTAACTTTTGCAAAATCAAGACCATTATTTATTGTAGCGGAAGAGTTTGTCATGTTTCCAATAAAGTTATTTCCGTTAGAAGGGGCATTAAAGACGTTTGTTATTGATATATTTTGAGCTTTGTTCAACTCGCTATTTGTAAATTCAAGATTTTCTCCCCAGATTCCATCTTCGCCTAATTTCAGAGCCCATTCCAAAAGAATATTTTTTACTCTAAAAATAATTCCTTCCAACTGGTAAGCTGAAATATTTTTCCTTCCATCAGAGATATAATTATGAGGAAAAATCTCTTGCATGATTTTTATCTGTTCCGTTGTTAATTTAACATGAAACCATTTTCCACTCTCGGAACAAATAACTTCTAATTCCTTAATCGGTTGAGAAACAGTATGCTCTGCCAAATAAGTATTATTAGGTAATGATACAGAATGCCATCTATATCCATTACATAATTCTAAATCAATGTGAATAACCCGATAAATAGGAATATTTTCAGAATTTTCTTGATAACCATCTAGTTCATTTTTACAAAAATCAACCATTTCAGCAATGTTTAACTTACGCGCAATTGCGTACGCCTTTAGAAGCAACTGACTACAAGGTATAGAATGATTTAGGCAGTCATTTTGTAAATCAAGAACACTTTTGCTCATTATAATCCTATAGATATTTTTTTGAATATTACAATGAAGAAAGATAACTCGTTATAGTCGTTCCAATAGACCAAAATCCAGAAGAAACAGCACCCATTGCGATATTTTTTAACGTTTCAATAACAGAACTTTCATCTCGATTTCCGATAGACCGTTCCAATAGTTCTACCTTTTCTTTCAAAGCAACAACCTTTTCAGAATCGGCAGTTTGCGCTTTTTCTAGTTCTTTCTTGACTTGATCAACAATCTTTTTTAAAGAATCAAAATCTATTTTGCCATTGTTATTAACAGTAGCAGATGAATTCGTCATTTTTCCAACTACATTTGCACCGTTGACATTTCCATTGATAATAATAGTCATCGTTTTAGCAATTTCCTTTTCTTTTTCTGAAAAAATGTAATCTTCTCCAAGAATACCCTTTCGCTCTAAATCAATAGACCAATCCAAAATCTGATTTTTTACAGCGTCAAGAATCCTTACCAATTGAGTTTTTGAGAAAAAAGCCTTGATCTCAGTATCAAAAAACATATTTGAATTTTTTATAAGTTCTCGTTGTAATTCAAATGGGACCACGGTATTTAATACAGAGTCTTCTACATCAAGAAATTTCTGCATTTCCCCAACAGATAAAAATATTGGTCCCTTCAGCAATTTGGAATATATTCCTGTCGAAGGAATTTGAAAAGGAATCCAACCTCGCATAGGATTAAAGGCTTTATATGTCAAATCAACATAACGAATATCGGGAAGTTCATCAATGTTTTTATAGCCATTTATTTCATTCTTCAGAAAATCAACCATCTCTTTTTGCTCAAGTTTTTGAGCAATGAAATATGCTTTCTGAAAAAGATTCGCATAGGACAAAGCTGGATTTAAACATTCCTTCTGTAATTCTATAACCAGTTTAGCCATAAACTATCCCTGTGTTTGGATATTTGAAATAGAGTCTTTGAGTTCACCGGCTATATTTGAATTAGAAACATTTCCGTTAATGATGATTTGAATAGAAGGGATGTTTTTTACTCGATTTTGTTCGTCGCTGGAAAAGGTAAGGTTTTCGCCTAAAATGCCTTCTTTTTCCAATTTCAAAGCCCAATCTAGAACAAGTTTACGGACTAAGTGAAGAATCGATGTAACTTGTCCTGCCATAAAAATTTGGCGAACAGGCAGAGGCTTGGGCATGTCAATAATTTGGTAAATAGCCACTTGTTCATCGTAATTCAGCCGAATATGCAACATTTTTTCTTTGGATTCTTCTATTTTTTCAATTTCTGCAATAGATCCAACAACAGAGTGCATAGACCAAGGATTTCCCGCAGGAAACGATACAGGTTCCCATCGTTTAGAAGATTCTTTATAGGCTTCTGTATTTACAGGAATACGTCGATATGAGGGTATAAGCGATCTTTCAACTCCTGCATAACCATTTATTTCTCTAGTACAGAAATCCGCCATATCTGTGATGGACAGTTTCGAGGCTATGGCGTAAGCTTTCAGAAGCAGATAGTAGCAAGAAATCTTATCGTCTAAACATGCTTGCTGTAAGTCAAGAACCATTTTTGCCATAAAATTACCTATACCGCGAGTTTGCCGTTCATGAGGCGGGGCAAGAGCAGGTCGCGCTGTTTGATATTGTTCTTGTTCTGTTTGGTTAGCAAATAAATTTCTTCGAAAATCGGTTTTGCAATAGAATCAAATCGCTTTATAATCTCATTTGATGGCTTGGCAATTTTCATTGATTTTATTTTGGGGACATTTACTCTTTGGCGGCCATCCGCTCCATTCATACTTAAAATAGCCGTTTGCCTAAAATACTGAGATCTAGCAAAACAGTAAACATAATATGGGGATAATTCTTTTGACCGTAATACAATAAATTCGGTTGATCCTGTTGCTGTTTCGCCATCATCTAAACACTGAACAAAGCCTGTTTTACCATTTTCTAGGCAAGGCGTAATACGAGCAACAAGTGTATCGCCATTTTGAGAATGAGACCCACTAGGATTGTCAACTAGCTGAATGCAATTTTCATCCACAATCATAGAATCCGTTGATAAAGCTTCCATGGGAATGCTCTTTACCTGGATACCCTTTTTTACCGGAAGTAATGGATCTACATCAATAAGATCACTTAAGCGTTTTTCGCTCCATCCCCTGGGGATTCCGTTTTCGAGCGAGGTGGTTTCGTGGCCGGGGAAGCGGAAGCGAGCAAACCATTCTTTGTAAAGGTTCTCCGCCATCTGTTCCAAAATTTTGATTCGCTTGTTGTTGTTTTCTATCAGGTTGTCGTAAGCGGAGAGAATGGAAACAACTTTATCCTGAATATCTCTTTTCGGAATAAAAAGCTTGTAATTCTTTAGGATATCAATTGTCAGGGCTGCTTGAGAAGACCCAATACACCTATTAACAAGAGAATCTTTCCCAAATTTTGATGAAATCCAATAATACAAATACTTAGATGACAGTTCCTTGGAAAAATTTCTCATCCAAGTTAAATTACCGTCTTTAAAATAGAATTGTTCATCTTTTACAATATATGGGATACCAACTGTTCCGACAGAAGTTAATAGCAAGTCCCCCTTTTGGGGAACTCCGAACTTTTTCTTTATGGTTTCATAAACTTCAGGTTCAATATAAAGAGGCTCAGATATTTCTTGCCCATTATTTTTTTCAATAATTTCCTTTGACCTGTAAAAAGGAACTCCCTTTTCAACGTATTGTTCTGCAAAGATTCTCTTGCTAGATGTTATTGAGCAATAATTACCTAGAGTTACATATTCCATAATCAAGTCTCTCTGGATCCTTCGACTTCGCTCGGGATGACACTTCCTATTGTCTACCGTTTACTTCCTACTATTTAAACAATCCCTTCAAATTCTCAGCTATTTCCTTTTCCAACTTCTTCGCTTCGGCGCTTAGTTTCGTGAAGTCGTCGTTCAGCCCAAGCATGGTCTGCTTGAATTCTTCTTCGGTCATGCCGTCATCTTCAATCACCACGCCCACGTAGCGGCCGGCGTTCAGCGAGTAATCCTGGTCCTTGATTCCGTCTTCGCCATCGATTTTTGCGACCTTGCAGAGTCCGATTACGTCCTGGTATTTGCCGTCGGGGAACCGTTCGGTGAGCCAGTCGATTTGCGCCTGCCAGTAATCCTTGGTTTTGACTTCCTTGTCGTCGCTGCTTGCGGGCGCGTTCTTGAGACTTTCCTTGTATTCCTTGAGCAAGTCCTTGAACGACTGCGTATCGCCTTCGTAGAGTCGGCTGATGACGGCGAGGTTCTTTATCTGCTCGTCGCTAAACTTGCGGTGCGCCCTGTCCACCTGCGTAAACACGTTGCGCGCGTCAATGAAAAGGATTTCGTCTTTCTTTTTGCTGTTTGCCTTTTGCTTGTCGAAGAACCAGAGCGTTGCCGGGAGCGTCACCGAGTTGAACATATTCGAGGGCAGCGTCACCATCTGGCTGATGATTCCTTCTTCGACCATTTTTTTGCGGATTTCGTATTCGCTCTTGCCTGCATCGCTTGCGGAATTCGCCATGACGAGTGCCGCCTTGCCGTTTTCGTTCAGCGCGGTCGCAAAATAGCCAATCCAAAGGTAGTTTGCGTTAGGCACAGTTTCCTTTTTGTCGGAGCCCTTCTTTGCGGACTTTGTCGCGTTGCGCGGCACGCCGTATGTGCTGAAGCGTTCGTCTTTCTGGACTTTTTCGACAACGACTTCATCGACGTTGAACGGCGGGTTTGCCATCACGTAATCGAATTGCCCCACTGCATTGTAGGGGTCGCTGTAGAAGGAGTTCGCCTCGGTGATTTCGCCACGCACGTTGTTCAAGAGCAGGTTCATCTTCGCGAGCTTTACGGTGTCGGGTTCTTTTTCTACGCCGTAGCAGCGGAAATTCATCGCCGTGTCGTTTTCGGCGCTGGCATTGTGGCGGTGCATGTAGCGGGCCGCCTGCACGAACATACCGCCCGAACCGCAAGCGGGGTCCAGGAATTTCTTGTTGATGCCGTGGGGCTGCAACACGTTCACCATGTAGCGCACGACTGTTGCGGGCGTATAGAATGTTCCGCCGTCCTTGCCTTCGGCCAATGCAAAGTTGCCCAAGAAATATTCGTAGATTTCACCGAACAGATCGATGCTGATATCTTCGGGAATGTCCTTGAACACACGCACGATTTTCGAGAGCAGTTCCGGTTCTTCTTCGGGAACAAGCTGTGCATAGACATCCTTGGGGAGAACGCCTTCCATCTTTTCGTTTTCTTCTTCGATGGCCTTCATCGCCTTCTTTACAAGGGTTGCCTTCTTGGCATCGTCCGGAGCGTCGTTGATGGTGTCGAAGTAGGCACATTCCGGCAGGTAGAAACCGCACTTTTCGATGGAAATATCTTTCAGGGTGCGGGCACGGCGCGTGCCCTTGAGCTTTTCGAACTCGGCGTTGATTTCGTCCTTGTGCTGCTTGTACAAAATGTCGGCATAGCGCAAAAAGATGAGGCCCAAAATCGGCTGCCCGTACTTGTTTGCGGCAAGGTGCGCACCCGCGCGGAGCATGTCGGCAGAATGCCAAAGGCGGTCTTTCAAGTTCTTAAGTTCAACGTCGGTCATAGGAACTCCTATATCGAGAGGAAATATACGTAAATAAGCCTGTCAGAGATTGCTTCGACCCCTTACTGGGCCTCGCAATGACGCAAAAGAAGCCGGGAAGGACTGGAGAAAAAGTGCAGATGGAAAAAATTTCAACGAAATACGGAAAATGTTTAGATATTCCGAAATTCGTTGAAACCAATCAAAGAAATTACTTATCCATCGCAACTACATATCGTGATAATTGTTCTTTGATAAATTTCCAAACCGAGTCAAATTCAAGACTGTCTTTATAATGTATTTTCCCCAGAAATCCTTTCCAAAGGAGGTTCATTCTTTCGTTGTTTCCAAAATCAGAGGCAAAGAAAACACTATCCGAATTCACGATTGTATTCCTATTCCGAAAGGTCTTTTGAATCGCTTGTGTCAAGCAATCTTGATCAAAAGTATAATTCATCAGAATGTTGTAAACATCGAAAAAATCTTTCATTCTTGAATTCTGTTCAGCAAGCTCCACCATACTCTGAAACTTTTCGGCAATAACAGTTTCTAGCGGATACGTAAAGAGCGTGGCTGACGGGGAGTCTTTCAAAATGCAGGGAAACGGTAATAACTGAGGAGCTGGGAAAATAATATCTCCGAACCCGAAATCCACGGTAATATGCTGACGAATAGAATCTAGATATGCCTTAAAACGAACCCGCACACCATGATATTCTTTAATTTCTGCGATTGACTCAGCCATAACTGAATTCACATCAAAAATGGCTCCGTCTTCGGCACATTCAATTTGGCATATTTCAGTAACGGCATCACTAATATCTTGCATATTGTTGGAAATTCTATTCGCACTAAAATCCATGTCCAAAGTAGGCCTTGCCATGAATTTTTCATAGGCGAATAGCAAAGTTCCGCCTTTCAAGCAAAAGTTGTTTTTGTAGGAGCTTTGTGCAAGTCTGTACAAAAAACGCTCGTGAAAATAACGTGTAAGAATCACTTGAAAATCCACGCCAATTTTCTTCGATGTGTTATGCAGTTTTTCACGAACAGAATGAGCGATGTTTTTAGCCATGTCATACTCCCATTGCCAGGTACATTTCAAGCGTCTTTGCAACTCTCAGAATTTTTGCGTACTTCATGAGCTTCTCGATATTCCTATCGTGACGCTTAAGGTAGTTCTTTATTATTTCTGTGCAGACATCAATGCCAATCTTGTTGCGGAATTTCACAGCATCGCAAACACATTTTTCGATGTCAAAAATTTTGACTTTGTAGCCAGAAATGGTTTCCGTGATAACACCTATGTTCAGAGCGTTGTCAGACAGGTTATGGAGTTTAAAGTTTGGATACTGAGGCACAACAACTTTGCGTCCCCTTTTTATGGCAATATCATACTGCTGCGGAACCTGTGTCGTGAGTTCATAATGTTCCCATGCCGAAAACATACAGAGAATTCCACCGGGAATTAGAGATTCAACATCGACCATTACATCTGCGAGAGCAATCTCTTCTGCATAAACACCGCGTTTAACACGAACCAGTTCCCCCTGCTTCGCCTTTTGGAGAGTGGCGTAATATTTCGCTCGCCCCTGCTCGCAAACCTTGCCCGCTGTTATAAATTTCTTTCTGAACATCTGTATTAACCTACTACAAATATACATAATTGTAGTAGCTTTATACATTGAAAAGTGACTTATGGGGAAATATCCTACCATTTTATACCTGCCTGAGCCAAATAGAAGTTCACGCGATAAAATCTATACCCGCCTTTTTTGACGGTCAAGGCGTCGGACTTCGGGTGAATTTTGCGTTAGGGATAGTGACCACGGTGAGCCAAAAGCGACTCGTATCAACGAGTCGTGTTGGCGAGAGTGAGGCGTAAGCCGAACGGTCGTTCTGTGGCGGAGCAAGGCTCCGTCGCAAGAGTTGCGCGGGGGTACCGTAGGTGCGCACGGGCGGCCTTGCGATATAGCCCGACCTTGCCCATGGGCAAGGGAACGCCCAAAAGGCAAGACTTAACTGGATTGGACTAAAGTCCCAACTTTGGGGCTCAGCAAGAATATACAAATGCATTCGGAACTGTATGGATGGGGCAAAGCCCCTCCCAATTGGCTCAGTCATATCCATACGAGTATGGCTGCGACGTTCGCCTTAAAGGGAGTCTCCTAACGGAGGATGACGCGGTCGAACTTTACTGGATTCTTCGCTTCGCTCAGAATGACGAGAAGCACGCACGCCCGTGTTTTACTACATGGCACCCCATTGGGGTGCATGTCGTGCGACTCGGCTATAAAAATGAGCAAGCTCATTTTTGCAGCACTCGTCTTTGGCACACTTCGTGTGCCTTTTTTTTAGACTCAAAAATGGTCCTGCAAGCAGTCCCGCTTCACTCGTCATACGAAAAAGTTCCTACATTTTCCATCAGTAACATTCTCTACCGGGATCGCCATCCCGATGGATTAACTCTCAACAAATGAGGAACAAACAAAAAATGGCAAGAGCATTGATTATCGGTTGTGGCGCCGTTGCCACAGTTGCTATCAAGAAGTGCTGCACCTGCAGCGAAGTTTTTAGCGAAATCTGTATCGCAAGCCGTCATCGCGAAAATTGCGAAAAGCTGGCCCAGGAACTCCGCCCGAACACAAAGACTGTCATCACGACAGCCGCAGTAGATGCCGACAAGGCCGAGAACGTCTCTGCTCTCATCAAGCAATACAAGCCGGACCTGGTGATGAACATTGCACTTCCGTACCAGGACCTCGCCATCATGGACGCCTGCCTCGAATGCGGCGTGAACTACATGGACACAGCCAACTACGAACCGGAAAACATCGACGATCCGGAATGGCGCAAGGTTTACGACCAGCGCTGCAAGGAAAAGGGCTTCAGCGCCTACTTCGATTACAGCTGGCAGTGGGCTTACAAAGAAAAGTTTGAAAAGGCTGGTCTCACGGCTTTGCTCGGTTCCGGCTTTGACCCGGGTGTTTCTCAGGCATATTGCGCCTACGCCTTGAAGCACCAGTTCGATACGATTGAAGAAATCGACATCCTCGACTGCAACGGTGGCGATCACGGTTACAAGTTCGCAACCAACTTCAATCCCGAAATCAACCTCCGCGAAGTCTCTGCTCCGGGTAGCTACTGGGACACCGACGAAAACGGCAAGGGCCACTGGGTTGAAATCCCGGCCATGAGCATCAAGCGTGAATACAACTTCGCACAGGTCGGCAAGAAGGACATGTACCTCCTCCACCACGAAGAAATTGAATCCCTCGCCCAGAACATTCCGGGCATCAAGCGCATCCGTTTCTTCATGACGTTTGGCCAGAGCTACCTCGACCACATGCGTTGCCTCGAAGACGTGGGCATGCTCAGCACACAGCCGATCAAGTTCCAGGGTCAGGACATTGTTCCGATCCAGTTTCTCAAGGCTCTCCTCCCGGACCCGGCAAGTCTCGGCCCGCGCACGGTGGGCAAGACGAACATCGGTTGCATTTTCAAGGGTACTAAGGATGGCAAGCCGAAGACTTACTATCTGTACAACGTTTGCGACCACCAGGAATGCTACAAGGAACTCGGTAGCCAGGCTATCGCCTACACGACTGGCGTTCCGGCAATGTGCGGTGCCATGATGGTGCTCACGGGCAAGTGGAACAAGCCGGGTGTGCATACGGTCGAAGAGTTCGATCCGGATCCGTTCATGGAAGCCCTCACCAAATACGGTCTCCCGTGGAACGAAGATTTCAACCCGGTGCTTGTCGATTAGGTAATAGGTATTAGGTGTTAGGGATTAGGTAATTAGTCGCGACTTCGTCGCCTTATACAAGGACGCACGAAGTGCGTGATTTTTTCCTAAAGGCAGCACCTATAACAAATAACCTATAACCTACAACCTGTTACCTGAGACCTAAAAATGAAAAAATGGCGCATTGACGATTCCCGAGATCTTTACAACGTAAAGGGTTGGGGCGTAAGTTACTTTGACATTAACGACAAGGGCCACGCAACGGTTTCGCCGATCAAGAATGGCGGTCCGAGCATTGACCTTTACGAGCTCGTGCAGGAACTTTCCTTGCGCGATGTTTCGACCCCGGTGCTGCTCCGTTTCCCGGATATTCTGGACAGCCGCATCGAAAAGATTCACGAGTGCTTCACGAAGGCGACGACTGAATACGGTTACAAGGGAGGCCATTACAGCATCTTCCCGATCAAGGTGAACCAGCAGCGCGCGGTCTTGGAAGAAGTGGTGAGTCACGGTTCCAAGTTCAACATCGGGCTTGAAGCAGGTTCCAAGCCGGAACTTCACGCAGTTCTTGCGAACATGCAGAATCCGGATGCGTTGATTATCTGCAACGGCTACAAGGACGAAGACTTTATCGAGCTTGCGCTCCTCGCACAGAAGATGGGCAAGAAGATTTTCATCGTCGTCGAAAAGATGAACGAACTTCATTTGGTCGTGGATCTTTCTCGCCGCATCGGTGTTCGCCCGAACATCGGTATTCGCATCAAGCTTGCAAGCTCTGGCAGCGGCAAGTGGGAAGAATCCGGCGGATACCACAGCAAGTTCGGCCTCAACAGTTCTGAACTTTTGGAAGCTCTCGACTTCATCAAAGAAGAGAAGATGGAAGACTGCATGAAGCTCATCCACTTCCACTTGGGAAGTCAGATTACGAACATTCGCCATATCAAGAATGGACTCCGCGAAGTGTCGCAGTTCTACGTCCAAATTAGAAAGATGGGCATGGGCCTTGAATTTGTGGACGTTGGCGGCGGCCTCGGCGTGGATTACGACGGTACACGCAGTTCTAACGCGAGCTCCGTGAACTATTCCATCCAGGAATACGCAAACGACGTTGTGTACGCGATGTACGAAGCTTGCGAAAACGGCAATGTTCCGCACCCGAACATTATTGCGGAATCGGGTCGTGCACTTTCGGCACACCATTCCATCTTGGTGTTCAACGTTTTGGAAACGGCGGGCCAGGCATTCTTTGACGAGAGCGTTCACGAAATTAGCGATGACGCCCCTGCAGAATTGAAGGACTTGTACAGCATTTACAAGGGACTTTCGCCGAAGAACTTGCTCGAAAGCTGGCACGATGCCATGCAGATTAACGACGACACCTTGAGTGGTTTCAAGATGGGCGACGTAGATTTGCAGACCCGCGCCATGAGCGAACGCTTGTTCTGGAGCATTGCCCGCAAGGTAGATTTACTTGCCCGCGACTTGCGCCATCCGCCTTATGAATTGAGCGAACTCCCGCGTCTCTTGGCCGAAAAGTACTTCTGCAACTTTAGTTTGTTCCAGAGCTTGCCGGACAGCTGGGGCGTCGATCAGGTGTTCCCGATTATGCCGATCCAGCGTTTGGACGAAGAACCGACTATCGAAACGACCATTCAGGACGTGACTTGCGATAGCGATGGCAAGATTGACATGTTCGTTCGCGGTGGCGAAGTGGCCCGCACCATTCCGCTCCACCCGATTAAGAAGGACGAACCGTACTTTATCGCGGTTTACCTCGTCGGCGCATACCAAGAAATTCTCGGTGACCTCCACAACCTCTTTGGCGATACGAACGCTGTGCACATTGTCTGCAATGAAAACGGCGGCTACGACATCGACAAGGTGATTGATGGTGAATCCGTGGAAGACGTGCTCGACTACGTGAACTTCAGCGACAAGGCTCTTGTCCGCAACATGGAAAACTGGGTCACGCGCTCTGTGAAGGAAGGAAAGATTACGCTTCAGGAAGGCAAGGAATTTCTGAACATCTATCGCTCCGGACTTTACGGGTACACGTATCTGGAGTAATGGGGTGTGAGGTCGGTGCTAAAGCACCTTTGGGGTCGCTACGCTTTGGGCTAAGGCTAAAGTCCATACCTCACTCCTTTAAGTCTTGAGATATCAATGGAACGGAATAATTACAAGATTGCGATTTTGCTTGCTACGTACAATGGCGGCAAATACATTTGGGAACAGCTTGAATCGCTGTTCCAGCAATCTTGCGGTGATTTCCATTTATACATCCGCGACGACGGATCCAAAGACGACACGCTAAAAATCGTCGAGGAATATCGTCAAAAGTTTTCGGACCGCATCACGGTCCTTGAAGATTCGCAAAAGCATAAGGGAGCAGCAAAGTCCTTTATGACTTTATTGCAAGAAGTCGATTCCGATTACTACATGTTCTGCGACCAAGACGATATTTGGTTGCCGAATAAAGTGGAATTGACTTTTGCGAGAATGAAAGAAATTGAGGGAACCGCGGAAAATTCAGCCGGGACTGCAAACGCAGTTGGAAACGCGCCGGTTCTCGTTGCGACGGACTTGAAAGTTGTCGACGAGCAACTCTCCCCCATCAAAAATTCTTTCAACGCTGACTTGAAAATTGATGTTTTCCGCAAGCACCCGGAATTAATCTGCGTGCGCCATGTGGTTACCGGTTGCACGATGATGTTCAACCGCGCCGCCAAAGAAGCCTCGCTCCCGATGTCGCCCCGTGCGACCATGCACGACGAATGGGTTGCTCTCAGCGTCCATTTCAAAGGCGGCATCATCTCAATTCTCGACGACGCGACGATTCTTTACCGCCAGCATACCAGCAACACTCTGGGCGCAGAACAGGCCTCCAAGGGATTTTTCGCACGCGCTTTAGCCCGCGCAGGCCAAAAGCAGTTCTTCCAAGTCGCAAAATTGCTCCACAAAGATTTCGGTTTACCGTATTTAAAGTTTTTGATGTACAAAATTTTGTATAGTTGGTTCTAGGTAGTATGAGAAGCATTTGCATGGCGACCTACAATGGAGCCAAATACATCAAGGAACAATTAGACAGCATCATCCCGCAGCTTCGCGACGATGACGAATTGATTGTATCCGACGACGCCTCGAAAGACGATACGTTGAAAATCGTCGAGAGCTACAACGACCCGCGCATCAAGATTTTCCACAACGAAAACCACGGCGTGGCGCACAATTTTGAAAACGCCATGCGTCAAGCCTCCGGCGATATCATCTACTTCGCAGACCAAGATGACGTGTGGTTGCCGGGCAAGCTCGACAAGATGGAAAAATTCCTCAAAGACGGCGGCTACGACACCATACTTTGCAACTGTTCGCTCGTCGATGCCAACTTGAATGTGATCAAGGAACGCCATTACGACGAAAAATGGCCGATGAAAAAATCGCTTTTGCGAAATATCATCAACAATTGCTGGCTCGGCGCTTGCATGTGCTTTACCAAGCAGGTGAAGGACGCCTGCATGCCGTTCCCGCCGAAAGTCGTCGCGCACGATTTGTGGGTCTCGTATTACGCACAAAAGCATTTTAAGTGCGGCTACCAGGATGAAGTTTTGCAACTCTACCGCCGTCACGAAAATACCGTCTCGTTCACAGGCGGCAAGAGCACGAACAGTCTCTATTTTAGAATCGCATACCGCGCCTACCTCGCGTGGCACATTCTCTGGCGTTAGGCGTTGAGCATGAAAATTTGCATTACACTCGCAACTTATAACGGTGAAAAGTATCTTGGCGAAATGCTCGAGTCGCTCGTTCAGCAGACGAGGCCTGCCGACGTTATTATCGCAGTCGATGACGGCTCCATGGACAGCACTTGCGAGATTCTGGAAAGCTACAAAGGCAAGCTCCCGCTTGAGATTACGCGATTCGAGAAGAACAGAGGGCACCGTGCCGCATTTTCGACCGCATTGGAAAAGGCTCGCGAATTACTCGCAGACGACGATTTGATTTTCCTTGCCGACCAAGACGATATTTGGCTTCCGAATAAATTAGAAGTGATGAGTCAGAAGATTGGCGATAATTCTATGATTTTTGGCGATGCAGAAATTATCGATGGAGAAGGCAAAGTCACGGATTCATCCTGGCGCAAAAAGGCAAGCATTGTAGAACGCTTGGAACAGCAGGCGCTCCTCACTGGATACACAAACGTAACCGGTTGCATGGTTGCCTTCAAGGCAGGGCTACTCCGCTTGGCGCTCCCAATTCCGCAAAGCGTGCCCGTACATGACCAATGGATTACGCTTTGCGCCACTGCAGAAAACGGCTATCGCGCTATCGCAGATAAAGTTATTCAATACCGCATTCACGAGAGCAACGCCATCGGCGAAGGCAACAAGACATGGAGCGAAAAACTCCAGACGAATTTGCAATGGGCCAAGGCGGTAAGAGGCTCGGAAATTTTCGAGAAACTGCCAGACGAGAGTCGTCAATTCTTGAACAAGTTCATTCAGTTCTTGGAATTGCGCTTTAACCATGCGTTTTTATCGCCTCTATGGTTCCCGTGGATTGTCAAAAACGCACGCCACATCTACCCGCAAGTTACAAGCGCAACACAAATGATAGCACGAATTCTATTTTCATTCGTGGGCGTTTCGATCGCCAAAAAGTTTTTTCATAAGAAATAGATGGCGGATCAAGTCCGCCATGACGAACCTCTAACGAGAAACAACAAATTACCTCCCTATGATTCACGAAATTACACCGCACAAGTTGAACAACGAATTTAAGACCATTGAGCCCAAGCCCACAGATTACTTGATTATTTTCAATGGCGAACAAACGCTTTTCAAGAAAGCGGATGAAGGTGTTTACGAAATACCACGAGTGCGCGACTTCCCTAAATGTGAATGCCATTACTTGATTAGCATTGACGGTGACGCTTATTTTTTGTGCAATTCGAACTTGCCTGAAATTCCGGAAGGTTACGAGTTTCGTGGCAACCGCACATTCCGAACGCTCGAAAATCATTTGGAACGTCTCGGCGGTGCAACTTCCGCACACATTGCCAAGTGGGAAAGTTTGAACAAATTCTGCGGCAAGTGTGGTCACCTCATGACGCGCGGCATTAAAGAACGTTCCATGATTTGCCCAAGCTGCAAGAACACCGTTTACCCCAAGATTTCACCGGTCGTGATTGTCGCCGTGCATAACGGCAACGAACTTTTGATGGCCCGCAATTTGGACAATCCCGACAAAACGCGCATGTTCCTGATTTCTGGATTCGTGGAAATCGGTGAATCGCTGGAACAGGCGGTCAAGCGCGAAGTCCTGGAAGAAGCGGGCGTCCGCGTGAAGAACATCAAGTACTTTGGCAGCCAGCCGTGGCCGTTCTCGGAATCGCTCATTTCGGGCTACACTGCAGAACTCGACGGTGATCCGACCATTCACATGCAAGAGGCTGAACTCGCCTGCGCCACTTGGGTCAAGCGCGAAGACATTCCCGAATACGATACGAGCGTGAGCATCAGCAGTTGCCTCATCGAGAATTTCCGTTCGGGATATACGATTAAGGAAGAATAATTGACGAGAACGCGCGGCCGAATAGCCGCGCTTTTTCATTTTTACAAAGGAGTTCGTGCTGTCTAACCTTGCACGTCATTCTGAGTCTCGGACGAGGCGAAAAATCCAGTTACTTTTCCGAGGCTTTATCCGCTTTTTTCTTGGGCTTGCTCGAATTCGTTTTTGGCGTTGCATCGGGCTTGTTGGCGAGCACAACGTATAACGTATCGTGAATCACCACAGTATCGCGCACGACAAGCGTGTCGTGAACAAAAATGGTATCGTGAATACAAGCGGCATTGGCAGAACTGCTAGCAGGCACCGCAGTCATTGCTATCGTCGCAGGAACCGCCGCAGAGCTCGACTGCGCTGCACTTGATACTGCACTCGGTAACGCGCCAGAACTAGACTGTGCGACATTCGCACTCGATGAAATCGCAACCGCAGTCGATGTCGGCATTTTTTCAATAACCGTTATCAAGGAATCGCGAACATTGCGCAAGCTATCTAACTGTTTGCGGTAACGCGTCTTGTTGCCCGGACGACGTTCTCTAGAATACTGGACTTCTACCTTATCAATTTGCGATTCAACGCCCCTGAGCTCATCGAAAACAGGCCCTTCGCCTTTAACAGAACCTGTCGGTGTAAAGAAATTAGCAAAACTATCAAAAAAGCCACGCTTTTCACCTTCACCCCAAACAAGATTCGTCGCAGCAAGACAAACGAGCGCAACTGCGCCACAAACCGATTTAAACTTGAAATTTTGCATGTTTCAATAATAGAAAAAAAGAGGCCATCCCTTTACAAGCCCCCTAATTTTACTAAATTAACACTACCCATGCGGGAGTAGCTCAGTTGGTAGAGCGCGACCTTCCCAAGGTCGATGTCGAGGGTTCGAGACCCTTTTCCCGCTCGAAAGCAAAAAACGACACCATAGAGGTGTCGTTTTTTGCTTTTATTCGTAAACAGGTCGAGAACCCGAGAAGAGGGTTCGAGACGCCCAAGCCCAACTTTACACTAAATACCAATCCGGCCTGATACCAAGCACAGTTTCGTCGGCGTCGAGCTCGTCCGCAGGCACATTTCGACCGACAACAAGCGCACTATCAAAGCCCGCAATTTTTGCGCCATACACATCTGTTCCGAGCGTATCGCCAATCATCAGCACACGAGAGCCCGCCGGAAGCGACCGTTTTACCTTATCCCAAATTTGGGGGAAGGGTTTGCCCAAATAAAAGGTTTCGCAGCCTTCTCCCCCATTCGCGTCGCACATGGAATCACGACGCAAGCGTTCCGAAAGCGCTCCCGAAACAGGTTCGCGAATAGTCACGCCATTTTCATCGGGGATTTTCGGCGCCCACGCATCTGAATTGAGCACAAGAAGTATCGCACCTGGATTTCGCAAAATCTTGACTGCTTGCGCATACGTTTCGGGCGTATCCTTTGCAGACGAAATAGCTACAATCGGCTCAGCGGGTTCAGCATCCATCGCGACAGCAGTGATTCCGCATTTTGCAAGAACATTCTTGCCCGTTTCGCGACCAATGTAATAGACTTCGTTCACTTTACGCGGAGATAAATGCGCGGCAGTTCCTGAAAATGACGCAGTTCCATTTGCAATTCTAGAAAGCGCGGCGGTTCCCAAACGCAATTGTTCTACAAGATCCCGCAACAAGCTTCCCGACGAAATCGTTTCTTCGGTCGAAAAATCGAAACCGCGCTTGTCCGCATCTCGTGCCAAGACCTCATCGACATCGGAGGCGGCATTGGTCACAAGGCGCAAATGCTTACCTGCACGGCGAAGCATTTTGAACCATTCCATGGCGCCAGGGTAAACAAAACTACCGCGGTTGTAAAGCGTACCGTAGCCGTCAAAGCAAAACGCATCGTAACTGTCGATGATTTCTGGCAAAGTTACGGAACGGGGCGAAACAGATTCTTTAGGAGATTCCCGGTCGGAGCCGGGAATGACGCAGGAGCCGAGAGATGCAGAAACATGCTTGCATGTTTCTATATCCGAGGCGAACAAGTCATGCCTCGAAGAGGAATGACAATCACGCTCAATTATCTGCTTGTAACGTAGATAGATTTCTGTTTCGAATTGTTGCATTATAAATTGTTGTAGACTTTACTGGATCCTTTGCTTCGGCAGGCTCAGCACAGGCTTACTACGTTCCTCAGGATGACGTGAAAGCGGTGGATCCTATCGGTCGCGAATTCCCTACAGGATGACACGTTTGCTCATACCTCAAAGCGACGAAGTCGCTAGCTCACGCCTCATACCTAAATTACGCATCACTGCGGAGGATGCCGTAGTCGCGGCCTTCTACGGGAATCACCAGTTGCAACTTCGAAAGCGTCTTGATGTGCTTTTCAAAAACGACCTTGAAATCTTCACCGAGTTCTTCATCGTCATCGTGATCGAGATTGTAGGCAACATAGCTACCGTCAGCAAAAATCGAGATGCAGCAATCCCAAGTGATATCGCCTTCCTGCGGCTCTTCGTCATCTTCGCGGTCCTTGCTTTCGAGCATCAGAATCGGGCGCGGAGCAGGAATCGGTTCGGCATGACCGTTTTCGAAAATAAAGTAATTGCGGCTGATGAGTTCGTGTTCCAAAGCCATTGTGCTCGACACGCGCGCAAATTCGCCACGCAAGCGATTGATGTTTCCGAGGTCGTCTTCGTAGGGGTCCTGGAAATCTTCTGGCAGCACAATCTGGTAATAATCAAATTGCTTACCGCTAGCAGCATAGTTGTCTTGCCAGGACTGAGGCGGTTCCGGACGAATCGTCAAAAAATCTTCGAACGCATCCAGGATGTCGTTCAAGCGAGAATCCCAAGGTTTTTCCTTGAGTTCCTGAACAATGTCCATAAAATTCTTGAGGCTTTCTTCGCCCGTCACTTGTGTTAAATCGGCACTCGGCACGCTAGATTCATCAAAGTCTGTCATAAATTATTCCTTTTACACCACAATAATAACTTTTTAAAGGAGATTCCCGCCTACGCGGGAATGGCAATGTAATCGATTCTGCACTGGATCCTTCCCCTATCGCAGCGCTCCAGGGTCAGGATGACGTAGTCCTACATCAAGAGTGCACTAGTTCCTTCATTTCGCTACGCTCCATTCAGGATGACGTTTTCCCTGTCAACTTCCTACGAACCTCTTTCGTCTTTGGACAAGTCCCAAATGCTAGGCTCAATCATGCCCAAGCAAGCTTGGTCGCGATATTCGCCGGACGCATTTGTCGTCTATAGCCACGAAGTGGCGTTCTTTCGTCTAACTCACCACTTCTCAATCGTTTTCACGGTGAGGCTCATGGCGATGTCTTTTTCGTAGTATGCGGGTTCGTTGATGAAAATCGGATAGACGCTACGGCCGTCCGGTTCGCCCTCAAACAAGATGTCCTTGCCATCGAACGTGCGGAAAAGTTTGTCGCCCTTCTTGAGTTCGCGATAATCGTGACCGTCCAATTCCGGGTGGATCATTGCTTGGATTGCGCCACCGCCTTGCGGCTTCGGATAACCCAAATCGCGTAACTGCGTATAAACTTCGACCTCAATCGGTTCGCGCTTTTGCAATTCACCGCGATTCCATTCTTCGGCAAGTTCCAGATAACGTTTCACCAATTTTTCGGAACGTTCGAAAATTTCGGCATTCAGCGTTCCGTGCTGCTGCGGCCCAATTTCAATACAAACGTCAGCCTTCGCGACCGTTCCAAAATACGGCGAAGCACGGCGTTCTTCGGGCTGGTAATAAATCCAAGCGTCTTCGAATTCTTGTGTGAGCACTGCAGAAGCCTTCATCGTGAACGGGTCACGCGTCGAAAGGATCAAGCAATAGCCCATGTTCGAACCAGTGTTGTGCACGTCCAGAATCAAGTCCGTGCGCGTGTCAGCACCCTTTGGGCCATAAAGTCGATTGAGTTCACGAGCCCTGCTAAATTCATATTGCAAAGGTTCCGCCGTCACATCCAAACAAGTCTGCGAAAACGAGCGGTTCAAATCATGGTCACGATAACGGCGATTGAGGCGCACCGCTTCCGGGTTTGCAAGCACAACATCAACTTTCGACGATTTACAAATCGTATTGTAACATTCAGGGTGAGCCAGCCACTTTTCGACCAAACTCACGCCTGTACGTTCATTGCCATGCGTTCCGCCAGCAACGACAATCGTATTAATCTTACTCATAACCATCCATCACTTCTTCACATCTTTCTTTTTCAACCAAGAACCGCAAAAGAACATCGAGAATATAACACTTGTCACAAGGAACATAAAGATGCCCATGCAAGCAAGGTGGCCAATGCCCTGCAAACCGCGGTGTGTTGTAAAGAGGAATCCAACAAAGCCAGCAATCGTGGTCATGGAGCTAGCCATCACGTTACGGCCCGTCGTATCAAAGAGTTGACGAAGATTCATGCCTTCATTGGACTTGGAGCACCAAGAAGTGATAAAGTGAATTGTGGCGTCAATGCCAATGCCAAGCGTCATCGGAATCACAATCACGTTGTAGATGCTGATTTTTCCAAATTCAAAGAAGTAAGTCAAAGCGCCCAGCAATCCAAGCGTAAGGAGCGCACCCATGCCGAACGAGACGCCACCCGCCAGGAACATCGATGGTTTGCGGAACGAAATAATCAGCGTGAGGAAAATGACAAGCACAATGACCGAGGCCAAATTAAAGCTATCGGCCTTCACCGATTCAATCACGTCCGAAAGAATGAACTGCGAGGAGAAGGTGCGCAAGCGTTCGCCATCAAAATTCCAGTTGCCATAGCGTTCCTGGAAACGGTGTAGCGCATGGGCATCCCAACTCGGGAAGTCGCCATAAATAAAGCCAATCTTACCATATGTGCCATCTTTTTCACGAAGCAAGTCGAGTGTCCAAGACGGGACATCTTCGGCGGCAAACGGCTTTTCCACTTGAGCCAACTTGCGAAGCGTTTGCACGTTCGTTGAATCTTCGCCTTCGGCCTTGTCAAAGACGCGCGCTTCGACTAGGTCGCGAATTTCTTCGATGACTTCAAGGCGCTTTTCCTGGGAATCCGCAGGCGGCACAAAGCTCTTGAGCGTGAGGAAGCTACCAAGCAGAGGATCCTTTTCGTCATGGAGTCGAATCATCAACGTGTCATAAAGTTTGTCAAGCTGTTCTGGCTTAGAGCCCATCACCGCCGCAGGCGTAGAGGTCACAGCGCGGTTCGTGGCGCGAGTCACCTTGGTCGAAATTTTCTTTTCGGCAGCTGGGATAACCTTATCCGTATGCACGCGACGCAAGTTCTTCAAGTTGTGTTCAAAATCCACATGCGGAGCAAAATACAATGACACGGCGCCAAGCACAAAGCCAATCAATGCCAAACGCTTGAAAAAAACATAAATTTGCTTTTCGCTCCAAGATTTGGGCAACAGCGAATTGTTCGGAGCAGCAGGGATTCCGCCCATGCAAGCGACAAATACCGGCAAAACAAGGACAGAAGTCATCATACTGAAGAGAACGCCCATCGATGCCACAATGCCGAATTCATAGAATCCGCGGAAGTGCGCTACCAAAAGTGTAAGGAACGCGGCAATCGTCGTGAAGCTCGCCAAGATAAACGGCTTGAGCATCTTGCGCTGCGTCTCTTCGAGAACTTCTTCCAAAGAGCTGTACTTGTTCAAAAGCTTTTGCGCATTACCCAAAATATGAATGGAATAGTCAATACCAATGCCCAAAATAATCGAGGCGACAAACACCGTAAATGGATTCAACTTGCCATAGAAAAGTGCGGTAAAAGCAAGCGTCGGGAGGCACGCATAAAGCACAGAGCCGGTCACGAGAACTGGGCCTTTGACACTCCTGAAGAAGAACGCGGTCAAGAGGAAAATCAAGACAAGGCTAATGCCAAACGAGAAAATACTGTCGTTTGCAACTTCATCGACTTCCTTCAAGCCTTCGTAAGTTCCTTCCACCGTGAACCGCGTAGGCACCGGATATTGCTTGCTGCGGAAGTAGGCCAAAAGTTCATCGGTCTTTGCCAAAATTTTCGTCACAAATTCATAGTCCGTCGAGGGCTTAATCAACTTTGCGTTTACGACGGCATTAAAGAGAATCTTACCCGTGCTATCCGGTTCCGGAGAACCGATCAAACGGTTCTTCAAGCTATCTGGGAGATAAGCCTTCGGGTTCCATTCCCTTTTCCCCGTTTCAGGTTCTACAGTTTCTTTCTTTTTAAAGAATGCATCGAAAGCACTCACCGCTTCTTCGGGAAGGCCAAGCTCCATCGGCAAATTTGCATCGAACCAAACGCGTTCTTTTTTTGCACTCGCTTCACCATTCGCAGAATCGGCAGCTCCATCGCCCAGCAAGTCAACCACAAGCGGGCCATTCTTGCGGCCAATTTCGAGTTGCAAATCTTCCAGGTTGTCGCGGATGTTTTCAAGGTGCTTGACCGGGAGGTACAAAAGCGCGTTGTCCTTGAAGAACTGGTTATCGTTATCCACCTGCGTAGAGACGAAATCCCCTTGCCAATTTTTGTGGATGTAATTTTGAATTGAATCTTGCAAGGCAGCGGCCAACTCCACGCTTTCACTCTGGATGGCGATCATGAATCGGTCGGTACTGCCAAAGCGTTCGTAAGATTCTTCGAGAGCCTTTACGCTCGGCGTATCTTCGGGCAAGAGGTGTGAAAGATCGGCATCCAGTTTGAGCCCCGGCTTCACAAGAATCGGGAACGCAAGGATGAGCGCAAGGATAATATAAAAAGCTAAGGCCGCATACTTATGACGGCAAATGAGAGGGATATACCACTTGGAAAATTTTTCAGCAAATGATTTTTTCGTATTCATGCGTGAAAATATATTAATATTCCCACGCTACTTAAATCAAGGCCTCCGCAATTTCCGATAAACAGCGGAAAACAGAGATTAATGGGGCAACATATTGTCGTTGCGCAAAAGCGAACGCAAAACTTTGCTTGCACCGACAGCATGCGACTTCCAAGAAAGCGACAAAGAATCCGAAACATGCTCAAATGAGCCATTTTTTCCTTTATACACATCATCGGATTCCAGGCCACCAGTCAACACAGAATCGCGGAAACCGAGATAGTAAGCGTTTTGGGTATAGAATAGTGCAGGCTGTTCGGCCGGGCGTTTTTCGGTGAGCAAATCATAACCCCAAAAATGGTTCGGAGCACGCACTTGCGCCAAATCCAGAATCGTGGGGCCAATGTCCAGCTGCGAGGCAACATCTTCGCGGATCTCAAGACCTTTAAAGAGCGAGGTATCCGCAGAGAAAATCCCCATGAAAATTTGCGCAGCCGAAACACCAAGCGGTTGCGGCACCTTGTAATCAATGGAATCCACAGGCGTATCATGGTCACCGAGAATCACGACAACCGTACGGTCAAAATCAGGCCTTGCATAAAGCGCTTCGAAAAAGCGGCCCATTTGCGCGTCCGTATAACGTAATGCATTCTTGAAACGCACCATCGCATCTTCGGGTTTTGCAGCGTAACTGTCTGGGTAACCATAAAACGGAATATGCGTAGCAATCGTATTGGCTGCAAGGAACCAAGCACTATCCGTTGGCATAGTCTTGAGCATTTCAATCGCAAGGTCCATCCCGAGACTGTCGGACGTTCCCGGAATTTTCGAGTCCTCAATAACGCGCCAGTTGTCGCCATAAAAGCGTTCCACAAAAGGCAAAGTATGATCAAAAACAGGGTTCGAAACCGTCATGTACGCACGATGGTAATTTGTCAGATATTCCTGGAAACCTTTGAAATGGTTCGAAGCATAGAACGCCGGCACATCGCGATTCGGGTGCGATGGGAACCCAAGGTAAGTCGAAGTTGTTCCGCGCACGGTCGGATAACTGCCACTGAACGCATTCTTGAACCAAAGCCCGCCTACAGAAGAAGCCAATTTCCACAAGTTCGGCGCAACCGAAGTATCGCCTTCGAGCATTTTGTTCAGCACGCGACCCTTGTAAGATTCTCCGAAAATGAACACAATGTTGTACGGCTTGGTCGCCTTGTATTCATGTTGCGGCGCATTGCGGTAGCCAGGGAATTCTGCATTTGGGCGAGCACCTGCAAAATCAGCAGGCAAAAAGGCATCGAGGTCATGGACAAGTTCATCCGTAATAGAATAACCATCACGGAAAAATTCAAAAGATTCCAACCCAGCAATGTGCAACACAGGTGCCGTCAGCGTCCACTTTCCAAGCGTAAAGCGCCAATCGATTTTAAAGGGGAAATTCGTTATGCCACGTGCACCGACCAAGAACAAAATCAAGGGAATCACTGAAAGGACAATTCCCGAAGCTAGCATAGCCACAGGAACTTTCTTATCCGAAAGCTTTGCAATGCGCTTTTCCATCATGGTCATGCGCTTTTGACGAATCGAATACGTCACACAAAACGCGATGCCTCCGGCTAAAATCAAGAATACAAGCCCAATCCAGAGAACCGTGCCTACGCCATCGCCACCGAGAGTCGAAACAGTTGTCTCATCCGTAATATTCGAAACATGGAAATAAGTACGAACAAAAGAATAAGAAAGACGTTGGTGATTAAAGCGGAAAATTTCGTAGTCCGCAATCGCAAAGAAAAAATAGACGACATAAAAAACAGCTAGTGCGCGAGGACTCTTCAAAAACGTGAAGATCGAAGACATCACAAGGATGGCGCCGTATGCCATAAAAACTTGCCAAATCGTTTTGCCAGCAAACATTTCGGACATCGAAAGTCCAAGCGGATCCGGCAAAGCGTAAAACAAAACAAGCATCACCGTCTGCAACAAAAGTGCTACAGACGTAATCAATATAAACGGATTTTTCAAAAGCTGTTTAATCATCGTAACCAACAAAAAAGAACCGAACCGAAATATACAAAAGTTCGTCAAAACGCGAGTGCGTTCACCCAGTAGCAAAATGCAGTTATTGCCGAGAGCGGTGTCATCACGTATTTTTCTTTTTTGCTTTTCGAAGCGAGATTGGCAAAGCAATTCATCGTCAAATAAACAGCCAAGGCAATCCCGATAATCTTCGTGACTTTATGAGAAAACCACAAGGACATATGGCCGCCGAGTTGCAAAAGCACAACGGCAAAGAAAACTTGCAAAAGCAACTGTACCGCAAGCACAATGCGCAATTTGGCCGGGAAAACTTTAAATCGACCACCCAAGGTAAACGCACCTAGCGGCGCCCCGAGAATCAAGGCAACACTCATCACTACGACGAGCATCAGTAAAACGGCACCAATTATCGCTGTCATCAAATTTTCCAAGTCTTTGTCTTTTACGTTTCAGAAAAGTAGTTTACTATTCCTCGGAATTTTCTTCAGTCTTTACGCACCGAACAGAAAATCCGCGTTCCTTTTCGTTATAGTTTCGATCATTAATCGTAATATAGTTCCTACGATAATCAAAGAAGGCGTAAACGGCGATTTTTAAACCATCCGCTTCATTTGCTGTCCAGAAGTTTGCAAAAAGTCCATCATCGTCAAATTCAGTCTGGCTAAAATCAGCATGAGGGTCCGCATATTTTCCGTAATACGCGCCCGTCGGGATGACCGAGAATCCATAAGGATCCGTCGATGCGCCATAACTCGACGTTTTCCAGCCCTTTGACGACATCAAGAGTCCCGAAGAACCATCAACCTTTTTCACATAATCCGCTAAAGTACGCCATTCCGTAGAATCTGGAACATGCCAGCCATCAGGGCAAATCCCTTGATGCGGAGATTGAATCTTTTCAGCAGCCCAAGAAATCCTATAGTACATAGAGAAATCCATCGCAGCAGTCCACGAATATAACCTGCCTCCAACATCGCAATTCTTATCCTGATTATTGTAGCACCAGGATTCTCCAATCAAATTATCATTTTCCTTGGTGTAATAATTCAGGTTTTCAGCCATCCACGTCTGAGTCCCGATAACGACCGTCTTGTATTCCTTGCCATCACGGGGGTCCTTCATCTTCCCGTAATTGACTTCGCTGTTCATGTAGTATTCTTTCGGATGGTCATAAGTCGTCGCCGGACGCCAGTAGCCATTGCCGCCATCGCAGATATAAATTTCATTGCGCGGGGTCGTCATGAACTCTCCAGACCTCTTGGCAGTACAAGCTTTCTCATAAAGTTTTTCAGTGGAGAACATCAATCGCCATACTTCATTTTCACAGACGTAGTATTCGCCAAGATTCTTGCTATTGCCATTTTTCAGCTGAAGATAATCGCCATCATTTTCGTCCGTGCATGCACCAAAGCCATAAGCTTCGCCGACAAACAGTCCCACATACTTTTCAAACGCAGGGACTTGAGGATTGATTTCTTCAAGCATTTGGCGAATACCGCTCATTCCATATTTGTAGGACATAATCCAGTCGGCCATCGCGACACGCATTTTTTCACTGTTGTCCCATGTTCCGTCTTCTTCGATATTATTAGCAATACTCGTAAGGCGGCTCAGAAAATCCGTTTCTTCCAAATCCCCCTGCAAGAGGATCGACGCGGCAAGCAACTTTGCATCATCCGAAGTTTTTCCAAAGATCGTCAAGTCTTCAAAAGAACGATTCGCACCGCCAAAACCGAAAGCCTTCATGATTTCCTGTTCTGCAGCCGCCTTTGCCGCAGGCACATTCTTATACAAGCCGCTCTTGGTATAAAGATACACCACACGTTTATAAATCAAATGCATCAGCACATTGATGTTTACGCTTTCGCGGTCTTTCAAGTCAACGATACCACGTAATGTCACGGGTGCCGTAGAATTTTCGAACAAGTTTTCGTTATAATAATTGCCATTGACCTGCAATTGGGCATATTGACTAGACAATGTTACCTTTGGAGAGGTAAAGCTACCTTGCTTGCCCGTCACTTCCCATTCAAAGTTTGTCCCCGTCAAATCCAGTTCTTCGTCGAGTTCAGACAATTTAACAGTGCTTCCCACCGCAAAAGGCCCCTTTTCGGCAACACCCTTAAAAGATTTTTTATTGATGGCAATCGTCTTTACGTTTTCTCCAGAACCGACGACACTTGAACTCGATTCAGTAACACTGCTAGAACTCGACTTTTGGGAACTGCTGGACTTGCCAACAGAGCTAGACGAAACCGTTTTCGAGGATGAGGATTTTTTATCGTCAGAATCAGACGAATTCACCTTGGAAGCCGACGAATCTCCATTCGAAGAAGAAGACTTATTTTTAGACGACGATGAACTGTTCTTTGTATCTGAGGATTTTTTTGAAGAGGACGAAGAGGAAGACTTGCTCTTAGAATCAGAAGAAGATTTTTCAATTTTTTCCCACTTCTTTTCCACGCAACGATAGTCTATTTCATCATCTTCAACGTAGATGACATCGCCATCTCTATCGGAAGTACACTTCCCTAAATCAAAGATGGATTCGACACTAGAACCGTCCGCAGGAACATCCTTGGAAACAGAAACAGGATCGGATGAAGAATCTTCACCGCAACCCACCAAGAGCAAAGCGGCGAAAAACGGGAGCAGGGCAAGTCTATTCTTTTTCATATTGTCCTTAATTTGTACACCGTAATCAATATATAATTTTTCACATTAATTTGCAATCATAGATGTTTTGTCAATGAATGATTTCTCTCAAAAATTAATTTTCCTATAATTTCGAGATAGTTTTATAATTGCGTGTTATACCCCTATAAAAAACAGGTTTAGCTATGAATAAACTAATCAAATCCATCAAAACCCTAGCGTTCATCTTAGCTGTTCCAACTTTTTCTTTTGCGGGCATAGCCGATGGGGCCGCCAAATTCTTGGGCAACACGACCACTTTGGGCGAAATTCCCGATAATTTTGGCACTTACTGGAACCAGATAACCGCCGAGAACGAATGTGTTTGGGGCTATGTCGAAAAAACGCGCGGCGAATACGACTGGACCGGATGCGACCTCGCCTATAACTGGGCAAGAAAGAACAAAGCGATTTTTTCGTTTCACACCCTGTTGTGGGGTTCGCAAAATCCGCAGTGGTTAAGCAAGCTCGACGTTGACGAAACCAAAAAAGCTTGGACAGCTTGGATCGACGCCGTTAAGGAACATTATCCCGACCTCGAAATGATTGAAGTGGTCAACGAGGCCGTCAAAAACGGCAACAGCTATCATTCCAGTTTTTCCAGCAATAAACTGATTGAGGCTCTCGGCGGCGATAGCGGAAACTACGAATTCGTGGTCACGGCGTTCAAAATGGCACGTGAACGCTGGCCCAAAGCCATCCTAATTTACAATGACTACAATACAATCCAATGGAATAAGGAGCAAGCCATAGACCTTGTTAAGAAAATCAAGGCACAAGGGGCGCCAGTTGACGCTTACGGAATGCAGTTCCACGAAACAACCGCACAAGGGAGCGGCAAACGCAAGTGCTTGCATTTCTCCGTCCTCAAACGCGCACTTAACGATGCACACGAACAAACGGGCCTTCCCATATACATTACACAATACGATGTCGGAGACAAGGACGATAATCTTCAGAAAAAGTGCTACATAGAGCATATTCCGCTCTTGATGGAAACAGAATACGTGAAGGGCATTACCCTTTGGGGCTACATTTACGGCAAAACTTGGTTGGAGGAGGGTAATTCCGGCCTTATTAAAGACGGTGTAGAGCGCCCGGCATTAACCTGGCTCAAGGAATATTTCAAGGATTCGAGAGTTCGTCGCTATATGCTAGGCCTTGCCAACGGTGCAGAAAAACGTCTAGGTAATGTCATTGTCGATGGTCAATCCATTCCCGAAGATTATGAGGACTACTGGAATGAAATTACAACGGATAACGCGTGCACATGGATTGCCGTCGAAAAGGAACGCGGCAATTACGATTTTTCAAAATGCGACGCCGTTCATCAGTGGACTGTTTTAAATCGATGGGATACTCGCATGCCCTTCAAGTTCCGCAATCTGCTGAAAGGGACGCATTTGCCACATTGGCTGAATGGGCTCGACGTGAACGAAACCAAGGAAGCCATTACGGCTTGGTTTGACGCCGTTGCCAAGCATTATCCCGAAATTTACCAGATTGAAGTTGTCGATGGAGCGGTCCGTAATAGCACAGGTCACTATCATTCCGGATTTGAAGCCAACAACAACGTAATCGAGGCTCTCGGCGGCGATGATGGCAACTACAAGTTTGTGGCCACGGCCTTCAATATGGCTCGTAAACGCTGGCCTTATGCGACCCTGATTTACAACGATTATGACGAAATGCGTTGGGAAAACGATCCGACGGTTAATCTCATTCTGAAACTTCAAGAACAAAATGCGGCTATCGATGCATTTGGATTGCAGGCAGCAAACTGGATGATCCAAGGTTCAGACTCTGAGATAAAGTGCATTGCCGGGAGTACAATACGGGACGGCATTCAAAAAATTTACGACAAGATAAAGATACCCTTGCTCATTACAGAATACAGCATCGATACGGATGACGACAACCTTCAGAAAGCTTGCTTTGCAGAACATATTCCCGTCTTCATGGAATCGGAATATGTTGCGGGAGTCACTCTCTGGGGCTACATTTACGGGGAAACGCCGCGGATGAACCCCACAAATGTCGGCCTCATCAAAGATGGAAAAAATCGCCCTGCTATGGACTGGCTTGAAGAATATTTCAAAGGGCACTGGGCAGACAGCAAGAACATGTATTCTAGCGGCATTCCGACACACCCGCTAGACTCGTTGGATACAATCGCTCTGGAAAATCCAAATGCAATTGACCGAAAAATCGATAACAAGATTCGCCTAGAGCAGAACACGCTCCAGAGTTATGACGTGTTTAACGTGCAAGGCATACGCGTGGGCAAGCTCTCGGCACACAATTTTAGCGATGCCGCTGCCAAGTTCAAGTCAGCCGCCAGTGCCGCGAAATCATCCGGAATCTACTTCCTGCGCAACCGCAATACAGGAAAAATGCAAAGCGTTGGGGTCGTGAAGTAAGAAGTGTAGCGGGTTATGAGTCCGACGCTCTAACCGATTGAGCTCCACACATAAAATTTTACACAAAAAAGTTAGTCCAAAAGTCATTCAAACGCGTGTATATATAACGGTAGGGAGAGTTTCTCTATCGCTATACGGGGGCGTTCCCGATTTATGGAATGTTAAAATGGATGTATGCATTCCGCTATTTGAACCGTCTTAGGAGTCTTCCACCCGCTCTGAATCGCGAAAAATTCGAAGGCTTGCTTGATGTTGCGAGATTAGCTAGATTCAAAAAAGAGGAACTAGAAAGGTACAGGAATAATATGAAAATGGAATGGGATGACTACGCCGAAGAAGTGGCTTTTATCGAAGATCACCCAAATCTTGTTAAGAGCATTGAAGACAAAGCGGTAAATGCTCGCGATAATGAAATCGTGCGTATGATTAATGACGGAATGTCACTTGAAAAACTAAAGGCCTACTTAGAAGGTGCCAAACTTTAGTTCGAGGTATCTTATGAGTATCAGTTATTGTAGCACCCCAATTGTTTAAAATTTTAAATACAAGCCGTTGTAAATCGAATTTTATCCACTTTTTTTGCTCTTAGGGCTTGACTGAATCAAAACAAGTTTTTAAATATGGTTCACCGATTGAGAAATCAATCGAACCACTTGGGGTGGTAGCTCAATTTTGGTTAGAGCACCGGCCTGTCACGCCGGAGGTTGCGAGTTCAAGCCTCGTCTATCCCGCGATAAAGCACTTCTCTCTGAGAAGTGCTTTTCGTTTTTTATAGCACTTTGGTGTTGAAGTAATTGCCGAAAGTCAAGCGAGTTTCCGCTCAGCCCTATTTCTTGTAGAGGTCGGAATGCGTCCCGGTATCTACAAGCTCTAAAATCAGGATATTTTTCTCGATTTTGTAGATTAGCAACCAGTCAGGTTCTATATGAAGCTCTCTGTGTCCGCTCCAATTCCCGATAAGTGGATGGTCTTTATATGAATCCGCAAGAGATAGGCCCTTTGCCAATATTTCAACAACATCCTTTAATTTTTGGGTGTCTTTTCCACGCTTAGTCATTCGCTTGGCAGCCTTTTTAAAACGATTGGTCGCCCGAACAATGTACTTATACGAATTATTCATATACCCAACTCGTCCCATAGCTCCTGCGGTGTTGCATACGTTTTAGCGTTAGGATCGTGTGCGAGTTCTTCGCCTTCCTTTATAGCTTCGAGGAGTTCTTTGGACGGAGGTCTTGTAACAGCAAAAGGCAAGCCGTGGTGCAAAATAGCCTGCTTCAGAAAAACAGTAAACGCCTGGGAAAGAGTCAACCCCAAGTCGTTGAAAAGTTCTGTAGCCTGAGCTTTAAGCTCTTTATCAATTCGAATATTTGTTACCACGGTGCTCATACCCTAAATATACCACAAAAAGTTGCGTTTGTAAAGCGATTGTGGTATTTACGTTGCAAAACCATCGATTTAGTCATTTTTCCAATTCCTCGAATTTTATCAAAGATAAAACAGGAATGAGCCGTAGCGTGCAGTCAGTTGGTTGCAAAATTTTACAGTAAAAAGCCAGTCCAAACGTCTCGTTAATGCGTGTATATATAATGGTAGGGAAAGTTTCTCTATCGCCATACGGGGGCGTTCCCGAAAATCTTGAATACGTTTACATTTTCAAGATGAAAAATTATATTATGAACAAAACTTGCAAAACAAAGGTTGAAAGAGGTATAACAATGCAGTATGTATATGTCAAAGATGCCGAAGGTTATGTTTTCAAGAAGCTGAAGTCTGATGTTTGCAAGGGTGAAAAAATCATCTCGGAAAAGGCTTACCTAAAAGCGTCAGGACTCGCTTATTACGAAAAAGAATTTGGCCATGGTGGAGCAAGGGAAAATGCCGGACGAAAGCCAAAATATTCCCAGCCCTTAAAAATCCAGATGCGGGTCACGAAAGAAGAAAAAGATTTTATCTCTTACGCACGCAAAAAAGGCTTGATTCTCGCTAATTTAATGAAAGTTTAAGAGCATTTGCGTTAGGGATGGAAGCCCGCAAGGGTTAGGACTCGCGTAGCGAGGCTGAACGGACAGCGAGCTCGGTGCAGGTCCCGGCAAGCATGCGAGCCGATAACGCGACAGCCCGACCCGGCGTAAGCCGGGGAACGCCCTATTTTGCCCTAATGAGCACTACAAATTTTGCAGGCGGAAAAATTTTTCTACATTTCGGGCCATGAATCAAGAAACTCCTGATACTACTCTAGGTTTATCTAACGTCAATCACCTAGAACGACTTTATGACGGCTGGTTCCTCGATTACGCCAGCTATGTGATTTTGGACCGTGCGGTCCCGTATTTTGAAGATGGCCTGAAGCCTGTTCAGCGCCGTATTTTGCATTCCATGTTCGAAAACCACGATGGTCGTTACCAGAAGGTAGCAACGATTGTCGGTCGAACGATGGCTTACCACCCGCATGGTGACGCCTCCATCGGCGATGCGCTTGTGGGTCTCGGTCAGAAGAATTTGCTCATCGATACCCAGGGTAACTGGGGCAACCCCTACACGGGCGACCGCGCTGCTGCTCCCCGTTATATCGAAGGCCGCCTCACGCCGTTCGCTGTCGATGTCGTGTTCAATCCCGAAACGACGGAATGGATCCCGAGTTACGATGGCCGTAGCGAAGAACCGGTCACGCTCCCGGTCAAGTTCCCGTTGCTTTTGGCACAGGGCGTCGATGGTATTGCGGTCGGTCTTTCGACTTCCATCCTCCCCCACAACTTCCGCGAACTCTGCGAGGCTAGCATCGCCTGTTTGCGCGGCAAGAAGTTCACGCTCTACCCGGACTTTTTCACGGGCGGCATTATCGACGTGTCGGACTACAACGACGGTCAACGCGGGGGCAAGGTCAAGGTCCGCGCGAAGATTGAAAAGGTCGATAACAAGACGCTCGCCATCCGCGAAATCCCTTACGGCACGACGACCGTAAGCCTCATCGAAAGCATCGTGAAGGCAAACGACAAGGGCAAAATCAAGATCAAGCACGTGGATGACAACACGAGCCAGGGCGTCGAAATTCTGGTGCACTTACAGCCGGGGACGGACCCGCAGGTGGCCATTGACGCGCTTTACGCCTTCACGGACTGCGAAAAGTCGCTTTCGCCGTGCACATGCGTCATTATCGACAAGCACCCGAAATTCGTGGGCGTCTCGGATATCCTCAAGCTCAACACGGAACACACCGTGAAGCTTTTGGAATGGGAACTGGCCAACGAGCTCAAGCACCTCGAAGACAAGTGGCACATGACCACCCTCGAAAAGATCTTTATCGAGAAGGAAGTCTACGAGGTCATCAAGAAGGCCAAAGACCGTGAACAAATTATCCGTCTCGTTCGCGAAGGACTTACGCCGTACCTCAAGCACCTGCACCGCAAAGAGGTTACAGACGAAGAAATCGGCAAACTCATCGAAATCCCGATCCGCCGTATAAGCCATTACGACCGCGAAAAGGCCGACCAGCTCTTGAAGGAACTGGAAGAAAGCATTGCGACTTGCAAGTACAATCAGGAACATATCATTGACTACGCCGTGAACCACTTCAAGAACATCTTGAAGAAGTACGGCGAAGGCAAGGAACGCCGCACGCAAATTGCCGAATTCGGTAAGGTGAACGCTGTACACGTGGCTCTTGCAAACCAGAAGCTTTATGTGAACCGCAAGGAAGGCTTCGTTGGCACAGGCATGAAGAAGGAAGAATACCTCTTCGACGTGTCGGAATACGACGACTTGATCGTGTTCAAGGCCGACGGAAGCTTCAAGGTCGTGAAGGTCAGCGACAAGGACTTTGTCGGTAAGGATATCATTCTCGTTGAAAAGTTCAACAAGGACGACGAACGCCATATCTATAACGTCATCCACCAGGATGGCAAGGATGGCTACGCTTATATCAAGCGCTTCAACGTCGGCGGCGTGACTCGCGACAAGGATTACTACATGGGCAAGAACAAGCCCGGTAGCAAGATCCTTTACATGTCGAGCAACATGAACGGTGAAGCCGAAGTCGTGGAAGTCATCTTGAAGCCGCGTCCGCGTATCAAGCTGAACTTTGAAGTGGACTTCAGCGAAGTCGAAGTCAAGGGACGTGGCGCCATTGGCAACATCGTTTCGAAGTACCCAATTAAGACGGTCAAGAGACTCCGCAAGGGCGTTTCTACGCTTGGTGCAAGAGTGCTTTACTTCGATGCTCCGAGCGGTATCGTCTCGACGCAGAAGAAGGGCGATTGCCTCGGTGAATTTGGCGAAAACGACAAGCTCTTGATTATCAAGCAAGACGGCAGTGCCCGCGTGCACAACATGGCAGACCCGATTCTCGTCGGTTCGAACATCAAGTATCTGCACAAGTACGACCCCGCACAGGTCTTTACGGTGCTCTACTTCGAAGGCTCGAATTTCAACTACATGGTCAAGCGCTTCAACCTCGAAGGCTGCCCCATGACGACGGAATTCAGCGTTGTTTCCGACCATAAGGACACGAAGCTCATCGAGCTCTTCGCTACAGATGACGCCCGAGAACTGATGGAATACCAGGTCGGTCGCGAAGTCCAGAAGGAAGAACTCGACTTGACGGAAATTGCGGAAGTCAAGGGCTACAAGGCTCTCGGAAGCAAGTTCACCGCCAAGAAGATCAAGCGCGTGAGCCGCATTTCGCCGGCAGATCCGTTTAGCGACGGGAGTGGCGAAGGCGATGCAAGCGAAAGCGAAGATCCGAGCTTGTTCTAAGTTCTAGGATTGCCACGCCCCCACTTCGACATAAGGTTGGTGCACTTCGGCAGGCTCAGTGACCTTTTGTCGAACCACAGTGACCTAGGGGCTCGCAATGACAAAATTAATGAATTATGCCCCGCAGAAGCGGGGCATTTCTTTTTACATTCAATAAAGGGCGCTATTTAAAATCTCTATTCATTAGAATCTCGATCCACCCACCCCAAATAAACTTTCAAATAAAATCGCGGTCCCCTTTTAAGTTCGTATGTATTCGTAACCACATAAGCATACGATGCAGAAAACATAAGATTAATGTTCAAATCAGCATGTGGCCTGAAATAGAATTTACGACCGGGACTAAAAGCAAACCAATCCATCTTATAGCCCGCACTCACCGATACAGGGACCCAGCCCTTCCAAAAGAAATATTCCACGGTCGGATTCAACAAGAACAACGTCCAAAAAAAACTATTCATCAGAATATCGTCATCATGGTGGCCTTCACCACGCAACACAACAAACGGAAGGAAAGCAAAAGAAACAAACGAGTTTATTCCTGATACTCTATGGTCAAAATGACTCGTATCACTTCTATCCGAAATCATGTGGTAACTAAATACATCAGCATTCAGATAAAGATTTTTCCCAACCGGAATTCCACCTTCCAAGGTCATACTAAAATCTTCATTATAAACAGCTTTATCATTGACATGATCAGTCCACCCTGTACCTTCACCTCCAAAAAAGAAGCTATCAGCAAAGGTATGGGAATAGAAAAGCGACAAACCGCATAGAATCACTAACCAACGCATAAATCATACCCTCCAAAATTTCAATACAAGATACTGTTAAAGAATATCTCTGTTCAAGAGTTCGCCGTGGCTGAGTTCAAGACGGCGGAACGGGCTGTTCAGATAAAAGTCCGGGTTATGCGTTGCCATGAGGATGGTCGTGCCGCGGGCATTGATTTCCTTGAAAATGCAGAAGACTTCTTCAGCGTTTTTCGGGTCCAAGTTACCGGTCGGTTCATCCGCCAAAAGCAAATACGGGTTGTGCACCATCGCACGGGCAATCGCCACGCGCTGCTGCTCACCGCCCGAGAGCGTGTAAGGCATCGCAAAGCGTTTCTGTGAAATTCCCACAAGCGCAAGAGCGTCAAAAACCGCACCGTTAATCTTGTTGCTCGGAGTGCCAACAATACGGAGAGCTAGCGCCACGTTTTCAAAAACATTGCGGTCCGGCAACAGCTTAAAGTCCTGGAAAATAATTCCCATCTTGCGGCGGAGCGCCTGGATTCTATCGTCCGGAGTGTTCTTGCTATCGTACAGAACGTTGTCCGAGAACTTGACCATCACCTGGCCACCACGCAGTTCATCCGGACGTTCGTCCATATAAATTAAGCGCAAAAGCGTTGATTTTCCAGCGCCAGAATGCCCCGTCAAGAAAACAAACTCGCCCTTGTTAATACGGAAGGTGACGTTGTTCAACGCCTTCCAGTTGGCTTCGTAAGATTTCGTGACGTGGGTAAAATGGATCATATTATTCCGTCATTCTGATTTCGACAAGAACTTCTTTGCGCCACTTCTTGATAAGCTTTTCAAGCTTTTCATTTTCCAAGTGCGTTGCAGCCATAAGTTCAATCTTGCCGTAATCTTCTTCGAGCGTGAGTTCGCGCACCTGGCGAGAATCGTCGAGGCGGAACAAGTGGTAAGCGCCATCAATCATGACCGGTTCCGAAATTTCACCGACATTCAAGTTAGCAACCGGATCCACATAAGCGGGTTCCATTTCGTTACGCTGGAACCAGCCGAGCAAACCGCCCTGGAAGTTGCTGGACTTATCTTCACTGAACTTCTTAGCGGCTGTTGCAAATTGTTCCTTTGTCGTAATCGTTTTGCGGAGCGAATCGGCAAGAGCCACCACAGCCGCAGTATCCTTTGCGGTCGGGATCGTGCGCAAGAGAATTTGTGCAGAACGCACGCCGTCTTCTTTACGGCCAATCACGCGAGCAATGTGCCAACCCAAGTCCGTCTTAACCGGAGTCGAAGCATAGTGACCATTCTTCAAACGGGCAATCGCCTGTTCAAAAGCCGGGTCCAAAAGCCCACGCTTGAAATAACCGAGGTCGCCGCCCTTTGCGGCAGAGCTATCCTGCGAATGGCGCTGAGCTAAAAGTTCAAATTTAATGCCAAGGTTCAAGCTATCAATCAGCTTTTCCGCTTCGCGCTTCACAGAGTCCACAATCATGGAATCCGGCTTAATCGGGAGCTGGATGTGGCTCAGCAAAACGCAATTGAACTGGCGCGGGAGAGAATCCTTGTAGTCCTTGTAGAACGCATCCACTTCTTTCTTGGTCGGGTGGATGGTGCCCACATGGAGCTGGCGCACACGGGAAATTTCCATGTGGTTACGGATTTGCTTGCCGAGCTGTTCACGGTACTGGATCATCGAAAGGCCAAGTTGCGCACGAACAGCCTTTTCAAGAGTCGCCATGTCAATTTTTTGGCTTGCGGCAATCGACTGCAAATGAGCGGTCACACGCTGGTCCACTTCGGATTCTGAAATCACAATCGAATCGCGGTCAATGCGGCTGAGCAAAACTTTTTCTTCAATCAAGCGGTTCAAAACAGCTTCTTTCTGTTGCGCTTCCGTCATTTTCGAAGCTTCAGGCGTATCCTGAAACCTGTAAAGATTGTTCATAAACTCCGAACGCATAATCGGCTTGCCATCGACAACAGCAGCAATGCCTTCCATCAACACAGGTTCGGCAAAGCAAGCGGTGCAAAGAGCAAAAACTAAAGAGGCAATACGATTCATTATTTTTCCTTTTCACTAAGTACATTCATCTTCGTAATTATGGGGATACCCGTTTTCCATTCGTCCTTGAGGCGCTTCAAAACGACGTTCTGGTGTTCCATCCAAGCCTGCATGGAAACATCTTCAATCACCTCATCAAGCGGACGCGCGTCAGCGGAATCTAGACGGTTTGTAATCACCGCAATCTTTGCAGCGCCGTCGCAAACTTTCATCGGTGTAATACGGCCCACGACAGCTTTATGAATCGACGGAATCATGCACGGGTCTGGCGTTTTATCGACACCATCGAATTCCCTCATGCGCTTGACCAATCGGTGGTTCGGCGGAATCGATTCAAACTTGGTGTTCTTGAATTCCTTGTAATAAATCACAGAGGACTTCCAGTCGCCAAACGAAAGGATAGCGCCCGACACTCTTGTCTTTCCGTTCAAATAAAGATTCTTGTTCTTATGATAAAAGTCAATTTTTTCGCCGTCGCTCACCATCATCGTATCGAGGAACGTCTGCATGTAGTAATCGGCTACAATTTTGCGTTTCGTACGTTCGAGCATGCGGATCAGCGCAGAATCATTGAGCGCACCGTTTTTCACAGCCTGCTGGTAGACGAGTTCTTCATCAATCCAGTGCTGCAAAAAGAGAATGCGTTCGTTGTCGCCCCAAGAATCCCAATCAGGAGCGTACGTGTAAATCTCCGACTGGTGCAGCTTGGAGTCACCCACCGTAACAATCACGGGGTCTTCGGACTTGCAGGCGGCAAAAAGCACCAAACTGAAAGCAAGTAATATTCGAATAAGAGATTTCATCGCGTCAAATTTAGCAAATTCAAGGTCATAAGAGTACTTAAAGTCGTCCAAAACGACCTTTCAACCTCGCCAAAGCGTCTTCTTCCACAATATCTTCGGCATCGTTGCCTTTGCGCTTGTACTTGAGGATTTCAAAATCTTCCAAGAGCGCCTTCGCCTGTAGGTAAAGGTCGGCGTATTCCTCGTTATCCACCGGCGTGCGGTCGATTTTGCCGAGGAGTTCGCGCGCATTTTTGAGCTCATGGTCCTTGAGGTAACGGGCTTTCAAGTACGGGCGGAAATATTCGCGGAGCGTGTTGGCGGAAAGTTCCGTGTTTTCGCGGGCGGCGTGGGAATCGAGAGATACACCCAGAAGCGGCGAGACCACGCACAGCCGTTCAAACAAAGTAAGTTCTTTTTGATACGCCGAATGAATCGCTATTATTATTTTATTTTTTAAAGTCGACTTTTCGTTCGCGTTGCGCATGTTCACGCTAAAATCTTTCAGCAAATTCCAGCACTTGACAAACGCTTCGGCACTGATAAGGCCTGATTCGTAAGTAGCGCGCACAAGCGAGAGGCGGATTTCTTCGTCTTCGCTGCGGGTGTTTGCAGCAAGGCTCCTGAAGTCGCGAATCTTTTTGCCACGCGAAAATTCAAGGCCTGTAAAACGGACACAGCGATTGGCATCAAGGCTATCGGCAGCAAGTGATTTCGCTACCCAGATTTTAAGGGCCGTTTCAAAACCATCCGCAAAGAGCCCGCCCGTTTCGAGCAAATTCAAGCGATCGGCAATAAGCTGTGTTTTGTCTTCGGTAAGTTGCGACTTGCCCAATTCCAAACGTTTGCGAAAACCTTGCCAAAAACGCGATTCATCCGCGCCCATCAAGGCCGACTCGCCCAAGCGCCAACCAAAGCGCATTTCTTCGAGCGGGAAGTCAATACCAAAGCTAACGACCGCCGGGCGCACCGCAAGGAACATGCGATAAGAGCCCCATTCTGAAGAAATTTCTAATTTATACGGTTCCGCAAAACCAGGCTTCGAAACCACCAAATGCAAACGCAAATGATTTTCTTTATCCGGATTCACTGTCGGAACGTCAATACTAGCGCCGTTTGCACCAGAGCGGATTTCCTTTGTATTCGAAAGCACTTCGTAAAGGAGCAGAAGCGGAGCCTTATGCGGGAAATTGTCGAGTGCCGCATAAAACTCGTCATCGATTGCAGTACGTTTGGCTTCGAGCGATTTCTTGACGCTCTTTGGCATTTCGCGAATCACAGATTCAATCATCCATTCGCGCCATTGCTGAATGCTCATGGCAAACTTCGCCGGAGAAATTTCCGTCAGCAAGTCATAGGGCAAATGAAGCGTAATGCCGTCGCAATCGCGTGTGGCATCAAAGACCATTTCGCCAGTGATAACACGGTCACCAATGCGGAAATGCTCGATAGAGCCACCAAGCTGCGGGATGGTAGCATTTCCACGCTTGTCAATCCCGATCAAGTCGGGATTCTCCTTTCTTTGCCGAGAAGGCGATTCCGGGACGGTGCCCGGAATGACAATACGGTTCGAGAATCCGCTATTGCCAAACGATTCAGTCAAGCCGCTTACGCCATTACCATTCATCGAAAGCCAATAGGCTTCATCGAATTTCAAGAACTGGTCGGTGTGTTCGTGAATGTAGTCTTTAAGCGTCTTGATAGAATTTACTTTACCCGCAATTCGCGTGTAGTATTCCACAAGAGCATCCTCGCTAGGAGCAAGCCCGAATTGGCGTTTTCGCGCTTCAAGCGCATGGAGATTTTCGACAACGCGTTCGTTGTGCGTCATGAACGGGAATGGACGCGCCACCTCGCCCATCACCACCGCTTCGCGCCAGAAAATCTGTGCGCAGTCTTCGGGATTCACGCGAGCGTAATCGACGCGATGGCCACGGCTAATCACAAGCCCGCGGAAACTTACTTCTTCGACGGCTTCCACAAAGCCACGTTCCTTGTTCCATGTGGGTTCAAACCAGCGGCGCGTGCAGAATTGTTCCGCCACCTGCAAAATCCATTCCGGCTTGATTTCGGCAGCTTTCGTGAGGAAGGTGCGGCTCGTTTCACGAACTTCGGCACTGAACAGCCATTCCACGCTTTTTGCATAAAGGTCACTGCCCGGAAACACATGCGTTTCGCGACCGCTCACCAAACGGTAACAACCGTTTTCGATATCGCGATGCGCCACACCGCCCAAGAATCCAGCAAGGAGCGCAATGTGCAAATTATCGCGATGGAACGAATCGAACGGACAAACTCTATTTTCAAATTTCACTTCGAGAATGCGACTGAACTGTTCGTACAAATCTACCCATTCACGCAAGCGCAAAAAGTGCATGCTGTTCTTGTCGCAGAACTTGCGGAGTTTGTTCCAAGACTTGCCATCCCAATCTGTACAGAACGCATTCCACATCGAAACGTAAACGAGAAAATCGCTCTTGTGACCGCAAAATTTTCGATGCAATTGGCGGATACGAGTGCGCTCGGGTTCTTCGTTCGGAACCACACGCGGGTCTTGGATGCTGAGTGCAGAACACACGATGAGCGCCGGCTGCAACACGCCCGAATCACGAGCACGGAGCAATACCGCCGAAAGCGAAACATCCATCGGGAGCTTCGTCATTTCGCGACCGAGCTTGGTCACATGCCCGCTAGAATTATCAGCCGTGAGCGCTCCAAGTTCAAACAACGTCTTGTAAGCGCCCCGGAACGCCGAATGCGGAGGCGACTGCAAGAACGGGAAGTTTTCGAGTTCAAGTCCGAGACTGCGGAGTTGTAGCACCACGTTCGCGAGATTGCTGCGGCGAATTTCAGGCTCCGTGAATTCGTCTCGCTTTTCAAAATTCTCGGGAGAGTAAAGGCGGATGCACACACCGGGCTTCACGCGCCCCGCGCGTCCAGTGCGCTGCCGCGCGCTGGCCTTCGAAATTTCTTCGACGGGAAGCCCTTGGATTCTCGCCTGCGCATTGTAACGCGAAATTCGGGCCATACCCGTATCGACAACGTAAGCGATTCCCGGAATCGTCAAGGACGTTTCTGCAATGTTCGTCGCCAAGACCACGCGAGTCTTGCCCGTATGCTTGAAAATGCGCCGCTGTTCGTCGGGACTCATGCGCCCATAAAGCGGCAGCACATCAAACGTCGCTGCATCCAGCTCGTGAGCAAGCTCGCCCATCAAATCTTGAATGTCGCGTTCCGTCGGCAAGAAGCAGAGCAAGTGATCGCGGTGCCGCGTTTCCAAATCGAGAATCGCATCGCGGGCTTCTTCGATTAAGCCAGAGTCACCTTTGCCCGAAATGTCCCGGAGATCCTTCGACTCATTTCCCTTCGACAAGCTCAGGGAACTGAAGGTCGGTGAGCCTGCCGAACCGCCGAAATAATATTCCACATCCACGGGGAACGTGCGGCCTTCCGCTTCCATCACGCAGCTGTTGTCGTAAAACTCTTCAAAGAGCTTTGCATCAAGCGTTGCCGACGCAACAATCAACTTGAAGTCTGGACGCTTTGCAAGAACCGTCTTGAAAATACCAAGCAAGATATCGATGTTCAACGAGCGTTCATGCGCTTCGTCAATCATGATGGCGTTGTACTGCCGGAACAAGCGGTCCTTGCGGAACTCCTGCAACAAGATACCATCCGTCATCACCTTGATAGGCGCTTCACTCGTCCCCTGCTCCCAGAAACGAATTTTCGTCGAGACCAGTTCTTCGTCCTTGAGTTCTTCGCGCAAGCGGTCGGCAATAGAAATCGCCGCCAAACGCCGAGGCTCCGTCACACCGATTTTAAAGGAACAGGTATTAGGTTTTAGGTTACAGGTTTTAGGAGTCTCCGAATGACACTCCTCATCACTTCCTACTTCCGACTTCCTACTGTCTACTTTTTCTAAAAACCATTCCAGCAAAAACTTTGGCAATTGCGTAGACTTACCAGAACCCGTATCGGCCTTGACGATGATAACTTGATGTTTTTCTAAAAGCTCAAAAAACTCCTCCCGATGTTCAACAACGGGAAGCTCCGGATATTCAATCTTTAAATCAGACAAAAACATTCTATAGGTTTCAGGTTACAGGTTTTAGGTATTAGGTTAATTTCATGCACTTCGCGCATCTATAAAACGGGCGACGGAGTCGCGATTATAAATCCTATAACCTAACCCCTAACGCCTAATTCCTATTCCTTAATATGCCCGCATTTGTCGCAGGTGAGTTTGTAGCTGTTATCAGGGTCAACCACCATCACGCCGTCGCATTCCGGCACTTCGCACGGGAGTTCCCCCGGCATCACTTCTCTGTAAGTCTTTTTTTCTTCCATAATGCACTGAATATAGAAATTCGTGCCCCCGCACCGCCAATACATTACTTATTTTTTTAGCATGGAAAACGCAAAAACAGTCAAGCAATCTCAAGTCGAAACCCGCGACATCGTTCACCCTTCCGACGTCAACGCCTACAATTTCGTATTCGGTGGACACATGATGTCGCTCCTCGACAAAGCCGCCTGCATCGCCGCCTACACGCACGCAGGGCGCAGAGTCACGACGATTTCCATCGACAATGTACGCTTTTTCAAGCCGGCAACCGTCGGCACGATTCTCACGATTAAAGCCTCCGTGAACCGCGTGTTCAACACTTCATTAGAAGTCGGTCTCAAAGTCGTCGGCGTTCACCCGCAAATTTCGTGGCAGCCGGAATTGATTTGCCACGCATACATGACGTTCGTTGCCGTTGACGATAACGGAATACCGACCCCCATTCCCTCCATCATCCCCGAAACCGAAGACGAAATCCGCCGTTTCGAAGAAGCCGAAATCCGCCGCAATGCTAGGAAAGCTCTTGCGGATCAGTTGAAGTAACTTACAATCCTAATAATTTTACGTAAAAATTTCTTTCAAAGCAAAAGAAGCAATTTCCAAAATAAGGAATTTGCTTTTTTGTATATTCGGTTGTATGAACAAAATTTTATTTCCAGCATTTTCGTTTTTTGCGATGTGCATATTTCTATGCACTGCATGTTCCGACGACGCACAAAACAAAGCTGATTTAAGTCAAATTGAAAGGACTATTGACATATCCCGCGATTCATTGAGCAACGAGCTTTGGCTTGAAGTAGAAAAGAACGAAGTCATTAAACTTTGTTTAGACCGTAAAGTTCGCACCTGGGAATCTTCGCTGAATAGCAAAATTCCAAACGACTCATGCCTTGCGTTTAAAGTGCCAACGCTTATTGGCGTTGACACGATAAATGTGAAATTTTTTGATACCGACAGCGCCCATAAAATCAATCTGGCCGTTGGCATGAAGTATCTTGATTTCAAGAATGAAGAAGTATTATTGGGGTACAAAGGAAACCCTTCTATGGTTAATCCACCATGGATTTGCCGCCCATATAAAGAAGCCGATCCGGAAAGGCTCATTTCTGTTACAGGTACATATTTAGTTGACAAACGTCCAGTAACCCAATGTGAAATTGTGCAACTGATGTGGGATAGCATTCCTAATAAAATCCAATTAGAAGATGCATTTTTTAAAAATGGATGGATATCTAGAAAAAAATTAGCCCAGCGCAATAGCATTTGTGAATTACAAGATTCAGCTGCAAGTACAATATCCGTATATCAAGCCATGAAATATGCAAACGCACGAAGTATCCGTGACGGATTAAAGCCATATTACATTTTTTCCGCAATCGACGCACAAGGCGCTGTAATTCATACAAAAGGCAAATATGACATTTGCAACAACGACTTTACCATACAAGAAAACGAATATATACAAGTTTCCGTAAATTATTCTTCTGATGGTTATAGACTTCTCTATTATGATGAATGGATGATGTTCGCTCGAGGCGGAGACAAGAAAAATAAAGCTCCTTGGGGAGATACAACAGCAACATTTGAAGAAGTTTCAAAATACGCAAAATTCACATACTATGAAAACGATGGTCTTTATGATGCCGGATTAGTAGGCCAACTAGAACCCAATGGTTATGGCCTTTACGACATCTTTGGTCTTGTCGAGGAACATGTACTATTTAAAGAATTAAATCCATTTTGCTATCTCAAAGCAGGGCCATCCTGTTTCAAAGGTGGAAATAACCACATAACAGAAACCTGGAAAGATGTAAATTATGGATACAGAACAGCAAATTATACAAGTTGCCTGCTAGGAGGTTTCCGCCTAATCCGCAATATTGGCAACAACGCCAAATGGACAGAAGTCAAGTCCGACAAGGAATAACCTGTTCCTGAAATGAGATTATCAAAATGAGGCCTACGGCCTCATTTTTTCATATACACATACTCTGCTACAGAAGATTCCCGCCTTCGCAAGAATGACGAAATGCAGATTTCGCCCTTGCGGAGTTTATCCCGAACTTGTTTCGGGACGGAAATGACGGTAAAATCCCGGCATAAAGCCGGGAAATCCGGTTGTTACTTAAGAGCGTTCTTCGCCAGTGACTTTTTCAGTTCAAGAACTTTATCCTCGGAAAGACGGGAGTACTTGACGATTTTTTCAACAGGCTCGTCATCGGCAAGCATGTCAAGAGCCATTTCAACATTTCGGTTATCACGCCCCTGTTTTCGACCTTGTTCACGTCCTTTGAGCCAAATTTCGGCTTCGATAGCTTCATCAGCGTGTTTATCGAACATATGTTCCTCCAAGGCTTTAAACAGTTCTGGGCTTATGCGGCTTACGCGCAAACGGTTGAGGGCTTCCCTAAAAATGGGGTCTTTCGATTCAGGAACTTCAAGTGGACCCTGCGACAAGAGTTTCAGCCAGTAGTCCTCGCGCGAACTGACGCTCTTGCGAATCCTCTTAAAGTTCGGTAAATCAATTACAATATATCTATTTTTACTGAAAACAGGAAGAGCCCGATGTGTTGAGTCGCTATGGTGAACTTCGTCCTCGCTATAGACCGCCCAAGTATCCTTAAAAAT
>CACYRP010000006.1 GCA_902776765.1 Fibrobacter succinogenes
AGCCTTGATTTTACTGATGAAAAAGGCCCGGAGGCTTTTGCCTTCGGGCTTCCAATGGAGTACTTTCTGAAAATTTTTCGGGGCTGGGTTGATAGTCCGACGCTCTAACCGATTGAGCTAAAGCCCCAGCTCACCCAAAGTTAGTAAATATTTTGAAATTGTCTTCGCCCATTCGTAATGGAACCCGCTGTAGGCGTTCACTACGCACTTGTCCCAATCGGCGACTTCCGTGTTGTACACATTGATGGCGTCTTTGATGCGGCGCAACATCTGGTGCGGGGCGTTGGCGTCATCGACGAGGAATGCGTTTGCTTCGCCGGCGGTCTCAAGGGTGTAGTCGGTGAGCATGCTTGCGATGCCTACGTTCCTGCCTGTGAGCGGGAGCGTACCGGCTGCCATGGCCTTGAGGATAATCGAGGCGGACGGCTCTTGCAGGTTCGCCGCGAACAAAATATCAGAGGCGGCGAGTGTGTCGCGGAGTTTTTCTCTGTTGTTCGCTTCTTCGGAGTCAAACTGGAGAACGCGGACGAAGTTGCTGTACTGGTGCGAAACTTCTTGGTAGTAGTTCCATTCGGGGTGCTCTGGCGAAATGCCCACGATGATGAGGGCGTTCTGCTTGGCGATGTCCGAAAGGATTGTCGCTAGCGTTTCGGAAGCGTTGCCCGATTCCATGTCCATGTGGCTGTATATGATAAGCTTGTTCGAAAGGTCCATGTCGAACTGGCGCCCGAGGCTCGCCTTCGCTCTGCGCTTTGCTTCCTTGATGGGGAGCTTTGCCTCGTCGTTGAAGTCCCAGAACTTGTAGTTCACGCCGAACTGGATACCCAGGAGCTTCTCGCTGTTGCGGTTGAGGAACCCGCTGAGGCCGCCGGGGAGGTTCGTGTTGAGCATGGCGTCGCGGTAGCCCGACGACGGGAACAGCACCTTGTTTGCGTACAGGATGCCAGCCTTGAGGAGGCTGATTTTGCCCCAGAACTCGTAGCCGTCCATGTTGAAGTCCTTGCGCGGGAGCCCGATTTTTTCGATTTCGCTGGGCTGCACGTGGAAGTCGTAGGTGATGTTATGGACGTTGAAGAAAAACGGGATGTTGTGGAATGTTTCTTGATAGACTGTGTGGCAAAGAGCGCCGACGAGAGCTCCGCCCCATTCGTGACCGAGAATGGCTTGGAACTGGAAGTTGCTTTGCGCGCTGTATGTGAGCACAGCCGAGGCGAACATGGCAAATCTTAGGTGGTTATCGCTATAGGGAGGGGAATGCGGTGGACCGTAAACATAAGGGCGACCGAAATATTCCTCATTATATATATAGGTGTGGAGAGGGTCGTCATCAGAACGCCAAACTTCGAACGGCTTGTTCTGCAACGCTTCGACCCCTTTAAAAACGCAATGATACTTGTCGGAATCGATAATATGGTCTTTGTAGAACGGCGAACAAGTTACAACTTGGGACCCGGCATTGGCAAATGCCTGAGTGATGCAGTTTACTGCGGTAGCGAGGGGGCTCGGCACCTTCCAGTTCCCCGCTTCTGGAGTTACGACGAGTATATTCATTGTTTTTTATGCACTCCAAATAAAAATTTACCTACAAAAGTAAGTATGTATAAATTTATTTATTTAAATTTCAACTGAAAGGGTGTATTTTATTTTTTAACCTGATAAAGAGTCCTTTTCAATATATTTTTTTAAAACTTCATCTGAAGGATACAAAATGAAGAAGATTTTCATTGCTGCTATGGCTACCGCAGTCGCTTTGGCGATGACGGGCTGTAAGGGTACGAACGAAAAGCGCGGCGACGAACACCTTAAGGAAGGCCGTTTCCGCAATGCAATCAACTCTTATCTTGAGGCAAAGAAGAAGGGCAAGATGTCCGATGAATTCTTTGACAATTTCACGCTCGCTCTCGTGCGTGCGGGTGATATGGAATCCAAGAAGGACTTGAGCAGCGACCTCATCAACAATTACTTCGACAAGGCTATGGTTAATATTCCTAATGTTAAGGAAGACGCCACGATCGAAGAATATGTGAAAACCTATGCTGAAATTGGTAAGCGCCAGGCCGCTCAGGAAGGCGTTGACTTTGCAACGATCATCAATGCTTTTGCAAAGATCGACTCCGCTGAAAAGGTTGCTAAGACTCGCCACGTTGCAGAATCTGCCGTGAAGAGCATCCGTGAAGAAACAGAAAAGCTTTATGTTGCTCGTAATTTGCAGGAAGCAATTTCTGAAGACGATCCGGTTGTGAAGGAATACTTGCTCCTCCGCATGGCTGCGATGGCTCCGACGAATGCTGATATTCAGACGGCTTTGAATAAGAGCCGTAAGGTCACTCGCGGTTACTTCCTCATCTTCGGTGAAAACATTCCGGACTTGAGCGGCAAGCACAAGGTGGACAAGTGGGGCTACGTGATGGCCATGCCGACGCTTAAGATGACCAAGACTTCCCTCTCTGGCGAACTCCAGTTCTGGGCTACGACGGGTAACAACACTGAACTCGATCCGTCCAAGATCAAGCTTGTTTCTACCGACGGCAAGGAAGTCTATGCCAAGGGTAACACGGGCTGGTGCGAAGCCGAAGTTCTCGTTGGCAAGAAGGGCGACGAAAAGATTGAAAAGAAGCAGAAGAAGTTCAAGGGTAAAGGCAAGTTGATGAACGAATTCCAGTGCTCTGTGAATGTCAGCTTCTCTTTCCCGGCAGGCTTTGTTCCTGATTACATCCACTATAAGGATGATTTCGGCGAAGGCAAGAAGTTCCTCGGTCACTAATTCAAGACTGACTTAAAGAACGTTTATGGACTCGCTGCGGATGCGCGGCGGGTTCTTTTGTTTTTTATAGGTATTAGGGATTAGGTGTTAGGGTTTTGGTTGGTATGAGCACGCACCCTTGCGGGTGCTTTGGGGGATGAGGTATGGGGGAAGTTGCTTTGCTCAGGATGATTAACTTGGCAACAAAAAGCCCCGGACATTGTCCGGGGAGCTTTTGCTAAATGGAGATTCGCGCCTTCGCGGGAATGACAATTGTGTAGTTTCTATTGCATTAACTGTCTACTTCCTACTGCCTACTGTCTACTAACTAGAATTCTGCGTGGGCGCTCATGCCGAGGGCGAACTTCGTCTTTTCAACGACCGGATTCTTGTTCTTGCTGAAGTTGTAGCCGAACCAGAAGGTAACGTTCGTGTTGATGGTCGGGTAGAGGTAGAAGTTCATGCCGAGGAATTCGAATTCGTCCTTGCTGATTTCGGAATCCGGATCGTGGTATTCAAAGCTTACGCCCATGGAGAACTTCTTCGTGATGTCGAAGCTTGGTTCAATGGCGAAGAGCATCTGGTCGTCCGTGAAGATTTGCGGCGCTGCGGTGTAGCCTTCGCCCTTGTTAACGATTGCGTAGAAGTAGTTGAGGCCCAAGTTGAAGATGCCGTAGTTCAAGCTCGGTTCGACGAGGAAGGAGTGAACGGCTTCGCCCTTGTACGGGTGGATGCCATAAACGGCATAGACGCTATAGTTGAGTGTTTCTAGGCTCTTGGAGTAGTCGAGTTCTGTACCGAAGAAATAGGTGTAACCACGACCGACTTCGGAACCGAAGACCCAGTCTACGCTCGGGGTGATGGTCAAGTGTTCGTCCGGGCGGTTCAAAAGCTTGAGGGCGTAGGTGCCGAACACGGCGATGGCGCTCTTGCTGTCGTCAGTGGCGCCAATGTAGAACTTGCCGTCGCCGAACTTTTCGTTGCCGACTTCGATACCGAAACCGCGTAAGCTCTGGTCGCGGGAAATGGCGGCATAGCGGCTCGGGTCGCGCCAGAAGTAGTAATTGAATGTACCTGCGTTGTAGGTCAAGTCACCGAAGACGAGGCTTACGTCCTGGAACGGCTTCCAGCGGAGTTCTACACCGTCAAAGTTGAATGCGGTGTAACGGTCTTTGTCGCTTGTGATTGCCGTTGAACGGGCGAGGCCGTGGCGGATTTCGGCGGCACCTTCGCCATTTGTGATATTGCTCTTGGTGTTCGTGAAAACAGTAACGGAAACGTTTTCGTCGAGATTTGCCTTAACGGACAAGTCGATGTCCTGGTTTGCGGCGTTAGTGGGGTCAAAGTCCCTGTTGAAGTAGCTGGCGAAGTCAAAATCGACATTTCCGTGGATTTCGATGTCGGCGGCCATGGCAAAACCGGTAGCGGCAAGGGCAATCGGCAAAATAAGTTTACGCATACAATCCTTCCAAAAAAAGATTTGTTTGAATTTTACGTGCAAAAGATAGAAATATCTTTGCTTTGAAACCAATGTTTTGTTCGTTGTACCCCAAAAATACGGATATGCTTCGTCTTGGCTGCTTCAGTTTTGTAAATTTAATCCTGTCTTTAAAAGAGGTGGATATGAAATTCTCCCCCCGTTTTTTTGTTTTTTTATCGCTTGCTTTGGTGCAAGGTGTTTTTGCATTGACGGCGGATCAGGTTTTGGACAAGTCTAAGGCTTGGTTCAAGTCGGGCAAGGCTTGGAGCCTTAATTTTAGGGCGCAGATGTTTCAGATGGATTCTCCAGATATTCAAACGCAATCGGGAACGCTTGTGGTTGCCGAAGGGGACAAATTCAAGTTGGACCTTCTGGGAATCAAGTTCTATAGCGATGGCGAGAGCCTATGGCAGTGGAATGTGGAACAAAAGCAGGTCCTTATCAAGGCTGTGGAAGATTTGTCGAGCTCGCTCCATCCGTCGGAATTGTTGTTCAAATATCTGAATTGCAAGGCGCTCGAAATGAGCGAAGGCGATTTTGCCGGGAAAAAACTTTGGGTGCTGAAACTCGACCCTGCAAAGTATGCGGGGCAGTTCACCAAGATGGAAGTTTGGCTTTCGAAGACTGATTATTCACCGGTGCGTCTCTATACGGAAGACCCGTCGGGGAATGCTACTTGGTACGGCATTCTAGATATGAAGGTGGTCAAGAAAATTTCAAATGATGATTTCAAGTACAAGCCTGTTGCTGGTGTTGACGAAATCGATATGAGGTAGTTTGTGAAATTGGGCAAAATGAAAAGTTCATTTGCGTTTGCCGTCGGCGTGCTTGTTGGCGGGAGCGCTTTGTGCGGGAGTGCCTTGGCTGGCGAAACGTTGTTCAGCAACTATGTGTTTTCGGTTGCTCCGGCGGGTGAAAACGGAAAGCTATGGGCGTTCTCGCAAGACAATACCTATAGTGGTATTACGTATTTGAGCTTTAGTGTCGCTAAAGACGGTTCTATTGTAACGGAACAGACAAAGAGAGAACAAGTCTCGGATACGTTGACTGCAGTGCATGACGGATTGCAGTATTCGGTTATTCCGGACGAGCAGGCTGAATATAGGCGTATTCCTGCGATATACGCAGGTTCGAATTTCGGGTACATGCTCCCGATGTTTGCAATGAACAGGGAAGACCGCTATCGAATTCCGGCTGGATATTATACAATACGTGACGTGAAAAATATTATTGAAAATCCGCTGGATGTGTCGTCTGTGGCTAATAACGTAGATACTTTAAAACACAATCCAATGATGTACACGATAAGCGGCTTTGCTTATGATTCGGCCGCGAAGCGGCTTTGGATTGCTCGTGGTGCCTTGGGCCTGATGGTTCACGATGTTTCTGGAAAGAAAAGTGCCGATACAACGTTTATCCTGAATTTCGAAAAGAAAAAGTTGGAAAAGCTTGAGGATGATACGGAATTGGATTTGAAAAATAATCCTGAAATTTTTGACGTCCGTCTGCATCCGAAGACCGGTGACCTTTGGCTTGCGACGGCGAAGGGCGTTTTAAAAAGGACTTCTGATGGAAAAATTTCGACTGCATCAACGAAACTGGATTCTACTGCTCGTGTGACGGGACTTTGGATGGGCGGTGAGCCGCTCCAGATTATTGCCGAGACGAACTACAAAAAAGATGGCAATGTCATTGGTGGACTTTGGCGCCGCTATGATGAAAAAGACAAGGATTTCGCTAAGGTGAATTTCTTGGATACTGCAGGCAAGGTGCAAAAGAAAGATATCTATGATGAATCGGATTACACGGTGGGCGATGTCGCGTTTTTAGGAAAGACCGCCTTTGTGTTAGTCAATTCTGTTGGTGGATCGACAAGTGGTTACTTCAAGATGGATTCTCTTGGAATCAAGTCTTGGGAAAAAGACGATGACGGAAAGGATAAGTGGCTGTATGGTTACGAAACTGGAGCCACGGACCGCAAAATGAGAATTACGTCTTTGACCACGTTCCCGCTTACGGATAAAAAAATGGGTCTTGCAATCGGAACATTCGGAAACGGCATATCCGTTTCGGCGGATTCGGGGGCAAGTTGGAACCCTGTGCTGAACCGTGCAAGGCTCGATAACAATTTGGGTAGCATCCGTATGGTGCCGTCTGTAATTGCTCCGGGGCACGAATCGCTTGTTTCGTATAAAGTTGGTCGTGAATCCAAAGTGACGATAGAAGTGTTCAGCTACGATATGCGTAAGGTGCGCACGATTGTAAAGGATGCTGTCCGCCATGCGGATGCTTCGCGAAGCTCGAATCCGAAGGAAGATTTTTGGGATGGTCGAGATGACCACGGCAAGGATTGCACGATGGGCGTTTATTACATCAGGGTAAAGGATAACCATGGACATGTTGGGTGGGGCAAGACAATGACGCTGGGAGGTAGCTTCAGATGATTAAAATGAAAAATCTTGTAGTTACGGCGCTGGCTGTCTGTTCGCTTGCTTCTTCTGCTTTGGCGGGGCCTTTTACGAAAAAGTCCGAGTTGGGTGGCTTTGATGGTTTTGTGGAACGCATGGGCGCTGGTGTTCGCGAACTCGGGCGCGGTAACACGGGTTCTGCGGATACGGCTTCGATGCCTGCGGCTTATTGGAACCCGGCTTTGCTTGGTTTCCGCGAAAATCTTGGTGTTACGCTAAATTTTGAAAAACGCGACTTGGATCGTTTGGGCGGTTCTTTGGGCGTTGAAGGTAAGGTGGGCAAACGCATGGGCGTTGGCTTGGCTGTGCTTTATCGTGGCGATACGGATTTCAAGGTTATCGACGATGACGATGAAACGTTAGGCTCGGCTGAACCATTCTTTACGATGTTCTATCTTGGCTTTGCCTATCGTGCAACTCGCCGCGATGCGTTTGGCCTGTCGTTTTCGATGAGCTATGATAATTTAGATATCGCGCAGTATTACGATGGCGTTGAAAATTCTTTCCGCAGTCCGGTGACAATTAATTTGAGCTGGTTCCGCCAGTGGAATAGCAAATGGTCTTCGTCTGTGGTGATTCGCAACTTGAGCTTTAGCAGGAATTTGTCTGCAAGCTGGACGAAAAATCCGAGCAAGGATAATTCTCTTGCATCAACGGAAGGTGTACGCCCGAAGGTTTTGCAAATTGGCCTTGGCTACCGTTCTCAAATTATGGGCAAGCCTGTTTATGCTTGGATGGAAGCGCTTGACTATCAGGTGGCCGATACGCTTTTGGCTTTTGACCCGCAGCTCCATGTTTGGACGGGGCGCGTCGGTTTTGAATGTGAAATCATCCCGAATGCAACGCTACGCGTGGGTATGGATGATTTGGACTGGATGCTAGGCGCTGGCTACAAGTTTGACATCCGCGTGGGCCGCAAGAAGTTCCCGATTGAGGTGAACTATGCGTTCCTTTATGAATCTCGTGCAGGCATTTGGACGCCGTTTACTCTTGGGTTGAGGGGATACATTCCTTGATTTCTAAGGTGTTCATTTCGAAGGTGCGCAGTCTCGAATCGATGGACTGCAACTTCGATGCTGGCATAAATGTGATTTGCGGGCCAAATGGCTGCGGCAAGACTACAATTCTGGAATCAATCCATTTGCTCGCGCAAGGATTCTCGTTTAGGTCGAGAGACCTGCGCGAACTTATCACGTGGAAAAATAACGAACTGATTTTGCGTGGTGAGTTTGAAGACGAAGGGCGTACGCGAATGCGCGCGATACGCGTGTATTCGCGAGGGAGTGAAGTGCGCGAAAACGGCGAATCGCTGAAATCGCCGACATCGTTTTTCGGGACGTGCCCGGCGGTGATTATGCAGCCTTCGGACATCGAGCTATTGCGCGGAGGACCGGAGGTACGTAGGCATTGGCTCGATGAAATTCTCTGTTACCGTTCGTCAGCGAATGCGCAGGTGCTGCGCCGCTATAAGCGCGTGTTGCAACAACGTAACAAATGGCTTAAGGAATTTAAGCAGAATGGTGCTGCGGTTGGTGGTGAGGACTTGCTCCGCGTCTTGACGCAACAACTGATTGAACTTGGCGCTAAATTGTGGGCCGCACGTATTGCGCTTTCGAAAGAAGTTTCTGAAATTATCACGCGGTATTACCGTAAATTATCGGGCGGGGTGGATGAAATCACTTGCGCTTACAAGAGCTCGATTTTAAAAACGCTAGATGCGCTTGATGTTGCGGATTCGATGACTGACGAGATGATGGATGAATTGCCTGAGAATGCTGTTGCGCGTGCTGTGGGTGATGCACCGGATAATGCCACCGGAAATGCTATGAATAATGCGACGGGAGCTGCAGGTGCTGAATGCGCGGATAGTTTCGGGAATGTCGCTGGGAATGCCGCAGATGGCTCGGATGCGCCCAGCGAAGACATGCTGCGAAATGCTTTTTCGCGAAAACTTGCGGATTTGGAATTCGTGGAACGCATGCAAGGAATGACTATGGCGGGGCCGCATCGCGATGACTTGGCGCTTTGCGCTTCGGGCTACGAGATGCGTTCTGTCGGATCGCAGGGGCAATGCCGTTCGGCTGCGGTTGCGATGCGCTTTGCCGCAGTGGATGTGGCGTCGCGCTACTTGACAAAACCGATTTTGCTGTTGGATGATATTTTTGCAGAACTGGATGTGAATCGCCGTGATGCGGTGGCATCGCTCATTCGCGAAAAGCAGTGCCAGGTGGTGATTGCAACTCCGCAAGCGGAAGATTTGCCCTTCAAGGCGGATGTGGAGATTAAGTTAGAAGTAGGAAGTTAGAAGTAGGAAGTGGCGATCTTGGTGTAAACGTAAGTACAGGAAATAATGGATCCCCTCCGCAAGAGTAAAACGAGAAATTATGGTTTCCCTCCCTCCGGTCGAGAATGACTGAATCCGAGGATGACTGTACAATAAAAAAACGCGCAATTGGATTGCGCGTTTTTTGCATCGGGGCGTTACGGGGTGTCCCCGCTAGAGAGGGTGATGGATGGTTCGACAAGCTCACCAACCTTGTTATATGCGTTGGCTTGGCGAAACTGAAATCAGGGGGACAACTGCATAAGGCGAACATCGCGACAGACCGTTTACGGGCTGGCATGATTGAGCCGAACAGTTGGGACTTTAGTCCAAGCCTCCCCCTCAGTAAACAGAGAATTTTATTATAGCGTTCCTGTCTACTTCCTACTGTCTACCGACTACTTACTTGTTCTTCAGCAAGTCGCGAATTTCGGTGAGGAGCTTTTCTTCGGCGCTCGGTGCCGGAGGAGCGGCCGGTGCAGCGGCTGCGGCAGCAGCTTCTGCTTCTTTCTTCTTGCGCATGTTCTGCATGAAGCCGAGGAATTTCTTCATCAAGAGGAATACGGCGAAAGCGACAATCAGGAAGTTCAAAACTTCACCGATGAAGGTGCCGTAAGGAATGGCAATGCCTTCGGAGGTTGTGTAGACGAGGGTCTTGATGCCTTCGCCTGCGTTCTGGCCGCCGCACTTGGCGATGATGGCGGTAACGGTCGGCATTACGACATCGCTGACGAACGAATTGACAATCTTGCCGAATGCGGCACCGATGATGATACCGATGGCCATGTCGACGATGTTGCCCTTGAATGCGAATGCTTTGAATTCTTCAATGAGTGAAGCTGCTTTGTTTTTGATCCCCATTTCTTTCTCCTTGTTGGGTTGTTTAACATTTAAATAATAGGAAAAACCTTTAAAGTTTGGCATGCAATTTTTAAATTTGGCTCGCTATGTCATGGTTAATATTGGCTTTTGCCTCGGCTGTTTTTTTAGGCTTTTATGATTTGGCAAAGAAAAAATCGGTTCAGGATAATGCTGTTCGACCGGTTTTGTTACTTTGCAGTGTATTTTACGCCTTGTTGATGTTGCCGGTTCTCCTTTCGGGAAATTGCGAACCGCTTACTTTGCATAATCATTTCTTTTTGATGATAAAGTCTATTATCGTTGGCGGAAGTTGGCTTTTTACGTATAGCGCGATTGCGCACATGCCGCTCAGTATTTCGACGACGATTCGTGCGCTTGCTCCTTTGTTTACAATCATGATTGCGGTGGGGTTCTTGGGCGAACGTCCGCAGGTGATGCAGTGGGCGGGTATCGCGGTTTGTGTTTGCTCGTACATTGGACTGAGCCTCGCAGGTCGAAAAGAGATGGGGCACTTCTTTAGCAATGGCTGGGTGGTGGCGATGCTCATCGGGACGATTCTTGCGGCGTGCAGCGGCGTTTATGATAAACTGATTTTGCAGCGGATGAATTTTGAGCCTTTGACGGTGCAGGTCTGGTTTAGCATATACATGTGCGTGGTGCAGTTTTTGACGACGATGTTTACATGGTTCCCGACGCGCAAAAAAACGACTCCGTTTCAGTTCCGTTGGTCTTTCTTGGCGGTGGCTGCGCTTTTGATTATTGCCGATCGTTGCTATTTTTTGGCAGTGAGCGATTCGAATGCGTTGATTTCGATTATTACGGTGCTTCGTCGTTCGAGTGTGTTCATCAGTTTCTTGGCGGGAATACTTATATTCAAGGAACGCAAGAGCAAGACGAAATTCTTTGCGATGTTGGGCGTTGTGATTGGGCTTTGCCTGATTTCGCTAGGCCGTTAACTTAGGGGCGTTATGCTAAAGATTGGAATTACGGGTTTTATTGGCGCGGGCAAGTCCTTTGTGGGCGAACTGCTGCGTGAACGTAATTTCCAAGTGCTTGATGCCGACCGCATGGTTCACGAACTTTACAGGGATTGTGCTGAACTTCGCGCGGAAATGGCTGCTTTTTTTGGCGAAGGCTGCTTGACGCCGACGGGTGTGAATAGCGCTTTGATTGCCGACCGCATTTTTGCGGATGCTTCTGCTCGTGAAAAACTGGAAGAAATAGTTTATCCATACTTGACGCGAGCGGTCGATGTTTTTTTTAATGCCGATGCTAATGCGACAGGTGTAGCGAATTCGGCTGATGCTAAAGGCGCTGCGGGTGCAGGGAACGCGACAAATGCTGGCGTGAAAAGCGTGAGATTCGTAGAGGCTGCGCTTTTTTCGCGTGCTCCATCGCTAGTCGAAATGCTCGATGAAATCTGGATAGTCGATGCTCCTGAATGTGCTCGTTTGCAACGCCTTGTCGCTCGGGGACTTAGCGAAAATGATGCGGCACGACGCATTGAAAATCAGCGTGGCGCCTGCGCTCCGGAGCTGTTCCCTGGCAAGCGGATTCGTACCATCGCAAATGACGGTGGTCGTTCGCAAGTGGAATCTCAACTAGACGAGTTGTTGGAGGTTTTATAATGATGCCTTATATTCACCAATTTGCAAGTTTTCTAAGAGTCCATCTGACTTCGATTTCTGTGGGCTTGGTGGCGACGCTGCTTATTCTTTATGGTTCGTATATAAACAACTATTTCAAACGGATTACAAAAAGCTTACCGTTCGTTGTTCGATTTGCGTTATTTGTGGTGCTTTGCAGCGTAGGTTACGCATTTGCCAGTTCGCAATTGGTCCGCCTTTTGAGGCTGGGGCTGCGCCAGCTTTCGGATTTCCCGTTGATTGGCGTTGTTATCGGTAGTTTTGTGCTTTTGGCGTTCCTCGCCAAAAGGGAAAACGATATTTAATTCTGTTTATTTGAATGGTTGTATGATTTATATCACTATGTAAAAAACTATAAAATGATGTTTTTCTTACATCTGCGCAGTTCTGCTTTTAATAATCTATCTTAGGATTCAGAAAAACAGAAGGGTATTATTATGCAGAAAGAAGATATCGTCGTGTTAAGGCAAGTCGTGATCTTTTCTTTAATAGCCATTGTTCTTGGCTTCGTTTACGGCTAGTATAATATAAAAGATTGGTGTAATATGGTGTAAAGCTGGTGCAGTTTTTACTGTGCCGGCTTTTTTTGTATGCAAAAGATGTTATATTGTTCTTTGCCTGTTAAAAGATTAAAAAGGGATTGAATAATGCCAGCCGAAATTAAAATTCTTGAAAGAGCTGAAATGTATTTGAGAAAGCTTTCTTGCGGGGTAAATCCTCTGACAGAAGAAAACTTGCCAGAAGGCGACGCTTGTCGACAGGAACGTATTAGCAAGTGCCTGACTTATGTCGCCGATTATTTAAAGCAAAAAGTGATGCCGGTGATGGAACGCCAGGAAAAGGCTAAGGCTGCGAAGCCATTGAAGGTGTTGAAGCCGCGTGTGGTTCGAGATGTTGCTGATAAAGAACTTGTCTTTACTCCTGAAATGTTGTCCAAGTTTGAAATTTCGGATGAGCCTGTTTCTCTTTCGGGCGTTGTTCGCCGTTTGAACTTTTTGATCCCGCAGGATAGCGGAATGATGCCGCTTGCGTATGCGGATGTTGCCGAGGTGCTTTCGAAAGAAGGTATTCTCTTGAAACAGGAAAACGATAAGGGTAAGGATTTGAACTTGCCGACGCCTCATGGTGAAGAACTTGGCTTTGCTCGCGTGGAAGCGGATATCCGTGGACACCATTCCATTTATACGAAGTGCAATGTGGATGCACAAAAGTTTATTTTGGATCATCTTGACAAGTGCGTGGCGCAGGCGAATGAACGCTTGAACAAGCGCAAGGAACGCGCCGAACTTGGCGAAACATTCCGTAGTGGTAAAGAAAAATTCCATGTGACCGAAGAACAAATTAAGAATTACCCGACGGATGAAGCTCCGGTGCCGGTAAGCGAAATTGCAAGGCGCTTGAACGATTTGCTCCCGCAGGATTCCAATGTCGAAAAGATTTACTTCAAGACGATTCGCGATTGGTTCGTTTCGCAGAATTACCTTGAAGAAAAGAAGAATGCGCTTGGAAAGATTTTCTTTGTGCCGACGGAAACGGGTTCGCAGAATGGCATTGTGACGGAATCGCGAGTGGGCAAGAACGGCGAAAATTACGATGCTGTCTTGTACAATGGCGTGGCGCAGAAGCTAGTGCTCGACCACGTGAACGAACTCGCGTAATCAAGTCATGACCGGCTTTGCCGATTATCCATAAAGAAAAAAAATGCCGCCCCAGCACAAGTGCGGGGTGAGAATGTGAAAAAAAATGCCGCCCGGTGGGGCGGCTTTTTCGTTATCTCAATCTTCTCAGGCCGCGGGGCATCGGGACTTCCTTGCCGTCTTCGCCGAGCAAGTAGATGTTGTCGAGGCTGATGTAGCCTTTTCCGCTGTGGCGTGCGCGGAATGCGAAGTTCTTGATTTTGGTCGGGTCAAGCTGCGGAATCGTTTTGCCCCAGCCTTCTTGCTTCATGTTTTCCCAGATGAGCGTGTCGCGGACCCAGTTGCCGCGAGTGTTCTTGAGGCGGACCATGAATTCGTCGTAGTCCTCGACTTGGCTAGACATGATTTGCAATTCATGATAGCCTTTGGGATTGTTGTGCGTTGTGGCATAATCGAAGACGATGCCCACGGACTTTTTGACTTCTTCCGGGACGGCGTAATAAGCGCCGGAGTAGTTTGGCCAACCAAGCTCAGGCGGCTGCTCGACAATGAAGTCGTGACGGATGTAGCCACCGAGAGGCGGGTTGCCATTGATGATTTTTGCGTCCATGGAAGTGGCGTTGTCGCCGTTTACGACCGGGAACCACGATACGTTGTCTAAACCGTTGTCGAAGTTCTGCATGACACTTGTGGTGCGGTAAGCACCACGAATGCGGAACGGAACCTTAAAGGTTGTCTTCTTTTTGTTCTTGCCGGTAAGCGTAATTTTGAGTTCTTGTGCGCCTTTAATGACTTTGTCTGTGACAGGAACTTGGATGTGGAAACTTTCGATGGATGAATTCCACTTGCCGTCATCCGGGGTTGCATGAATTGTGAGGCTTTTCTTTTCCCACTTGTCGATTTGAATTTCGGCGCTAGCGAGCTCGCCTCCGTCTTGTACGGCTGTCATAAAAAGGTCGAGCGTGTCGCCTGCTGCCATCACCTTCTTTTCGAGAGCGATGGCGAGTGCTTCTGGCACATTGTTTGCCTGTGCTGGCGGATTCATGCGAACGACGACTGTTCCAAATGGCGGAATTTCAATGTCGGTATTTTTGCCTTCGAGACGGCGACCGCTTGGGCCCATTTTGGGGTACGGGTAGGCGTTTCTCTGGTCGCCAATCCACTTGAATTGTTCAGCGCCAAAGACATCGAATTCGATGCGTGATGCGTTAGATTTTTTCTTTTCGCTTTTGCGGTCGATTTGTACGATTTGCTTGTTGTCGGTCATGTTCACAAGAAGAACGTTGCAACTTGAGCCTTTGCATATTGCGTATGGCGTGACATCGGCTGTTGTGCTCTTGGCGGGAACGACGGCGTAGCCGCTTTCAAGGAACCGCTTAAAAGCCATGTAGACGCCGAAATATTCTGCGGTGGGTTCAAGACTTGCCCAACGGTTCCAAGATCCATTTTTGACAAGTGCAGACAAACTGATGACGCCCCACGTGTGGTCCGGGCCTTCAAAGATATCGCCGAAAGCGTCCCACGGGAGCGCTTGGAAACGGTCTCCAAAGCGGATTGCATATTGTGCAAAGATGTTTGCCATGCCGGCCGCTTGCGGATAATCCATCCAAACTTGCGTCCCTTGCACGGACGTGCTAAATTCCGAGAGGAATACGCGGCGCTTGCCTTCGAGGTATTTGTTCATCCAGGCGTTCAGCGTGTCGGCGTTTTGTGCGACTTCAAGGCTTGCTTTGAGCATGTCTTTGGCGTTCAAGTTTTCGGGTGCCCAGTACGGATAAGTGTGCAAGTCAACGACATCGAGGTATCGTTTGCCATCGGCTTTTTCGGTTTCACCAACGATGCGCAAGAATTCTGCCATCCAGTATTTGCCATCATTGAGGCCTGCGCCTTTCTGTAACATTTTGTGCGTGCTGAAAAGCGGGCCGTGCAAGATGATGCTCGGGTCAACGGCCTTCATAGCGCGGGCGTATTCGATAAAACGTGCTGCGTATTGCCTTGCCGAAAGCGGGCCGGATTCTTCCCATTCGCCATCCAGCTCGTTGCCGATTTGCCACTGCTTGATGTTGTACTTTTTGACTTTATTGGCGTAGCGAACCCAGGCGGCGGCTTCTTTGGAGGTGCCCGTTCCTGCGTTCACGCAGATGACAGCCTGAGCCTTTTGACCATTTACCAGTTTCGGAAGCTGATTGATGTACGTCATGAACTCTTCGAAATGCCACTTGATGTTCGTCCAGTCGGTGCGCGGTTTGTCGCCGTTGCGGGTGGACATGGCGAAGAACTTGTAATCGTTTCCGGCGAGCAAATCGTCAGAGCCGCTAAAGAGTTTCATTTCGCGGATTTGAACGCCTTTGGACGGAAGTTCGGTCGTCTTGAATTTTACGGCAACGTAGCGAGCCTTTGTTGTTGGGAACTTGTATTTGGTCTGGTTGCCCGTAACTTTGACTGTGCCCCATCTTTTCAATTTATTTTCTGCATGCTGGTGAACGCCCGGATAATCAGCGTAGTCTTCGGTCCAATACGAAAGGTCAAAAGATTTTGGGCGGAGGTTGCCCCAGTCGATTGTGATGGAATCGAGGTCTTTCTTTTCGGGGAATTCGATAACGACCCAAGGTGGATCTTTCGGGTCCAAAATTTCGCCCCACCACATGGTTTCCATGTTGTTGTCGGCAAGGTGGCTGCGTCGGATGAATCCGTAATTGTCCTTTGTTGTACCGCGATAAATCGTTTCGCCCAAAAATCCCGGAGCCCAGCTTTCTTCACTTGGAGTCCAGAGGCCGGTGCTGTCGTATTTACCGGCGCCGTTCCAGTGGTAGTCATTGCTAAGGCTCCCATTCGGGAAGCGGAAAATCGTGTAGCCGCCATCGACGAGGGCTGGCGTCATGTCGTAATAGCGACTGGGCGGATTCCAGATGGCAAGATCGGCGCCCATCATATTCTGCTTGTTGATGACGATACCCGGGTGGGTGTCGTCAACTTCGATGACATTTTGGGCGGCAAGTGCAGAAGTCGCGGAGAGTGCAGAACATGCTGGTAGTGCGAACGCTGCTCTGCATAATAAATTTCTGACGCTGGATTTAATGTTCATAGTTGCCTCTTAAATGGGGTCGGGGCTTTTTAAAATTTAACGGATTTCAAGTCTGTTAAAAGTTTCGTAATGGTCTGCGGTATAGTAAATAATACAATCGCTTTGATAAACGAGTCGCTTGGTGCCGCGGTTCTTGGCGGAGTATTCGACATCGGCTTCGTGGTAAGAACCTTCTGGCAAAGTTGCATGATAATTGCTTGCGTTCGAGGCGTAATTGTTGAATTTGTCGCCGCCAATCATCACGCCGATGGTTGTCCACGGGTTGAAATTCCACTTTTCGAAAGTCTTGCCCGTTTGGGATTCGTAAAGGTTTTGTCCTTCGTTCTTGCTCACGTAATTGCTTGGCAATTTGTCGAACTTGCACAAGTATGCGGCAACGGAATCGCGTGTGGTGTACTTGCCCGATTCTTGAACTGCTTCGTAGATACTTTTGACTTCGACCGAAGAAGAACTCGCTACGCTACTAGACGAGATTGCTTTTGTACTGGAAGAACTTTTGGCTTGGCTGCTTGATGAAGATTCATTACTGCTAGAAGAAATTTTTCCGGCACTGCTTGATGATGTTGCTTTGGAGCTAGAGGATTTTTCTGTAAAACTACTGGATGATATTTTTACGCTTGACGAACTTTGGGCTGTACTGCTTGATGAAATCTTCTTGGTGCTGGAAGAACTTGAAACAGGGCTGCATGAAGAGGAAGAGATTTCTTCATATTCATCGTTGTCGGCGGGGGCCGAAACGGAGCAGGCGACCGTGGAAATGGAAATGGCGGTGACGAAAAATAATGTGAGGATTTTTTTGATTTTCATGTTTTAAAATGTACTAAAAGCGTTTTGGCAACACGGACTTTTGCACTCGTTGTATGGCTTTAAGGCCTAATTCTAATGTTTGTTCGGCGAGTTAGGACTTTTTTGTTGACGATGTACAATGCGTATGCCGCAAAAAATGAAATGAGCATGGTCAAAATATTCGAAGAATCCTTATCCAAAAAATCTATAAAATCAAAAAATAATTTGTATATAAATATGTGGCACAAATACAATTCCAAAGACATTAACCCAAAGACTGTGAAAATTTTATCGACTGTTTTGTATTTGTCAAAAAATTTCGCAAGAAGAATGCACAGAACAGGGGTGATGATAATGTAAGGAAGGTATGCTAGTGAACAGGTTTGCAAAGCGTAAAAAAGAAACGTTTGGAAAAAGACTAAAGCAACTGATGCGATAATTGCGGCTGACAATCCGATTACTTTAAGCCTTTTGGTGAGCTTAATATTGCATCCGTCTTTTGCCCAGTGACCAAAAATAGCGCCTATGAAAAATATGGGAATCCTTGCGTAAGTGAGGATGATGAATCCCCCGTAGTTCTTGTTGTTGTAACATAAAATACAGGTTAAGGCATAGATTAACATTAAAGAAAAACCTGCTCCGATAAAATGGAAGGATGCCTTAATTCCGTATTTTTTGAATAGTTTAAAGTAAATAGGGTAAATGGCGTACAAAAATAAAATGCAAGAAATAAACCAAGATTCGTCACGATACCCAATCCAATAGCCTAGTGTTGTCGCTTTGCATACCAATAAGTAAAAGGCTCTAGCGCTAAAATCCATTTGCGCTAAAAAGACAAAGCCTATTACCACCCAATATTCTGGAACGATACGGAAAAAGCGACTTCGATAATATTTTTTTATCTCAAAATTTTTTCGGGACATGGAAAAATACAAACCAAATCCTGACAGAAACAAAAAGATATCCACGCCGCCATAACCGACAGACCTGATAAAATCAATGACGGCCAAATCTGTTGGAACTCGCAAATGAAACAGCATAATCCATAAGATGGCAAAGCCCATTATGGCACTTCTGTGTTTTGAAATTAATTGGAGTATGTCGTTCACATTATTAATATACTCGTTTTTATGAAATAGAGGTGATGGCCCCTTTATGAAAATTGTAAATAATCTATATTCATGGTATGTTTAACGACCGTCAAGTAGGTAATCAGATGGACGAAGTTTTCCAGACTAAAGGTACGTGCGCCACGACGATTCAATTCACCCGCGATGGCGACAAAATCCGCAATATTCGTTTTACGGGTGGCTGCAACGGAAACCTCAAGGCCATTGCAAAACTTTGCGAAGGCATGACTGCCGAAGACATTGCCGCTAAATTGCTTGGCAACACATGCGGTGGAAAGCCGACATCTTGTGCGGACCAACTCGCCAAAGCTGTGCTTGGGCGTGAACCGTAAAAAACAACAGTAAGGTCTTAAAAAAGCCGCCCCCGGCATCCTGCAACTAGTGCGGGATTGGCTCAAGCCGGGGTGACGAATGCAAAATGAAACGCCGGCGCAAGAAACGTTCTCCGATGAGCCGCTCGCAGATGATGCAGGCGGTCCATTCCGAGGATACAAAGCCGGAAATTTTGGTACGCCGCTCACTTTTCAAGGCCGGATTCCGCTACAAATTGCATCGGCATGATTTGCCGGGATCGCCCGATTTGTTTATCCTGAAATATGGCGTGGTTGTCTTTGTGAACGGTTGTTTTTGGCACCAGCATGGCTGCAAATTTACGAGCCGCCCCAAGAGTAATCCTGAATTTTGGAACGCAAAATTTGACAATAATATTGTACGTGATATCAAGACGAACTGGGAACTTTCGTTACAAGGCTTTCGCGTGGCGACCGTTTGGGAATGTTCTATCAAGTACGATTTCGAACGTACTATCGAACGGCTTAAAGCGTTTATTGTTAGCGACGAAGAAACTATTGAGATTTAGACCTGCATTGATGAATTAAAAAAAATTATTTTTATTCCAAAAAAAGTAGTTGAGGAATTATATGCAAATAAGTTACACCGAATGGGTATGTCCTGAATGTAAAACAAAAAATCGTGAATCCTGTAACACTTGGATGTACGGTAGTCCGATTCGCGAGTGCAAGGCCTGCCGTAGTGAATACCTAGATAGGCGCTGGCGTGAGGTGGCTATTGACGGCTTTGATCCGCGAAGCAACAATGCTAAAATCTATGTGAAGGGGACTCTGTTCCTTTTGGCGCTTGCTCTTGTTTGCGGCGTGCTGACTTATTTCCAGTACAATGGCGGACATTACTCCATGAAGGTTGTTATTGCAGGAGTGGCGAGCGCTTTGGGTGCCATTGCCTGTGGAATCAATGCTTTGCGTATCAAGCTCGGATTCCAGAACAAGGACAACGACAAGTACATGGCAGAATCCAAGGCCCGCCTGAGCGACCCGCAGTATGTCGAAAAATTGCGGAAGTACGGATACAAGGTTTAGCTCTAGGCTCATGTAATTAACGCAAGGCTTACACACATGCGCTTTCTTGAAAAGATTAGTGAATTCGTTGGCAAGTGGATGGCTGTTGTCGTGCTCGTGATTGCAGCGCTTTCGCTGTTTGTCCCGAAATCAACGCTCTGGATTGAACTTGGTTGGGTGAATTACCTTTTGATGGTCGTGATGTTCGGCATGGGGCTTACGCTTAAGCTCAGCGACTTTGCACTGGTGTTCATGCGTCCGAAAGAAATTACGATTGGGTGCGCGGCGCAGTTCATCGTGATGCCGGCACTCGCATTTTTACTTTCCAAGATTTTCGGGCTCGACGCCGCGCTGATGGCGGGTGTGGTTCTCGTGGGCACGTGCCCGGGAGGTACTTCGAGTAACGTTATCACTTACCTTTCGAAAGGCGATGTGGCACTCTCTGTCGGCATGACTAGCGTGAATACATTGCTCGCTCCCGTGTTGACGCCTGCGATTACGTACTTGCTCTTGCGCACTACCGTGAACGTTGATGTGATGGCCATGTTCCTTTCCATCGTAAAAGTCGTCATCGTGCCGATTGCGCTGGGGTTTGTCATCAACAAGTTCTTTGGCAAATGGACGGCGCGAGCAGTCAAAGTCTTGCCGCTCGTTTCGGTGATTGCTATTGCAATGATTGTGGCTGCGGTCGTCTCGCACAATGCTGCGAAAATTCTTTCGACCGGCGCAATCGTGTTCGCTGTGGTGATTCTCCACAACCTGCTCGGCTACGGCTGCGGATTCGGCCTCGGAAAGTTGCTGAAATTTTCGACGTCCAAGACGAAAGCTCTTTCCATCGAAATTGGCATGCAAAATTCCGGGATCGCCACAAGCCTTGCTGCAACAGCGTTCTCGGGCCTTGCTATGGCGACCGTGCCCGGCGCCATATTCTCCGTATGGCATAATATTTCCGGCGCAATTCTTGCGAACGTTTACCGCCGTTGGGGCAAGTAGTACCGTTTAGCACCGTAGCGAGTCTCGTGTAATGCCTGTGGATATTTTCCGCAGGCTATTTTCAAGAAATCGCGTGAACGTTTATTGCAGTAATGAAATGCGCACTAATCGCGTCCGTAAAAAAGCTGCGTGTTGCGATGCCATGCTACTTTGCGATAAACCGGCTCCAACAGCGAATCATTTTCGTTCAAAAAGAATGTGTGTTTTTTAGTGCACATCGATGATAGCTGGATGCAATAACGAGCGGTCGCTTCTGTGTGATGCTTTCTGTGGAAGCATGAAAGCATCAGCAAGTGGTCGTTCTTCATCGCTTTTTCAACGGCGCCACGATAAATGCGGGGGAGGCTGCACCCGCGAATCCAAACCGCAAATGCCCCATTCGCAAGCGCGATATCTAAAATGCGACGCTCCGCATCCGAATGGAACGTGCCCACAAGGCACTGGTGGAACCGCCCTGCTTCTGTGGCCCATTGCTCCAAGCGGTAGTCGTTCGCATCAAAATCTCTCGACGCGAAAACACCGATTTTCGTTTCTGGCCCATACCACAATCGCATGGACCCCTCTGTGTTGATTCCGATAAGTTTGATTCTGTTCATTTTCCTCTCCTTAAGACGAAAAAAGATCGCCCCGCTTGCGCGGACTGCGATCTAATAACATCACCTTTTCTGGTGCTGGGTGAAATATACAATTAAAATTTGAGAAAAACAAGCGTTACAAATTATGGGTAAAACAGCGAACGAATTTGTGAAACCTCTTACGCATGCTGTTTGACTTTTATATGTTGTGCAATATGACGTTCAAATTTGCTTTGAAAATTGCATTACCTATTTTGCTTGTTTTAGTTGCAGGAACACTTTTCTTTCTGTACTATAGTAATCGTATTCCTGAAAACGCTTTGGTGTATTATCGTATTAAAAATCACAAGGGTGAAATTTCAGTATGGCGAGCTTCTAACTGCGAGATCAAAGGGGATGAATTTCACTGTCATGCAGAACTGTGTCCTGACGATGAATTAAGAGGTTCTCCGCTTCCGCGGAAATATAAACCGGACACAAATACGTATCAAGATACGGCCTACATAAATTTAAATTTTGGTCTATTCAAGAAAACGAGTTATATCCCTCGTCCTGTATATGCAAAATTTGACACCGCTTATTTTAAAAATCAATTTGCCTCGGTCAAGGAAACATTCCCTTGTTCTCATTCAAAAACATTCTCGTCTCCTTACGAGTTGACGGCTATTGATTTGCCTAGTGGAGTGGCTTTCTATGATACAAAAAAGAAAAAAGATTCCCCAAAAACGGCAAAGTCAAAAGAAAAAATCGAGCGCAAAGATTCTTTAAGTTCGAATCTCAAAACGGTGTCGACAATACATTCCGTTTCTATTTCTTGTTCTGATTTTTTGGGGCGTGCGATTCCGCACTATAAATGTTATTGCGATAATTATCCAACTTATTGCGGGAATCCTAAATACACAAATATGCCTGCACCTCCAGAATCTCATTTTTATGCGATGGACGTTTTGTCTTTGAAGGATAGCTCGTTCACTTGGAAATTAATATACAAGACTCCGTACAGCGAAGCCGATACGCTGGAAATTACAACGGCTGTCAAAAGAGAGTGATGTAAAATGTTAAATGGTATGAAACCGCATTTTTTTATTTGTCTATTCGCTTTGCTCTTGCCGTTTGTTGCGGCTGCAAAAGAACTTACCGCAATTGGTTTTGTGGAAGACCCAAAGGCGTATGAACATGATGGATATTATATCCGCTTGGCGTTTGTTCGTACGGATAAAGGATGGTCGCCATCGTGTGATTTTTCCGAAGGCGAAGATGCGGGTGGGATTTTCAAAAATATAAAGTCCTGTTCGCATAAAATCATGAAGCAATCATGGCAGGTAATTAATGCCGATGGCAAACGCGTTGATGCGGGAACATTGAAGTTTATGCGCCGCAAATGGAGTGAAATCGGACTTGCGAAAAGTTCGCGTTCATTAGAAAATAAAATTCAATTTGATTCTTTAAATCGTTCTCTAGAAACATGGAAGGAAAATGGGAAAAGGATGCTCCCATTACTTGCAGTCCCTTTTGGAACGAATGTTGAAAAAATAGAACCCGTTGCAAAGAACGGTTCTGTTGAACAAAAAATAAAGGATAAACTTGTAAAACAGTATTTTAGAAAGAAACGGACTATTTGCAAATGTGATTCTAACGAAAATCTTATCTCCGAAAGAGATGCCAAGTCAAGCGATGTCGTTATCAAACCGTTAGCAGGGTACAAGGATAACGTATCTTTTTATGAAGTGCTTATTCCGGACTCATCTGATTGCGGCATTATGGATGACGGGATGGAATTAATGGCTGTAAAAGGTGGCGAAGTTGTAAATCTTTCGGGAATGTCTGGATTCGCAGACGACCATCCGACTACAACTTCTTTGAGCCTTTTCAATAGATATGTCATTTCAACGAAAAAATTGCAAGATACTGTATATGTGTTCTTTGCAGGCGGCTATAATCTGGACGGCTACGTTCTGCTGGATTCTGAATTGAACGTGCGCGGAATTAGTACGTGGAATTATCATTAAGAGAAAAAAATATGAGCATCACATACAAAGATATTCACGATTTTTCGGAACAAGACTTAAAAGACCTCTTCCTCTCCGTCGAATGGTCCTCGGGGCATTTCCCCGATAAGCTCGTGGTCGCGATGAAGAATTTCAAGACCGTCATTTCGGCTTGGGACGGCGAAAAACTCGTCGGCATGATTTGCGCTATGGACGACGGCATCATGAACGCCTACGTTCATTACTTGCTCGTGCGTCCCGAATACCAGGGCCAAAGCATCGGCATGGAACTCGTGGAACGTGTCAAGGGAATCTACAAGAACTACCTGCGCGTAGTCGTGGTCGCCTATAACGAAGAACTCGTCTTCTACGAACACTGTGGTTTCAAGAAAGCCGATGACGCTAGCCCGATGTTTATTACGAGCCTGTGGACGTAAGTGAAAAAGCTCGATTGCTCGCTCGCAAAGCTTGAAACGGTAGATGAAGGCCAGTGCGTGCAAATGATGCATCTCGATTCCTACGATGATGAACCTGCTAGCGTGAAATTTATGGATGATTTTATTGCGAAAAACGGTAATCCACCACACGATCAAGAAAGTGTAAAATGAAAAAAGACCTCCCAAAGGGAGGTCTAAGAGCGGCGGACCGGGATCGAACCGGCAACCATTAGCTTGGAAGGCTAAGGCTCTACCATTGAGCTACCGCCGCGAGCGTGAACAATTATACAAAAATATTGCAGTTTTTAAAGGGGTTCTAAAAAAAGTTGTTGGAAAAATATGAAAAAAATTCTAAATTTACGCTCGCATAAACAAAAACAATCATATCGAGGTAGCATACTTGTTCCCTAATCCGCGCGATCGTCGCATGCCCAACCGTCCCAGCGATGGGACTCGTACCAACGAAGATATCCATATCTCTCCGATTCGTCTCGTGAAAGAAGATGGCGAAGCTATCATTATCGAGACGAGCAAGGCATTGCAGATGGCGAAAGACGCCGGACTGGACCTTGTGGAAGTCTCCCCGAACGCTAAGCCGCCTGTCTGCCGCATCATCAACTACGGCAAGTACAAGTTCGAACAACTGAAGAAGGCTAAGGCTGCTAAGGCTAAGCAGCACGTGGTGAAGCTCAAGGAAATCAAGATGCACCCGAAGACTGCCGAGAACGACTACCAGTACCGCATCAAGCAGGCTGGCGAGTTCTTGCAGGACGGTATGAAGGTGAAGCTTATCATGCAGTTCCGTGGACGCGAAATGGCGCACATGGACTACGGCAAGCGCCTGATGGAACGCGCCAAGGAAGACTTGGCCCCGTTTGGCGATTTGGAAATGGATTCGCGGGTGGAAGGCAACACAATGCTTTCTATCTACGGTCCGAAACGTGGTGCCGGTAAGAAACAAGACCAGGCACCGAAGCCCGTAACCGAGCCAAAGGCAGCAGGTGAGGCTTAACTATTAACCTACGAGGTAAAAATGCCTAAAATGAAAACTCACAGCGGTGCTAAGAAGCGCTTCCGCGTGACTGGTTCCGGCCATGTCAAGTTCAAGCGCGCTGGTATGCGCCACATTCAAGCTAAGATGAACACTAAGCGTAAGCGCAACCTTCGTAAGGGCGCTCTCGTTAAGAAAGTCGATACCTATCATGTCAAGCGTCTGCTTGTCGTAGCATAAGGAGAGTAAGAATGCCACGCGCAAAAACTAGAGTTCCTTCCCGCGAACGCCGCAAAAAAATCCTCAAGGCCGCCAAGGGTTACTATGGCCGCCGCAAGTCGAACCTTCGCCTTGCTATTGACGCAGTTGCCCACGCCGGTCAGTATGCCTATGCACACCGCCGCGACAAGAAGGGTGATTTCCGCTCTCTGTGGATCACTCGCTTGAACGCTGCTGTTCGTGAATTCGGCATCAGCTATAGCCAGTTCATTTACAAGCTTTCCAAGGCTAACATCAACATGAACCGCAAGGTTCTCGCTGACTTGGCCGTCGCCGATCCGGCAGCTTTTGCTAAGGTCGTCGAAATCGTGAAGGCTGCTTAAGTCCTGACTAAGCGAAAACGCGAGAAATTGCGCTCCGCCCCAAAAGGCGGGGCGTTTTTTTTGTGCGATTGAACGACGAATGCTTAGATTGCTTCGTCGGAACCCTCCTCGCAATGACGTGAACGCGTTGGCTAGCGATAACGTAAACATATCGGCTTGCAATGACGTACAAGGTTGCGTGGTGGCATCTTTTGTCCTAACCACCAACCACTGACTTAGAACAAATCTACGTCCAACACGGTCTTTTTTTTGCTTTTGGGTTCGACAACGGCGATGGAATATTTTGCGGTGCTGAAAAGACGGTTGATGGTGGCGAGGACTTCGTCTTCGGTGATGGCGTGGATTTTCTTTTCGACATCGTCCATCGTGTGGAATTCTCCGAGGTGGAGCGTTTGCTCTGCCATGCGGATGAGACGCTTTTCGGGACTGTCGGCGCCGAGGTGGAGCCCGCCGAGGATGTTCGTTTTGGTGCGTTCGAACTCGTCTTTGATGAACCCGTGGCGCAGGAATTTCTTGACTTCGGCGACGGAGAGCGCAAGGGCGGTCTTGAGCTGGTGCGGTTCGGTTGCAAGGGCGACACCCCAGTCCACGCAGTCTTTGTAAAGGTCGGCTGTGGAATAGACGGAGTAGGCGAGGCCTTTGTCTTCGCGGATTTTCTGGAAGAGCCTGCTTGCCATGCCGGCACCCATCGCCACATTGAAAATTGAAAATGCGCAGCGGTCACGGTCGCTCATGAGGGAACGGTCAAAGCTAAGTCCCCAGAAAAGGTTCGATTGCGTGATGTCGCTTTTCTGCACGATTTTTACCCTGCTTTTGGAAGTGTAAATATCGTCGGGCGTAAAACCGTTAATCTTTTTTTGTTCGAATTTTTGTGCACAAAGTTCTACTAGCTCTTTGTGGTTCACTTTGCCTGATGCAAAAACGTATAGCGGAATTTCGTCGGTGACTTGGTGCCCGTACTTGAGCATTTGCTTGCGCGTGAGTGATTGCACCTGCTTCACGTTTCCGGTGATGGAATGTGCGATGCCACAACCCTTGAAATGGATGGCGTTGAAAATGTCGCCTACGAGTTCCTCGGGAATGTCATCGTAGCTGTGGACTTCTTCGATGATGACGTGGCGCTCCTTTTCCATTTCTTTTTTATCGAAGCGCGGGTGCATGAGCATGTCCGAAATCACGTCGATGGCAAGCGGAATGTCGCCGCTTTCGACTTGTGCGTAAAAGCCCGTTTCTTGACGGGTGGTGTACGCTTCAAGATTCCCACCGCGGTCTTCAATGGAATGAGCAATTTCTAACGCGGAGCGGTTTTCGGTGCCCTTGAAAACGAGATGCTCGTAAAAATGGCTGAGCCCGAATTCGTCCGGAGCTTCGTGCCGGCTCCCTCGTGGAATCCAGACGCCGACAGCTGCGGAGTAGGCGTGCGGCATGTAATCGGTTAAAATAGTGATTCCGTTTTCGAGTACAGTCTGTTTAATGGTTTGTTTCATTTTCTGTAATATGCGCGTCGTATGGGAGCTAAAAGCCTCGTTTGCGGCTTAACGATAGAAAAATTGAACTAAAAGTAGCAAAAAAACACTCTTTTAACACCCTTTTATTGTTATGTAAATTTTTCTAAATTTGCGTTTTGAAAAAAGTTATGACTCACAGGAGAACGAAATGGGTAAAGATTTGAAGGAAATGGCTCTTCAATACCATTCCATGGGCAAACCGGGCAAGATTGAAATTGTGCCCACCAAGCCGCACAGCACGCAGACGGACTTGGGACTCGCTTACACGCCGGGTGTTGCATCCCCGTGCCTCGAAATCGAGCGTGACCAAAACCTTGCTTATGAATATACGGGCAAAGGAAACCTCGTTGCTGTTATTAGTAACGGTACGGCTGTGCTTGGCCTCGGCGATATTGGCGCTTTGGCTGGTAAGCCGGTGATGGAAGGCAAGGCTCTCCTCTTCAAGATTTACGCCGGTATCGATGTGTTCGACATCGAAATCAACGAAAAGGACCCGAAGAAGTTCATCGAAATCGTGAAGGGCATCGCTCCGACGTTTGGCGGTATCAACCTCGAAGATATCAAGGCTCCGGAATGCTTCGAAATCGAAGACACGCTCAAGGCCGAACTCGATATCCCGGTGATGCACGATGACCAGCACGGTACGGCTATCATTTCTTCTGCAGGCCTTTTGAACGCTATCGAGGTTGCAGGCAAGAGCATTCGCAACGTGAAGATGGTGGTGAATGGCGCTGGCGCTGCTGCTTGCGCTTGCACTCGCTTGTACTTGTCCCTCGGTCTCAAGAAAGAAAATCTTGTGATGTGCGATAGCAAGGGCGTTATCCGCAAGGACCGCAAGGGCCTCACCGAAGCGAAGGCTTTCTTTGCGACCGACCGCACCGACATTGAAACTCTCGAAGACGCTATGAAGGGCGCCGATGTGTTCGTGGGTCTTTCCAAGGGTAATATTCTCACTCGCGAAATGGTGCGCAGCATGGCGGACCAGCCGATTGTCTTTGCGCTTGCAAACCCGACTCCGGAAATCAGCTACGAAGAAGCTATGGCAAGCCGTGGCGACCTCATTTTTGCGACAGGCCGTAGCGACTATCCGAACCAGGTGAACAATGTTATCGGTTTCCCGTACATTTTCCGTGGCGCACTCGATGTGCGTGCAACGACCATTAACGAACACATGAAGCACGCTGCCGTGCGCGCTATTGCTGCTCTTGCTCACAAGCCGGTTCCGGATGTGGTGAACATTGCTTACAACGCACAGCGCTTCACGTTCGGTAAGGAATATTTGATCCCGAAGCCGCTGGACCCGCGCCTCCTCACGGAAGTTTCTATTGCAGTGGCTAAGGCTGCTATCGAAAGTGGCGTGGCCCGCAAGCCGATTACCGATTGGGACGCTTACTACGACAAGCTTCGTGACATGATGGGTTACGACAACAAGCTCATCCGTCAGTTCAGCGATACCGCCCGCAGCAATCCGAAGCGTGTCGTGTTTGCCGAAAGCAACCTCAACATGCTCAAGGCTGCCGTGCAGGCCAAGGCCGAAGGCGTTGCCCACCCGATTATGCTTGGCAACCCGGAACGCATACAAATTATCGCCCAGCGCGAACAGCTCGACCTTACGGGCATCAAGATTGTAAACCCGCGTTCTCCGGAAGAATTCGAACGCCGTCGCAAGTATGCCGAAATCTATGCCGAAGAAAATGGTCGTAACGGCGTAACCTTCGAAGAAGCCCGCGACGACATGTTCGAACCGAACCACTTCGGTATGATGATGGTGAAGGTCGGCGATGCCGATGCGCTCATCACTGGCGGTTACTCCAAGTACAGTGAAACGATCGAACTTGCCAAGGAAATTATCGGTATCCGTCCGGAATACAAGCACTTCGGCGCACTCCACATTCTCTCTACCAAGAAGGGAACGTTCTTCCTCGCCGATACTCTCGTGAACCGCGATCCCGATGCCGAAACGCTCGTGGATATCGTCAAGCTCACGCACGACGCTGTGCGCTTCTTTGCTCACGAACCGGTGATGGCTATGCTCAGCTACGCTAATTTCGGTTCCGACAAGGAATCTGCTCGCGGTACGGCCAACAAGGCCCGCGATGCGGTAAAGATGATTCACGAACAGTACCCGGACTACGCTCTCGATGGCGAAATGCAGGTGAACGTGGCGCTCGACAAGGATCTTCGCGACACGAAGTACCCGTTCAACAAGCTCAAGGGTCAGACCGTGAACACGCTCATTTTCCCGTGCCTCTCTTCTGCAAATACCACTTGCAAGATGCTCCTCGAAATGGGCGTGGGCGAATCCATTGGTCCTGTGCAGATGGGCTTGAACAAGCCGGTGCACTTCACCGACTCTGACGCCTCCGTGCACGATATCTTCAACCTCACGGTGGCTGCCGTTATCGACGCCATTGTTCAGGAGAAGAAGGACGAAGAAAAGAACCGCAAAAAGTTCGACAAGATCTGGTAATCGGCGCATTTCGCGCTCGCGATTTTAAAAGTCGCCGCAGGTAAAACTGCGGCGATTTTCGTATAACCCCAAATAAGCTGCATTGGTTGTTTGTCGAAAGTGTGTTGAGGAAAGTCGGATAAAATAATGTTATCTGGTTGTACTTTTAGTACAATAATGTCTAAATAAAGTTTTTCTATCGATTTGCATATGGTTGCGAATACTAGCGAAAGTACATAATTGCATGCGTAATTACGCCAATATGCAGAGAATATTTGTTGTTAATTTGGAAATTCGTAAATGGCTGGATGCTGGAAAACTCTGAATGCCAAATGATGCACCCTTATAAACCGCAATCGACCTATACTTGTGAATATAATTTAGGCGATAATCTTGAAAATTTTATAACCTTTGATACAAGAACATTTGCCGGGTCTGGAGATTATTTTTACTTGTATGATGGTAATGGAAATAGTCAAAAATAGAAAAGACCCCGTTCTCCATTTTGAATATGCTTTTTGAAGCAACAAAGAAAAAATAAAAAGGAAACAAAAATGAAAAAAATTCTCTTTTTGATTGTTTTGTTTTATGCCCAGTTGTTTGCTGAAACCTGGAAAGAGTCCAATATATTCCATGGATGGAAATACAATCGAGTGTATTTTTCAGATTCTATTGGGCAGACTCTGAAAGAAATCGATCACGATGATTTTTTTGAGGGAATATCTTTTTATTTTCAAGGTTATAGTGATTATTACTGGGATCCTGCCGGACAAGTTAATATTGAATGGATAGGAAATGATATTCATGACTCCATTTGGATTTCGAAATATTGGATGGATGATTCTCTTTTGAATGTTCCTATTGTGGCTGAAGAAAACCTAAATCTTGATGATTTTAGATTGCTTAAAATGGATTCAACACAGCCATTTAAGATATCTTCTATAATGGATGAAAGAATAGAGATCCCGTTTGAAACTGTGCGGCTGCAACGTTTTAATTCACTTTATTTTGTTTATAAAAAAGACACTTCATATTATGCTTATTGTTTGGCTGTGACTGGAGCGCCTATAGGATGTGATTTTATTCTGTCTTGTGTTTTTCAAAATGATGGAACTCTTAATTTCGGAGAAATTCCATCAGCGGGTAAGTTGTCTAATGCTTTAGATGGTTGCCCTCTTTCTAGCTTGCCGCCAAGCCTCAATTTAAGAACAAAAGAAAAATATGTATTCCCTTCATACAATGCTAACGGCAAGCCAGCAAACGGGAATTCTTCTGGTGTATCCCTTCAAAAGGGAATTTCAAAACTAAACTTAAAAAAATGATTCCCTAACCATAGGAAACAAAAAAGAAAAGAATAATACTCCTTATTAGTTTGCTATCCTCGATGCTCATGGCCGCGGAGCAATGTAATATTCCCGACAATCCTCCTGGATCTTGTGTACAAGATGGTTACGTATGCAGGTTGGCGATTGACGTGCGCCAAAATCAAAAAGTAATGGCTTTCTATCTTTATGACGACGCTGCATGTACTCAGCCTTCTACAACAGATGCCCTTGCAATGACTCTTGCTGGATCCGTTGCTCTTTCTGCTTATAACAATAGAACGAAAGTATCTGTCATATATACCAAGCATTCTCCAAATACTTACGGAGGTCTGCGTCTAAATTCTATATCGACTATGCCATAGTAGATAAGTGTTTAAAAAACAAGTTTGTTATGCCCGCTTTTTTTTGTAAGCGGGTCTTTTTTTTCTTATACCGTACAGGGCGTACTGTATATTGTTAAAATACGTTTTTTTAATAAATAAAAATGCCTAAATTTTAATAAAAAGCTAAAAAATGTACTGTAGATTATTGACTTTTGATTTTTTGTAGAGTATATTTGTTTATGTGAAACCGATAGTTGAATATCAAGATTACCACGTTTTTCTGAACGACTATTACGAGGAACGCAAACGTACTTCGGCGTTCTCGTGGCGTGAGTTTGCGAAGATTGCTGGATTTATTTCTCCATCGTACCTTAAGGATGTCTGCGCCGGCAAAACAAACCTTAGTAAAGTGACTATGGGGCGTGTGGCTGCTGCGATTGGGCTTGTCGGTCATCAGGTGGAATACTTCGAGGCGATGGTTCAGTTTGGCAATGCCAAGACGGATGATGCGAAGAAGAAGTTTTTAGAACAAATGCAGTCTATTGCGGTGGACCATAAAGTTCGCATTGTCGATAAGGACGCGTTTGAATATTACGATAGCTGGAAAAATCCAGTAGTCCGCGAATTAGCCCCGCTAATGCCCGGTGCGATGCCTGGTGAAATCGCGAAGATGTGCACGCAAGAAATCTCTGCGCTCGAAGTTCGCAAGTCGCTTGCTTTTTTGGAACACGCGGGTTTCCTCAAGCAGATTGGTGAAAATGTTTATGTGCAGACGGAAAAGTCTGTGGAAGGTTCCAAGGAAGGGCTCCCGCTTGCAATCCGTTCGATGCACCGTGAAATGGGCAACCTTGCGGTAGATTCGTTGGATCGTTTTACCGCAGACGTGCGTAACGTTATGGGCGTTACGATGGGCATCAACCATGAAACGTATGAACGCGTTGTTCATGAATTGGAAGAGTGCCGCAAAAAAATTACCGCCATTGCTGAAGAGTGCTGTGATATCAGGCAGGTTTACAGATTGAATTTGCAGTTGTTCCCTCTTTCTAAAGAGGTTACAAAACATGAGGAGATTGAAAATGAATAAGACACTTTATACGATGTGTGGTGCGATAGTTTTGGCTTTGGCTGCATGTGCCGATGGAACGTCGGTGGAGCCGAATACGTCGTATGCAGAGGGCAACTCGCTGTGGAATCCGCTTGCTGGCGATTTTTCTGTGAATACGGCTCGTTATGCAGAGAAGTTGCCTGAAAATTTGCAGGCTGATGGTCATTGGTTCTGGGAGACCAAAGGTGATGATGATGATGGCGGACGGTCTTATGTGGAATGGCCTGTAAAATTGGGGAGTGGTGTGGACTCGTTGTCTACGGTTATTGAATCGTGCCAAGGCATTTGCGGTATTGCAAGGTTGAATCGGGGTGAGTTGAATTACGATCCGTTTGTTGGTGTTGGCTTTACGATTGCAAGAGATGAAACGGGTCGCCCAACACCAGTTGATGTCTCTGATTGGGGTGGCATTTGCATTACTTATAAGTCTGAAATAGCTCCCTTTTTGGTTCTCGTTTTGGATGATTCCGAAAGTAAAGTACTTGAAGATGGCTACGCTTTTCCTTTTGTGTCTTTGCCGAAAGCGCGGTCGGGTGAAATTACTAGATGCTATAGTTGGGATAAATTTCAATTGCCTTCATGGTTTAGAGGAGTCCCTGCATATTGGTCTGATAACGTTGGCGAAAAGGCTGCTCAGCGTTTAGTTGGAATTATGTTCAAAATGCAAAATGCACCTGGGGAGTATGCTTTCAGTATCAGCTATGTTGGAATGAATACGGAAGATGATTCGGGTATAGAAGTTCGGGAAGAGGGTTTTCAACGAGATGGTTGGTCACCCTTATTAAAGAGGGGTACGGTAAATGATGATGCTGAAGATAAATAAGAAAATTTATACAGCGTGTGGCGTTATAGCCTTAGTTCTTGCGGCTTGCTCGGATGGAACTTCGATAGAACCGAATACATTTGCGCATGCCTCGTCTAGTTCTATATCTGACGATTTGTCTAGCGCGTCTGTGAATGGTAGTGTTCTGTGGAATCCTGAATTGGGTGATTTCCGTGTTCATACGGCGCGTTATGCAATGTCCTGGCCGAAGAACGCTATTGCCGATGGCCGCTGGTTCTGGGAGGTGTTAACGGATGCTGCCGATGGCGGCGAGTCCAGGGTGCTGTGGCCGGTCGAGTTGGACGAAGGCGAGGACCCGTTACGGTCTGTTATGGATGCGTGCCATGGCATTTGTGGGACGGCAATCTTGGATAATGGTAGCATGGGTTATAGTCCTTTTGTGACGATAGGTTTCTCGATAGCGAAGGATTCTATGGGTAATCCGGTGCCTGTTGATGTCTCGAATTGGGAAGGCTTATGTGTTACTTATACTTCTGATGCGGCTCCTATGTTGGTGCTGGATTTGGGGGATTCGCTTGCAGAGGTGCTTCGCTATGGTTTGCCGCAGGTCTCCTTGCCTAAAGCGACAGATGGCGTGGCATTCTCGCAATGCTTTAGCTGGAGCGATTTCAAGTTGCCTCCTTGGGTGACGGATATTCCTCAATCTTGGAGGAGCAACGTTGGCGAACAGGCCGCAAAACAGCTTGTTGCGGTAAGGTTTAGGATTCAGGCGTATATGGGGGAATATAAGTTCAACCTCAAATATATTGGGGCTAAGGCGGATAATCCCGTTGTTTTTGAACGCGAGGATGATTTTCAAAGGAGGATTAGCCCTAAAGGCTCTTGGAATAACCCGTAAAAAATTTGTTAGGAGGAAGAGAGGACCCGGCGGAAGCTGGGTCCTTTTTTGTAAATGATACATTTGTATCATTTATTAATGTGATTGCGTTTTATTGTTGAAAATTTATGCTATAATTTGTTGTTTTTAACTATTTTTGTATCATTTGATATTGACGAAGGGCTCGTGAAAGTGTATATTATGTCATTATGAAACCGATTGTGGAATATAAAGATTACCGAGCCTACATGGCGGACTTTTACGAGGAGCGTAAGAGGACTTCTGCATTCACATGGCGCGAGTTTGCGAAGATTGCTGGGTTCACATCTCCCTCGTATTTGAAACTAGTCTGTGATGGCAAGAGCAGCTTGAGCCGTGTGACGATGAATCGTGTGGCCGTGGCGATGGGGCTTGTCGGTTATGAAATTGAGTATTTCGAAGCGATGGTGAATTTTGTCAATGCGCAAAAGGACGATGTCAAGAAAACTTATTTTGATAAGATGATGGCGATTTCGGTGGCGAATCAGGTCCGCGTAATCGACAAGGCTGCGTTTGAATATTACGACAGTTGGAAAAATCAGGTGGTGCGAGAACTTGCGCCGATGATGCCGGGTGCGATGCCTGGCGAAATGGCGAAGGCGTGCTGTCAGGAAATTTCCGCTCTCGAAGTCCGAAAGTCGCTTGCATTTTTGGAAAAAGCGGGGTTCTTGAAACAGGTCGGCGAGAATGTTTATGAGCAAACGGATAAAGCTGTTATAGGCTCCAAGGAAGGCTTGACACTGGCGATTCGCATGATGCATCGCGAAATGGGACGCCTTGGTATAGATTCTATTGACCAGTTTGGCCCTGAAAATCGTAATGTTACTGGTGTTACTTTGGGTGTGAATCGAGAAGGTTATGAAGAAATTGCGAGAGAGCTGGATGCTTTCCGCAAAAAAGTTATTTCGATTGCGGCAAAATGCGGCAAGCTCGATCAGGTTTACAGATTGAATTTACAGTTTTTCCCTTTGACGAAAAAAGTCGAGAATGGAGAGGGGGCTTGATTATGAACAAGAATCTTTATATGGCTTGCGTAGGGGCGTTTCTGCTCGCTACGTTGGGGTGCTCAGATAGCAATATTTCCGGGTCGTCGGAAGATCCGAATGTCTTGATGGCGTATGGTTCGTCCAGTTCGAATGTCGTAAATTCGAGTTCCTCAGATGAACCAACGAATTTGTCGTCAAGTTCCTTAGCTGAGCCGGCAGATTTGTCATCGAGTTCGGATATTGTGTATTCGAGTTCCTCACGACGTAATCCTGTTCTTTGTAAGGCTGCGGCGTCCGCTGGTGAGCATGTCGGTGGTTGTGCAATCATGTATGATGATTTGTGGCATTCGGAATCGCCTAAAGTGAATGTGACCGCATATGCGGATGATTCCTCTCAATTTGGTTCTGATGCCGGAAAATGGTTTTGGGAAACGGATTCTGCCGATGGTGGAAAATCTGTTTTGGAATGGCCGGTTGAATTGGGCAATTATTATGATGCGAATGCGCTAGATTCTGTTTTTGGTTTCTGCTATGGCGTGTGTGGCACATTCCGTTTGGATATGGGCGATTTAAGTTATAATCCGTATGTTTCTGTCGGCTTTAACGTGGCCGGATTTGATAATGAGGGAAAGCCTAAGTCTGTTGATGTTTCGAATTGGGGTGGTATTTGTTTAGAATACAAGTCTGATATTGCTGTGGCAATAGTGCTAGATCTCGGTGATTCGCTTAACCAGAAGTTGGGTATGGCGCTTCCGGTCGTGGTCTTGTCGAGGTCGAGTGGTAGTGCACGATGCTTTAAATGGGACGACTTCAAGATGCCTAGTTGGGCAAAAGATGTGGAATATAAGATCTCTGGAGAAGACGCGGCAAAGCATGTCTCAAGAATCTTCTTTAACTTTCAGGGGAAATCGGAAACGGTTGGTGAATTTAACATTCGGTCAATTGGTTCAAACCGCTGGTAAAGCGAATGCGTAAGGGATTTTTTTCCTTCTTGGAGGAAATGTGATTATGAACAAGAATCTTTATATGGCTTGCGTGGGGGCGTTTCTGCTCGCGGCGTTGGGGTGCTCGGATGGCGATATTTCCGGGTCGTCGGAAGATCCAAATGTCTTGACCGCTTTGGGATCGTCGAGCTCTGTTCTTGATAATTCTAGTAGCTCATTTTGGGGCTATCCGGATGGGCAACCGCGCTTGTGCCGTGTTTCCGAAATGGAAAATGCACCTGCTGGTTGCGACTGGTTTGCTGAAATGTGGAATCCGGAATCTGGAAACCGCGTCCATACCGGTTTTGATAACGGAACGAATACATCGGGAATATGGTATTGGAAATTGGATACTAACGAGCTCTTGATCCCGAGTGTTCAGTGGGTGGGTACTGCTCAACAGGGCTACGATTCTTTAGCAATGAGCAATGTGATTGAACGTTGCGGTGGTTCTATTTGTGGCGCGTCTCACTTTAATGCGATTGACGATGGCGAAAATCGTTTTAACTATGAATTTGTGGGTACGGAAAAACCAGCTTCTGTCGATATCGCTTTTAGCATGGCCGGTAAAAATGCGTCTGGGCGATTTGATGAAGTTGACGTAAGCGGGCTAGGCGGTTTTTGCGTGGGCTATGAATCGAGCGGCTTGATTACGATGTACCTTGATTTTAACGACTCTGTCAACGCTTTGTTGGATACCATGACTTACAAAGTAATACTGGATAGAACTACGATCAATGGAAAATCGAAGGCCTCGGACTATCGCGAAGAATGCTTTGCGTGGGCAGACTTTTCGAGATATGGCTCTGTATTGGTGCATGAAGCTGCAGTTAGTATTGAAGACGCGATAAAGCATTTGGTTGGGGTCCACTTTAAGATGGATGGTTATTATAACAAGTCCGCTATTACTTTTAAAATCGTTCGTTTCGGGCGCTTTGCCAATGCGAATGGTCGAAAAGCGTTGGATGGCGAAAATCTCCCGACGGTTGATGGATCTTGCGTTTCGCCGGCTGTTGTTGAAAATTTCTGCGAGTGCAATTATGTGGATTCCGGTGCGGTCATTGATGGGCTTCGCTTAGGGCATTCGTATGCGGTTGAGGAAGCCAAGGCCAACTGGGGCGAGGACTTGTCTGCACGAAATAATTGCGTTAATATGATGTGGATGCGCTCTACATTGGAAATGCCTCTCATGACGGCGAAGAATCTGCCTTGCGACAATGCTCAACCTAAGATAATGCAATGCGCCGATGGTTCGTACCGCTTTTCCCAGGAGTTTGCGTCTGTGAAATCAAGATACGATGCAATTGCTGAAGAAAATGCGCTTGCCAGGAAACGGGTTCTTTTGGACCGCGTCGATAGTTGCTTGAATTTGTCTTCGTCATCAGCGGGTGCCTCAAGCTCTTCGTATTTTTTCCCGTGTTGCACGGCTTTCGCGGGCGGTAATGACTTGTGGAATGGAGAGACTGCGTTTGTTGATGTTGAAGATTTTATTGAATCGCCGCGAAACGATGTGGAATATGGATACTTTTTCTGGGGAACGGATAGCGCTGATGGTGGAACGTCTACTATTCGTTGGCCGGTAAAGTTGGGCAACGTTTTTTCTGCGGAGTCCATGGATCCGGTGATTGATTATTGCGGAGGCCTCTGTGGAACTGCTGTCTTGAATCATGATTCGTTGCCCTATAACCCGTTTGTAACGGTCGGATTTTGGTTGGGTAAGGAATATATGGGCGAGCCGATATCCGTCGATGTATCCAGCTGGGGCGGACTCTGTATCAGCTATTCGTCGGAAGTCTCTCCTGCGTTGGAACTGGATTTGGGAGATTCTTTAAATGCATTGCTTGGGTGGGCGTTACCGTTTGCCAGTCTTCCAAAATCAGTGGGTGTCGTGGAAAAATGCATTAAATGGAGTAATTTTAAGCTACCCTCGTGGGTGAAAAGTTTGACTGCTGTGGACCAGGATTGGCTTGAAGTTTCGGGATGGTTGGATAGTGCGGGTGTAATGGCGTCTAAGCAGCTGGTGAAAGTGAATATCAAGATGCAGGCATCGCCTGGTGAATACGACTTTAGCATTAGGGCTATCGGTACGAACCGTCAATAAATATTGAAAAGGAATAGTAAAAAGGACCCGGCAGGTGCCGGGCCCTTTCTCCTTGCATGAACACTCCTAAACCTGCAAGGATTTTTTCAATATGTCGTCATTGCTGTTTAGCGCAATGTAATCTTCTGAACGTTCTTCTGGCTTCCCTGCTTTACGATGAGGATTGCCGGGCCGCGGAAGTTCGTGTTCAACTGGACTTCGTTTGCGCCTGCCTTGGCTTCGAATGCCTGCTGCGCAATCACTTGACCCATGGAGTTCATGAGTGTTGCTGTGCCGCGAGCAGCCTTGGCTGCGTTGAACGTGGCGCTGACCATGCCCGGTTGCACATTCACGAGCATCTTGGATGCGACTGCCGTGCGTGTAGAGCGGATGGCGATGGTAATGTCGCTAGAAACTGCCACGACCTTGCCTGTTGCGGTGCCTTCTGTAGAGGGTTTCTTGTCGAAGTCATCGATGATGGTCGTGGTGCCGTCTTCGTTAATGCCCTTGATGTAGTCGATGATGATAGAACCGGAAACCTGCGGGCCGTACAGGTTGAGACCGATGGCGTTAGCAGTTTCGAGGCCTGTCGGTTCGGTGCGGAAATCAGTCCACTTGATTTGGAAAGTCTGGTATTGGGTTGCATCGAGTCCCTGATCGGCCTGTTCCAATACCGGAGCGTCGAACCATGCCCAGTTAGAACCGGTCATCATGAAGAGGTCCATGGAAGTCCAACCGTACTCACCGCAACCATCGCTATCGCCGGTGCACGGACCTGCGCTTGCGACTGCGCCTTTCATGCGGATTTCGAGACCGATGAACTTGGAGAGGTCCTTGTTTGCGTTGGATAGGTTGATGCGGACGGTGCCCGTTTCGCTAGAGTCGGCAGTCTTGGTCGTATAGGTGATCAATGCGCCCTTGCCGGCTGGATCATCGGGGACTTCGTTTTCGTTCACGAGGCTATCGAGGTTGCTGCTGTTGTTGCCTTCTTGACCGTAAGCCTTTTGCATTGCATTCAAAACATCCGGGTCAAGGATGGAGTAGGTGCCTTTTTGGCGGGTGATGATGGTCATGTTGCCGTCGTCTTCGGCACCGGTATCCCAAACGTAAGGAACGATGCCGTTTGCCTTGGCGTTCTTGGCAACTTCGCCGTAGAAGAGGGCGCGGCCCTGCAAGTGGAGCTTAAGGTTGGCGGCGTCGGTAATTTGGCCGGTGCGCTTGATGGCGCCGAGTTCACCGATGATTACAGGGATACCCTTGTCGCAGAACATGGTCTTCAGTTCGCCGAAGGCCTTCTTGATCTGGTTTGGGGTGCCGAGCGCGGAGTTGTCGATGCTCTTGCTGTACACATTCCAGCCCATGTTGTGTTCCGTGTCGTTCGTGCTGGAAAGGCCAGTGTAGTAATAATATTGCTTGCCCCAGTCTTCGTCGGCGGTCATGAGGGAGTACTGGTACGGATAGTAGTGGACTTCGGCCATCATGTAGCCTGCGCCTGCCGGGTCGGTGGGGAAGTTCTGGCTGAGCATGGGAGCCATGTCCATTTCGGTACGCGGAGCCTGCACGATAAGGGTGCGGGTGTCGTTGTTGCCGCCTGCGCTACGCACGGAGGTGATGAATGCGTCGTAGTAGCCCTTCAAAACCTGCATACGGGTGGCGTCGAATTCCCATTGCGTGCCGTTCCACGGGTCGTTCACGCCCGGTTCGTTGGCGCCTGCAAAAAGCAGATGTTCGTCGTAATCTTTGAAGTAGGTTGCAATCTGCTTCCAGTAGGCGGCTTGGCGTGCCTTGGTTGTTGCAGAACTGTTGGTGATGTCGCCTGCGCCGCTGCGGGGATTGGCGGTGCCTTCGTAAACACGGTCTTCGAGCCAGCCTTCGTCCCAGTGGGAATTGAGCACCACGTACATGCCTTCGGCGATGATCATGTCCACCATGTCTTTCACCTGCTTGAGCCAGGCGGCGTCGATGGTCGGGTTGGTGAAGGATGCGTCCTTACCGACATGGGTGTATGCGCCGTTGTCGGCTGTACCACCGTTAGCGGCGATATCCTTGGCGAGAGCGTCAGAATGAGAGTACCAAGCGCAGGGAATGCGCACGGTGTTGAATCCGGCGGCCTTGATGGCCTTGATGTAGCCGGCGGTCGGGAGGGGGTTGCCCCATGCGGTCGGGTTTTCTGGAACTTCCATCGTGTTGCCGATGTTGTAGCCCATGCCCATGGGCTCGACCAGGGCGGAGGCCTTTGGAAGGGCGGCGAATGCTGCAGTGCTTGCAAGCATGGTCATTCCGCATGCGATGCCGAAGGTGTTAAATCTCATTGCTAAGACTCCTTATTAAAACTTGCTCTTGGGTGTCTTTGTACTGAAATTTTGATGATTTTTAGAATTTTTTGAGAACATTTGGCGCAAAATTTACAGCGCTTTTGTACTCGCAAACATCCCTTTTGTCACCCTTTTTCGAGGATACACCCGTTCTTTGCTTAGTAATATATATGAAAATGCTGAATTTCGCAACAGGAAAATTGTTTATTTACGTAAAAATAGTAAGTTTGTAAGCTATGGTGTGATGAAAATCTTAAAAATTTTGAGAACTTTTTTTGAGAACATTGGAGGGCGCGGGAGGTCGCGCCTCCCCGTTAATGCGCCTCTAGCCAGTTTTTGCCGAATCCGACGCTGGCCACGAGCGGAACTTTGAGTTCCATGGCACCTTCCATTTCGGACTTGACCATAGCGGAAAGTTCTTCGACCTGGTCCCTCGGGCATTCGAACACGAGTTCATCGTGCACCTGGAGCATCATGCGGAGCGGGAGATTCTCGTCGTTGATGCGCTTCTGGATGCGGATCATGGCAATCTTGATGAGGTCGGCGGCGCTGCCTTGCACCGGTGTGTTCACGGCCATGCGTTCTGCCATTTGCGATTCCATGCGGTCGGAACTGTCGATGCCTGCGATGTAGCGGCGGCGGCCCGAAAGCGTTTCCACATAGCCGTCGCGGTGGGCTGCGGCCTTAGTGTCGTCGATGAACTTTTGCACGCCCTGGTACATTTCGAAGTAGCCGTCGATGAAGCTCTTGGCCTGTGCCATCGGGATTTTTAGGTCGCGGGAGAGGCGGAAGGCGGTCATGCCGTAGAGCACGCCGAAGTTCACGACCTTCGCGTCGCGGCGCATGTCGGCGGTCACGCTGTCCAGTGGTACGCGGTTGATTGCGGCGGCGGTGCGGGCGTGGATGTCGATGCCTTCCTTATAGCTTTCGATGAGGGCAACGTCCCCGCTCAGGTGGGCGAGCATGCGGAGCTCAATTTGCGAGTAGTCCACCGCGAGAATCACGTTGTTTGGGTTCTGCGGCACGAATGCGGCGCGGATTTGCTTGCCGAGATCGCTACGGACGGGGATGTTTTGCAAGTTCGGATCGCGGCTCGAAAGGCGACCTGTCGCAGTACCCCATTGGATAAAACTCGTGTGGATGCGCTTGGTATCCGGATTCACGAGTGTGGGGAGTACGGAAACGTACGTGCTCTGCATCTTCTTGAGTTCGCGGTATTCGATGACGGCAAAGACAATCGGGTGGGCGGCGCGGAAGCTGAGTTCTTCGAGGACGGCGGCGTCCGTGCTGCGTTTTTTGATTTCGGGGAGTCCGAGCGTGTCAAAGAGCACTTCGCCGAGTTGCTTGGGCGAACCGATGTTGAATTCAAAGCCCGCCATGTCGCAGATTTCTTTTTCCAACTTTTCGATGCGGTGCTGCAAATCGACTTCGAGTTCTTTTAAGACTTTTGTATCGACGAATGCGCCGACGCCTTCCATTTGGTAAAGTACCTTAAGGAGCGGCATTTCTTGGCTGAAGAAATACTTTTCGTAATCGTACTTTTGCAACTTGGCGCGGAGCGGTTTCCACAGACGGAGCGTATAGACGGCGTCTTCGGCGCCGTATTCGGTCGCGTCCTTGATGTTCACGCGGTTGAACGTGATTTGGTTCTTGCCGCGGCCGATAAGGTTTTCAATCGGGATCATTTCGTGCTGCAAAAGTTGCATCACCTGGTTGTCGAGGCCGAGGCCGGTTTGGCCGGGCGAGAGCATCCATGCGGCGATGAGCGTATCGACAATGTTCGCGGAATCGATTTGCTTTTGCGTGAGTCCGAAGGTGCGGGCGAGAACGTGCAAGTCGAATTTCGCGTTGTGGAAAACCAGGGAACGCTTGCATGCTTCGAAAGTTGCGCCGCTATTGCAAGCGTCCGCGCTTTTTGAACCGTCGTCGGGCTGCTGCTTGGATTCACCATCGGGGAGTGTGCAAGAATCGTTCCAGAAGTCGATAAACCACGTCTTGATGACGTTGAAGTCAAAGTTGCCGCCTTCGTTGCATGGGTAGGGAAATCCGATGTCGTCGGTGTGGCCAAGCGGGACGTAATATCCCTTGGGAACGGAACCGTCTTTTTCGGCGGCGGCAAGGCAAAGCCCGACAATGTTGCATTGCATCGGATCGAGTCCGTCGGTTTCCGTGTCGATACCGATTTCGGTTGCCGCGTCAAATTCCTTCTTCATCTGTTCGAAAACTTCGTCGTTATCGACGCAGATGTAAGTGGGCGGGAGGTCGGCGGGTGGTTCGGCTGGCTCACCAACCTTGTTGTTTTCGGCCCCTGAGCTTGCCGAAGGGCTGTTGCAACCGCAAGAATCGCCAGAGCCGCTGTCGGAATCGCGCACAAAGCCTGTCTTGCTCGGAACGTTTTCGAGCAAGCGAACGAGACTGTTAATTTCGTGTTCCTTGAAAATTCCTTCGAGCGTATCGCTGTGGATGCCGCAAAATTCAAGGGCGTCGAGATTCCCGCTGTAGGCTCGCTTTGTCTGTAACGTCACGAGTTCGCGGCTGAGGAACGCCTGTTCCTTGTTGTTCGCGAGATTGTCGTGCAACCCCTTCTTCTTGATGTTGTCGAGGTTTGCGTAAATGTTGTCCATGTCGCCGTATTCGGTCAGCAGCTGGATAGCTGTTTTAGGCCCGACTTTGGGAACGCCCGGAACGTTATCACTGGAGTCGCCCATGAGCGCGAGGTAGTCGCGGATTTTTTCAGGCGGAATGCCGTACTTTTCAAGGACTTGCTGTGGACCAAAGTCAATGCCGTCGGCGCCTTTTTCCAAGTGGAAAAGGTGGATTTTATCAGTCACGATTTGTGACATGTCCTTGTCTTTGCTGATAATCACGACATGGTCAAAACCGGCGTTCACGGCTGCTTCGGCAGCACTTGCCATCACGTCGTCGGCTTCGTAGCCGGGTTCCGACAAAAGCGGAATACCGCTTGCTTCCAGAGATTCGCAAAGGAGCGGCATTTGGGCTGCCATTTCTTCGGGCATCGGGCCGCGATTGGCCTTGTAGTCCGGGTAAAGCTCGTGGCGGAAAGTCTTCGTGTGCGCGACATCGCGAGCAATCGCAAAATGCGTGGGCTTGTGCTTTGCCAAAATGCGGAGCACGGCGCCCCAGTAGCCGTGCATCATGGAAACCTCTTCACCCTTGCTGTTGACAAGCGGGTTCTGGCTGTAAGCGTAAAACATGCGGAACGCGAGCGCGAAGGAATCAAGAAGGAGTAAAGTCTTTTCTGCCATGAAAGGGAATGTAGAAAATTGCGTAAGCCGAGTGTTGCAGCTGTGCTTGCACAGATATGACCGAGGCAAGCAATTTGCGCTTGAACGAAGTGAAAGTGCAAAATAGTAGGAAGTAGGCGGTAGGAAGTAAATGGCAGGAGAAAAGAGCTTGTGGATGTCGCAGCGGTGTTTGCAAGTATTAAAGAACTGGCCGGCTAAAACGCCGAAATTGCAAAAGTGGCGGTGAAATGAACGGAAAAATCTCAATTTCACCGCCGAAAATTAACTTGTCTGTTTTGAAATAGGCTGAAATCGACCATTAGGGGGTCTCGCTGGCGGTGAAATGAACGAAAAATGATGAAAACCACCGCCACCCAACGCCCAAATGCCTCCTTTTTACGCAAAAATTTTTGGACAAACTATAAAAGCGGCGGTGAAAATAGCGAAAAAATTCCGATTTCACCGCCAGAATCGCATTTTCGGTTAAAATTCGCTCACGAAAATCCGTCAAAATTTAAGATACGTTGCGTTTTTTTACTAAAAAGCTGGATGTTTCGGGGTTGAGGCGTATGCCGAAATTGAAAAGGCGGCGGATAGTCTCAAAAGGGCGATGAGTTCTTCCTTGTATTCTTTTAGTGTCAAATCGTTGCCTGTACTTTCGTTGTATTCATTTACGAATTGAGATGTGTAATCTATCATTGTATCCATTGTACAGTCGGTTGTGAAAGCGCCGTCTTTATAGCAAGTATTGCAGTAATCTTCGTTTTTGCTGCCGTCGGCATTCGTGCTATAGGTTTCTGGATCAATTGGCATTCCTTTAGCCAGTAAACAACCCAACCAATGTTCCATAATTGCTAGCAACCGAACGCTTTGTGCAAATTCCGAATCACATCGCTGGGGAGCATGCTGAACGCTCCCATTTTTTCGCGGGTGATGCGGCCTGCTTTCTGGTGCAAAAGCGCGCCGAGCGAGGCGGCTTTTGCCGGGGCGAGCCCCTGCGAAAGTAATGCGACGATAATGCCCGTGAGCACATCACCACTTCCGCCCTTTGCCATGCCTGAATTTGCAACAGGAATAACGTAAACGTTTCCGTCGGGCGAGGCAATATACGTTGGTGCGCCTTTTAGCAAAATGACTTTGTTCGTGCTTGTGGCAATATTTTTCAAAAAGTTCGGGATGTCGCAACTATTTTTGGGGAGTGCGCCGAAGAGTCGTGCAAATTCACGAACGTGCGGTGTCAAAATTGCTGGCGCCTGTATCTCGCGCAAATAGCGGATTGTGGCGCAGTCCGTTGCCGCGCGGTCCATTGAGGCGTAGTCTTTATTGGTGGCGCAGTTTGCGGTTGCTGCGCAGTCTATTGCGGCGCAGTCCACCGAACTGTCTTTTGTCGCGCCTTTAGCTGTGTTCTCGTTCAATGTCGCAATGGCGTTCAATGCGTCGGCGTCGATGACTGTCGGCGCGTTCAATTGCGGGAGCAATTCTAAAACGGTTTGGACTGTGCCTGCGTTTGTCGAAAGTCCTGGCCCGATGGCGATTGCTGTTGCGTGCTTTGCGCGTTTAAGCAAAGTCGGAATGTGTTGTTGTTGCAGAACACCGCGATTCTCGTTGAGGGAGGCGTCGCAGTTTTCGCTGCGTTTCTCGGTATCGTTGCTTTCTCCGACGCAGTTCCCGTTAAAATCGGTGCAGTCTTTGCGCTTTTCGTCACGAATCTCGCTGCAGTTTCCGTTAAAATTAGAGTAATCTTCTAGACTGCAAAATACAGGTTCCGAGAGCTTTGCTTGCAGAACTTGTGCAATGACTTGCGGCACCGCCAATGTCACAAGCCCGGCTCCACTGCGGAGCGCGGCTTCAGTACAAAGTGCGGCTGCACCCGGCATATCCTTGGAGCCTGCGATAATGAGCGGACTTCCTTGAATGCGCTTGTCGCCCCATTCGTCGCGAGTGGGGAGGAGTTGCGGAATAACATCTTCTGTGACGAGGTAAACTTTTTCATCGAATTGCGGGATAAGCTCAGCGGGGTATTTAAGCGGAGCGACCGTAACTTTACCGAACGCTCGACCCCCTTCTTTTGCGTAAGCGTCAAGCCGCGGGAATCCAAATAACATTGTTTCGTCAGCATGAATGCAAACTTCGTTACAAACGTGTGTGCTTGAATCGTAACCAGTTGGTGCATCGGCAGCAATAACAGGGAGCCCGCTTTTGTTGATGGCCTGTACTGCGCTTGCAAATTCTAAACGCAGTTCACCTTTCGCGCCGTTCCCGAGCATGCAATCGACAATGAGCTTGAATCCGTCGTGCAAAAGGAGCGATGCTTGCTTGGGGTCTTCGATATTTTTTTTGAAATCAAAAAGAGAACCGCCGGCTTGCAGAAAATCGTCTAGCGCTAATTTGGCTTCGTTTTTGAATTTATTTTCATTAGCAAGGTTGAAAACAGTACTTTTGATTCCGGCTTGCAACAAATGCTTTGCAAGTACAAGCCCGTCTCCGCCGTTGTTCCCTCCGCCAATAAATACAGCGATTGGCTCAAGCGATTTTGCTTGAACGAATTTGAACAATGCAAGCCCGGCTTCTTGCATCAACGTGTATCCGCTTTGGATAACGTCTGTTTCGGATGGTTCGCTCGTAGCCTCGTTTGCAAAAAATTTCTTTGATGCGGCATCGAGACCGCGCATGCCTTCTGTTGAAAGGATCGGTTGCAAATTCAAGGATTGGAGCGAACACATTTTTTTACCGTATTAGATGAACCAGTAGGTGACGCCGAACTTGAACATCATCGTGTGTGCACCCTTCAAGTTAGAAACGGAAGTTTTAACACTGGACTTTATTTTGTTTGTTTTTGGGTCGTAATCATCGGGGGTGATGTCATCAAAGTAGTACTTCACATCAGGAAATACTTCGTTGAAACCCATATACCAGCGAAAACCGACTGTTAAATTGTTCAAAACGTGGTAACCGAGGCCTATGTTCAGTCCAAATTCAACTGTACTTTGTTCGATGTTTTCGAAAATGTCGAAGGTTTCGCTGTCGCCTTCTATAGTATAATCGCCGCTTGTGTTGATAGAAAGTTGTGGGCCGACTTCAAGATAGAATGCATTTGAAATTTCGCCTTGTACGTAAAATGCGAAATCGAGGAATGTCATGTCGAAGTTTCTTGTGTAATCTTCGTCTCCATGTTCAAGATAAAGAAGGCGGAATGCGATTTCTGGAGAGAACGAAAGGCCTTTTGTGATGGTGAAACGCGAGACGATGCCGAAGTCGGCGCCGAAACCGCTGGGTTCTTCCAAGTCATCGAGTTTTTTGAATCCCCAGAAGTTGCCGTAGATGAACGAAGCGCGTGCACCAATGCTAATCGGTTGTTTTTTCTTCGGTGTAATCGTTGGCTGTTCGTCGATAGGCATCGTTTCTTCATTTTGCGAGGGTGTCGCAATTGCGTTTGTTTCTTGCTGCGCTACGGGAGCTGCTTGCGGTGCTGCAATCGGTTTTGCGACTTCTGGAGCGGGCGCGTTGGATGTGTTTACAGTTTGTGTTGTTGGCTGTGCGTTATCCCATTCGGCCTGGGAATAGTCTTGTGTGTATTGGACTGTTGCCTGATTGTATTCCTGTGCGAATGAAAATGCGGTGGCGCAAAGAGCGGTCAAGAGACCTGCTGCAAATTTCTTCATAAAAACTCCTTTTTGTGCGATCCTTTTAACGGACCCCTAACTGTAATGAAAATATAATAAAGCAAATAATCTGTTTTGGCTCCGTTTACTCCAAAAGGTCGAAAATATGATCCGTTCCGCTTGACAATCTATATGAAAATATGTATATATGAATTGTTGTTCATATATTTAAACTATTGAAAGGTAAAATAGAGAGTTGAACATGCAGAATATTTCTTTGGATACGCTTTTTGAACTTTCGGAGTTCTTCAAGTTCTTTGGCGATACGACACGCATTCGCGTGATTCATCTTTTGCTTTCTGGCGAGATGTCAGTGAGCGCCATTGCTGAAAAGTTGAACTTGGAGCAATCCGTGGTGAGCCACCAGTTACGCATTTTGCGCACGGCGAATCTCGTGAAGCCGACCCGCGACGGTCGCAAAATTTATTACGCGCTCGATGATGAGCACATCGGCGAAATTTTCAATACAGGTCTTGCTCACATTTTGCATAAGAAGAAGGGTTAAAGATGGATTCGGTTATTACTTTTATCAAGGAATTTATCACGCTGTTTTCTGAAATGGCGCCGTTCCTTTTGCTCGGTTTTTTGCTTGCTGGCATTCTCCATGTGTGGGTGCCGAATCATGTGTATGTGCCTAAAATTTCGAAGCCCACCTTTAAATCGGTGTTGTGGGCTGCGCTGTTTGGTGTGCCGCTTCCGATTTGCAGTTGCGGCGTGATTCCGACGTCGATTGCGCTTAGGCGCGAGGGTGCGAGCAAGGGCGCTAGCGTGAGTTTTTTGATTTCGACGCCTGCGACGGGTGTGGATTCTATTTTGGCAACGTATTCCTTGCTGGGGCTTCCGTTTGCAATTTTGCGCCCGATTGCCGCTTTTGTAACGGCTATGTTTGGCGGTGTCTTGACAAACATTGTTTCACGTGGCGAAGCGGATGGTGTTGCCGTTGTTGCGCATAAAGAATCGCACGACCATGAGCATGAACATTGTGAATGTGGCGCTTCGGCGTGCTCGGCAGAATGTGCGGATCTCTCTGAAAATTCAAAAAAATCTTTTGTTCGTAAAATCGGCGAAACTATTGAATATGGCCTTGTCAATATGGTCGGCGATGTAAGCAAGTGGCTTATGATTGGGCTTTTGCTTGGGGCGTTGATTTCTGCATTTGTTCCCAATGAACTGTTCCTTGCGTTGCGTGAATATCCGATTCTTTGCATGGTCTGTGTGTTACTCTTGGCCATGCCGATGTACACGTGTGCGACTGGTTCTATTCCGCTTGCGCTTGCGCTTGTGGCGAAGGGAATTACACCGGGTGCTGCTCTTGTGCTTTTGATGGCTGGGCCTGCAACGAGCATTGCTTCTATGCTTGTGGTGGGTAAGGCGTTTGGCAAGAGAACGCTTGCGGCTTACTTGTTCTCGATTGCGTTTGGTGCGATGTTCTTTGGATTTATCGTCGATACGTTCTTTATGGATACGTTCCTTACAGCGATGCTTCCGCATGGTTCTGCGGAATGCCATGGACATGGAGCTTTAGGCGTATTCGATTATGTTTGTGCGGGCTTGCTTGCGGCTTTCATGATTTATGCGAAGTTTGCTCACAAAGGTTGCGACGGGCATTGTGGTTGCGGTTGCTGCGACGAACACGACCACTGCGATTGCGATCACGACCATGATGAAGAGCATGAACATTGCCATTGCTGTCACGAGCATGACGAAGAACATGATCATGACCATCACGAATACCGTTCTGAACCGGCGTCAAAAACTTACCGCGTGAACGGCATGAGTTGCAGCCATTGCAAATCGTGTGTCGAAAAGGCTGCGTTTGCGTTAGAAGGTGTTGTTTTTGCGGTGGCGAATGTCGCAAAAAAAGAACTCGTCATCGAGGGTTCCGTTGACGAGTCTGCGTTGAAAACTGCAATTGAAGAAGCCGGTTTTGAGTTCGGCGGTGAAATTTAGCTCCAGAATGACACGGCACAATTCAATTAAAATTTGCGTTCCCAGCTGAAGCCGATGCTATCAAAATACCATTCGCGTCCAGTCTGTAAAAGGTGAGGTTCTTCCTCGCCTTTTTCGTGGTCGGTGGCAAAGCTTCTACGGCTTCCGATGATAGCCGCAATGGTGAGCGAGTTTGTCTTGTTTATCGCGAGTCTTGCAAGGATGTTTAACTCGACTGTCATGAATTTGCCAAAGGTGTCGGCGTAGTCACCAAAGTCTTTTTTGCTATAGTTCCCGTACATGTCGGCCATGACTCCGATCAAGTCTACGAATTTTGGCATCTGGTAACCGAGCAAGGCAATGAATTCGTAGCCAAGTCCGTTGGCGTATCCTTCGGTTGTCTGCCATGCCCATAACTCTCCTTTCTTGAGGCCAGTGATACCTTTGTAAATCATCTGGTAATTGGCGAGCATTAAAACATGTGTCCAGTCGCCTTCAAAAATTTCACCCGTATCGAATTGGAATGTGGCACCGACCCAATGCTCATGATAGTAGTGAGCAAATGGCGTTAGGTTTTTATAGGTGTTGCCGTTGTATTTGCAGAAGCCTTCGAAACCGAGCATGTTCCAGCCGGAGCCTATACTTGCACCCGCGTCAAAAACGAGAAACGGAAGTGGTGTAAATGAAACACTTGCAATGGGTCGAATGCTCAGTGGCGAAATTTCGAGTGATCCGTTCAGTTCAATATTCGCTCCTGATAGGAGTTCGCTTTGGCCGAGCGGCGTAGGTATCGTGTAGGTTGATTTCCATGTAGCTTTAGCGAGAATCCCATCAATAGGGCCTGTTATTTTGGCAAAGTGGTCGCCACCTTTTTGGTAGTCGCTTTTAGGGTAATAGGCTGCATCGACTGTGAGCGTGTGCGAAAAACCTTTTGCCTCTTCAGCATGAGCAGAACATATAATGGCTGAGCCTGCAACGGCGCAAATTGTGGTCGCGCGCGTCGCACCTTTGAAGAAAGAATAAAAAAGAGAATTTTTCATACCAACATCCTCTTTTTGTAATATAATCTAAACTTCGCCGATGCGTGCTAATTTTATTAACGGCATGCCTGCTTCGCGACTTTCATCAAGATTCACCGTAAAATCAATGCTCCAATCGTTAAACCCTTCTTCGTCTTGCAGCATTTGCTGGATCTGCATGATATTGCCTTCGTAAGTGACGATGGTGTGAGCTAGCGCACGTCCTTCCACGTCCATGCGGAATCTGTGATGTTCGGCTGTGTAGGCTGCCATGATTTCTAGCAATCGCTTTTCGGTCCATGGCGTGCCTTCGGTATCCGCTAAAAGTTCGCCTTCGGCAAGATCGTCGGCAAGGCTGTCCAAAACATCGGTGAAGTCTTGCTTTTGCAAACTCATCATAATCTGGAAAATGCGCTGACGCACCATGTTGAGGAATCGCTTCTTGTCGTAGGTGATGTCGGCGGCGGCCTTGTCTGCACCAAACGCCTTTTCGGCTTCGTCTTCGGCAGTTCCTGCGTCCAAACGTTTCTGGTAATCTTCCGGGTGCGCCATCTTTTCCCATTCTTCCAAGAGGCTCGAGTCCACGCGGCGAATCATTTCGCCGAGGTAATCTTGCATTTCCAAAAGTTCTTCGTTCTTGTAGCCGTCGGGCACGGTCTGCGAAAGTACCTTGTAAACGCCGTTCAAGTGGCGCAACAAAATCGCTTCCATGCGTTGCAAATTGTACTGCTTCACGTAGCCGCTGAACGTGCTGAAGTTTTCGAACATCTCGCGCACAATGGATTTGGGCTCAATGTTTTCATCGACCCACGGGTGGATATCGGCAAATGCATCGAACGTGTCGTAAATAAAATCGCGCAGCGGCTTCGGATATTCGACTTTTTCAAGTTCTTCAAGGCGTTGGTTGTATTCCATGCCTTGCGCTTTGAGCTCGTTCATGCGTGCATCGCGGGCCTTGCTTTGCTGGATGCGCAAAATGGCATCAGGATTTTCAAGGATGCTTTCGCACAAGGTAATAACGTCAAGCGCGTACTCCGGACTGTCGCGGTCAAGCTTCGGGAGTGTGTCCAGCAAGTAAAGCGAAAGCGGCTGGTTCATGGAAAAGTCGTCTTGCAAGTCCATATTCACGCGCAAGTGACTGTAGCCCGGCGCTACGGCAGGCACGAATTCGATAATTTTTTTTTCGACGAGGCTCTTGAACAAGAGGAATGCGCGGTGCTGCAATTGTTTTTTGCTGGCGGCACTTTCGTGGCAATCCTTCAAGAGATTGCGCATGGCGCGGCAGCCGTCTGTCGGGCGACTCAGGATGTTCAAAAGCATCCCGTGGTTTACTTGGAAACTCGACGTGAGCGGTTCCGGTGCTGAATCTATCAAGCGTTTGAACGTGTTTTCATCGAACGGGATGTAACCATGTTCAGGCGGCTTCCTCTTTTGGAACTTCTTCCCGGTGGTGCGTGATTTTGCTTCGAGCTTGAGGTTTTCAATGACGTGCTCTGGCGCCTGTGCGACAACGTAACCGACATTGTCGAAACCTTTACGGCCTGCGCGACCTGCAATCTGGTGGAAATCGCGAGCGGTTAAAATGGCTGTCTTGTCACCGCTGTACTTGCAGAGCTGTGTAAAGAGCACTGTGCGGATAGGAACGTTCACACCCACGCCGAGCGTGTCCGTGCCGCAAATGACTTTAAGCAAACCTTGTTGTGCCAACTTCTCGCAAAGGATGCGGTACTTGGGCAAAAGCCCTGCGTGGTGGATCCCAATGCCCTGCTTGAGCCAGCGCTTGACATCGGGGCCATACGGGCTTGAAAAACGGACTTCTTTAATCGCTTCGTTAATCTTGACTTTTTCTTCTTTGGTGCAAAGGTCAAGGCTCATGAAATTCTGTGCGTTGCTTGCCGCTGCTGCCTGTGTAAAGTGGACAACGTAAACGGGAGCCTTGCCTTCGTTCACGAGCTTTTGCACTTCTGCCGAAATTTCTGTGGTGCTGTAGCTAAAGTCTAGCGGCACCGGGCGCTGCGTTGAGCGGACCGTTACAGATTCTCGACCCGTGTGCTTAGTCATGTCGCGTTCGAAAAATTCAGTAGCACCGACTGTAGCGCTCATCAAAAGGAATCGCGATTGCGGGAGCGTCAAAAGCGGAACTTGCCAGGCGACACCGCGTTCTCGGTCGGAGTAGTAATGGAATTCATCCATCACGATGTCCGTGATGGTGAGCGCTTCGCCTTCGCAAAGCGCCATGTTCGAAAGAATTTCTGCTGTGCAGCAGATGATGGGCGCGTCGCGGTTGACGGTTGCATCGCCGGTAGAAAGCCCCACGTTCTCGGCTCCGAATTCCTTGCAAAGCGCCATCCACTTTTCGTTTACGAGCGCCTTGATGGGGCATGTGTAAACGCTTCGGCGACCATGCACGAGGCTATCGAAATGGAGAGCAAGCGCGACCATGGATTTTCCGCTTCCGGTCGGCGTATTCAAAATGACGTTCTTGCCATCTAAAAGTTCTAGAATCGCTTCTTCTTGCGCGGGGTATAACGTTGTCCCACGGGCTTCGGCCCACGCCATAAATTGTTCTAAAACGTCTTCGGATGAAATATTGGAACGCTGTCCGTTGACCTTTTCGAGAAGTTCATTCAAAAAATCTTTGAGAATACGCTTGTTTTGCTCTGCCATAATGGTCCAAAGATAACTTTTTGAAATTGAAGTGTTCAAAGTTTGCTATTTTCGCAGTAAGGAGATTTGTTATGAAAGGAATCGTTCTCGCTGGGGGCTCCGGCACGCGTTTGTATCCGCTCACGATGGTCACATCGAAGCAGCTTTTGCCGGTTTACGACAAGCCGATGATTTATTACCCGCTTTCGACACTCATGTTGGCGGGCATTCGTGACATTCTCATTATTTCGACACCGACGGATTTGCCTAATTTTGAACGTCTCCTTGGCGACGGCTCTGCCATGGGCCTCAACTTGAGTTACAAGGTGCAACCGAGCCCGGACGGACTTGCCCAGGCATTTATTCTTGGTGAAGAATTTATCGGTAACGATTGCTGCGCGATGGTGCTTGGCGATAACATCTTCTACGGAAACGGTTTTAGCCCGCTTTTGAAAGCTGCCGTCAAGAATGCCGAACAGAATGGCCGTGCCAGTGTTTTCGGTTACTATGTCGAAGACCCAGAACGCTTTGGCGTTGTAGAATTTGATAAGAATGGCAAGGTTATTTCGGTGGAAGAAAAGCCGAAGGAACCGAAGAGCAATTACGCCATTACAGGTCTCTATTTCTACGACAATCGCGTTGCAAAATTTGCAAAGGCTCAAAAACCGAGCGCTCGTGGCGAACTCGAAATTACAGACCTCAACAAGACATACCTCGACAACGGTGAACTCGACGTGAAGCTCCTCGGCCGCGGTTTTGCGTGGCTCGATACCGGTACGATGGATAGCCTCATCGAAGCGGGCGAGTTCGTGAAGATGGTCGAAAACCGCCAAGGCATCCAAATTTCAGCAATCGAAGAAATAGCCTACATCAATGGCTGGATTGACAAGGAAAAACTCTTGGAATCTGCCGCGAAGTATGGCAAATCCCCTTACGGACAACACCTCAAGAAGGTTGCCGAAGGTAAAATTCATTACTAATTAAATGGCTGAACTTAGAAACGTCATCCTGACGCGAGGAAGGATTCCGTAAAATTATTAGGTAGTTAGTTGTAAAAAATAGATAGTGATGCCCCGCCGCTTTTTATGGCAGGGCTTTTTTTTTTGTATGTTATATGTTGTAAGTAAAATTTTGTTAAATATTGACAGTATTTTTCTTTTTTTTTATGACTTTGTCTTTACAACTTTATTTAAGATTGTTATATTTTGTGCAGAATTTTCTTTAAAAAGAAGAAAATGATGGGAAAAATACTTTATCAGCCACTATTCTGATGGAAAAAAGAAAGTGGTTGGGTGTTTGTTTTTAGACATTTGAATTTTTTTTTTATTAAGAATACTCGATTTGCTTAATCGAGTAGTTTTAGGTGTTTGTGCTAAACGGAAAAAAGTGTATAGAATGTTAATTTATGGTTAAGTATTTGTTTTGTGTGGTTTTTGTAATAAATTTTATATGTAAACTGTAGTTTGTAAAAATAAATTTCCTTAAATTTGTGTGTTTTTGTGTTACTTTGCTATTGCAGATAAAAAATTAATAGTTTATCTTGTAGGCAACTTTTTTAACAAAAGGAGATAAAAATGAAAAAAGTTACTTTGTCAGCCGCTATTTTGGCTTTGTCTATGATGGGCTGCTCTGATGTAGGTCTGGACAACTCTGTTGCTTCTGCTCCGGCAAGTGAAGTGAAGAGCGAACAGTCTGGTAATCACTTGGCTAAATCGATTTACTATAATTGGGGTTCTACCTATACTTATCTTTTCAATATGGATCCTGAGAATCCCTATAATGACGGCTATGGATTTTTTGCGACTGAAGAGGCGGGCATTGGATTTTCGGTGAAAACTATTATTGACCAAGATTGGGATGGCACTGAAGCGCAAGGTGAATTTATAATACATGGTGCTCCGTTTGCTCCAAGAACATTTTTTGCGGCTACCGGTCTTTTTTCTGATTGTTCATATAATGAACCCTATTATACTACCGCGAATTGCAAAGGGTTTGCAAATGTGGACTATGTGTATGATCCGCAAAATGTAAATAAACTCTCTGCCGTAGTTACTTCACCTCGGAATCCCAGAGGGCAAAAACTTGCAAATGATAAGTTGAGCGGTGCAGTCTCTGTGTTTGTCGGTGTTTGGAATCAGAATTCACCTTATGAGCTTCCGCTGAAGGGGGCGACTTACCGTGGTCCGATATTCGATGGTGCAAATGGTGCTAAAAAGGCCCTTGCAATTTATAGAAAGTATATTTGGCCTGTGGTTCGCGAAAAGTTGCTTTATGATTAATTCTAATTGCTAGACCTTTTATCTCAAGGAACTCGGCCTCTCGCCGGGTTCTTTTGCTTTTTTCAGTAAGTTCTAAAATCGGCTAGCTGCAGCAAAACTGCACTTTTCTATATTTCTTTTGTAAATTGGAGAAATTCATGAAACGTTCCATTGTGATTACTGGCGGGGCTGGCTTTATCGGAAGTCATGTCGTTCGTCTCTTTGTCAATAAGTATCCTGAATACAAGATTATCAATCTCGATAAGCTGACTTACGCGGGCAACCTTGCAAATCTCAAGGATGTTGAAAACAAGCCGAACTACAAGTTCGTGAAAATGGACATTTGCGATTTCGATGCGTTCTACAAGCTGATGCAAGATGAACATGTCGATGGCATTATCCATCTTGCTGCCGAAAGTCACGTGGATCGCTCCATCAAGGATCCGTTCACGTTCGCAAAGACGAACGTCATGGGGACGCTTTCGCTTTTGCAGGCTGCCAAGCTCTATTGGGAATCGCTCCCCGAAAAGTACGAAGGCAAACGTTTCTACCACATCTCGACAGATGAAGTTTACGGTGCGCTCAAGATGAACCATCCGGAAGGCATTACGCCTCCGTTTACGACCACGGCTTCTAGCTCGGAACATCATTTGGCTTACGGTGACGATTTCTTCTACGAAACGACGAAGTATACGCCGCATTCTCCGTATTCCGCTTCGAAGGCTGGCTCTGACCATTTCGTTCGTGCGTTCCATGACACTTACGGCATGCCAACGATTGTCACGAACTGCTCCAACAACTACGGTCCGTACCAGTTCCCCGAAAAACTTATCCCGCTCTTCATCAACAACATCCGTCACAAGAAGCCGCTCCCAGTGTATGGCAAGGGTGAGAACGTTCGCGATTGGCTTTTTGTCGAAGATCACGCTCGCGCTATTGATGTGATTTTCCATAACGGAAAGATTGCCGAGACGTACAATATCGGTGGCTTCAACGAATGGAAGAACATAGACATCATTAAGGTTGTCATCAAGACGGTGGATAAGCTGCTCGGCCGTGCTGAAGGCGAAGACCTGAACCTCATCACTTACGTGACGGATCGCCTGGGTCACGATGCCCGCTATGCCATCGATTCCACCAAGCTCCAGAAGGAACTCGGCTGGGAACCGTCGTTGCAGTTCGAAGAAGGTATCGAAAAGACGGTGCGCTGGTACCTCGACAACCAGGAATGGCTCGACAACATCACCAGCGGCGACTACGAAAAGTATTACGAGACGATGTATAAGAATAGGTAAGAGGTGTGAGGTCGGGCTTTGCCCTTTGAGGTCGCGACATTCGTCGCTTTGAGTTATAGTTAGGCGGCAAAGCCGCGATTATTGATACTCATGCCTCAGAGGGAGCTATGCGACCGACCTCATTGCTCATAGCTGAAAAATCGGAGTTTTTTATGTCAAAGTTTAACTTTATAGATACAGAAATTGAAGGTGTAAAAATCATCGAACCGACCGTGTTTGGCGATGCCCGCGGCTACTTTATGGAAACCTACAGCAAACGCGATTTTGCCGAAGGCGGTATCGACGTGGATTTTGTTCAGGATAACGAATCCCGTTCTCGCAAGGGCGTGCTCCGCGGTCTCCATTTCCAGAAACAGAATCCGCAAGGCAAACTCGTCCGAGTAATCGAAGGTGAAGTCTTTGACGTGGCTGTGGACCTTCGCAAAAACAGCAAAACTTTTGGCAAGTGGGTTGGCGTGACTCTCTCTGCCGAAAACAAGAAGCAGTTCTACATTCCTGAAGGATTTGCTCACGGCTTTGTGGTGCTTTCTGAAACGGCGTCGTTTGTCTACAAGTGCACGCGCTTTTACGCTCCGGGTGACGAAGGTGGCCTGATGTGGAATGATCCGGAAATCGGAATCCAGTGGCCGGTGGGCGAGGGCTTTGAACCGCTTCTCTCCGAAAAGGATACCAAGAATCCGCTTCTGAAGGATCTCGGCTTCGCTTTTGACTTGTAGAGTCTCTGGTGCTGTTACTAGATGCTGGTTTCTTGAAAATGCGGTATTGACATTTCTAGTAACTAATAGCTAGTAACTAGTAACTCAGAACTATTAACTTGGTTTTTATTTTGCTATTTTTTATTTACTATGAAAAACATTCTTGTCGTTTGTACTGGAAACATCTGCCGCAGCCCAACTGGGGAATACCTTTTGAAAAAAGAACTTGGACCAGGCTTCAATGTGATGAGTGCTGGTCTTGGTGCTTTGGTTGATAATCCCGCTCACGAAATTTCTCAGAAAATTGCCTTGCAACATGGCGTTGACATGAGTGCTCACAGGGCTCGCCAAATTAATTTGGATATCCTCAAATGGGCTGATTTGATTCTGGTGATGGAAAACGGACATAAAAAGGAACTTTTGCACAAATATCCGTGGCTCGAAGGTAAGGTGTTCCGCTATGGTGAATCTCACCAGGTCGATATTCCTGACCCGTACAGAAGGCCGGAAAATGCATTTGTCTTGGCGTGGAACTTTATTTCCAAGCTGACTCCGTATTGGGTTGAAAAGATTAGGCAAAGTGAAGCCGCAAAATAATTATAAAAAGGAAACGTATGAATAAAATTGGTATTGCTCTTTGTGGTGTAGCCGGCGCTATCTTGAGTGGCTGCTTTGCCGCTCCGCAGATGCGAATGGACATCCCTATGGACTCCACGACCTATAATGGAATTACCTTCAAGTTGCATTCCATTGAAAAGGGTGACATGGGTGAACCGGTGCAGGTCGCCCCAAATCCGTCCGAAGGTAATTTGGCTGATTTGATGGTGGATTCCCTCCCTGACTTGGAATACAGAATTGGACCTCTGGATATGGTGCAGGTGGTTGTTTGGGAACATCCGGAACTGACTTCTCCTATGGGGCAATACCAACCGGCTGGTCAAAAGGTAACGACCGATGGTAAGCTTTTCTACCCGTATGCGGGAGAAATCCAGGCCGCTGGTCTTACGGCTCAGGAACTCCGTGCCGAAATTACCAAGCGACTTTCGGACAAAATTCTTAACGATCCGCAGGTGGATGTCCGTGTGACAGGTTACCACAGTCGTAAGGCTTTTGTGACGGGTGCTGTGAACAGACCGGGCATTGTGAGATTTGATGAAAATCCGATGACGATTTCCGATATGATTGCCAATGTGGGCGGCTTTAATGAAAAGGCTGATCCTTCTTTTGTGCAGCTCCGTCGCGGAGAGAAGGTCTATAACATTGACTATATCCGTGCGTTCAAGGAAAACATTGCCATTGACCGCATTCTTGTGAAGCCGGGTGACCAGCTTTTCGTTCCGATGAAAGCTGATATGGAACGAGATAGAAAGGTCTATGTTCTTGGCGAAGTGAACAGAACCAGTGTTGTTCGCATGGATAATTATTTGACGTTGGCCGAAGCCCTTGCTGCTTCGGGTGGTGTAAATGCGAATTACGCTTCTTCCTCGGATATCTATGTTATCAGAAATACTTCTGAAAATAAGATTGACATTTACCAGTTGAATGCGAAGAACGCTATGGCCCTTGCTATGGCCGATCGCTTTGAATTGAGTCCGCGCGATATTGTGTACGTTGACGCTTCTGGTCTTGCAACCTGGAACCGTCTTCTTGGCTTGATAAAGCCGACAATGGACGCAGTTTATACTGGTACGAATATCCTTCAGAATGTTCAAGACATCCACAATACTGGATGGTAGTCTCCATCTCAAAAAGAGATCTGGCAACTAATATTTATCAGGGTTGTTAAAATGATTAACTTAATCTTGTGCGGTGGTAGCGGTACGCGCTTGTGGCCGATTAGCCGCTCCCTTATGCCGAAACAGTTCGCCCGTCTTTTTGACGGTGCGTCCTTGTTCCAACGTACTGTAAAAACCAATTCTCGAATTTGTGAAGCGCAGTACATTGTCAGTAATGCAGACCAGTATTTTTTGGCAAAAGATCAGCTCGAAGAAGTGGGTGCTGACAAGGCTCGCTTCCTCTTGGAACCGGTAGGTCGCAATACGGCTCCGGCAATTGCGCTTGCTTGCCTTGGCCTGAATCCGGATGATATTGTTCTTGTGTCTCCTTCGGATCATGTGATTCGCAAGGCCGATGCTTACGAAGAATGTTTGCGCAAGGCTCAAGAATTTGCTGAAAAAGGCTTTTTGGTCACGTTTGGCATTACGCCGACGGGTCCGGAAACTGGTTACGGCTATATCGAAGCCGATGGCGAAGATGTCAAGCGCTTTGTGGAAAAGCCGGATCTAGAAACGGCAAAGAAGTATGTCGCTTCTGGAAGGTTCTTCTGGAATAGCGGTATCTTCTGCTTCAAGGCTTCGACATTCTTGAGTGAACTCGAAGTGTTCTCTCCGGATATTCTGAATGCGGCAAAGATTGCCTTTGCAAGCGCTAAAAAAGAAAACAAGGATTCGCTTATCCGTGTCAATCACGATGACATGATGAACATTCCTTCGAATTCGATTGACTACGCTGTGATGGAAAAATCATCGAAGGTAAAGGTCGTTCCTAGTGATATCGGTTGGTCTGATCTTGGCGCTTTCGATTCCCTTTATGGTGAATTCGATCACGATGAAAATGGCAATAACATAAACGCAAAGCATTTGGGCATCGGTTCCAAAAACTCGCTTGTGCTCGGCGGTCAGCGCCAGATTTGCACAATTGATTTGGACAACATGCTCATTGTCGATACGCCGGATGCTCTCTTGGTCGCTCCGCTTGCAAGTAGCCAGAAGGTCAAGAAGGTGGTTGATGAACTTAAGGCTCGTGGCTCTGACTTGCCGACGGTTCCTCAGACTGTTAACCGCCCATGGGGTACGTACTCTGTGCTCGAATCGACCGACCGTTACAAGATGAAGCGCATCGTGGTTCGTCCGGGCGAACGTCTCTCGTTGCAGAAGCATTTGCACCGTTCGGAACATTGGGTTGTTGTGAGCGGAACCGCTACAGTGACTGTTGGCGATAAGGTGTTCTACGTGCGCCCGAATGAATCGACTTACATTCCGTCTGGAACGATTCATCGCTTGCAGAACGAAGGCAAGCTCCCGCTGGTGATCGTTGAAGTCCAGGTCGGCGAATATACCGGCGAAGACGACATCATCCGTGTGCAAGACGACTACAAGCGCTCGTAATACGTCATCCTGAACCCGTAAGGGTGAAGGATCCAGTGAAGGTCTTTTCGCATTTTCATCCCGGCCATTGTGCCGGGTTTTCTTTTTACAAACAAAAAAAGACGGATTCAATCCGCCTTTTTCTCTCGTCTTTGGGACAAGCCCCAAATGCTTGGCTCGGAAATGCCAATGCTCGCATTGGCACTTCTCTCGCCTTACGCATTTGTCGTCTGAAGCCGCAAAGCGGCGTTCTTTCGTCTAACCTAGAACTGGCTCAAGAATCTCTGGTCGTTTGCCGTCAAAAGGCCGATTTCCGGAATCTCGTGGCGGAGCATGGCGATACGGTCGAGACCGAAGCCGAATGCAAAACCAGTGTACTTTTCGGAATCAATGCCGCAGTTCTTGAACACGTTCGGGTCCACAGAGCCGCAACCACCGATTTCCATCCAGCCGGTGCCCTTGCAACGGCGGCAGCCCTTGCCACCGCAGAACACGCAGCTCACGTCCATTTCTGCAGACGGTTCCGTGAACGGGAAGAAGCTCGGACGGAAGCGCGTCTTGACGCCTGCGCCAAAGAGTTTGTTCATAAACACCTGGAGCACGCCCTTGAGGTCGGCGAAGCTGATGTTTTCGTCAACGACAAGACCTTCGCACTGCTGGAACATCGGGGCGTGGGTGGCATCGTTATCGACGCGGAACACATGGCCCGGAGCAATCATGCGGAAAGGCGGCTTGTGCGTTTCCATGTAGTGGATCTGGGTGCCCGACGTGTGCGTGCGGAGCATGACCTTGTTATCGACGTAGAACGTGTCCTGCATGTCGCGGCTCGGATGGTCGGGCGGAGTGTTGAGCGCTTCAAAGTTGTACCAATCCGTTTCGATATCGCGACCGAAATCTACATCAAAACCCATCTGTGCAAAGAAGTCGATGATTTCTTCGCGAACGTCGTACAGCGGATGCGTAGAACCGGCGGCGATGCCTGCGCCCGGGAGCGTGATATCGACGGCGCCGCTGGCGAGCTTCTTTTGGAGAGCCGCTTCGTTGGCGGTTTCAATAGCTTTGTCGATTGCTTCGGAAACAGCAACCTTCAGTTCGTTCACGAGCTTGCCGTAAGCAGGGCGTTCTTCGGCGCTGAGCGAACCCATCTGCTTCATGAGGTCGGTGACGGCGCCTTTCTTGCCGAGGTACTTAACGCGAAGATTGTTTACAGCTTCTTGATTGGTGAGGTCCGTTTGTGCAAGTTCTGCATCAAAGGCCTGCTTGACATTGTTAATAGCTTCACTCATAGTACGGCGAAATTTAGAAAAATAGCGACTTTCTTGCACGTATTTTAGTAAAAAAAGTGCAAATACAGGCAATTGCTCGTCATCCTCGCGAAGGCGAGGATCTCTAAAAGTCTTCGTTGCAAATGTCGCCGAGCGCTGCCTGAATGCCGAAAATCGAATCTGGATTCAGATTGTAGAATGTTTTTTGCCCCTCGCGGCGTGCAACCACGAACTTTCCGTCAACAAGAGCCTTCATGTCGTGCGACAGCGTGGGTTGCGATACGCGGAACGTTTTTAGAATTTCGGTGGCGCACATTTCGCCATTGGCATTCGAAAGCAAATTGAGGATTTTAAGGCGCTTTGGTTCGGCAAGAACCTTGAGCATTTTTGCCGTTTTTTCATAATTGATTTTATTCATATATATAAATATAGAAATATTTCTATATAATAGCACGATAAAATTAAAAAATTTAACCCCTTGGGGCATAAACTTCTTGCATGCAAAAAAGCTCCCCGGTGGGGGGAGCTTTTAAAAGTTTGTTATGGTCGATTACCAGTTATGCTGACAGTAGGCGCCGCTGCTTTGGTTGTGAACCCTGTTGCCACCGTTGCCGTCAGATCTGTATTTGTCTGGTGCATAGACCCTTATGGTTACTACGTTTTGTTGCTGGCACTTGTTATTTTCGCCATCGACAGTTTGATAACCTTGTTCTGCATAAATTTCGGTTTTTTTACCATCTACTTCAACCATACAGTTGTAGTAATCCCATTGTACTATAGGACATCTGCATATTAAACGTCCGTGATCTCCCGTACACTTGATTTTGTAAGTGCCTGTATTTAGGAATTGCTCAGTTCCATATGCAAGTGTATGGTCCACATCTTGGTTGCTTGCGTTGCTCTTGAACGTTACGTCAAAATCGCAGGCGCGAGTATTTCCATATCCATCTGTGACTTGGAATGTATAATTTTTCGTGCCGGTGGCTCCAAGATCATAGAACCAGTGCTCGTTGTTTTCGTTTTTCTGTAAGCCTTCACTGTTGATTATTTTGTGTATGCATGGTTCTGCGCAATTATCAACTGTTGCGGATACGTTAATAATCTCATCCTGTGCCTGGTTGGTTATGGATGGGGTCAGGCATGTTACTGCTAATGGCGATGTTACTTCAAATGGCTTAGTACAAGAAGATTCTCCAATTGTTATGACATAATTGTAGTTACCAGCTTTTCCTGGAGTGTATGTGTAAGAAATGGTATTTTCCTTACTAGAATTCGTTTCTCCATTGAGCACGTTTCCTAATGGATTGGTTACTGCAACGGTGTAGTTGTAGCTGACATTGCCTGAAGTGTTTATCTTAGCTATAAACGTACCATCGCTGGTCACGCTACTTTCTGCGCAATTTACAGTAGGTATCTCTTCGCTTCCAGAGACTTTGAAATCTTTGGAACAACTTGGAGACCATGCGGAAATTAATGTATTTCCAAGCCAGGTTTCTACTTTGTAAGTGTAGTCACCACTTTCTTCTAGAATCTTGTTTGGACTGATGACTACTTCTTTGCCTAAATCAGTGGTTCCCTCGCCTACAGTTTCGGAACCAAGGGTTACCTTGTAGTTTACAGTGAACTTGAGTTTATTTCCAGCAGGTCCTATTGCCTCTTGTCCAAATTTGAAAGTAAATGGAGGTGCTGCTGAACCGAGCGGTATGTCCTGTTGATCTTCAGGAATACTACATGTGAGATCAGAGTTTACAGAGGCCCATTCACCTTTTACCGAGCATACGGACGTATTGTCTCCATTTGTGTAGGTAATCGTAAATGTGGGCAATTCTCCGGACATCCAGTTGAAGTATGTTCCTTGCTGATATGTCAAGACCGTGTTTTCACATTTGTTTTCAAAAGGAGTTATGTTGTTGTCGTCTGCTTCGAATTTACAGGTGGCATTTTGACTCTTTGGTCCTGCACCTGAGCCTAGTTTCAAGTCAATCTTCCATCCTGTGAGTGCTTGATTACCAACAGCCAAGCCACCACCCATTTGATATGTGGCTGCGATTTTACTACAGTCAAATTCGAACTTGTAGGGGCATTTGTTTTCAATGCGAAGTTTTGTAAGGTTGATGTTTTCATCACTTGTGATGAATACTTTGGATACTTGCTGGGGGTCAAAACCGATGGTGTTGGCTATTGCGTCTATGCTCAGTTCGGTCACTCCGGTTTTACTAATCGTTCTTGGTAAACTCTTCATGCCATTTGTTGATTGCAGTTGAACTGTTATATTGGCATTCAGAGCTTCACCTGGACCGGCTATACCATTTTGTAAATCAACATGAAGAACGGAACCGCGCATATTGATGTAACGATTGTTGTTTTCAATCGTAAATTCAATAGTCTCGTCCTTAGAGATATATTGTGATTCATCAAAAACTTTGATTTCACTTGTACAGTTGTAAACGTCACCTACCCAGAATGCACCGCAACTGTAATAGTCTTGTGCTAAGTCGAGACTTGTTTGGTCACCGGGGCAAACTACTTTAACAGAGGCGTCTTTTGCCTTTGTGGTATTATAGATAAGGTAGCCGTGTGCGCCTTCTTGAGAGAAGTGGTAGACGTTGCCGCTTAGTGCTGCGCCCATTTCTCCAGGCTGTCCGATTTCGCCACTGCCACAGTCTATTGCTTGTGACGTTGTATTGTCGCAGCCGTTGTAGTGGTATTCTGTTGTACAGTTCTTTTCGGAGAACCAGCTTGACATAAGGACCTTGGGTGTTACATCTTCGTCAAAAGGAACTGTTTCGCCGACGAAGTTATCTGCAAATGAACAAGAAACGGAAGGAATTTCCCAGCATACATCGTTGAACGACAGGGATTGCCAACCATTATCGTAAAGCTTGAAACCTTGGTCGGCAAGGCTAAATCCTACATAAGTGTATATGTTTTCGTTAAGTCCATAATCTTTGACGCTAACCTCGCCTTTCCAAGTTTGGCCATTGACGGATGCATTGACAGATAGCTGGTCATTGCTGTTTATCGTAAAGGCGACCTTGATAAAGTCGTTACTTGTGATGGTAACGTCCGAAATACCATCGTTCTTGGGAACGATTTGGCAGTTGCCCTCGCTCTGGCTGCTAATTGCTTGTCCGTCTACTTTACATACGCGGAATGTCAAGTTGCCGGAACTTTGACCTGTCGTGCTGACACCATAAATGTTCAGTATCAAATGTTCCTTGCCGCTGCTTCTAAACACAAGTCCAGAGTTTAGGAAATCGTTCGGATTTTCATCTCCAAGAACTGATGTTTGAATTAGGGAGTTCATTATTCCATATTGCCCTGCATTCTTGTTGCGGAGAATAAGGCTCACGTTATGGTATTGTTTATTTGTATTGGTTGGGGTTGGAGCGAATATTGAACGGGAATCGGATGCTGAACCGGAACCGAATCTAGGTGGTGTATATTTTTTTGCACCATCATTGTGGTAAAGCATTAACCAATGCGATTTAGATTGCTTGGCATTTCTTGGGCTACAAGCTTTGGATTCCCCGAGTTCAACGGAGCAGGTGTCAATGCAGTTTTCTGCATAGGCTGCACAGAACGCGGTTGTATTCGAGAAGTCGTCGTAGTAGCAATGGGATTCCTTGCTGTACTCGGCGACAACCGTATGGCTGTTAAAGAATTTGAATTCGTTTTCGTCGTTTCGAATTAATCCAGAGGGGCAGTTTGCACCCGCGCAGGTCCAGTAAGAGAAACTTTCCCTGTCTTTGTTGTAGTCTTCGTGCGAAATAACAATTGGAGCGCCTGCAACGACTTTAAATGTGCATGGGGCGTTTTCTTTCGTACAGATATTTTCTTTTAATGTTTGTTCGTCGTAAACACGGACATAGGTGGCGGGGTCCTTGGCATCTTTGATTTGAATTGTCAACTCAACCATCTTCTTTTTAAGAGATGCGTAAAGGGTTGCAAGGTCGCCACTCTTCGGTTCTTCGACCGTGTTGTGGTCATGCGGGAAGATGACTTCGCAATTGGCAGGAATGTCATCCGTGTTGACCGCTTCTAGTGAAATGGGACTTGTTGTCAAGCAAGACCACTTGTCGTTCTTAACGACTTCGGAGCAGTTTGTTCCTGTGGCTCTAATCCATTCGCCTTCGTAATAACAATCAGGGTAATCCTTTTTCTCTAGTTCCGATTCTGTACAATCCTTATACTTTACACAGTAATCCGATAAAGTTTCTCTAGAGACTGGGGTGTGTCCCATGACGTATATGTGCTGGACGTTTGTCTTTCCAATCATACAGAGCTCTGTCGGAGTACTCAGGGCGATGTAAAGGTCGCCATCAACGGCTGATTCTTCTGTTTCAACCGTTAATAGATTGACTCTTTGTGTTTCAGAAGCGTTAGGCGTGACTTCTACAGTAAAGTAACGCTTGTGGCCTCCGCCTAAACGTTCGGTGACACCCGGGGCAGGTATTACTGTCCAACCGGGGTATTCGTCCGAGATCGAAAAGTCGAATTTGATTTTTCCGCCAGTTTGTTCCGAGGGGTCGATGAGGACACTTGCTGTGACGCTTTCTCCAAGGTTCAATGCTTGCTGCGTTTCATCAAATTTGACTTCAGGCACGCTTCCACTTGCGCCTGAAATTACCACATAGAATGGAACATTGCCGTAATTCGATTTGTACTTACAGGTGAACGTTCCTCCACTTAATTTTTTTACACCGTCGTATAGATCGCCTGTTGTGGGGAAGGCTCCATTACATTCTACACTGGCGGAACCATCATTTGCTTTCTTTGCTCCGTTCAGATAGAATGCTGAATAGTAATCCGTAAGAGATCCCTTTGGATCGTTCGGGAGGTAAATAATGCGTGGAAGGATTATAACAGATTCTTCCAAGTCGCTTGCGTCTTCGGGGACTGCTTCAGTTGTCTTGTATTGTGATTCAAGTGTTACATGAAGTTGCGGGGCAATGGAAATAAAGTATGGATCTTTGCCAAAAATGGAGCTTTCGCTTACATTAGAGGAAGAGCTGGTTGGTTCAGCTGCAGACGAGGAACTTTGAGCAGCACCTCCGCAAACAGGTACGGATATTTCGCAAATGACTCGGCTTTCGGTTAAGCTTGTTAGCAATTCTTTATTGAATGTCATCGGCTTTGAGGAGGTGAGGGCTGCTGTTTTTGCACAGTTTGCCGCCTCGGCATAGACAGAGCCTTTGAAATAGTCTGTGTTAAAGAGCAATCCACCGTTTGGCTGGATTGCGTGGTTGGAACTGTATGTGGATGTTCCAACGTTCTTTTTAAGGTAGACAAAATAGTTGTAGCTAGCTTCTTTATTGACACCTTGAAGTTGGTATGCATTTTCTGGCATGTATAAAAAGACAAATGAGTTGCTGTTCGCCGTTGGTGGAAATACAACGGTGTGATTGGTTTCATTTTTCAGGATGATGATAAACTTTCCGTTTAAATTTTCAGAAAAATTCTGTTTTAATTCATGAGATTCGACTTCTACTACGAGATAATCATTGTAGAGACTATCTCTTCTTTTGTTGTCGTCATTATAAAGTTGTCTATAGCAGGCGTTCATTTTGGCCGGCATATCATCGTCTAGCACCGTGATGGTCGCGGCACATCCTTTTTTGCGATAGGGATAAAATGTGTCATAGGCTGTTTTAAGGATGTCGTCGACTTTGAATCTAGCTCCATCGCAACCGGGTTTCTCTTCCCAAATATCATAACAGAACTTTCTTACAGAATCTGCGCAGGCAACTGTAGTTGGGGCTGGGTCACGAGTGACCGTACCTTTGGATTGGAACCAAGGCGAGACATGACATTCCGGGCGGAATTTGTCTGTTCCTTTGTTGCAATAAGGAGAGAGTTTTTTGGGATAGCCATCTTTATAATGCAGATAATTCCAATTTTCTATCAAATTGTTGTAGTCGTTTTTATAGGTTTCGTAGAATACTTTTCCTCCTACGAAATAGGCTCCAATAGGAGTGCTGTTTTCCCATTGCCCTCTTGTCTTGTTTTTCCAGTTGGTGTTAGTGTATTCTTTGAACTGAACATCGTTTGCGGCGATGCCAGCATCATAGAAGTAATACATGTCATTTTTTATATCGATATAGACATACGGCGAATATTCATCGTCATGCCAGTAGTCCCATTGGTGTGAAGCTCTGTTCTGATCGTCTGAATCTCTGTTGAAGCAGGCGTTTTCCTTGTTTCCTGTATCATCTTTAATGGGGTTACTGCAATTTTTTCTAAACGCCTCATTTTCTTTAAATGTTTTGTTCTTTCGCATGACGTTGTAGCTGTTTGAGGCTTTGTAAGCATCAGGAAGGTAAACTGTAGATGTGGCCTTGCTTCCGAGAACAATGGTTTCGTAATAGTTGTGGAAGTCGCCGCGGTCTGGGGCTCGTGCATAGAAAGAATTGGTGCCTGCTGCTTTGACATCGCCATTGACGATGAACTTTGTTCCCAGTGACGGGTATTCTCCCGATTGCATGTCGGCAATTTGAACTTGGGCGCCAGCTTCAAGGCAAAGGTTTCCTTCAACAGTAAAAGACGAGCTTCCATTTCCCATGCTCGTTCTTACGTTTTTGGTGGCGGTCATATTTTGCCCGATTCGAACAGGCCTGTTCATGTCTTGTTCGAGGTCTCCGTCAAAGTAAGCGTGGTTTCGTACACCAATCGAGTTCTTTGTACCGAATTGCTTTGTTGTTCCCGCAACGTAAATACTACCGGCATCGATGCCGTTATCTGCAAAAAGGTCTCCACCAATACAGCCTGTTCCGTAAATGTTGACGTTGTCACCCGAAAGCCTGGCGTTACCGGTAATAATGATATTCCTGTCAAGGCCAATCGGGTTTCCGTACCAGTTTCCGTTGATGAGCATGGACGAGAGGAGTGCAGAACCATGGTTTGCGATAGAGCCGCCGAAGTACGAATAGTCAAAAGCTATGTTTTTTGATTTTACTTCTTCTACGGGAGGATTGACTTGATAAAGACCTGATACATTTATAATAGCGGCTTCTGTGTGTTTTGCATTGTGGCGAGCCGTACCTTCAGAAAGAATTTTCAGTTTAAAGAAACCGTTAACTTCGCTTACACCTGTTAGCCAAACATTGAAATCTTGTTTGCCGTTCATGTGGGCGGTAACGCGGCTGTTGAGAGATATAGGTTGGTTACCTCCCAAAAGGTATTGGCGTATAGCGGCGCCAACATCGTTGGCGTTGTTGGTCATCCAGGCTCTTGTGCTTTGAATGCCTGCAATAGCCGATTGACGTGCTTCTTGCATTTCCATTCTGGATGCAGAGGATCGGCCTTCCGATGTTAACCATTTAAATGTCGCTGTTCCCGCGATGGTTGCGACAAGCATGAACAGAAGAACTGTTATTAGAGAAACACCTTTTTTATTAGACATAGCTCTGTACTCCTAATCTCTTGGTCCATTGCTTGGAATGGGAATAAAAATCGTTTCTGCTCCGTTTTCACCGTTTTTGCTGACAGCCAATTCAATTCTGATTGCCTTGACATTTTTCTTGTCAATGGTGCTGATGGCTTCATCGGTAAATTTGTAGTTTGAACTTGCTATTTTTCTTAGCTTAACTTCAGAAATTCTGATGTTGCCCGTGGAGGCTATCGGGGAAAACATGGCAAAGGTAAACGACATGCAGACATCCTTGATGGTGTCTTTTGTCATAAAACGCATATGGCGAAGTCCTATATCCCTAACATCTCCGACGGTTGGTGGGTAAAATTGGAAATCGTTAAGACCGTCTGGCTTTTTGCCGTTGTCGGCGTATCTGAATCCAACAGCCATGTGGTCTCGACCTGGGCAAAACATTCTGCTAGGGTCGTCGTCATCGTTTTTGGGCATAGAGAACGAAATTTCGTATTCGGTGTAGGGGACTAGGTTGACTCTGGTGCATTGTGAACTCCATGAGCCTAAATCGTCTCCTATATTCGCCAAGAAAACTTGGTTTGCCTTGATGTCGTCTTCATTGGTGATTGGCTTCTTTTCAACAAAGTCGTAATTAATGGAAAAGCCCGAAATTCGAACGACTTGGTTATCGCTTTCAGCTTCAATGTTGACTGGTTCGAAATTCCCGTCGCCAAAGCGGGGAACCAGCTTGAATGTTTTTATGCTTTCGCTTGTTGTTGGGAGAACGCTCGTTGCCGTTGCTGAAATGGTAGGTTTTGCTGCGGTAACCGTAAATTTGGTAACATTTTCAGCAATGTTGACGAGGCTAGAGTCTTCCGAAGGGCAATCCTCGTTTTCTGTTTCTGCCTGGAAGCTTTTGCACGATCTTTTTAGAACATTGTCTTCGGTAAACCACGAAACCTCTTCGACGGCGTCGTATGATCCGTCATTTTTGTAACGCAGGCGGCGCATGGTGATTTTGTCTAATCCCTGACCTCCACTGTTCTTCCAAATTTTATACGAAGAAGAGTCTTTTTCTGCTTCTGTGGCGTTATCTGGGTCCATGTAAACATCGTGAATATGACTGACGTCGAAGACATCTACGGTGCTGCTGCTAGAGTTGATATCTTTAGCACTTTTAGCCCCGATTTGAGCAATATCTTCCTTGAGCAAAGTGGCCGTATTTCCTGCAGTTTGGTTGGATTGAAGCATGCTTTGTGTTCGCACGCGCATTCTTGTACTGTCGTTGAATGCTTGGCCTGCAATGAGGACTATACCCCCAAGTAGAGCTATGTAGACCATGAGCTCCATGAGAGTGAAACCATCTTTTTGTTGGCTATAAGAAGTCATCTAAATTCCTCGTCATCACATCATTTTTACTATTAAAGATACGTTTTTTGAGGGGAAAATGAAAACTTTTTTTTTCAACGTGGCTGGTATCACCAAAAAAGGAACCCCAACGGGTTCCTTTTTTGAATTCTTGTGGATTGCTCTCGCTTTGAATGTCATTGCGCGGGCGCACGACATTGCGGCTCGGCAATAAAAATGAGTGAACTCATTTTTGCTGCTCTCGCCTTAAACGTCATTGCGAGCCACGGAGTGGCGTGGCAATCCAGTCACAATGATTACTTGATGATGAGCATCGAGTCGTCCCAGGCTTCGTGCTTTTCGAGGCCGAGGAGGTTGGCCGTCGTTGCAGCGATGTTCGAAAGACCCCAGTCGCCTTCCTTGAGGCCGAGCTTGCCGCCGGTCACGTTATCGTAAAGGATGCAAGGAACCTTGTTGAGGGTGTGGCTGGTCTTGGCCTTGAAGGTACCGTCCTTATTGACCTTCGGCATGCCGGTCTTCTTGTCGATTTCGTACATTTCGTCGGCGTTACCGTGGTCAGCCGTGATGATGGCAACACCACCGAGGGCGTCAATCACCTGGCCCACCATGTCGCCGTTCGGGAAGTTGCAGCGGAGCGTCTGGTACTTGCCGCTCTTCAAGGCTTCGATCATGGCGTCGGTGATTTCGGCGGCCTTCATCCACGGGCGCTGTTCGAACGGAACAACGTCAGATTCGATTTCGAGGTAGGTTTCGCCGTCGAACTTGCTGGAACGGTTACCGTTCCAGAAGTAGGT
>CACYRP010000007.1 GCA_902776765.1 Fibrobacter succinogenes
GTTGAAAACAACGAATTCACCGACCTCTGCAGCCGTCACTTGTACGAACTCGCCGCCAACTGCGTGATGACCCAGTTGCTCCTCCGCGACGCCACCAAGTCGCCTGAACTGTTCGACAAGAGCATGAAGGTGTACTTGAACCTCGCCGAAGCCGAAGTCGCAAAGCACTACAACTTTGTGAAGAGCGTGGATGTGGAAGCGATGGAGAGCTACAGAAAGTAGGAAGTAGACAGTGATTAGGGAATAATCGCGGCTACGCCGCCTACTAACGATAGTCGCGAAACCTACACTTTGTCATCCTGAGCGAAGTCGAAGGATCTAAAAATTCAGCCCCGGCTCATTGCGAGTCGGGGCTTATTTAGTTTCAACGTTCACACGCCATCATAGACTTTGTCCTAATTCAAAGGCTTTCTGGAGCGCATCACTGTTTCTGATATCGCCTTTGTCCTTTGCACCACGCACAAGCACCTGGCCCATATCTTCTAGTTTGAAAAAGTTCAGACAAAGTTTATACTGCGTGAGGATGCTGTCGAACAGTTCCGGGAGCGACGCGGCACCGACCAAGAGCAACGCCATCTTGTGGATGTGAAATGTATCGCGAATCGGATTGTGGAAGCGGTCGATGACCGCTTTCAGTTGCGCGCTCAAGCCGTAGAAATAAACTGGCGAAGCGATGACGAGCATTTCAGCCTTGGACATTTTTTCGTAGATAATTTGCATGTCGTCTTTTTGGCAGCATTTGTGGTCATCGCGGGCAAAGCACGAATTGCAACCGATGCAAGGATTGACCTTGTATTCGTGAACAGAAACGACCTCAACTTGGTGCTTTGGTGACGCGCCCTTCACAAACGATTCCACCAGCAAATCTGTATTGCCGCCCTTGCGCGGACTTCCCGAAAGAATCAAAATATTCATACCTAATCCACCGTCATATAGTTTGTTGCTACAATCTAAAAAAAAGGCAATAGCCATGTTACCACGGTCCATGGCAAGACTTTCTATATTTGACACAAAGGACATATCGTATGTGCAAACAATTTCTACTCTGCATCCTGTTTACCGTTTCTGTTTTATTCGCCGGTGAACGAGTCGATCATAATGTGAGTTTCAGCTACGGAGTTTTCAACCTGACCGGAGGAAGCATCGTTGCAGGGAATGCCATTGCAGATTCTTTCGGTGCGGAAAACGAAAAGGACGACGTTAATCTTTTGACATTGAGTTCGTTCAATGTGGCATACGGATATCAGCTATGGGAAAAATTGGAAATCGGCGGGATACTGACTTATTCATACACCGGTTCTGGTTATAACTATCACTCCGTAACACTCATGCCTAAGGCTAAATTGAATTGGATTAACAAAATGGATTTTCGTTTTTATTCGCTATTGGCAATCGGTCCCACATTCGGTTTCAACAGCGACAAGTTTGAAGTGGAAGCTTTATGGCAAGCATCCTTAGTCGGATTTGAGTTTGGAGACGACATTTCTTTCTTTTTTGAGCTCGGCGTTGGTCAGGCGGGCGGATTTGTAGCCGGCGTAAAGTTCGAGTTGTAGTTGGTTCACTACGCAAAAAATAATGGCGTTCCTCCCCAATGCCATTCAAGAAACAATGGTTCCTCGCATATGCGAGGATGACAGGTCGAAAAACTTAGCGACGGTATGAAGGCCAAAGACATTGCAGCCAAATTACTTGGGAATACGCGAGCCGCCCCCCCCTGCGCGGACCGGCTCGCCCGTGCGGTTCTCGGGAAGGGTGCTTAAAATCCACAAAATACCGGAGATTAGCCAACTTGCTTGGTGTTTCACGCGCAATAAAGAGCTATCTTTGCATACGAAATGGAACTGATCAAAAATTACGACATTAGAGTTTTGTGCAATCCCGGTGTGGAATCGGCGCAATTGCTCACGCCCGACAATAGCAGGTCCGAAAAGGTTTCGGTCACAAAGGTTTCTGTAATGCCGGGTGCAGAGCAGCCTCGTCACAAGCATTATACATCAGAGCAGGTCTGGGTTGCCATCCAGGGTTGCGGCGTTCTTTTGTTAGCAGACGACAAAGAAGTGCCGTTTGAAGCAGGCGATGTTGTCCGTTTTTCGGAAAAGGAAATTCACGGGCTCAAGAACATGGGTTCCGATATTTTCGAATACATTTCTATCAGCACGCCGCCGATGAATTTTGCATACGCGTACATGCACGAGAGATAAAAAAAGGCGGCCGAGGCCGCCATTATTATTTCAGATTTTTCGACTTCGCTCCGCACAGGATGCACGATCCCGTGAGCACTTGCATTATTATTTCAAGAAGAGCGAAATTTTCCCGAAATCCAGAATTGTGATGAACACGAAGAAGCTGATGAAGAAGGCTGCCGCGACGTTCTGGATTACGGATTGAGTTTTGAGGCTCAGCGGCTTGCCGCGCACTTTTTCGATTCCGAGGAACATAAGCAAACCACCATCTGTAATTGCAAGCGGGAGCAAGTTCATTACGCCCAAGTTAATGCTGATTAGCGCAAGGAGCATAAGGAAGTCTTGGAAACCGCTCATCCACACGTTGCCCATCACGGCGACAATGGAGACCGGGCCGGAGAACGCATCGACTTTAACTTGTCCTTGGAACAAGCGCTTGAAATAGCGGAATATGCTCGTAGTCATTTTCCAGCTGGTTGCGCAAGTTTTTTCGAAAGCTTCAATCGGGCCGCGGCGCACGAGATGCGTTTCGCTGAACATCACGTACCCCATCTGGATTCCGACGATGTAGCGTTTGAATTCTTCGCTATAGGCTGGAGTCATTTTCACGTTGACTTTTTCGCCACCGCGCATGAGCGTCACGCTGACTTCGGCACCTTTAGAGCCATCAATCAATCGGACAACATCTTCGTAACGCGAAATGTGTTCGCCGTTGATTTCGAAAATGGTATCGCCGCGCATGATGCCCGCCTTTTGAGCAGCAGAGCCTTCTTTCGGCGGCAAGCGTACAATCACGCGGTTACGCGGATAAATGCCGATATCGCCAATGCCCATCTTGATGGGTTCAGAAGTCGAATCCATAGCGGGAATCACAAGCTCTTGCGGAACAACCTTGATGGAAAGCGGCTCCCCACCGCGATGCACTTCGAGCATGACGTCGGCACCGAGGCTTACGCCAATTTGTTCGCGAAAATCATCCCACCCTTGAGTTTCCTTGCCATTGATTGCAGTAATCGTATCGCCCGGCTGGATGCCCGCTATTTCGGCAGAAGAATTTTTAGCCACAAAACCGATAATGAGGCTCTTGTTGTCGGGTTCTTGAACGCCGACCATGTAGAGGAAAATCAAGAGGATAAAAGCAAAGACAATGTTGACGAAGGGGCCTGCAAAAGCAATCGCGGCGCGCGCGCCCACGGACTTTCCCAAAAAATCATCTTGCGACGGGAGCTTGCCCTCTTCGATGCTGTCGGGATTTTCACCCGCCATCGCCACGTAACCACCAAAGGGAATCGCAGAAATGCAGTATTCGGTTTCGCCTTTTTTGAAGCGGAAAAGTTTTTTGCCAAAGCCCACCGAGAATGTATTCACGCGAACCTTGTTCCACTTGGCGACAATAAAATGCCCCAATTCATGGATGGTCACAAGGAAGCTCAGGGCCAACAGCCCCAAGACAAACATCAAAAAATTGTTCAAAATACTCGACATCATGTTGACAATTTAGAAAACCTATAACGAGCAAAAATATTGCAAACATGTAAAAAATAAACTTTTTCGACTTTTTGCACTAAGTTTGCTATTTTAAAAAAGAATACATCTACCAAGGTTAAAAAATGAAATACTTTGCAAATACACTCTGCAGCGTGCTTTTCTTTGGAATCTCTGCATTTTCACAACATGAACCCAAACCTGTAGATACGATCATCTGTTACGACTTAAGCCATTCTGGATTTGTCGAAATCAACGAAAAATCTTTTAACGACTTGTTTTTCAATTTAAAGAACAACTCTATTTTTAGCGTTCCCCATTCCATTACAATCGATGGAACGATAAATACGGTTGACAATAACGCCACATTACAAGATATCAACGGAAAAAAAATCGGCCTACCCATCATTGGAATCACCAACACCGAGTCTTCTAAAAATACAATCAATCGAATGAAAGTTATTTCAATAAAAGACTACAAGGTTTCCAACTCAGATAAAGCCGACTCGCTAATGCTAAAGGCGTTTAATCCCCAGCAGATTTACATTCCCCAAACAATGAATGTAAACGCCGGGGATCATATTATCATCACCAATTACTCAGCCTTTTTGAACGACACCTGTTATACAGGAGTAAAAAGTCGTCAAAAGGCTTTTGTATTTGGCAACTTCAAGAAGGATTAAAACACGACGTCATAGTTACCGTTAAACGCCAAGTTCATCGACTGTCCGGACACCCAGGCATTCATGCGGAACGGGCGCCCTTCAAGGTTCGTCAACTTGAACACATAGCGAGTACCCGAGGCGTAATTAAACGTTTTCGAGAAGTCCCAGTCCGTCAACGGATAAGTCGTATTCGAGTACACGAGCTTGCCCGACAGCGGAGCGCCATCCAAAGCGTAGAGGCTGATCTTCACAGATGCCGGTGTCCAATTCTGCGGGAAATCGACAACTTCGATCCATACCGTGCCCGTCGTAGAGACCACAACGGAGCCATCGACAGACAAACGAATCGGATTCGAAGAAGAGCAACCCGGCTGTCCTGGGCACTGCAAATCGATGGTTTCCACATCGTTTTCAATCAGGTTGCCCGAGAAGCGCAAGTCATCGACCCAAATACGATCAGCGGAGTTCAACACAATCTGGAAGCGGACATCAGAATGCATTTCAGAAAGTAACGTCATTGCCTGCTGCGGAACAGTGAACTCATACGTTGTCCAAGCGTTGAACGAGGACTGAATCGTAGCGTTCGTGCCCAACTGGATTCTCTTATTTGCCGACGGAACATTGATCCACAATTCAACCGTACCCAACCAATACTGGTTTTGAGAAGAGCCCGGAACATAGAGGTTCAAGCTCATCTTGTCACCGATAACCTTCATGTCGGCAGTCGAAACACTACGGCTTTCGATAATCTTCCATCCGGAAACAGTCGAGAGGCTGTACGAACCTTCGCTCTTAATATTTCCATCAAGTGCGATAGTAGAGTTGTCAGAATGCCAATCAGCAATGTTTTCGAAACGACCAACTTCAAGCGAAGCACCTTCGGTTTCAAGCAAGAGCAAGTTGTAGCTTGCGCCGGCAGAATGAGTTCCACTGACAACAATAACATTTCCAGGAGCAGCCAACGTAGAGCTCAAGGAGAACACGTTTCTGCCACTTGTATTGGCAACAACATTTGCAGAATACAACGGAGTATTCATATCACGCTGATCAAATACTTCAACCTTTTGAATCGAAGAAAGATTTGCCGATTGCAAGACCAAAGAGTAATTCTTAGAAGACTTGGTTCCCACAATCTTAAACTTATCTTCATCAGCACCCTGCTGCAAGAAGCCAGCAACAGAAACTTCCGGCTGAATTGTAGTTACATCATCTTCTGTGCAGCAATTGCTTACAACAAACTGACCATTGCGAATAACTTCAAACGGGTTCTTATCCGTCTTCTTCACGAAGGCGATGGAATCCGGAAGGCTAGTACCTCTTCTCACTGTATGGGCTTTCTTCTGCTTATTCGAAAGGGACACTTCCCACTGGTATGAACCATTAGACATGATATTCGGCAAATAGCCAAAGTAAATGCCATCACCAGCCAAGGCATCGCCATGGGTACCATCGTCATAAAGATTAAACTGCGAAGTAGTGCCGTTAGGATCGGTCAACTTACCCGTGGCAGTGACACCAGCAAGGATACCATCCTTTCCAGAAACCGATGCTGTAAAGCTAGCCTGTTCCGGCCACTTGTAAGGAGCTTCCGGCTTCATGCCAATGCTCATGCCATAAGTAGCGCGCTTTTCAAATGCCAACGTTCTAAAGTCGAGTTGCTGAGACGACATATTATTCTTGATTGTAATCATCGACGTAGAATTCTGCTGCAAGGTAATCGAATCTACGTCTGCAATAAAGTAATTCACATTATTCAAAGTGAATGTTTCCTTGCTAAATGTAAGGTTCGCACCATTACTAGACATTACAGCAATCGGATTCGATCGTGCAGCGCCCGTATAAGAACCGTAAATACGCACTCTGCCAACTTTTCTCGGAACATAAATATTCGAAGATGTTGCAGACGCATTCAAAACAGCAGCGGCAATCTGTTCAACACCCACGGTGTTAGCAAATACAGAAGCAGTTGCAGCATTGGCATTCAACACCAGATTTTCTTGCTGGTCGTAGAAGGTACCACCCGTTTCAGCAGCCATAAGAGCCAATCCAACCTTATCAGCATCAGAGCCATAAGCAAATGTATGTATAGCCACATTCTTAGACTTAGACAATTCAACAACTTTCGCACTATTCATCTTCGTACTTGCATTATCCAAACCATCAGAAATAACATACAACATCTTCAAGCTAGCCTGATTGCTCGTAAATGCGTTCAAAGCCGTACCAATGGCATCGTACATAGCAGTGGTACCGCCAGTAGTCACACCCGAGATAGCACTGTAAATACTACTCTTATTCGGATTGCTCTGAAGATGATACACTTCAGTAACTTTATTATCAAACGCAAAAACGCCAACACTTACGTTATTTGCATTATAGCCAGATCCAGTTCCCAAGAAACCGGTCGCTACATACTTAGAAGCAAGTTGAGCCTGTTGCATCTTATTATTCTTAGACATGCTTCCCGAATGATCCAAGACCACAATAATTTCGGTCTTCACGCCATCCATCCACATGATATTCAAATGCTTACGAGTTTCCTTAATATATTGAGTTTCCGTTTTACCGGCAAGTTCAACTTTCATATAAGGCAATTCAACATCTTTTGTATTGCAATAGCCAGCCTGTCTCCATGTAGCATGGCTTGCATCCCATGTACCCGTATTATCATTATAATTGAGATAATGCGTTTTGGTAACGTAACGATCATTAGCCTTCGGAGCGCGGTTGATAAGCGACTTGAACCAGAAACGATTCCATCCGCCCCAGGACTTGTAAATCACATCGTTGGCAGGATTAGACACAACCGTTTCCCATCCGGAGAACGACTTGCCCTTTGCATTTTTATATATCACACCCTGCATCGAATTTGTATTGAAATTAAATTTGGTGCTCAAGTTTGCCCACTGCCACGGTATTGAAGCGCCGCTTCCGCATGCTCCAAACTTGAAATAGCCCAAAGGCCATTGCGTATTTTGAATCGTATGGGCCGTAGCACCTGCAGCACTAGGCAAAGAAACGCCCCAATTTCCGCTACCGGCACTTGTAATATTCACCTTATTTCCACTAGGATTCCTCAAGGAGAAAGACACAGACGGAGAACCATCTTGCGCCCATTCGAGTTCATCAATAGTCATATAGCCATTAGCAAGCCATACAGAACTTGTAGGAGCCGTCCACGTTCCGGACGGAATCGAGCCACCATTCGGGACAAAATAGATTTGCTGTCCATTATGGAGTGCGTCCAACGAGCTTGATTCATAGGAATTATCAGACAAAACATCTATTCGGATTTTGTCTGTCGTCGGATTTGCGGAAACCGCAACATTATTATAAAAATCCGACGGATCCGGAATAAACGAGACCGTTCCGTATTCATCGCCTAACCCATAAAGGTAATGCATCGATTCATGCGTAAGCGTCATTCCAAAATGGAACTGTTGCATTGCATTATTTGTACGGAATTCATAATCAGGATCGCCAGAAACCCAAGCATCCGACACAATCAAGTTTCCAGATGGCGAATTGAACCCAGCAACATTCGCACGAGGCCATTCATTTAAAATGCGCCATTGGACATCGCAACCTTTAGAATTCGTGGTTCCCGTAAAAATTCGGATATTGCCCAAATAGTTACCGCCATTGGACATTTCGTACAAGCCATCGGCCCAGTACTTGATAATGTTTTCATAGCGTTCTCTGGACTTTGCCGGATCGGAGCTTCCTTGAACAGGGTTTTGTTCTAGACAAACTGTCAAGTCAACAGCTTCTTCTGACGGTTGGCCGCTTGCATCCCAAGCGACCGTACGAACCATACTAAACGGGCTTTTCCCCGCAAACAAGAATGCAGCAGAAAAAGCAACCACGCAGGTTATTTTTTTCATTGATCCACCTCCAAAATATAAGTGTAAGTGATAGAGACCAAAAATTTACTATAAATTTCTATAAGTTTGTCATTAAAGATCAAAAATTTATGTAAAAATTTATTTAAAAAAATACAAACAATATTTCTCAAATTTTTATTATCTTATTATCTAAAATTTAGATTAACTTATAAATAATACATTATCCGAAATTAAAACCAGCAATTTCAGATTGTATAATAAGCTAGTCCATTACAGAGTAACGAATGAGAATAGAACTTTATTACAAAGTTCACATTTATTGCTATAATCAAAATTTATTCAAAACACCAAAAAAGGGAGCAAAAATGAATAAACTCAATAAAGTCGTTTTCACCACAATCATTTCAGCATGCGCTGCAATGGCAAACGAAAGCTTCGGGGGAATCGGAATTTCTTTCCAGCAAGAAAACGATGGTATCAAAATTCTTGACATCATTCCCAACACCCCCGCTGCAGAAAGCAAGCTTCAAGTCAGCGACAAGATTATTGCGGTTGACGGGATTTCACTTAAAGGGAAATCCGTTGATGACACAAAGCAATTGCTTCGCGGCCCCAAGAATAAGCCCATAGAAGTGACATATGTGAGCAATGGCGAAACATATTCGACCATTCTTTCTCGCGTTCAAATCACGGTCAAGTCCCTCGACCAGAAGGATATCGAAAACTGGTACGGCGACAAGAAAGAGCTCAATTCTAGTGAAATTGAGACATACGCTTCAGCAACAGAAGGCGACAAGAAGCTACTGGCCGTTCTTCAAAAGGGCGCCGTACTCCAAGACAAGGAAGCTACATCCGCTAAAAATTTGGACGGCGTTTACGCGGAAAAAGCAAAAGCGGCTCCAGTAAAAACAACCGCTGCGAAGCCAATTTCAAACAACATAGCAGCATTAAAGAGCTTTGACCGCAAGAACATCGCATTTGATTTGAAGGAAGCGGGCAAGACAACAGTCACCATCACCAACGTCGATGGCAAGCAAATTGCCCAATTCAGCTTAAAAGACGCAAAGGCAGGCTATAATACAATTTCATGGAATGGCGAAAAAGTTCCTAACGGAAGCTACACTGTATCCATAGATTACAACAGCAGCACAAGCGGAACAGTCGTCACTCTGAAATAAAAAATCTCTCCACATAAAATAAAGCAGCCTAGGCTTCGAGCTTCATCGCAAAAAGCCTAGGTTTTTGTATTCATTTTTTTTAAAAAGAGTCCATCATTCATTCAAAATACTTTCTATAAAAAAATTTTCGTCCCTTAATTATTTATATTAAAAACAAACTTTTATCAAAGGCAAGATTACAAATGAAACATTTATCCATTTTACTATTCCTTTTAGGAGTTCTTGCCTCAGCGCAAGAACCCAAGCCCAACGTTTCAGACATAATTATTTGCGAAACTATCGACCACACTGGATTTATAAGCGTCTCAGAAAAAAACTTTTTTGAAGTTTTTTATTTCGTCAAAGATTCTACATTCGAACGGTTGCGTTTTTCGATTGACATAAACGGTACGATTGATTCCGTTTTCGAAAATTACTCTCGCGTCCCCAATTTATACGGTCAAGTCACATCGGTTCCCGTGACAGGAGTTGTCGACCACAAGACCACGCAAATGAAAGCCATCAGCATTAGCAATCGCACCATAAATCTCCCCACGGGTAACGATTCCGCCATGCTCAAGAACTTTAAAGCAGAACGAGTCTTTATTCCTAAAAGCCTGACCGCAAAAAAAGGCGACAAGATTACCATTAAAAATTACGTTGCCATAATGAACGATACTTGTTACGCCGGCGAAAACACTCGACAAAAGGCAGCTGTTTATGGGGAATATGTCCTCAATCCAAATCCAATAGCCTTGCCCAAAAACAACAGAGCACACGCACCACAAAAGGCGCCAAAGCACAACCGCGACGCTAGCGGCAGATTCTTTACGAAAAAGCCAAATTATTACATCGAGTACTAATTTAAAATCAACCATGCCCACAAGCGAGTGATTTTTAAAGCAACATCTAGCGCGTGCTCAATCCTAAAGACTTAAACGAAAAACGACGCTCCTTTCGGAGCGCCGTTTTGCATTCTATGAACATGAGATTTTTAAATTCTCGGAGATTACCGATGGCGTCGAAAACGACGTACTACATTACTTGACGCGGTGACCTTTCAAGTCAAAGCGTTTGCCGCCCTTTTCGACGAAGAGAGAGTGACCATCAAAGCGGAAGCGCGGTTGCTGAGAACGCACAATCTTAGATTCAATCGGTGCATGAATTGCATTTGTTCCCTGCGAACTTGAAGATTCGATATTTGCAGACGAGCTCGACACATCAGGCCCGGCAATCGACGAAGAAGAACTTGCAGGAATTACAGAAGACGAACTCTGCGGAACGCTTGACGAGGACTGGACTTCAGAAGAACTCGATACAGCCTCAACACTCGACGAAGAACTTGATGCAGGAACATCATTCTTTGCAACTCCAGCGGCAGCAAATTCCGGAGCATAGCCTGCATTAACGGCTTCGATAGCGCCCGCGAGATAAGCCAGCGGAGCATTCCAGTTAATCGCCACTTCGTTCGTTGCATAGCTGCAACGCTGATCGGTGTAAGCAGTAGCGACTTGACCTGTACGGTAATCAGCGCACTTCCATTCTGCAGCAGAGCCAACATCTTCGCCGCCAGGCTGCGGGCCACCCACGAGCATACCCGGAATCGGTTCTTCTACGTTATCCGAAGTACTCGGGCGATGATGCGGCATTTTTGGAGACTTCGTGCCGTAACCCGTGACGAAAGACATGTCGAGCGGATTCTTGCCAAGGAGATAATCGAGAGCCTTGACCGCCGCCTTGTAGTACTTTTCTTGACCCGTAAGGTAATAAGCATGCAACAGCCAAACGCCCTGATTCGAAGCTACAGCGTTGGAGCCCCATACAAAGTCATCCTTAGCCATCACGACGCCAAAGCCTTTTTCGGCACGGTTGACAAATTTATCGGCAGTGCCCAAAATTTTCTGTTTTGCTTCATTAGCGTCACCACCGAATTGTTTTGGGTGCGTAGCCTTTTCGTACGTGGCTAGGCCCATGACATCGCCCCAGTAAGAGACGTATTCCGAAGAACCAGACTGTTTGTAAGAAGCATCGCCCGTTGTAATGTAAAGTTCTGTACCGGCGAGAACTTTTTCATCATTCGGTTTGTCATTTTCGTAAGCGCCCGTCGAAACATCACTCGGATTCGCAAGATAGTTCTGGTTCGGATGCTGTTGCCCCCAAGCGAAAGCTTTCTTAGCAGCTTCGAGACACATGGATGCATAGGTCGCATCAAACGGCTTGTAGATACGAGACGCCATCGCCATCACGGCCGCAAAGTCAAACGTACCTGCCGTGCTCTTACCAATAACATAAAGCTCGGAGTCGTCCTGCGCCGGCATCACATCCCCCGGGAAACCGAGAGAAGTGAGTTTGTGATAGACGCCGCCATCAGAAGCCTGCATGGTGAGCATCCAGTCGAGATTGTACTTGATTTCGGCAAGCAAATCCGGCAAAGAGCCTTCGGCCGGAATGTTCCACTTGAGCGATTTGAAATATTGCGGGAAATGTTCGTAAAGAGAGAGAAGCGTGTAAGTTGTAATGCCCGAGTTCACAATGTAACGGCCATAATCACCAGCATCGTACCAGCCCTTGCTCGACTGGATTGTACCCGACTCACCAGTAGAATTGTGGAGTCTTGCAGTCGCATTCGAGTGGCCGGCAGCACGGGCCCACTTGCCCGCGTACCGCGATTCCAAAGCCATGGAAGCGCGTTGGTAATAGAACCACTTGATGGAGGCCTTGACAATTTCTTCGAACGTTTGCGATTTTACAACAAGGTCGGAACGGAGCACATTACCGTTCACCTTGATGCTGTACGTACCAGCCTCAGAGAGTTCCGAGAAATCGACAAGCTGGACATTCTGACCGCTAGCATTCCAATAAGATGCATCCTTCGGCGTCACAGAAAGCACGACCTGACCGGCAGCATTCACGAAATCCACGTTGCCGTTGGCATCGACGAGAGCGAGTTCCTTGAAATCGCCCGGACGATAACCGATTTGGTTGATGTAAGCGGTCGCAGCAAAGGAAGGAACCGCAACGATCGCGGCAAGCGCAACAGATTTTATCACATGATTTTTCACAAACATCCTCACTTTAAAAAGTGCTTGAATTTACCCCATATAATATAGAGCCGTCACGGGAAACATACTACCCTTTGCCGATGCAATTCAGAAAATACTGTAGCAAGTGTTTACACAACATTTTTCACAAAAAAAACGGCGCCCTAAAGAAGGGCGTCGCTTTGCATTCTATGAATATGGAAATTTTTCGTTTAAGAAGATTCCCCTTCGGGAACATTCGATTATTTCACGCGGTGGCCTTTAAGGTCAAAGCGCTTGTTGTTCTTTTCGATGAACACTTTCTGGTCGTCAAAGCGGAGACGCGGAGCCTTTTCTGCCGATGTACGATTTCTCGCAATCGAAGGCTTGATTGCCGAAGTGCCACCCTTAGCAACACCCGGAACCGCAAAAGACGGAGCTTGGCCAGCATTCAAAGCCTCAAGAGCACCAGCTATATATGCAAATGGAGCATTCCAGTTGATAGCCACTTCATTCGTCGCATAGCTGCAACGATCATCAATGTAAGAAGTTGCCGGGACTCCCGTCTTATAATCCTTACATTCCCAAGACTTCGAGCCAATATCTTCACCACCTGGCTGCGGGCCACCCACAAGCATACCCGGGATGGGAGCCGTAATTTTATCCGCTGTACTCGGGCGATGGTGCGGCAACATCGGCGACTTCGTTCCAAAACCAGTCAAGAAAGACATGTCAAGCGGGTTCTTTCCAAGCAAATAGTCCATTACTTTTTTGGCAGCTTCGTAATACTTTTGCTCGCCCGTAATGTAGTAAGCATAAAGAAGGAATACGCCCTGATTACCGGCCACAGCATTGGAGCCCCAGACAAAGTCTTCATTTGCCATCACAACGCCAAAGCCTTTCGAAGCCTGATAGACAAATTCATCTGCATAATTAATCAACATCGACTTTGCCTTTTCAGCATCTGCCCCTACTTCCGTTGCGTGAGAGGCGGCACCATAAAGTGCAAGGCCGTACATTTCAGGCCATGCAGGAACAATATTCACCTTGTTTTCATCTATCGTCGGCTTGTACGAAACATCCCCTGTAGAGATAAACAATTCCATGCCAGCAAAAGCAAATTCATCGGAGAATTCACCATCGCTATAAGAACCTGTTGCCACATCCATCGGATTGTAGAATGCGACTTTCGGATTCTGGAGTGCCCAAGCATAAGCCTTCTTGGCCGCTTCAAGGCACTGGGTTGCATATGTTGCATCAAACGGTTTATACACACGATATGCAGCAGCCATCACGCCAGCAAAATCAAGCGTTGCGGCAGTTCCTTTACCGATAACATAAAGTTTTTCCGTATCCTTGATAGGCATCACGTCGCCCGGGAACTGGAGCGTTGAAAGCTTGTGGTAAACCATACCGTCAGATGCCTGCATGGTCAACATCCAATCGAGATTGTACTTGATTTCGGCAAGCAAATCCGGGAGCGTTCCTTCGGCAGGAATATTCCACTTGAACGTCTTGAAGAATTCCGGATAGTGTTCGTAAAGCGAAAGGAGCGTGTAAGTCGTAATGCCCGAGTTCACAATATAGCGGCCATAGTCACCAGCATCGTACCAGCCCTTGCTCGACTGGATTGTTCCCGAAGCACCTGTGGATTTATGAAGGTCCACTGTTGCATTCGTGTGACCCGCATCGCGTTTCCAATCGCCGGCATACTGTTCTTCCAAAGCCATGGAAGCACGCTGATAATAGTACCACTTGAGCGACGCCTTCGCGACATCTTCGAAAACTTTATCTGCAATTTTCAAGTCAGAACGAAGAACCTGACCGCCCTGCTTGATGCTGTAAGTTCCCGGAGTTTTCAATTCAGAAATATCAACCAACTGCACATTCACTGCACCGGGATTCCAATAAGAAGCCGCCTTCGGAGTGACCTTGAGAACAGTTTGACCAGCGGCATCGACAATTTCGATATCGCCATTACCTTCGGTCAAGGCAAATTCCTTCGGATCCGAAGTACGATAACCGACTTGGTTGATGTAAGCCGTTGCGGCGGTCGCAGCCGTTGCTAGCGAAAGCAAAGCCGCCGCGAGAGGGATAAACTGTTTCAAGCCAAATTTAACCTGCATAAGGCACACTCCTTTCCATTATTCGACACTATATAATATATCGCGAAATAAAACGGAACGCCCCTTCACTAAAGCAAAAACTGGATACAGCTGTACCCAATTGTGAGAAATTGCAAATACACCCAACAGTCCTTCAATATAATCCCAACGGACAGCAACTTACATGATATTTTTGTTACATTTCTTTACGATTATTAAAACAAATACCAGCAAGGATTTTTATGAATATTGCGATTGTCGGAACAGGATATGTAGGACTTGTCAGCGGCACATGCTTTGCCGAAATGGGCGTCAACGTGACTTGCGTTGATGTGAATCAAGCTAAAATCGAATCCCTCCAAAAAGGCGAAATCCCTATATACGAACCGGGCCTCGACGAAATGGTACTCCGCAACCAGCGCGAAGGCCGCCTCAAATTTACAACCGATCTAGCAAGCATTCTTGACGATGTAGAAATGGTCTTTAGCGCTGTAGGAACGCCCCCAGACGAAGACGGCTCCGCCGACTTGCAATACGTGCTCGCCGTTGCCCGCACCTTCGGCCAGAACATCAAAAAATACACTGTTCTTGTGACCAAGTCCACCGTCCCGGTCGGAACCGCCAAGAAGGTCAAGGCCGCCATTCAAGAAGAGCTTGACAAGCGCGGCGTGAACGTTCCGTTCGATGTTGCAAGCAACCCGGAATTTTTGAAAGAAGGCAGTGCCATCACGGACTTCATGAAGCCCGACCGCGTTGTCGTGGGCGTCGAAAGCGAACAAGCTAAGGAACTCATGACCCGCCTTTACCGCCCGATGATGCTCAACAACTTCCGCGTGATTTTCACGGACATCCCGAGCGCCGAAATGATCAAGTACGCCGCGAACTCCATGCTCGCGACCCGCATCAGTTTCATGAACGACATCGCGAACCTCTGCGAACTCGTCGGTGCCGACGTGAACATGGTCCGCAAGGGCATCGGTAGCGACACCCGCATCGGTTCGAAGTTCCTCTACCCCGGCTGTGGCTACGGCGGAAGTTGCTTCCCCAAGGATGTGAAGGCTCTCATCAAGACCGCCGAAAAGAACGGCTACAAGATGGGCGTTTTAAAAGCCGTCGAAGAAGTGAACGAATACCAAAAGACCGTTCTTTTTAACAAACTCGCAAAGCGATTTGGCGGCGAAGCGAACCTCAAGGGCAAGACCATCGCCATGTGGGGCCTAGCCTTCAAACCAGAAACTGACGACATGCGCGAAGCAACCGCCCTCGTGCTCATCGACAAACTCACGAAGGCCGGAGCAATCGTCCGCGTGTACGACCCAGTCGCCATGAACGAATGCAAACGTAGAATGGCTGCGCGAGAAGATGCCGCCACCATCGAAAGCCAAATCGTCTACTGCAACGACATGTACGAAGCGTTGCTCGATGCCGAAGCCCTCCTGCTCGTAACCGAATGGAAACAGTTCCGCATGCCAAGCTTCGGCGTGATGAAGAAGTCGATGAAGAACGCGCTCATCATCGACGGACGCAATATCTATGACGCCAAGGAACTTGCCGAAGCCGGATTCGAATACTCTGCGATTGGATGCTAAGCCACACGCGTCATCCTGAACGAAACGCAGTGAAGTGAAGGATCCAGTAAAGGTTCAGCAATATAGGTGTTTTGGGTTTGTTGCAAAGGAATATATAATGCTTGATAAAAACGTTATTCTAGATGGAAAAACAGTCCTTGTGACAGGAGCCGCAGGCTTTATCGGATGCAACCTCTGCAAAAAGTTGCTGAACGGCTACACCTGCTCAGAACTCGTTGGACTCGATTCCATTACCGACTACTATGACGTGAACATCAAGTACGAACGCCTCAAAGAAATCGAGGCGTTAGCGACCGCAACAGGCAAAAAGTGGACCTTCATCAAAGCGGACCTCGCCGACAAAACCGCCATCGACAGCCTATTCGAAAAATACCGCTTCGCCGTCGTTGTGAACCTCGCCGCCCAGGCCGGCGTCCGCTATTCCATCACTAACCCCGACGCCTACATCCAGAGCAACCTCATTGGCTTTTACAACATTCTCGAAGCATGCCGCAAGGGAGCAAGCAATGGCGAACTCGAACACCTCGTCTACGCAAGTTCCTCCAGCGTGTACGGCAGTAACAAGAAAGTTCCCTACTCCACCGACGACAAAGTGGACAACCCCGTATCGCTGTATGCCGCCACCAAGAAGAGTAACGAACTCATGGCGCATGCCTACAGCAAGCTCTACAACATCCCGAGCACGGGACTGCGCTTCTTTACCGTCTATGGCCCCGCAGGTCGCCCGGACATGGCCTACTTCGGCTTCACCAACAAGCTCAAGGCAGGCAAGACCATCCAGATATTCAACTACGGCAAGTGCATGCGCGATTTCACCTACATCGATGACATCGTCGAAGGCGTTGTACGCGTGATGCAGCACGCCCCCGAAAAGCAGAACGGCGAAGACGGACTACCACTCCCGCCGTACAAGGTCTACAACATCGGCAACAACCACCCCGAGAACCTGCTCGACTTCGTGACCATCCTCCAGGAAGAGCTCGTTCGCGCAAAGGTACTCCCCGCCGATTACGACTTCGAAGCGCACAAGGAACTTGTGCCCATGCAACCCGGCGACGTGCCAGTGACCTACGCCGACACATGTGCCCTAGAAACCGATTTCGGATTCAAACCAGCCACCCCGCTCAGGGAAGGGCTAAGAAAATTCGCAGAATGGTATGCGGAGTGGTATGGAGGGAGGGGATGAGAAAAGAGTGAAAAAAAAATTGTAATGTTTTTAAACACTTTTGTACTCTAGGGGCTTGTAAAGATTCCCCACATATATGTAAATTGTAAAAAATAATTATTGGAATTATAATGATGTTCAATTGCGCATTTACATTATTCAGGACAATAACAGCTTTTGAAAAGTCGGTTGATTTGCGCTACAGCAACATCAATTTTAAGCTCAACCGGTTAGAGCGTCGGACTCACACCCCATAGAATTTTACAAAACAAAATGGATTGATTATGAATATCGTTTATGCAAGTGATGATAATTTTGCGGAAATAATGGGCGTGTCCATGCTCTCCTTATTTGAAAACAATAAGGACGTTGAGGAAATTGTTGTCTTTATTTTGGACGATGGAATAAAACAAAAAAATAAAGCAAATTTGGAACAGCTTGCAAAAGAATACCATAGAACAATAACATTAATCCCTTTAAAAGACCTTAAACTTAAGTTAAACAATCTTTCCCAACAAAGGGGATCAATAAGTACTTTTTCAAGATTATTTTTATCAACTCTACTCCCAGAATCTTGCAATAAAGCATTATACCTTGATTGCGATACTATTGTACGTCATTCAATCAAACCACTGTATAATACAGATTTCGAAAATAATATTGTATGTGGAGTAATGGATTGTATCAGCAAGCAACATCGTTCTAGAGTCGGATTAGCAGACAATGCGACTTATATAAATGCAGGCATGATGCTAATCGATTTACAAGCCTGGAGAAGCCACCATATCGAAGACAATATCGAATCTATTATACTCAAATTTAATGGTCGTGTTCCTTACGCAGACCAAGGAATCATCAATTTAGCCTTGCAAGGTGCAATAAAAATCGTCCACCCTCAATACAACTGCATTTCGGTGTATACAGCATTTGACTTTAACGATTTGTTAGAATACAGACAACCTAGTGCCTGCCTTTCCAGCGCGGAAATAAATGAAGCCAAAAATGATCCAACTATTGCTCATTTTGTAACCCTGTTTTGCATATCGCGACCTTGGATGAAAAATTCTGTCGGCCCATTTTTTGATGAATGGAAATCCTATAAACAAAGATCTCCGTGGAAAAACGATCCAGAAAGACCAGTCAAAAAGAATATATTTCAAACAATCGCCGCACTTTTTTACCAACACGCCCCTAAAAGCATTAGCCTAACATTACTAGGGTTTCTACACGCACGTATAAAACCAATAGTTATGAGGTAGTATTTAATAATGCAAGCTAAGTTTGAAATTTGAATTCAATATTATTCTTCAAAAAAAATGATAAAAACAACGACTCTACGCGACCTTAAAAAAATTTGAGGAACACAAAGTGTCTATAAAGAAAGTTGTATATACCGTACTAACGGGAAATTATGAGCAATTAGCACAGCATAGTTATGTTGATGCATCTTATGATTACATTTGCTTTTCTAATGACTTCAAGGATTCTCGTATTGGTATTTGGAAAATTCGAAAAATATCTCTTAATTCTAACGAGAATCAACTAGTATCAAGGTTCCCCAAATTACAGCCACACAAGGTTTTAAAAGATTACGATATCTCGCTTTACGTAGACGCCAACGTCAACATAAAAACAAAATTCATATTCGATTCCATAGAACAATTACATTCAAAAGGAATATCATTCGCAGGAGTAAAACACCAAGAAAGGGATTGCTTATATGAAGAAAGCTTAATGGTATTACTAAAAGGCAAAGAACGAAATTTTAGAAAAGTAAAAGAACAAATGTCTTTTTATAAAAAAAATCATTTTCCAAAACATTTCGGACTATACGAAGCGAATGTAATTTACCGTATACACAATTCAGAAGATGTGATAAAGCAAAGTAATGATTGGTGGTTTTGGAGAAAAAATTATTCACGCAGAGATCAACTAAGTCTATCCTATACATTATGGGAAAATAATATACCTTTACATTTTCTGTTACCAGAAAACCAAAGTACAAGAAATTCAAAAGAGATTTCATGCAACCCACACCCCATAACAGACAAATACATAATACTACGTTTAAAAAACGCTTATTGTAAATTTATAATTCCAATTATATTTCGACTTTTTTTCCCTATTTATTACAGACTCATCATTTAAATTGCAGTAAATTATGAATTCAGTAACAATAATAATTTCAACATACAACGGATCAAAACATCTTGACAGGCAATTAAAGTCTATATTGTCTCAAATAAATGTTGACATGCATATTTATATTCGAGATGATGGATCTACCGACGACAGCACAAGAGACATTTTAGAGAGATATAAACAAAATTATTCTAATATAGATGTTGATTTTGGGAAAAATGTTGGATGGCAGCAAAGTTTCATGTTAGGTTTAGAAGCCGCCCCAAAAGCTGATTTCTATGCATTTTCCGACCAAGATGATTTATGGTTTGACAATAAATTAGCAACCGCTATTCTATCATTAAAAAAAGAAGACCCCCAAAAAGCCTTGTTATTTCACTGCAACAAAATATCAACAGACCAAAAGCTAAAACCATTATCCAATCAAATCATACGTTTACCCAAGCCAATAAATCACCAAAACGCCTTAGTTCAAGAATATGCACAAGGATGCTCTATTGTTATTAACGAAACGGCACGTAATTTGATATTAAAAAAAAGGCCTTTAGACAATACACCTCATGATTATTGGTGCGGATTAATCTGTTATCTGTTTGGGAAAATCATATATGATGCACAACCATATTTTTACCACATTAGCTATGGGTTAAACGCATCAGGAGAAGGACATCTATGGAAAAGCAGACTTTTAAGACTCAAATCTTTTTTTGCAAAACAAAATGTATATCACATACCCATAGAGCAATTATTGGAAGGCTATTTACATTTATTAGATAAAGAAGACAAAGATTTTTTAGTCAAACTACAAAAATACAAAAAATCAATCACAACCAAATTATCAATTTTATTTTCTTCAAAATTTCGCAGAAATTCAATTTTAGGAACATTATCTTTAAAATTAGCAATCTTACTTAACAAAATTTAAAAATATGTTAAAATACGCAATAAATGGTAGATATCTCATTCGGAAGCAAACTGGACAGGAAAGGTTTGCCAACGAAATCGTAAGAGAATTAGACAAAATTGTAAAGCCAGAAGAATTCGTCATAGTCGTACCCCAATACGCCCAGATCCATGCACAATACGAAAACATTAAAATTGTAAAATATGGTTCCGTCAAAAGCCATTTATGGGAACAAATTAGTTTTCTCCGATACATAGTCAAAAATAAATTACTTTCAATAAACCTGACCACAACATGTCCTTTTTGGTCACCAGGAATCGTTTGCATTCACGATGCAGCTTATTTCGAAATATCAAATTTACTAACAACAAACTTATATGGGAAGCTATCTACAATTTGGCACAGAATCTTAGCCTATGGGGCCGCAAAACGAGCAAAAAAAATACTAACGGTAAGCAATTATTCAAAAAATCGATTAGCAGAAAATTTAAACATTCCGACAAGTCGTTTTGCAATTTTGCGAAATGGTTGGCAGCATTTAAATAGAATCAACCCAGACGAGTCTATTTTTTCAATTTTTCCCCCAAAAATCATCCGCCATGAATACTTTATGGCGTTAAGCAGTTTATCTCCTCAAAAGAATTTCATATGGATTAAAGAAATTGCCAAAAGAAATCCATTGAAGCAATTTATAATATGCGGGAAATATGACGGGGCAACAAATGTTGGACAAGAAACTTTAAAAAATGAGAACATCTTTTTTACGGGTTACATTAGTGATGAACAAATGAAAGCGCTTATGTCCAATTGCAAAGCATTTATACACCCCGCAATTTATGAAGGATTTGGAATTCCTCCTTTAGAAGCATTATCTTGTGGAGCACAGTTGATTCTGTCAAACACAACATGTTTGCCCGAAATTTATGAAAATAGTGCACATTATATAGATCCTCATAAATACGATTATAACTTAGACAAATTATTACAGGACCCAGTTGAATCAGCCGAGATAATACTAAAAAAATACAATTGGGCAGAAGAGGCTAAAAAATTACTTGAGGTTATTGATGAAATTGAAAAAAATTAATTTTATGGAAATCTTAGTCATTTCATTTGAGGCTAGAAGCTTATTAAATAAAGAATAATACAATACTATTTTCACATTCGATAGAATAGCATCGTCAATCAACATCTGCAAAATAAGAGGATTAACATGAAGTCAATTCTTTTTGATTTATGGCAAGCTCAGCCATTAGCCGGTTATAAATATCATGGAGGAGCAGAATATATAAAATCAGTATACAATCACTTGATAAATTTTTTTTCTGAAGAATGCTCTATTACCGTTTTTTTCAATCCAGCACTTTTTCTTGACGAATGGATTCTAGAATCTATTAACACACATAAGATTACAATAGAACCTATAAAAACAAAAGCGGATATCCAAAAAATTTTAGATAAAACGAAATATGATGTATTCTATTCTGGTCTTCCATACATGTATGGGACTTTACGAATTCCAACAGAAACAGTATTTTTCGGAACAATTCACGGACTACGTTCTATAGAATTTCCAGGAGATGATTTCGCATACAAATATTACGCATCCCCATGGGCTTCAATCAAATCATTTATAAAAAATAAAATAAAGGAATTTTATCGAAAAAAAAATATAGAGTTATTAAAAAAAGGAATATTAAATTTAGATAATATTGTATGCGTTTCAAATCATACAAAATACGCGATAAAAAATTTTTACCCATTATTAAATAAAAATATCGAATGCTTATACACCCCTCAAAAAGTCTGTTTGTCCCCCAAAATAGACAAGCCAATTATCAATGATAAATACATTCTATTAATCAATTGCGACAGGATTGAAAAAAATTCATATCGGGCAATCGTTGCTTTAGAAAAACTTTTTTCAAAGAGATTACTTGAAAAGCATAAAGTTGTAACTATTGGGAAATTACCCCCAAAAATAATTAAAACAATCGTACATAAAGACAAATATATTTCTTATGATTACGTTTCTACAGAATCGCTTGAAGGGCTTTACGCCAATTGTGATATTTTTCTTTATCCGACCCTAAACGAAGGATTTGGAATGCCTCCATTAGAAGCAATGAAATACGGTAAAACTTGTATTGTGTCTGCCATATGTTCTGTTCCTGAAGTCTGCGGAGATGCTGTTTATTATATCAATCCCTATGACATCAACGAAATTCAAACAAGAATTTTACTTGCTATAGAAAATAAAATTTCCGAAAAAAAAATAACACAACAATTGCAATTAATTTCCGAAAAACAAAATTCAGATTTACACAAACTTTGTCAACACATTACAAACGCATATAAGACTTTTAAATAACCATGTATTTTACCATTAATCCATCACTTTTCAAAAGGAGTGAAAAATGAATTCCATAAGCAATCATATAAAACATGTCCTTTTTTTTACATACATTCTAGGATGCTTGTCTTTTTTCGATCCCACTTTTTTTGATATTACACCCAAAGCACTTCGTTACATACAAACAATTTCATTTGTTTTTTTATACATATTTCTCATAAAAAATAAAATAAAAATAACACCCTATTTTAAAGGTTTTTTTTTGATTGGCGTGGGTATGCTGTTTTCAATAGGTACAGCAAGTACAATGCATGAAGGACAGTCTTTCACGGAAAGTTTTTTTGCAATGTTACCCCGTTTTTTATCATATATGTTATTTTTTATCTTACTAAAATTACAGCCAAACATCCGGTTCACTGAACAAATCATTTTTTTCATAGGCTTAACTAGCGCTCTTGTAGTTATCCAAATATGGATTCTATACCCCAACATTCTTTTCGGATCTTTTGTAGATTCTTCTATACGAGGAACAAGAATGACCGCAAACGGAGATACGTTTAAAATATGTTTTATGTTTTACAGTCTCAACATGCTTCTATTAAAAAATTCATCAAAAAAATATGTTTTTTTCTTCATCATATGTGCAATTAGTGTTATTTTGGGGATTGTTAGACAAGTTATAGTTATAACAACAGCGCTATGCTTAATGTTCTGTTTTTTCCACATCAGCATAAAAAAATGGGCATTTTTGCTTATCATTGTAACAATTGGTTTTATTTCTATTTCAAAAATGGATTTTTATCAAAGATTAGTTGAATTAACCGAAATAGAACGACACGAAGATCGAGGAGGAGAAAACATCAGAATTACTGCTACAAGATATTACATAAACGAGGCTCAAGAAAACTTAATTACTAGAATTTTTGGCAACGGAGTACCAACTGAACAAAGCGCCTATGCAAAGAAGGTTGTACAAAACGAATCAAAAACACTATGTTTCGGTTCCGATGTAGGGTTGGCTTATTTTTATCACTTATACGGAATTTTAGCCATATTGGGATTAATATCACTTACTTGGGCTACATGGAAAATAAAGATTCCATTTAGATTTCTATATTTAAAATACTGTTTTGCATATATTCTATTAGCATCAATTGCATCTGGTCCAATAATATATGTTAACGAATGTATCGCATTACCATTTATTTGTTACATGCTAGGAAAAATAAACAAAGAAGAGAAAATAGTTTGAGGTAACAACAAATGCAAGTTTCTATTATCATCATCACATACAACACATGCCAAATGACATCAAAATGTATTGAAAGTATCTTTTCCAAAACACACGATGTTGAATTTGAAGTTATACTAGTTGATAACGCAAGTTCTGATGGTAGTAAAGATTTTTTTGAAAAGGATTCTCGCATAAAATACATTTATTCGAATGAGAATCTAGGTTTTGGAAGAGGCAATAATTTAGGCTACAAGTATGCAACCGGAAATTATATTTTTTTACTAAATTCAGATACCATCCTATTAAATAATGCAGTAAAGGAATTTTATGATTTCATGCAAAATGCACCCCAAAAAATAGGTTGTGTAGGATGTGTTATGCAAAAGAATGATGGATCTCGAATACATTCATACCATACTATATATCCCTGCCTTTCTTGGATATTCAAAGAAATTCTGTGTTATATTATACCCAGAATATATAATCCATATAAAAAGCGCGATCTTAATCAACAAAAAAATGTTTACCCATTACAAGTTGCAGTTGTTACAGGAGCAGATTTATTTATTCGACGTGAAGTTCTCGAAAAATGCGGTCTATTTGATTCTGATTTCTTTATGTATTACGAAGAAACAGAATTACAATATCGTTTTTTAAAGCATGGTTTCCAAAGTTACATTATCAATACACCAAAAATCATTCACCTTGCTGGCGAGTCATCAAAAAATCAAAAACACATACTTCAAAAAATGCAAATGCCTTTAAAAAGTCGATTTATATATGCAAGCAAAATATTTTCGCCGATCCAACTTATTATTTTTCGTTTTATGCACCTGTTGATGATACCTCGTATTTTAATCTCATTGACATCATGGGAAAATAAGAAAAAAATATTAAAAATTCTTTTTGCAAAATATCGTGTAAAAAGATCATTTCCCGATTAAACGGAATGCATATTCATTTTTAACAATATTACTTTTTTAGATTTTTATGATGAATTATTTTTTTGATAAAATTGCAATCTTATTGAGGCAACTACGGTGTCTGCCATATACATTGTATTTTAACTTTCATTACTTACCATTTAAACAGGCAATAAAGCTTCCAATTATTTTATATAAATCAAGTCTAATAAAATGCAAGGGACGCATAATTATTGAATCTAATAAGATTTGGCATTCCATGATTATATTAGGAAAACACACATGCTCTATTTATCCAAATTCAGGAATAACCTATGAAAACAACGGAGGAACATTAGTATTCAAAGGCAAATGCTTAATCGGCAGCGATTCATTTATATCAATAGGGCCCAAAGCTACTGTTTCTATTGGTGATAATTTCGAATGTAACGCAGCATTGAAACTTGTTAGCCACTACAAAATAGACTTTGCCAATGATGTAAGTATCGGTTTTGAGAACTTTATTGTTGATACTGACTTTCATAGACTATCTTGTGTAGAAAATCAATTTACAAAAGATCTCCATAAAGCATATGAAGCTATACAAATTGGCGAGAGTTGTTGGTTAGGCTCTAAATGTTGCACTTTTAAGGGAACCTTTTTACCAGATTTTTGCGTAGTCGCATCGTGTTCTATGCTTAACAAAAAGTACAATGTTCCATCATATACTTTACTAGCAGGCATTCCGGCAACAGTTAAAAAAAATGGTATATATCGAAATCGCAAAAATGATAAAATAATAATTGATTGAGGATGTATTCATGACAAGTGTTATAGTAAAAACATTCGCTCCCGTAATTATTCCAACATTGTGCAGATATCAACATTTTGTAGAATGCCTAGAATCGCTAGCACATTGCACTTGGGCTAATAAAACAGATGTTTTTATCGGATTAGATTATCCAGCAAATGATTCGCATAGGGACGGCTATAACAAAATTAAGATTTATTTGCAGAAAAACAAAAAAAATTTAAATTTTAAATCTTTAAATATTATAGAACGAAAATTCAACTACGGTTTAGGAAAACATGGAAATCTCAATGAATTAAAAAAAGAGGTCCTAACTAAATATGACCGTATTATTGTAAGTGAAGATGACAATATTTTTAGTCCGAATTTTTTAGTTTACATGAACAAGGGATTAGAAATATTTCAAAACGACACATCCGTACTAGCCATTAACGGATACCGTCATCCATATCCCTTAAAATATAATAACAATACTTTTATAAGAGAAAATGTTGACTTTTCAGCATGGGGATATGGTATTTGGAAAAATCGAGATGAAAAAGCAGAATCACTAAGCATAAATTTTTTTAGAAAAAAATTTTCTTTAATAAATTTTTTCAAAATTTATTTGGATAATGGCGGTAATCGCGCCCTTAATTTTTATGATTATGCATTTAGATGGAATGGACTTATGAGTGATTCACCTTTAAGTATTTATGCAAAACTAGAAAAAATGGATGTAATAATGCCCGCAGCTATTTCACTTGTTCGAAACATGGGATGGGATAATTCGGGAGAACATTATTTAAGCAACAGCAACCTTCAATCAATCCATTCCAATCAAAAAATTTCAGAAAAAAATGATTTTATTTTTAATGGAACAGGCTTTGAATATTATACCGAAAACAGGAAAATTTTTAAAAATTATTCATACGCCAAAATACCTAATAAGGTGTTTTGGAGAAGATGTTTGAAAATTATTGCAAAATATTTTTTTCTAAAATTCAGACTTTTTTAAATTATGATCCTTTCAAAAAAAATCATACAAAGCATGTACCAAATGTCATATTGTCACCATATAACAACAAAACCGCGAATAGCAACACTATATTACGATAAATATTGATAATAGATCTTTTTTCATCTAGAAAAAAATTGCCAAATAAAACATATTTGTTTATGTTTTTATTTTTTATATAGTTATAGAAGGACATATATGGCACAATCTTTAATTACAGTCACATCCCCACTTCTTCCTTCATTGGAAGAATTTGAACCTTTTCTCAAAGACATTTGGAATCGCAAATGGCTAACCAATAACGGTCATTATCATCAGGAATTGGAAAAGGCTCTTGCAGAGTACCTTGGTGTGGAATATATCAGCCTTTTTACAAATGGAACACTCCCCCTGATTACAGCTTTGCAAGCGATGCGCATTACCGGAGAGGTCATCACGACTCCATACAGTTTTGTTGCAACGACGCACTCAATCTGGTGGAATGGTCTCTCTCCAGTATTTGTAGATGTGGATCCGGCAACGGGCAACCTAGACCCGCAGAAAATTGAAGAAGCTATTACACCCAAAACGACAGCCATTATGCCGGTGCACGTTTACGGGAACCCTTGCGACATCGATGCCATTCAGGAAATTGCGGACCGATATGGTCTTGCGGTGATTTATGATGCAGCACATGCATTCAACGTGAAGGTGAACGACCGCACCATCCTTGATGCAGGCGACATGAATACGCTCAGTTTCCATGCGACAAAGACTTACAATACGGTTGAAGGTGGCGCTCTAATTTGTCATGATGCACGCACCAAGAAGCGCATTGACTATCTCAAGAATTTCGGCTTTGCCGGAGAAACTACTGTGGTAGCTCCAGGCATCAATAGCAAGATGGATGAAATTCGTTCAGCTTATGGTCTTTGTAATCTCAAGCATATTGATGGGGCAATCGCAGCTCGTAAGAAAGTTGCCGAAACTTATCGCAAGGCTCTTACAAACATTCCTGGCATTTCCACGTTTAAAGAACGCGAAGATGTTACTTATAACTATTCGTACTTCCCGATTTTCGTGAATGAAGCTGAATACGGTATGAGCCGTGATGCATTATACGAAAAAATGAAGTCGCAAAATGTTTTGGGGCGTCGTTATTTCTATCCGCTCATTAGCGATTTTGCCATGTATCGAGGCCTGCCTTCAGCAACCAAGGAAAACCTTCCTGTTGCAACTAGAATGGCAAACGAGGTAATTTGTTTACCTATGCATGCGGGACTGAGTGAAAACGATATCAGTCGGGTTTTAGAAATCATCATCGGCAAGGTATAGTTTTTATATTTCCAACATGACCAGGAATGAACTATTAGAAAAGCTCAAAGATATTGAGTGGGACGACTTTGAAGTCAAAGAGGCAGCAACAGAACTCCCCAAGAACATTTGGGAATCTGTTAGTGCTTTTTCAAATACTTCTGGTGGATGGATTGTTCTTGGCGTTAAACAGATTGGCAAAAAATTTGAAGTAACCGGGATTCAAAACGGAGAAAAGATTGAATCTGATTTTTTCAATGTAGTCAACGGCAAGCAGAAATTAAATCACCAAATTTCGGTTTCTGCAAAGAAGTATAAGATTCAGGGCAAACTTGTAATAGCCATTTACATACCATCATCGCTAATAAAACCGATATATGTAAATTCACTTCAAAATACATTCTTGCGCTCGGGAAGTGGTGATAGGCGAGCATCTGAAATAGAAATCAACGCAATGTTTCGCGACCAAGCTTTCGGAACAAAGAGTGAACAGGTTATTGAAGATTCCTCTATTGAAATGCTGAATCAGCATTCGTTACTAACTTATCGAAATAGGATTGCCAATGTCAATCCAGACTTCCCGTATAACGAATTACCGCCGGAAGAATTTTGTGAAAAAACAGGCATTACACGAAAAGGTTTGCTCACTTATGGTGGGTTACTAATGCTTGGTAAGCGCGATGCAGTCCAGTTGCATGTTAGTAATTTCTGGATTGACATGCTTGAAATTCCAGGAACTACCCCAGGTGAAGCAGAACCACGATACACATTCCGCATGCCGGAACAAGAAAACATTTGGGAATACTACAATGTTCTAATTCAGCGGTTACGTCTCCATGTGGATGCCCCTTTTACGGCAGGTCCGGATGGATTTGCTCCAGACGACAATTCGGAGCTATATGCTTTGCGCGAAGGCCTTGTGAATATGCTTGCTCATGCAGACTACTTTAGTCCCATGCATTCAACAGTAAGGGTGTTTACAAATCGAATAGAGTTCCAGAACGCCGGTCGTTTCATGTTCGACTTGAACGAACTGAAAAAACAAATGCATTCTATGCCACGAAATCCAGTGCTTATCAAACTTTTCCGGTTTGCAAAGTTGAGTGAAAACGCAGGATATGGCATTGATAAAATGCTTACATGGGAAAAGCTTACTCATAATTCAGTTGAATTTTCAAGCGACTTGATTTGCTCTACGGTAACTTATTATCGAAAAAGTTCTGTAAAGGATTGTCGGAACGCAGTAAAAAACCATCTAGAAAACCATCTAGAAAACCATCTAGAAAACCATCTAGAAAATTTAACAGATAAACAAATAGATTTATTGAATTATATAAAGGGACACCCCAATACAAGCATTGTTGAAATTGTAGCAAATGTTAAATCAGCAACCACAGGTGGCGTAAAGCATAATATAGAAGTGCTGAAGCAAAAAGGTTTCCTGGTTCGAGTGGGGCCCGATAAAGGTGGGCACTGGGAAGTTGTTGGACTAAACTAAAAAAAAGGTACAAAATAAATTAATTAAAAGGAACCTTTCATGAATAGCTTTTATACAGAAGAAGAACTACAAAAATTAGGTTTAAAAAAATATGGACATACAGTCCTTATAAGTAGAAAATGTTCAATTTACTCTCCAGAAAAAATAAGTATCGGAGACAATGTAAGAATTGACGATTTTTGTATACTGAGTGGAACAATAACAATAGGTTCTCATATTCACATTTCTGCATATAGTGCCTTATACGGAGCAAAAGGAATCTATCTCGAAGACTACACAGGAATTTCACCAAGATGCACTATTTTTTCTGCAATGGATGATTTTAGCGGAAATTATCTAATCGGGCCAATTCACACAAGCAAATTTACAAATGTCGAAGGAGGCCCTGTCACCATGAAAAAATATTCTCAATTAGGCACAAATACAGTCGTCTTTCCATCCATCGTTATTGAAGAAGGTGCGGTTACCGGAGCAATGACTTTAGTTAATAAAAATCTCGCTCCATGGACTATCAATTTCGGTATACCTGTTGCAGAAAAAAAGAAACGATCTAAAGGTTTACTTACATTGAAATCTGAATAGCTACAAAAGAGTATCATCTCTCATATAAAAGGAATGTATTGAAAAACAATAATAGAGAGCATCCTTTAATACTGTAACGTATAAAAAGTGGGTATTCAAATAGCCAAAAAATTCCTACAAAAACGATACAACAAAATCGGAGATTGTACTCAGCATACACAAAATTCGATTTGCCAAGGAGAGGTATATATATACCGAAGAGCAAATAGGATTACTCCTATCTCCAACGATTAAATCAGCAAATAAACATGTCACTAAAGTCTTCCGTCATATCTTCTCTTTTTTGGAAATTTTTTGAGCGCATAGGAACACAAGGCGTTCAGTTTATCGTAGCAATAGTTCTTGCACGATTGTTAGCACCATCAGATTTTGGATTAATAGCATTAGTAACTGTATTTATCGCTATTGCAAATGTTTTCGTACAAAGCGGTTTGAACACAGCTCTAATACAAAAGAAAAATGCAGACAACATAGACTTTTCTACAGTATTTTACGCAAGTTTGGGTCTTTCACTTGTTCTATATGGAGTTCTATTTGTTGGAGCCCCGCTAATTGCCAAATTCTACAACAATCAAACGTCTCTCATTCCGGTGATTCGTGTATTGGGTTTAATACTCCTACTTGGAGCCGTCAATTCCATTCAAGAAGCTTACGTAGCCCGGAATATGATGTTTAAAAAACTTTTCTATCGAAGTATCGGAGCCATAATTCCTGCAGGTACAATTGGGGTTATTTGCGCCTATAAGGGATTGGGAGTATGGGCTCTTGTCGCCCAGCAATTGTCAAATTCCTTACTTGTATGCATTATTATGTGGTTTACAGTTAAATGGCGACCTTCTTTAATTTTTTCTTTTGAACGATGGAAACAGTTATTTTCTTTTGGATGGAAATTACTGTGTTCAGGTCTACTAGATACGGTTTTTAGAAATTTGCAAAATCTAATTATTGGCAAGTTTTTTTCGCCTGCAGATTTAGGTTTTTACAATCGAGGGGATCAATTTCCTAATTTGATTGTTAATAATATAAACACGTCAATTCAATCAGTCATGTTACCATCTTTTTCATCATTACAAGATGATCGAGTTCGCTTAAAATCCGTTGCCCGCCGAGCTATTTCTATAAGTTCATTTGCAATATTACCATTGATGGCAGGACTTGCCGCCGTTGCAGAGCCGCTTACAATTGTTGTTCTTGGCGAAAAATGGTTACCAGCAGCGCCCTTTATACAGATATGTTGCTTTAGCTACGCATTTTGGCCCATTCATACAACAAATTTATCTGCTATAAACGCAGTTGGTCGCAGTGATATTTTTTTGAAACTTGAATTTATAAAAAAAGGTTATTCCTTGATTGCTTTATCTTTGGCTTTAATTTTTTACCAATCTCCCATAGGGATTGCGGCAGCAACTGCTATTACAGCTCCATTAGGAGCTTTTGTAAACGCCTATCCAAACAAAAAATTGCTAAACTATGGATATCTAGAGCAAATGAGAGATATTTTACCTTCATTTGGATTAGCTACAGCGATGGGAATATGTATTTACGCGCTTTCAAAGACGATTGCAATTCCTGCAATGTTGCAATTAATTGTTTTGACAATAATCGGAATGATTTTCTATCTGCTATGTGCTAAATTATTCAAAATGGAAAGTTTTGATTATATAATACAAACTATCAAAGAGATTAAAAACAAGAAAGGTCTATAGAAATGAACGCAAAATATGACTACCTCATCGTTGGCTCCGGCTTATTTGGAGCAACTTTTGCATATCACGCCCATAAGGCTGGCAAAAAATGCCTAGTCATTGATAAGCGCCCGCAATTGGGAGGCAATGTCTATTGCGAAAACATTGAAGGAATTAATGTACACAAGTATGGCGCCCATATTTTTCATACCAACAACAAACAAGTATGGGACTTTGTAAACTCTATTGTAGAATTCAATCGCTATACAAATAGCCCCATTGCGAATTATAAAGGCAAGCTTTATAACTTGCCATTCAATATGAATACATTCTACCAGATGTGGGGCGTTACAACTCCGGCAGATGCCCTTAAGAAAATAGAAGAACAAAAAGTCGAAGCTCTAGCCACATTAAACGGTCGCGAGCCAGCAAACCTTGAAGAACAAGCTCTGACACTTGTTGGTAAAGATATCTTTGAAAAACTCATCAAGGAATATACCGAAAAACAGTGGGGACGTAGTTGCAAAGATTTGCCGGCGTTTATAATCAAACGTCTCCCGGTGCGTTTAATTTTTGACAACAACTACTTTAACGACCGTTACCAAGGAATTCCTATCGGTGGATATAACAAACTTATTGATGGACTATTAGATGGCATAGAAGCTCATACAGGCGTAGATTTTTTTGTAGAATACAAAAACAAATGGCGCAATGTAGCAAACAAACTAGTCTATACCGGTGCCATTGATGAATATTTCAATTACAAGCTTGGAAGACTTGACTGGCGTACAGTAAACTTTAAAACGCGCATCGAAAACACTCCGAACTATCAAGGAAACGCCGTAGTAAATTATACATCGCACGATCAGCCTTACACCCGTATTATTGAACACAAGCATTTCGAAATGTTCGGGCAGACCGTTTACGATTACCCGAAAACGGTTATTTCAGAAGAATATTCAACAGAATATACAAATGGAATGGAACCCTATTATCCTGTAAATGACGAACGCAACAACACACTCGCCGAAGAATATCGCAAGTTAACAACCACAGAAACAGATGTTATTTTTGGAGGTCGCCTTGCGCAGTACAAATACTACGACATGGCTCCAGTGATAGAACAAGTACTAAACATGAAAATAATTTAAAAGTCTCTTTTTTCGTGTACACGCACACTGGAACACGCCCTCTTTTAACACATCAACTTAGTCCATTGACCTCCCCTATGTATTTTTATATATTGATGACATGGGAATTTACGTCAATCCGAACAAGTCAACTTCCAAGAAGCTCTGAATTCGCCCATTTATTCTCACTTTTGACGCCTACGGCGTCCGCGGCAGCGGTTGTCCTATGCGAAAACAAGTTTTCGCGCTGTACAACCCGCACTCTTTTATTATATTACTAATATGGCTCGTATTTTCCCTATAGGCATACAGACTTTTGCGAAAATTCGCAAAGAAAACGCAATATACATCGACAAAACCGACTTGATTTACAAGTTGGCTCACGAAGGTAGCGTCTATTTTTTATCGCGACCACGCAGGTTCGGAAAATCGCTGCTTATAGATACGATTAACGATTATTTTGCAGGCCGAAAGGATCTGTTCGAAGGACTTGCCATAAACAAACTTGAAACGGAGTGGAAAAAGCACCCTGTACTTCGCTTTGATTTTAGTCAAAAAAAATATATAAGCCTTGAAAAGCTAGAAGAACAACTGAACCTCAATTTAGCAAAATATGAAGAAATATATGGAAGAAACAAAGACGAAATATCACCGAGTTCAAGGTTAGCAGGGCTCATTTTACGAGCTGAACAACAAACTGGCCAAAAAGTCGTTTTCCTTGTCGATGAATACGATGCTCCGTTGCTCGACACGCTCGTCGATTCAAAGACGTTTGAGAAAATGCGACAGATGTTGCGCGATTTCTACAGCCCGCTCAAAGCCAATGACGCACACATCAAGTTTATCTTTATTTCTGGAATCACCAAATTTAGCCAGCTAAGCATTTTCAGCGAACTGAACAACCTGAACCTCATCAGTATGGATAATGCATACGCCTCAATCTGCGGCATTACCGAAGAAGAAATGCAAACGCAAATGAGACCCGAAATCGAAAAATTAGCGCAATCAATTGGACAGTCTTTCGAGCAGGCATGTGCAGATCTCAAACGGAAATACGACGGTTATCATTTCGCCAAGAAATCTCCCGATATTTATAATCCGTTCAGTTTGATGAGTGCCCTTTCAAAGAAGGAACTTGGCAATTATTGGTTCGAGACAGGGACTCCGACATTTCTTGTGGAGCAAATTCGCAATTACATAATCGATCCGGTTGCACTTGAAACAGGTTTGCAAGCCGGTGAAGATGAATTTAACGTTCCCGCAGAAGGCAACAAGAGCCCAATTCCGGTTCTTTATCAAAGCGGCTATTTGACGATTAAGGGCTTTGATGGTTCCAAGTTCTTGCCCTATACGCTGGCTTACCCGAACGAAGAGGTTCGTGAAGGTTTTATCAAAGGTTTGCTAAAAAACTACTCCGGTCAAGAAGCTACCGCCTACAACACTGTTGCAAATACCATTATCAACGGGTTCAATTCAGGCGATATCGAGCCGGTAATAGACGCCATCAAGGCATACCTAAGCGACATTCCATACGATGCAGCAAAACGAGACGAGCGTTTTTACAGCACAATCATTTTTGGGGTATTCTACCTGGCGACACCTTTCCTTGTAGCATGCGAACGCAAAACTGCGACAGGCAAGGCTGATGTTGTTGTAGAAACAAAAACCTCCGTTTACGCAATCGAGTTCAAGTTGGACGGCTCCATCGAAGAAGCATTGAATCAAATCGACGAAAAGGGTTATTTGATACCCTACAAGAATCACCGCACCGAAAATGGCGACCCCAAGAAATTGTACAAGATTGCAGTAAATATCGATTCCAAGAAAAGAACGATTAGCGAATGGAAAATAACAAACAAATGACATTTTTTTTCGTTGCAAAAAAGCCCCATCTTTTACATTTTCTTGTTTTCCGCCGAATTACATTACATAAAATGTAACAGTTCAAAAATTGTTACAAAAATTTTTTAGTCATTTCTTGCCGCGCGGCACTTTTTTTCTACATTATAAGTCCGATGAAAATATCGGAATCCATCGAAGCCCACCTGTGCTCAGCCGTTGCAGCAATCTCGCAACGCAATCAGGCGACTCTCACTAAACAGGTTTTCGAGCATCCGATTTACTTTTCTGTCTATAACTGTCATTATCATCTTTATCGTCTGGCAAAAGCATCTGGCTTTTGCCTTTCTTTTTGTACAAACTTTAAACAACGTCCGGCTTGGAGGTCGGAATGACGTGAGCACACCATGACTCACGAATTCAAGGAGAAGCAACATGGCTAAGGCAACCGCAAAGAATACGGCAAAACAGCCCAAGTACATTTTTATTACTGGCGGCGTGGTGAGTTCGCTCGGCAAGGGTATTACATCGGCATCACTCGCGCTCCTCTTGAAGAGCCGTGGCTATAAGGTGTTCATGCAAAAGCTCGACCCGTACTTGAACGTGGATCCGGGTACAATGAGTCCGTACCAGCATGGCGAAGTTTTCGTGACGGATGACGGTTACGAAACAGACTTGGACCTTGGTCACTACGAACGTTTCGCGGGCGTGCAATGTTCCAAGGCATCGAGCTACACATCGGGCCGCATCTATTCTTCTGTACTTTCGAAGGAACGCGCAGGCCATTACTTGGGCGGCACGGTACAAGTCATTCCGCACATCACGAATGAAATCAAGGATGCTTTCCGTTCGGCAGCCGAAAGTGGCGCAGATATTATTTTGTGCGAAATCGGCGGTGTGGCGGGCGATATTGAGTCGCTGCCGTTCCTTGAAGCGGCAAGGCAATTCCGTTTTGAAGTCGGCATCGAAAACACTTGCTTTATCCACTTGACTTTGGTGCCGTACCTCAAAGCCGCAGGCGAACTCAAGACCAAGCCTTCGCAGCATTCCGTGGCCGAGCTCCGCAATATCGGTATTTTCCCGGATATTCTCGTGTGCCGTACAGAAATGCACATTCCGCAAGAGCACTTGGACAAGCTTGCACTTTTCTGCAATGTGAAACCCGAATGCGTGATTGAAGAAAAAGACGTGACGGATTCCGTTTACGCTGTACCGCGTGAACTTTCAAAGCAGGAACTTGACTTGCGCGTTTTGGAGCAGCTCCACTTGAGCGTTCACCCCATCATCCATTCCGAATGGGATAGCCTTGTCAAGAAAGCGACCAAGCCCAAGTATGAATGCACCATCGCACTCGTGGGCAAGTACATCGCTATCCGCGATGCTTACAAGTCCGTACACGAAGCGTTGCAGCATGCAGGCATGGCAAACAACGCGAAGGTGAAAGTGGAATGCATCGAAGCTGAAGAGCTCGAAAAGAATCCGAACCTCATCAAAAAAGCTGACGGCATCTTGATTCCAGGCGGTTTTGGAAGTCGTGGCGTGAATGGCAAATGCGTTGCCATCCGTTATGCACGCGAACATAAAGTTCCGCTGCTTGGCATTTGCCTCGGCATGCAGTGCTGCGTGATTGAATTTGCGCGTAACGTTCTCAATTGGAAGGATGCAAACTCCACTGAATTCGATGAAAAGACAACGCACCCGGTCATCGACTTGATGGACGAGCAGAAGAACGTCACCGAAAAAGGCGGCACCATGCGCCTCGGCGCTTACCCCTGCAAGCTAGCCAAGGATTCCAATGCGGCAAAGCTTTACAAGAGCACAAGCATCAGCGAACGCCACCGTCACCGTTACGAGTTCAATTACAATAGCGAATTCCGCAAGGAACTCGAAAAGGCCGGTCTCAAGATTGCAGGAACATCGCCCGACGGAAAGCTCGTCGAGATGGTGGAACTCAAGAACCACCCCTATTTCGAAGCTTGCCAGTTCCATCCGGAATTCAAGAGCCGCCCCACCGATCCGCATCCGTTGTTTACGGGTCTTGTAAAGGCAGCCCTTGACCAGAAAAAAACGGGCGCTAAAAAGGCAGCTCCGGCGACCACGGCCGCCCCAAAATTCAAAACAAAATAAATATTAGATTTTTACATTTTCTGAATTTACTGCAATTTCTGTAAAACTAAAATTTGTAATCGCGGCCATCACGGCTGCGATTTTTCTTTTACTTTTGGCGAATTCGAGCGAATTTCGCCATTTTTGATATTTTGGCACGGGCTTTGCATTAGAGGGGCGTACAAGAAAAATGAACCCTAAAAAAGGATAACATCATGAAGCTAGTTACAGCTTACATACAACCCGAAAGGTTAAACAATGTAAAGCAATCGCTATACGAAAAGAAGATCTACAAGATGTCTGTCACGAACGTCTTGGGTTGCGGTCAGCAGAAGGGTTACAATCAACGTTTCCGTGGCGTTGTGACCGAAGTGAATTTGCTCAAGAAGATTTGCTTGAAGATTGCCGTGAATGATGAGTTTGTACAGCCTTGCATTGATGCGATTATCGCGGGCGCCCGTACAGGCAGCATTGGCGACGGAAAGATATTTGTTACAGCACTCGAACAGTGCGTTCGCATCCGCACCGGCGAAACAGGGCCGGAGGCGATTGGATAAATAGCAATGAGCACGCTTCGCTTTGGGGTATGAGCTCGGGGCTTCGCCCCTCTGAGCAGCACCTTCGGTGCCTAACTATAGCCCCAAGCCATGCTATGCATGGCGACCTCAAAGCGAGCTAGCGAGCGACCCCATACCTCATACCTCAAATTTTCAAAAAGGATTTATACAAATGAACGAAGTAGCAAATGTCGCAACCGTCAGTGACGCAATCTTTATGACGGAAAACATCTGGATCATGATTAGCGCTATGTTGGTGTTCATCATGGGTCTCGGTTTCGCATGCGTTGAAGCAGGCCTTGTACGCGCTAAGTGCTCTGCCAACGTGGCTTTCAAAAACATCGCCGTTCCGGCTATCGGTATTACGATGTACGCTGCATTAGGTTTCGGCCTGATGTATCCGGGCACCTTCAACGGAATTCTCGGTTTCGCAGGCTTCGGCATTGGCGACTGGGCAAATCCGGCAAACTTCACCGCCGCCTACAACGGACACTTCACACTGTTCACAGACTGGCTGTTCCAGGCAATGTTCGCCGCCACCGCAGCAACGATTGTCTCTGGCGCTGTTGCTGAACGCGTCAAGCTCAACTCCTTCCTGATTTTCACCATTGTCTATGTGGCTCTCGTTTACCCGATTGTCGGTTCCTGGACATGGGGCGGCGGCTGGCTCTCTACCTTCGGTGCTCACGGTTTCCACGACCTCGCCGGTTCTACCCTCGTTCACTCTGTGGGTGGTTGGGCAGCTCTCGCTGGCGTGATGATTCTTGGACCGCGTATCGGTAAGTATGTCGGTGGCAAGGTTCACGCTATCCCGGCTCACAACATTCCGCTCGCCACTGTCGGTGTGTTCATGCTCTGGTTCGGTTGGTGGGGATTCAACGCCGGTTCTGCTCTTAACGGCGACCCGAAGGCCACTAGCTGGATTCTCGTGACCACGAACCTCGCTGCCGTTGCAGGCATCATTACCGCAACGCTTACCAGCTGGATTGTCTCCAAGAAGCCGGACGCCACCATGGCCCTCAACGGATGCCTTGCTGGCCTCGTCGCTATCACCGCTGGTGCTGACGTGGTAACCCCGCTCTCCTCCTGGATTATCGGTGCTATCGCTGGTGTGCTCGTCGTCGGTGCAGTATTCCTCTTCGACCGCCTCCACTTGGACGACCCGGTCGGTGCACTCTCTGTCCACCTCGTTAACGGTGTCTGGGGTACGCTCGCTGTCGGTATCTTCGATATCACTGGCGACTACACTCTCGGCACTCAAGCCGTCGGCGTTCTCGCTTACGCCATCCCCTGCTTCGCAGCAGCAAGCTTGATCTTCTTCGTCATCAAGAAGACAATCGGTCTCCGCGTGACTGAAAAGCAAGAAATGCGTGGCCTCGACCAAGCTGAACACGGTCAAGAAGCTTACAGCGGCTTCCAAATCTTCAGCAACATGTAGCTTTGGGAGTTAATAGTTCTAAGTTACTAGTTACTAGACTTTTTCAAGTAAGAATCTTCTATTAACTACTAACTATTAACTACTAACTTCATTCTAGTAACTGCGACGAAGTCGCGAACAAAAGTATCTCTGTTGACTACTTAACCCCGGAACGACTGTTCCGGGGTTTTACGTTTTTCATTCCGCCTTTTCTCTACTTCGTTTATCAGAATAATTTTACATTTTACGTAAAACAATAATTGTAACAACACCCCAAATAACTTTTCCAGCCGGCAAAATCGGTCTTTTAGCGTCAAAAACGGCATTTTTCAAATTTTGGCACACTTTTTGCATTTATTGGGCAAAATTTTACGCCTCTGCGCCCGCAAAGCGCAGAAAAAGGAACTGATCAGAAAGAGGCATTATGCTCGACGAATTGCACGAGGAATGTGGCGTTATCGGCATCTACAATGGCGATAGCGTTGTACGCAATGTAGCTATGGGACTTTACGCTTTGCAGCACCGCGGTCAAGAAAGCGCGGGTTTTGCAATTACTGACGGCGATAAAATCCGCGTCCGCAAATCCATGGGGCTCGTTTCGACACTCCTCCGCGAACACAACATTGACGAACTTCAAGGCTTTGCAGGCATCGGCCACGTGCGTTACAGCACCACAGGAGCCTCCACCCTCGCAAACGCACAACCGATTCTCGTGAGTTGCAAATGGGGGCAGCTCGCAGTCGCCCACAACGGCAATATTACCAACGCCAACGAACTCCGCGCCGAAATGGAAGCCGACGGCCACATATTCCAGACAACATCTGATTCCGAAATTCTCCTTCACGAAATTGCACGAACAAACGCCGATACTTTAGGCGAAGCCATCAAAAAAGCAATTACAAAATTCACCGGTAGTTTCTGCCTCGTATTCATCAGCAAAGATTCCATGTTTGTCGCACGAGACGGCTACGGATTCCGCCCGCTCTCCATCGCCCGCATGGGAAAAGCCTGGTGTGTTGCCAGCGAAACTTGCGCATTCGACCTTCTCGGGGCAAACTACGTTCGCGATATCCAGCCCGGTGAATTTTTGACCATCACGCAAAACGGTCTCCATTCCGAACGCTTTACGCACAAAGACAGACTCGCCCATTGCATTTTCGAATACATCTACTTTAGCCGTCCGGATTCCAAAATTTTCGAACAAAGTTGCGACAAGATTCGCCGTAAAATGGGCAAGCAGCTCGCCAAGGAATGCCCCGTCGATGCAGACATCGTGATTTCCGTGCCCGACAGCGCGACAACTGCAGCACTCGGCTACGCGCAAGCAAGCGGCATCCGTTTTGAAATCGGCCTTTTGCGCAATCACTATGTCGGAAGAACGTTCATCGACCCCACGCAAAACGTGCGCGAGCAAAAAGTCAAACTCAAGTTTAACCCCATCGTGGGCGTGCTCAAGAACAAGCGCGTATGCGTTGTCGAGGATTCCATTGTCCGCGGCACCACGCTCAAGATTTTGTCCAAAATGCTCCGCGATGCAGGCGCTCTCGAAGTTCACATTCGAATTGCATCACCTCCGGTGGCTCACCCGTGCTTCTTTGGTATGGATTTCCCAAGCCAGGGCGAACTTGCCGCAAGTTCCATGACGCCCGAAGAAATCGCAAAGATGCTTGGCGTCGAAAGCCTCGGTTACTTAAGCGTCGAAGGCATGAAGGAATGCACTGGCGAAGGCGAAAATTACTGCGCCGCCTGCTTCGACAACGACTACCCGGACTACATCGGCAACAATACAAACAAGACTCGTTGCGGCTAAGGCGAATCACAAACGACAAAAGAATTCTCTGTTGACGAAACAACCCCGGAACGAAAGTTCCGGGGTTTCATGTTATAGTAAAATTTTTCAACAGCGAAGAATATCTGCACGCGAAAATGACAGAACTCAATTCATCATATTCACGAAAGTGAACATCTTACAAATCCTCACCTTCGTGAGGATGACGTATTCATTTTACATCCAATCCGCAAACGAGGCGTCGCTCGGCATGCGCCAATCGGCGCGGGGCGAGAGCGATATTGTTCCGACTTTAGGGCCGTCCGGAATGCAACTACGTTTGAATTGTTGCGTAAAGAAGCGACGCACAAAAACCGTGAGCGCTTTTTCAAGTTCCTCATCGCTGAACTTTCCCGCAAATGCGTACTTCGCCAAGAACAAAAGTTTTTGCGGTGGTGCACCATACTTTGCAAAATGATAGAGGAAGAAATCGTGAATTTCGTAAGCGCCTAAAATGCTTTCGGTCTTTTGCGCAATTTGACCGTTATCATCAGCAGGTAAAAGTTCCGGTGACACAGGTGTATCGAGAATATCGCGAAGGACTTCAGCGAGAGACGCCATGTTCGAGGACTGTGCCGAAGCAATGGAATCGAGATGAGCGACATTTTCACCAGTTTCGAAATGTACAGTCTTTTCGCCGTTTTCGAGATGCGTAGCATTTTTGCGTATTTCGAGCGGCGCGACAGATTTATCTGCATACCAGCTCACGATGTGCCGCACAAGCGTTTTTGGAATATCGCAATTCACCGCATACATGGACATGTGATCCGCATTGTACGTGCTCCATCCAAGTGCAATCTCGGACAAGTCGCCCGTACCAATTACAATTCCGCCAACGCTATTTGCAATATCCATCAAAATTTGAGTGCGTTCGCGTGCCTGCACATTCTCGTAAGTCACATCGAGCTTTTGCGGGTCATGACCGATATCATTGAAATGTTGCAGACAAGCTTCCTTAATGCTTACGGTCTGCAGTTCAACGCCCAAAAGTTTTGCAAGTTCAACCGCATTATTCTTCGTACGTTTTGTCGTTCCAAAACCAGGCATCGTGAGCGCCAAAATTTCTGAAGCTGGGCGATTCAACAGCTTGAACGTTTCTGCCACAACCAAAAGCGCAAGCGTCGAATCAAGACCGCCCGAGAGTCCAATCACCGCACGTTTAGAGCGCGATGCTTCAAGGCGTTTTGCAAGGCCTGCACATTGAATATTGAAAATTTCCGTGCAGGATTGGTCGCGCGTTTCAAGCGACCCCGGAACAAACGGCGTTGGAGAAACAAAGCGGTATTGGAGTTTTTCAAGCGGCCGCATTTCATTAAACGCAACAGCGCGGGCGTAAAAGCCGCGACTGTCAAAATCTTGGAACGAGCCTTCGCTCAACCGCTGCATATTCAAGCGTTCCACATCCACATCCGCGTATACAATTTCTGTTTCGCGAGAAAACGGCTTGCTTTCTGCAATCATGCTTCCATTTTCAGCAACCATCAAATGACCGCTAAAGACCATGTCTGTCGTCGATTCATGCACGCCCGCAGACGCATAGACATACGCCGCCATGCAACGCGCCGACTGGTTCATCACCAAATTACGGCGATAATTGCGTTTACCTACAAGCGCATCACTTGCAGACAAGTTTACAATCACATTCGCACCGGCCAAAGCGAGTTCACCGCTCGGCGGCGCCGGAGTCCACAAGTCTTCGCAAAGTTCAACACCAATGCGAACCTCAGAGCCATCGCCCGAGCAATTCGCAGCACCCGCGCAGCCATCAACTGCGCTAGAAGTTCCGCGCCCCTTCACCGTAAAGAAATTCGTTACCGGAACTTCACCCACGCCTTCAATTGTGCACATCATGGCACCTGCAACATTCCCAGCCATAGCGCCACACGACCCGCGCAGCAAATCACGACCGCTGGAGAAATGGCGTTTCTCATAGAATTCACGCTGGTTCGGCAAATGGATTTTCGGCGTAATCGCCACGACGCGTCCGCGCTGCACAAAGGCCGCGCAGTTATACAAACGGCCCAACATTCGCAAAGGCAAGCCCACCGCAATAACCACGTCGTTATCGGCGAACGCCTGCGCAATTTTCAACAACGCACGAGTGCTGTTCTGCAACAACAATTCCTGATGGAACAAATCGCTGCAAGTGTATCCGGTAATACAAAGTTCAGGAAAAACGACAAAAGCCGCCCCATTGGAGACGGCAATATTTGCGCTTTTGATGATTTCTTCGGTATTGAAGGCTGTATCCGCAACTTTTAAAATCGGGGATACAGCAGCAAAACGATAGAATCCAAACATAATTTTGCGCGCAGTTTAATTATTCAAACTACTTGATCGAAGCCACTTTCGCTTTCGCGTCGGCCATGGCGCGCACCACGAGGGATGCACCATTAGCGCAGTCACCCACTGCATAAATATGGCGAGCAGGATCCTGAATAATTGCAGTACGCGGCGTAAGCGTGAGGCCCAAATCGTTCACAATGCCTTCGGCCGGAACTCCGGTGAAGCCCATAGCAAGCACCACCAAATCCGTATCGATGACTTCGGTAGAATTCGGAACTTCGTTCGGCTTGAGCGGGCGACCCTGCGGGGACATTTCCCATTCCACGCGAACCGCTTCCACTCCAGCAACACGGCCATCTTTTACGATAAACTGCTTGGAAGATACATTCCAACGGCGTTCACCGCCTTCGTGCTGTGCATAGCTTGTACGCAACATATACGGCCAATCCGGCCACGGCGTAGATGGAGAACGTTCCTCAGGCGGCTTCGGCATGAATTCTACCTGCAAAACGCTTTCGCAACCTTCACGAATAGCCTTACCGACGCAGTCGTTACCCGTATCGCCACCGCCAATCACCAAGACCTTGCGGCCCTTGGCAGAGAACTTTTCCGGATTTGTTTCGCCCGATTTTTCGGCACCATGCAAAAAGTCGAGAGCAAGAAAAATGCCTTCGGCATCACGGCCAGGAATTTTCAAGTCACGAGCATTCGGCGTACCAATAGCAAGGAATACTTCATCAAAATTCTTGTGGATGTATTCCGCCGCGATGTCCTTCCCTATTTCGGTATTGTAAACAAACTTGATTCCGGCGGCTTCGAGCAGAGCAATACGACGGTCGATTACAGATTTATCGAGTTTCCAGTTCGGGATACCATAGCGCAAAAGACCACCGGCCTTTTCACGCTTTTCGTAAACCGTCACGGCATAACCTTTACGGCGAAGCGCTTCGGCAGCAAAGAGGCCTGCAGGACCAGAGCCAATCACAGCGGCACTCTTTCCGTTCGGTTCAGCAGCCGGGAGCTTTACCCAGCCTTCTTCAAACGCCGTTTCGATAATAAACTTCTCAATCTGGCGCACCATCACCGGGTCGTTATGCACGTTGCCGGTACAGGCGGATTCGCAAAGAGCTGGGCAAACGCGGCCTGTAAATTCCGGGAAGAACGCCGTCTTGCTGATAATATCGTAAGCGCGTTCGGCATTGCCCAAAGCAACTGCGGCATTGAATTCGGGAATCAAGTTTCCGAGTGGGCAACCAGCGCCATGGCAGAACGGAATTCCGCAACTGTGGCAACGACCGGCCTGGCCAACAATTTCGACAGAAGTCAGTTTGCGTTCAACTTCCTTGTTGTCTTTAACACGCTCTTCAACAGGGCGGTAAACATCTTGTATGCGGTTTATTTGTTGCATAAAAAGATCCATTTTTCTTTTTAATTAAACTTTTCATTTCAACAAGTTACTAGTTACTTCGCCCTTCGGGCTAGTTAATAGTTACTAGAGATTTTTTCTTGAAAAAGTCTAGTAACTAGTAACTCAGAACTATTAACTACTTCTTTGCCAATGCGTTGCGGTAATCCACCGGGAAAATTTTCACGAACTTCGGACGTTCGCTATTCCAGTTTTCAAGAATGCGCTTGCCCTTTTCACTGCCTGTTGCCTGAACATGCTGACCAATGATATCGAGAAGTTCACGCTCGCTATCTGTACCCGGAAGCACACTTTCAAGGTCCACAGAATCCACGTTGCAGCTCAAGTCAAAGTGACCCGTTTCGTCATATACGTAAGCGAAACCGCCCGTCATACCTGCGGCAAAGTTCACGCCTACACGACCAAGCACAACCACGCGGCCACCCGTCATGTATTCGCAACCGTGGTCGCCCACGCCTTCCGAGACAAGGAGCATACCGGAGTTACGGATACCAAAGCGTTCGCCAGCGAGACCGTTAATGAAGATCTTACCAGAAGTACCACCGTAACCGATAACGTTACCGGCAATGACGTTGTCTTCAGCCTTGAAGCTTGCATTGCTTGGCGGGCGCACAATAATCTTACCACCCGAGAGGCCCTTGCCCATAAAGTCGTTGGCTTCGCCTTCGAGGTCAAGCGTTACACCCGGAGCAAGGAAGGCACCGAAGCTCTGACCTGCCACACCGTGCAAATGAACCTTAATCGTATCTTCAGGGAGGCCCTTCACGCCAAAGTGTTCGTCTACTTCGCCAGAAAGTTCCGTACCCACCGTGCGGTCGGTATTGTGAACAACAGTGCAAAGTTCCACATTGGCACCGCTCTTGAGCGTATCCTGCACAAACGGCAAGAGTTCGCGGCGGTCGAAGTTGACCAACTCTTCCTTCACATAGTTCTTGTCGAAAGACTTGATGCCGCCTTCAACGGTCTGGAAAATCTTCGAGAAGTCGAGGTTATGAGCCTTGTAGAATGCAATGGCTTCATCACGTTCCAGCAAGTCGCTACGTCCGCAGGCTTCATCGAGGCTCTTGAGACCAAGACTTGCAAGGATTTCACGAACTTCGTCTGCAATAAAGTAGAGGAAGTTTTCAACGTATTCCGGCTTACCGGCAAAGCGCTTGCGGAATTCCGGATCTTGAGTTGCAATACCCATGGGGCACTGGTTCGTATGGCACTTGCGGTCCATCACGCAGCCAAGGCTAACGAGCAAGTTTGTTGCAAATCCAAATTCTTCAGCACCGAGGAGAGCTGCCACCACCACGTCACGGCCCGTCTTGAGCTGGCCATCGACCTGGAGCTTGATACGGCCGCGCAAGTCGTTAAGAACAAGCGTCTGTTCTGCTTCGGCAATACCGAGTTCCCACGGAAGGCCAGCATGCTTGATAGAAGTAAGCGGAGAAGCACCCGTACCGCCATCGTGACCAGAAATGAGCACCACGTCGGCATGAGCCTTGGCAACACCCGCGGCAATCGTACCCACACCCACTTCGGACACGAGCTTCACGGAAACACGGGCCTTCGGGTTCGAGTTACGCAAGTCGTAAATGAGCTGGGCCAAGTCTTCGATCGAGTAAATATCGTGGTGCGGCGGAGGAGAAATCAACGACACATTCGGAATCGAGTGACGGATGCGAGCCACAAATTCGTTCACCTTGTGAGCAGGCAACTGACCGCCTTCACCCGGCTTTGCACCCTGAGCCATCTTGATTTGCAAATCCTTAGCATGGCGCAAGTAGTCAATCGTCACACCAAAGCGGCCCGAAGCAATCTGACGAATAGCGGAGCTACGGATATCACCGTTAGCAGCAGGAGTATTGCGATCCGGATCTTCACCACCTTCACCGCAGTTGCTCATGGCACCGATACGGTTCATGGCGATAGCAATCGTTTCGTGGGCTTCCGGGCTCAAAGAACCAAGGCTCATGGCGCCAGCCACAAAATGCTTGATAATCGATTCGCGGCTTTCGACTTCAGAAATATCAATCGGAGTCGTCTGTTTGAACTTGAAGAGTCCGCGCAAAGTTGCCTGACGTTCAGACTGGTCGTTAATCAGCTTGCTATAAGCCTTGAACTTTTCATAGTCACCGCCCTGCACAGCCTGGCGGAATGTCGCAAGCGACTGCGGAGTCCACAAGTGTTTTTCACCTTCCTTGCGGAAAGCGTACTGGCCGCCGGACTGGAGCACCTTACTTGCATCGGCAAAGGCAATGTTCTGGCGATCGCCCACTTCATGGGCAATTTCTTCGAGGCCAATACCTTCGATGCGGCTTGCCGTACCCGGCAGGAACTTTTCGACAAGTTCATGGTTCAAACCGACCGCTTCAAAAATCTGGGCACTGCGGTAGCTACGGAGGGTAGAAATACCCATCTTCGACATGATCTTCAAAAGTCCCTTGTCCACAGCCTTTACATAATTTGCAGCAGCCGTCACCGGATCGACATCCAAGTCGCCGCTATGGCACATGCTGGTAAGGCTCTGGAAAGCAAGATACGGGTTAATTACCGTTGCACCGTAACCAAGCAACAGCGCAAAGTGCATCACTTCGCGAACTTCACCGGACTGCACAATCAAACCGATTTCTGGACGAACACCTGCTTCCACCAAAGCGCGGTTCACGGCTGCCGTCGCCAAAAGCGAAGGTATAGGCACATAGCCCCAATCGATGTTCTTATCCGAAAGCACGATGATATCGTAGTTGTCCTGCACGGCACGCACGGCATCGCCAGCAAGGTTCTGCAAAGCAGCTTCCAAGACTTCGCCGTTACCACCGAGCGGGAACTGCATCTTGAGCACCTTCGCCTTAAACGCCTTATCACCGATATTTTCAAAACGGCGGATTTCGTCTTCGGTCACAATCGGGCGCGGGATCTTAATCAGGTGCGCTTGTTCCGGAGTTTCTTCGAGAATGTTGCCATGGTTACCGATGTAAGTCGTAAGGCTCATCACGAGCTCTTCACGAATCGGGTCAATCGGCGGGTTCGTCACCTGTGCGAACAACTGCTTAAAGTAGTTGAACAACGGCTGCGGCTTATCCGAAAGCACGGCCAAAGCGGCATCGTTACCCATAGAACCGATCGGTTCTGCACCGGTCTTTGCCATCGGCTTCAAAATCACAGACAAGTCTTCGGCAGAATAACCGAAACGCTTCTGCTGAACCAGAATATCATCAGGAACATCAGACGGGTTGATTTCGCTAAAGAGTCCGCGAACGCTCATCTTATTTTCGGCAACCCAGCGACGGTAAGGCTTGCTACGAGCCACCTGAGCCTTCATTTCGGCGTTCTTCAAGATTCTGTGGTTTTCCAAATCCAAGTAAATAATTTCACCCGGTTTGAGGCGGCCCTTTTCTTCGACTTCGTCATCGCGCAAATCGAGCACGCCCGTTTCAGAAGCCATCACAAAGAGACCATCTTTACATAAAGTGTAACGTGCCGGACGGAGACCGTTACGGTCAAGGATTGCACCCGCATTGATACCGTCAGAGAATGCGACAGCAGCCGGGCCATCCCACGGTTCCATGAGCATGGATTCATATTCAAAGAAGCCACGCACATCGCGGCCGAGGTAATGCTTCTGGCCCCATGCCTGCGGCATGAGCATCATCATCGCATGCGGAAGGCTACGTCCCGCAGCGACGAGAAGCTCAAACATGTTGTCAAGGCTAGCAGAGTCGCTCTGACCTGCCGGAACGAGCGGCAAAAGTTTCTTGATATCGTCGCCAATAATTTCGCTCTTCAAGTGCGGTTCGCGAGCCTTTAAGCTGTTGAGGTTACCGCGAAGCGTGTTGATTTCACCGTTGTGAGCGAGGTAGCGGAACGGGTGTGCCAGCGGCCAAGTCGGGAACGTGTTGGTCGAATAACGCTGGTGAACAAGAGCAATCGGAGATTCAAAATCGAGATCGTTCAAGTCCTTGTAAAAACCTTCAATCTGGCTTGCGAGCAAAAGACCCTTATAGACAATGCTACGGCGGCTGCAGCTGCAAACATACAATCCCTTGCATGCCTTTTCCATCAGGCGGCGGGCCACATAAAGCTTAATATCAAAAGCCTGGTCCGATTCAAAAGCAGAACCGTCAAAGAACACCTGGCGGATATGCGGCAACGTTTCGCGAGCCGTGCGACCGATCTTGGCCGGATTTACAGGCACTTCGCGGAACTGGAGAACCTTCACACCCTCAGCTTCGGCAACTTCACGAATCTTGGCGTCAAAAGCGTTTGCTTCAAGCGTGTTCTCGACAAAGAACATCGCCACACCGTAACGCGCCGGAAGTTCCGGGTACAACTTACGGAAGAACTTGTGCGGCATAGAAAGCAAAAGACCCGCACCATCACCAGTTTCCGGGTCTCCACCTGCAGCACCGCGGTGCATGAGTCTCTTCAATACGGTAATACCCTGCAACACAATCTGGTGCGAGGCAACATTATTTATATTAGCGACCAAGCCGACACCGCAGGCGTCGTGTTCGTTAATCGGGTCGTAAAGTGCTTGAGCTTTCATAAAATTCCTTTTCTAATTTTTTGCGACCACATAATGCAAAAACTGTGCCAAAAAGGAACTCTGCACAATCATAGCCCGTAAAGTGCGTATCAATTAGTGAAAAAGCGGTCAAAAATGTAAAACTCGAAGTTTTGTCGCCAAGTCCGTGCAAATCACTATTACAATTTTTGAAAATAAATATCGGGATTTTACATTCAATGTAATCCAAAGAATAATTTCAGGCTCCAAACCGACTCGCCAAAAATATGGCATCATTTTTGCAAAACATTTTTCCCTATGAAAAATGCAATATACGCAAACCTAAAATTATCTAAATACGCATCCTCACGGATGCATTTAATACGGCTCACTCATGTCAAAACATAAATGTTTTGACGCGACACTCACCTTTAATTAAATTTGGCGCCATGATTAATTTTATCAAATCCGTCTATTCCGGCCTTTGCATCGGACTCGGCGGCACAGCCTTCCTCTCTTGTGACAATAAAATTTTGGGATCGTTCCTTTTCGGTCTCGGACTCTTTACCATCCTTAATTTCGGATTCAACCTTTTTACGGGCAAAGTCGGTTACTTTGTCAACAAGAGACCCAATTATTGGGGATTCCTTGCCATCGTCTGGCTCGGAAATTTCGTCGGAACATTCTTATTCGCTAAAATGATGGCCGCCACCCGCTACGGCGAGGCGCTCCAAGCCAAAGCAAACGCGCTTTGCATTATTAAAGATAGCGACAGCCCCTTGAGCCTTTTGGTGCTCGGGATCTTTTGCGGCATGCTCATGTTCATCGCCGCCGACGGCTACAAAACCATCGAAAACCAGGTCGGAAAAGTCTTCACCGTGTTCCTCCCTGTCATGGTCTTTATCTTGAGCGGATTCGAACACTGCATTGCCGATATGTTCTACTTCTCGCTTGCAAGCGACTTTTCTCTGGCCATGTTCAAAGCGCTTTTAGCCATTACCATCGGCAATACAATTGGCGGCGGGCTTATCCCGCTCATGCAAAAACTGAAAGACAAAGCACCTAATATATAATTACAGTTACCACCACTGGAGATTGAAAGTTACCGTGTAACGGTCAATAGGGTGTGTTCGCGTCGAGTTCCACTCAGCGATTTTATAAGTCAAATCACGACCGTAACGAATTTCGATACCGAAAGCTAATCGTTTGCTAGCACGCACGGCAATATAACCACCTGCACCGACTTCATCGTAAAACACAGGCGCAGAGGAATGATTAAACATAGCACCATCTTCTGCTAAAAATCCTTCTCGACCGTTTCGAGAAATATGCTGAGTTAGACCTATACGGAATTGATGCGATGAAATTGGGATTTGTTCGATAACAGTAATTCCACCACCCCATTGAAAATCAGCATGCTCGTATTTTTCAAGTTGCCATAAACACATGTTACTCCATCCCATTACTCCAAAATAATCCGAGACAAAACCAACTTGGAAATACGGCGTAATCCAGTCAAAACCACCACCTATTTTGAAATTTCCGATTTTTTTTTGAAAGTCAAATGTTATTTGCCCCGGAATTTCGTCATCACTGTAAGAGTGATCTTTGGGTGGTGATTTACTTTTAACGCTTTTGTAGGGATAATACCTTGGATGCTGTTCATCATGTCCAGAAGAAAAAGCCAAAGTTACATTTTTCTGCAAATCGCCATCACCTTGTTCCATAAACGCAGCGGCTGAAGGCGGATGGATAATCGACAAACTACATCCGCACAACCCCAACACAACGATCAAAAGAATTACATTCAAACGAATCATAGGGAGAATATATAAATTAAGCGGAATTCATTTCAAGCAAATTCCGACAAAACGCAAAAAAGCCGGGACAACCCGGCCATTTTAATATCTTGCGCAATCAATTTTCGTGCAATCAACAACGAGCGCGAAACATTATCCGAGACGATCGTTCACAACGTCCCAATTTACAATATTCCACAGTGACTTCAAGTAATCTGGACGACGATTGCGGTAATCTATATAATAGGCATGTTCCCACACGTCAAACGTTAAAAGCGGCGTGAGCCCCTTGGTAATCGGGTTCTGTGCGTTACCTTCTTGCGTAATCACGAGCTTGCCCGAAGCATCAGCCGAAAGCCAAACCCAGCCGGAACCGAAAAGCCCAGCGCCCTTCGCCTGGAATTCTTCTTGGAATTTTTCGAAAGATCCGAAATCACGAGCAATCGCATCCGCAATTTTTCCCGTCGGAATATTCCCTTCCTTGGGAGCCGCGAACTGCAAGAAATACATCGCATGGTTCAAAATCTGGCCCGCGTTATTGAAAACGCCCCCATCAGCAGATTTCACTATTTCTTCCAGAGACTTTCCCTCGAAAGCACTCCCCGGAAGAGCCGCATTTAAGTTGTTCACATAAGTCTGCAAATGCTTGCCGTAATGGAACTCAATCGTTTCGGCGCTTAAGACCGGAGCTAAATCAGTTGCCGCATACGGAAGAGACGGCATTTCAAATTTACCATTGATGGGTTGAGTCATAGAACCTCGCTTTTCTCACTTCTTTTTCCGCCGACATTGGCGAAATCTCTTTGTAATATACATAAGAAAACAGGAAATGTAACGTCTATAAATTAAATTCATCGACTATTACCACCACTGGACATTAAACATCAACGTAAATCGATTTACAGATTTTTCTTTTTCGCCATCTACAACCTTATAGGTCAAATCACGACCATAACGGAATTCTAGACCCATACCGAGGCGTTTGCCGACAATTCCCGCGACATACGCACCACCGCCGATTTCATCGTAAAAAACGGGAGCAGGAGTTGCCGACAGTTCGCCAAATTTATTTTGATACGCTTCTCGGCCATTTCTAGAGAGGTGTTGAGTAAGGCCGACACGAAGTTTGCGGAAGTAAAAAGGCAATTGTTCAATAATTGTAATGCCGCCACCCCATTGCAAATCATGCTCTACTTTTTCAAATTTCCATAAACACAAATTGCTCCATCCCATTACGCCAAAATAATCCGACACAAAACCAAATTGTAAAAAAGGCGTGAGCCAATCCAGTCCGCCTCCAATTTTAAAATTTCCAATTTGCTTTTGAATATCGAAGCTCGCCTGAAAATTCCATTCCATATTGTTGTAACTGTAATCTTCACTGGGCAATGAACTTTTCTTTATCGTTTCATAAGATTCATAACGCCCGTCGCCCTTTGTACCCCAGACGCCCGAAACAGTCGCATTTTTCTGCAAATCGCCATCGCCCTTTTCCATAAACGCAGCGGCAGAAGGCGGATGAACCGCACAACCCGAAAAAACAAGAGCAAGAGCTATAAGAATTACATTGAACTTCATGATTGTAAATAATAGCTATCAACGCAGTTTAATTCAAACAAATTACAATAAAATATGACAAAACGTAAAAAAACGGAGACAAATTGGGAAAAAAATCAAATTAAAAAGTTTCCTTTGTATATTATTTTCATGCGAAATACTAGAAGATTTTTTCACGGAGTCATTCCTCTTCAAGGCATGACTGCTGCGGTTATCCAATACGAACGCAAGCGTTCGTGCTGTCTAACCTTGCACGTCATTCTCTTGCTCGCGATGCTGATGGCACCGCTTTTCGCACATGACTACTGGCTAGAGCCCGGAGATATTAAATGCGACGGTCTGGCAGGCCTATTAGGCGGAGGAGGCGGAGGAATTGCCACAAAGATAATCTGCGGTATAAAAATTCCTTCTAAAGGCCCCGACGATATTTTCCAGTGCTACACTCCTGACAACAAAGGAATCTGCCATCCAAGCAACCTATACGCAAGCCGTTCGGAACTCCCCGCTCTAGAACAACCCAAAACCTTAGAACGCGACATCAGCTGCTACCGGTATAAAAACGAAGCCTACATCGTTGTCGAAACATCCATCCCGGAACAAGTCATCGACTCCATGACGCAACACCCTATTGTCACAAGATGCTACATAGACAGCATGGGGTGTCAAGAAGCTATCGTTAACCAGGATAGTGGAAAGTGGTGGCCATACCATTTTCATTTTTGCAAAAACACCGAAACCACGGCTATGGGCTGCCCAGTTTCAGAAAAAGGGCTTTCGCTTGTTTTCAACGAAAAGGGTCAATTGACAGAATGGAATCTCGACGCATTACGACTTTACCTTGACATGAAATCAGAAAACAATGTCTCGCGATTCATGAAGAGGGCGGAACAGGAACGAACTCACAAAATCAATTACACAATAACATTACCATGGAAATTTTCAAAAGAAGACGCTATAGCACTCAGCACATCATCTGTTCAAAACGCAAAAGGAATGCAGTTTTTCTCGGGCACTAAAAAAGAAGGCCGAATCGACATAAAGCTTAATTCAATGCAAGACGCAATCAATACTTGCAAAGAACAGCCCTTGAAAAATTCGGTCCAGATTGGAGGTAAAAAATGATCAGAAAAACATTTGCCTCCATCCTATTTCTAGGCATCAGCGCTCTATTCACATTTGCAACATCAAGCGAAATTCCAGACAACATTCCTGCCTATTGCATCACTTTCACGAGCGACAACAGCTACAAGACATCACTCATTCATAAAGCAAAAGGCATTGAAATATCGCGGAGCTACAGCCAAACTACATTCAACAATTTTCCTCGAAACCTGATTGATTCATCTCTTGAAAGCAATGTTTACCATCTAGAAAATGCAAAAGAAATCCTTCCCAAGTTTTACGGAAAAATTTTCCGCGGAAGCCAAAGCGAGAGCGACTGCAACGGCCACAAAGTAAAGCGCAAAGAAAAGGAATTCGACGTTTTGCTCGTCGGCCCATGCGTAAAATCCATGCCGGTCGCCCACTATTGCCTCATCGAAGGGAAGCAACCAATTCTTCACCGCACCGAAACATTTGAAAATATTCCAAAGGTAACGCTATTTGAAACATCTGACGGTAACCGATACAGTGACATTTATTGCAGTGGCACCGCTAAAATGGAAAATATTACAGCATGGGACTTCCCTGAAATTGGCAAATTCAAGCTAGGCCATTTTGTAGAAGAAGACACATGCCATGGGCAAAGTTATTGGCGTCGGAACAACACCACAATCCTTCCCGAATACATTGATTTATCAGCCGACACCGCCTTTTCTGTCACAACGCCACAGCTAAAGCAACTATACGGCAAGAACATTCCGATTACATGGGACATCTCCATGGAATGCAACTTTGACAAAGTAAACAAGCATATCGAATACGAAATTTTGATCACAGGAAAATGCCCGTCCAAAATCAAATACAACAGCAAAAAGCAACAGGCAATAGAGCCGTGGAGCAACAGCAAATTAAAAATACACGGAAAGGATTACGACTACTATACCAATAAGAATTGGCAAGAATTCTGCATCGAAAGGAAGGTTATCAAATGAAATACAGAGCAATGCCTATATTCGTGATGATTTTTCTTTTCGTATTCCTAGCGGAATCTGCTTGGAGTAAAGGCCCCGTTCAATTCTGTGCCTCATTCGAAGACGAGAGTCATTACAGATTGTTGCTGCTCGATGAACAGCAACCACTCTCCGATTTAAAACCGCAGCCAGGGAAACAAGCGATTCCGGATTCAATCGATTGCGAGCACCACTTCTGGGCACATTCACTTTGGCCCAGTTTCGAAGGCGATAAACGAAGCAACTTTAAGCGATTCAACTACGACGTAGGAAATCCAAGGGATATCGATAAGCAATGTCGCACAAACGCCTTATCCGCCAAGGATTTTCTAAAAAAGTTCGCAGTTCCTAAACTGGAATGGAATTACGCATCCATTGATGCATCCTTGTACGAAAGAGACTCGGCAGAGAAATTCCTAAAGCGTTTTTATAATAAAGTATTTACCGGCTATTGGATGGCAGACCTCGTCTGCGTTTGTCCCCACTTTGAAGCATCACATCAATCGCGTACCATCAAGGCAAAGCTTATCGGAAAATGCAAACCCGATTTCAAAAAAGAAAAGCGAATCATTCCCGAAAGCTACGAATTGCAAATAAAATTTGATGACGATGAGGATAACAAAATTATCCCGAAACTTAAAAATCCAAACTGGATTCCTTGTTACAGGGATGACTGGAAAGGGGGTTGTGAAATTAGAAACTATGCTAGTAAAAATACGATTCCCGTTCACGGACAAACTTCAGGAATCGACGAAAGTTTGGAATGCTATCACGTTGACGGAAAATTTTATCTGAATTTCGCCACCAATCTACCCAAAATATCCTACGGAACAAGCCTCGATTACCAGCCCTGCTATACAGACAGCACTCGCTGCAAATACGGTGATTATTCTGCCCCACAACTCAAAACCCCATTTTATTCATGCGAAAAATTCAACCTCAAGGAAGGCGGCTGCGAAACCGTTTCACACGGTCTTGACTTCATTGTTGCCGAAGACCTAAAATTTCACGGCTGGAACCGCGAAGGATACTTTTACTTCTTTAGGCAAAAGACAGAAAACGAATTGGACGATTTTTTAGGAAACATTTTCTATAATCGCAAGCCATTCAAAGAATATTACAGCGACATATTGCCCGAAGGAATTTCAGACAAAGATATTTCCCGCATGGGCGACGAGGCCGTCCGCGTAACGCCCGGCATGTTTTTTTACGATGGACTCTCGAAAGTCGGTTACGAAAAGTTCGAAAAGCCCATGTTCAAAAACCTCAAAGAAGCCTTGCAGCACTGCAAGGAACATAGGTTCTAAAAAAATTTTATAGCTCCTTTTGAATCAGTTTGCTCCGAAAATACAGCTTTTGTCGCGATGTCCAAATCTGTAAGAAGTTATTTTAAGAACTACGAATTCATCGTTTCAAAGGAAAATAAACCGAGCGATACATGTCAAAAAACATAGTTGAGAATGGCGAGAAATTGCAAATGCTTGCCGTAATGGAACTCGATCGTTTCGGCACTCAAAACCGGAGCCAAATCACTTGCAGCATAAGGAAGAGACGGCATTTCAAATTTACCGTTGATGGGTTGTGTCATAGGACCTCGCTTTTCTCACTTCTTTTTCCGCCGACACCGACGAAATCACGTTGTAATACACATAAGATTTTAGAGAATGGAGGAATTCACGCCTGAAGGGTATCAAATAAATGGCCAAAATACAAGGAACAGCGTTGCGACACAAAATGTAAAATGCGTTTTCCAGCTAAAAATTCAGCTTTCTTGTCTATTTTCAATCTTCAATCGATAATACCTGCATAGTGAACTAGCCTATCCAAAGCATAACTTCCCTACAGCAAAGCATCGTTTACACATTTTGTAATTTCACTCACAATTTTTCAAAATCTGTAATTTTCAAAACACGAAATAAAAGCGCCGCTGATTTTCATTTTTTCGTTTTCGCACGAATTTAGCGGTTTTTCAGGCAAATTTCCGAATTGGCACACTTTTCGCTTATAAGGCTGCGAAAAAACTTAAGGAGATTGCCATGAGCAACGAATACAGATTAAAAGCTATCAAAGAAATCGCTAGCGAAGCAGCTGGCGCAAACCTTCCTGCAGCACCTGCAAACATCGACTTTTACGGCGAGGACGTATTTAACGCAGACGCCATGCGTGCCTACCTCCCGAAAGAAATTTGCAAAAAGTTGTTCGCAACGATTGACGACGGCGCACCGCTCGATCCGAGCATCGCTGGCGAAGTCGCTCACGCTATGAAAAAGTGGGCCATCGACCGCGGCGCAACTCACTTTACTCACTGGTTCCAGCCGCTCACCGGCTCTACCGCCGAAAAGCACGACTCCTTCCTCGAACCCGAAAATGGCAAAGCCATCCTCGCTTTCAGCGGCAAGAACTTGATTGTCGGCGAACCGGATGCATCTTCCTTCCCGAGCGGCGGCCTTCGCTCTACGTTTGAAGCCCGCGGCTATACAGCTTGGGACCCGACCTCTCCGGCATTCATCAAGCGTCACGGCAACGGTGCAACACTCTGCATCCCGACCGCTTTCTGTAGCTACACTGGCGAAGCCCTCGACAAGAAGACTCCGCTCCTGCGCTCCATCCAAGCTTTGCAGAAATCTGCCGACCGTCTCATGGGCCTCTTCGGTGTCGCTCCGCAGAAGGTGAACGTCACTCTCGGTGCCGAACAGGAATACTTCCTTGTCGACAAGCGCTTCTACCTCCAGCGTCCGGACCTTTACCAGGCAGGCCGCACCTTGTTCGGCGCCGCTCCGGCAAAGCACCAGCAGATGGAAGACCACTACTTTGGTAGCATTCCGGCTCGCATTTTGAACTTCATGAACGATGTGGAAAAGGAACTCTGGAAGCTCGGCATTCCGGCAAAGACCCGCCACAACGAAGTCGCTCCGGCTCAGTTCGAACTTGCTCCTATGTTCGAAGAAGTGAACCTCGCTTGCGACCACAACATGCAGATTATGGAAGTCCTCCGCCAGGTCGCTGACCGCCACGGACTCGTCTGCCTCCTCCACGAAAAACCGTTCGCAGGCATCAACGGTTCTGGCAAGCACAACAACTGGTCCGTGAACTACGGCAAGACCAACCTCTTGAACCCAGGCAAGGATCCGCACCAGAACGCCATCTTCCTCACCACCCTTTGCGCTGTCATTTACGCTGTCGACACTCACGCAGACTTGCTCCGTATGGCTGTAGCAAGTGCCGGTAACGACCACCGCCTTGGCGCCAACGAAGCTCCTCCGGCAATCATCTCCATGTACCTCGGCGACCAGCTTGCCGACGTCATCGAACAGCTCGAAAAGGGCGATCCGAAGTCCAGCAAGCAGGCTGGCGCTCTCAAGCTCGGTTCCGACACGCTCCCGCCGCTCCCGCGCGATGCTACCGACCGTAACCGTACTTCTCCGTTCGCTTTCACCGGCAACAAGTTCGAATTCCGTGCACCGGGTTCTAGCCAGAGTTGCTCAGAACCGAACGTTATCCTCAACACCATCGTTGCCGAAGCCTTCGACATCATCGCCGACAAGCTCGCAAACGTTCCTGCCGACAAGTTCCACGAAGAACTCCAGAAGCTCTTGCAGAAGATTGTCAAGGAACACAAGAAGGTTATCTTCAACGGCAACGGCTATACCGACGAATGGGTCGAAGAAGCTGCAAAGCGCGGCCTCCCGAACATCCGCACCACCATGGAAGCACTCCAGGCTCTCACCAAGAAAGAAAATGTCGCTCTCTTCGAAAAGTACGGCGTGTTCAACAAGCGCGAACTCGATTCTCGTTACGAAGTCAACATGGAAGATTACCACAAGAAGATTCACATCGAAGGCGAAATCGCACGCGACATGGCGAAGGACATCATCCTCCCGCAGGCAGTCAAGGCATACTCTTGCACGCTCAAGGCAAACGAAATGGCTTTGAACCAGGGGCTTCCGGCTCTCGATTCTTACGCCAAGCCGCTTGGCGAAGGCATCAAGAAACTCCTTGCCGCAATCGAAGTCATGGAAAAGGCCCTCGCCGGGAAGCACGAAGACATTCTTAACGGCATGCTCGACCTCCGCTTGGTTGTCGATTCTCTCGAAAAGATCGTTCCGGACGAACTCTGGCCGCTTCCGAAATACCGTGAGATGTTGTTCATCTATTAAGATGAACAACTCGGTCTCCCGTCGAAGGTGGGAGACCTCAATGCTCATTTCATTTACTAATGAAAAGCATTGGCCGTGCGTCAAAGGTGCACGGCCTCAATGCAAGTTCATCTACTAATGATTAGCATTGGGTAAACAACCCACACCATTTACACTTCGAACCTCATAAAAACAAGTCCATCGGCAAAGCCGACGGATTTTTTTTCGCATTGGGAAATCGCAAAAAGAAACACACAAAAAAAAAGGCCGTGCACTTTCAAATGCACGGCCTTACAATCAAAGGATTTTTTTATCGCCCAGACTTAATCCCGAGCTTATTCATGCGGTAATTCATCATGCGCGGAGAAACGCCCAAGTCGCGCCCCGCCGCCGAAATATTACCATCATTACGCTTGATTGCTTCAGTAATGATTTCGCGTTCGTAATTTTCCATCATCACTTCAAGCGGAGCAATCTTTTCGTTCGGAGCACCAATCGTACCCACGCTCAAACTTGTCTGGAGTGAAGGAGGCAAGTTGTAGCTATGGACGCAATCATCAGTAGCCGTAAGCACAGCACGTTCAATGCAGTTTTCCAGTTCACGCACGTTGCCCGGCCAGTGATAGCTCATGAGCAAATTAATTGCCGTTGTCGAAAGGCGCTGCACCTTCTTGTTGTAGCGCAGATTCATCTTTTCGATAAAGTGTTCTGCAAGCAAGATAATATCGGACTTGCGCTTTGCCAAATCAGGCATCGTGATCGGGAAAATATTCAAACGGTAGAAAAGGTCTTCGCGGAACTTGCCCTGAGCAATAAGCTCTTCAAGATTACGGCTCGTTGCCGCCAAGAAGCGCACATCAGAATGGAGTTCTTCGTTGCTACCCACGCGGCTAAAAGTACGTTCCTGCAAAAAGCGCAACAACTTGACCTGAGTCTGCATGGTCAAATCGCCAATTTCATCGAGAAAGAGCGTACCCCCATCAGCCGCTTCTGCACGGCCAATACGGCGGTTCAAGGCGCCCGTAAACGCGCCCTTTTCATGTCCGAAAAGTTCACTTTCTACAAGGTTTTCCGGGAGGGCTGCGCAGTTGAGCGTAATGAACGGCTTGTCCTTACGTCCAGACAAGTTCACAATAGCGCGAGCAATCATTTCCTTACCCGTACCGCTACCGCCACGAATCAACACCGTCGCATCGCTTGGCGCCACCTGACGCACTTGTTCGTAAACCTGGCGCATTTCGCGGCAGTTACCCACAAGCTCACCCGGATTGTTCGAAAGCATATCGCGCAACTTGCGGTTTTCTTCGAGCATCGCCTCGCGTTCACCATGAAGCTCAATGCATTCGTTTGCCGCATCGCCCGTAATATTGGCAATAATTTCGAGCAACGCCACATCTCGATCCAAGTCGGTCGAGCCGTCTACCGGGCGGTCAATCGAAAGCGTTCCAATAACTTGTCCGTCATGAATCAGCGGCACGCAAATAAACGCAACCTGCGTATCGTAATGGCGGCTACCTGTGCGGTTCAAGAACCTGGAATCCTTGCGCAAGTCAGGAATCACATGGCTCAAGCCGCGTTCGGCCACGTGCCCCGTAATACCTTCGCCCATTCGATAAGAGCCACGCTGTTTTTCGGATTCGTCAAGCCCGCGCGAAGCCTCGATTTTCAGCGTATCGCCAAAAAGCAGCGCAAAAGTTCCGCGCAGCATTCCAAGTTCAGATTCCAAAATGCTCAGCACATTCTCGAGCAACTTTTCAACATCGCGCTCGTGAATAATCGCAACGCTAATCTTCTGGATGACCGAAATTTCTGGACCTATAGAAGTTGGCATGGACATAAGATAGTAATTCGTATTTGCGCCTTCGGCGCAGTTACTAGTTAATAGTTATCAGTTACTAGAATTTTTAAGACCTAGTAACTAGCAGTTTAGAACTTAGCTGGCAGAGCTTAGTTGGCCCTTCGACAGGCTCAGGGACCTCGATAAGGTTGGTGAGCTTGCCAAACCAAAGCTCTAAAGTTTCTCTCTGATTCTTCTCAGCGCTTCGCAGGTGCGTTCGTAATCGCCAAAAGCTGTCAAGCGGAAATAACCTTCGCCACACGGACCAAAGCCACTTCCCGGCGTACCCACGACTTCGCAAGTTGCAAGCAGGCGATCAAAGAAATCGAACGATTTTTCGCCATCCGGAATCTTCCACCAAATGTACGGAGCATGCTCGCCGCCGAACACCGTGTAACCGGCCGCACTCAATTCCTTACGAATCACGCCAGCCGTGCGCATGTAGCCCGCAATCACTTCCTTTGTCTGTTGCCAGCCCACCGGCGAATAAATCGCTTCGGCGGCACGCTGCGTCACATAGCTCACACCGTTAAACTTCGTGCACTGGCGACGGTTCCACATCGCATGGAGTTTCGAAAGTTCGTGCGGAATCACCGTATAAGCGCAACGCACGCCCGTAAAGCCAGCCGTCTTGCTGAAGCTGCGGAACTCAATCGCGCAAGTACGAGCACCCGGAATTTCAAAAATCGAATGCGGCAAAGATTCATCCTGAATGTAGCAGTTGTAGGCGCCATCAAACAAAATCAACGCCCCATTTTCGTTGGCGTAGTTGACAAACTTCTGAAGCGTTTCACGACTAAGCACCGTACCCGTCGGGTTGTTCGGGCTGCAAAGGTAAATCAACTGCACCGGATTCTTCGGCAATTCCGGCTGGAAATTATTTTCCGCCGTCGAAGCAAGGTAAGTCACTTCCGAGAAATGACCGTCCGCCTGGAGCACGCCCGTACGCCCAGCCATCACGTTGGAATCCAAATAAACAGGATAAACCGGATCCGGAATTGCGATCTTTACATTTTCTGAAAAAAGTTCCTGGATGTTCGCCACATCGCACTTGGAACCATCGCTCACGAAAATATCGTTCGGGTCCATCTCGATGCCGCGGGCCGTGTATTCGCCACGGACAATCGCCTCGCGCACAAAATCATAGCCCTGTTCCGGACCGTAACCGCGGAAAGTCCCCTTCACCGCCATTTCGTCAACAGCTGCATGCATGGCCTTGATGACCTCAGGAATAAGCGGCGTCGTCACATCGCCGATTCCAAGACGGATGATATCCGCATTCGCATGCGAGCCCTGATATTCCTTGATTTTCTGGGCAATGGTCGAGAAGAGGTAGCTGCCAGGAAGGCGATCGTAGTAGGAGTTGATGTAAGATTCGTTCATATTTTTAGTGGTTAGTAAACAGTGATTAGTGGTGAGGGTGAAAGGGGCAGGTCTTCCCCTCGCTTCCATCAGCATTCTCAGTGACCAGGTCCCTGAGCCTGCCGAAGGGCGCTACCCTTTCTAGCGGGCTTCAAGCGCCAGCCCGCAACGCCAGGCTTTGTGCTAAATGCTGATTTCTCCTTTAAACACTTCTTCCGCAGGGCCAGTCATCAAAACAGGGCCATCTTCTTCATGCTTGATGTGCAAAACGCCACCGTCAAGAACAACATCTGCCTCGACGCCCACGCGGCCCGTACGCTGGGCCGCAACGAGGGTGGCGCAGCTGCCAGTACCACAAGCCATCGTCACGCCGCACCCTCGTTCCCAAACCCGCATGCGGATTTGCGTGGGCGAAATCACCTGAGCAAATTCAATGTTGCATCGATCCGGGAACTGCTTATCGACTTCTAAAATGCTTCCCCATTTTTCAAGCTGAATCTTTTCGATATCATCAACAAAAATGACCGCGTGCGGGTTCCCCATGGAAACCGTCTCCGCGGTAAAATCATAGCAGTCTGCCGTAAGCTTAATCGAGCCAAGGAACGTCCTCGGATGTCCCATGTCAACGCACACGCGACCATCGTCCAAAAGCGTCGGACGAACAAGACCGCTCTTCGTGTGCAAATTGAAAACCTTCGTGTCTTCGGACTTTGCAAGACCGCGACTACGGATAAACTTCGCCACACAACGCGTAGCGTTTCCGCACATAGCCGCTTCCGATCCATCCGCATTGAAAATTCTCATTTCAAAATCGACGCCGTTTGCAACAGCCTTTGATGCAGGACCCGCACCGCCGACACCGTTTAGCACAAGGCAGCCCTCGCCATCCATGGGAGTCACAAGGACCACGCCATCGGCACCAATACCGAAACGGCGGTCGCAAAGTTTAATGATACGCTGTTCAAACCCGCTGCCAAAATCCAGCGCTTCACCCGGTTCCAGGAGCACGAAATCGTTACCCAACCCGGTCCATTTTGAAAAATTCATAAGCACATTCCGTGAAAGGAGGTTTAATTTACCGCCCCCTATATGCAAAGAACGTGCCAATTTTACAGAAATTGTTAAAATTGCTGAATTTACGCTAAAAACGGCAATTTTAAGGAATTATTCTGTATTTTACAAAATCCAAGCTTTACAATAAATGTAAAATTAAACATTTAATTTTACATTTATTGTAAAATATTATGCAATTATCCCATAACATTTTAGGTCTGTTTTCAAAATATTGAAAAACAAAAAACTTTTTCAACCCATCAACGATAGACACTGCTTAACGGCTGATCCCAAGGATAATTTTCAACAGAAGAATCGGGCGTTTCTACAGGAATCACAAACTCGCTAGGAAATTTTCCAAAATCAATACAAATCAAAAACACAGGAAACACAAAAGCAAATATGAAACTCAACGATCTATTCCCAGCTTCAAGCTCTTCCCTTTCCTCTTTCTTCGTTTTCCCCGTAAACCAATCGCGTTCATCATCACGACTGTGGTCAATTTCTTGCTTTTGGCGATGTACATAAGCGGCACCATAAACAACATTATCTTTTTTCGCTTCTAAATACATTTCACTTTCGGCCGTACTTTCAATAGTGCAAGCATCGCTTGCCGAACACACCAATTCACCATTCCTGTAAATAGAATAATCCCCAGCCCCATCCGAAACGCGAACGCGGACATAAGAAGAGCAACCAACAAACCACAGCATCAAAAACAATAAACTAATCTTTCTCATACACCAAACTTCACCATAACAGAAAAACCATGAACAATACTTTTCGAGCCATCAAGAATATCCTTCTGTTTATAAAGTTCCCTAAAATACCGAGACTCAAGCATAATGTGGATTTCATTTTTCATTTTCATCGAAAGTCCCATTTCTAAAAAATAACCCGGAGTATGCCCCGTTTCGCTAAAGGGCTCTTTGACCTTTACGCCATACATTTTTTCGACTTCCTTTTCTATTTCCGTTGAAAAAATTGCGTAATTCATACCCGCTCCTAAATAGGGAACCACAAAACGATGACCAAACATATACGCTACAGAAAATGAAATACCCATCATGGAACCTCGCACACCTTTAGGCTTTGATCCTAAATAAGCAATGTCCAAATCCATCGCCAACTTGAAGGATTCCACATTAAACTGTATAAAAGGTTCATAATTGTAATCCACAAAACGATTCAGAGAAATCAAGCCCATGGCACCAAAACCGAACCCGCAAATAAATTCATTTTCCCACGCATTCATTCTACGAACAACACGTTTTACAATAGGAACAAACCCCTCAGGCGAATAAGCTATGTGACCATAAGACCAAAGGATTTCGCCACTGTCGTTCATCTTTTCAAAAACAACAACAACTCCTTTTTCTTTTAAGATCAACTTTATTTGCAATAAAAAATCGCAATCAGATTTATTGGAGACAATTTCATCACCTTCATTTTCGATATATTCTTTTGTCAAATGGAATATGGTCTTGGCATAATCTTCATGAACACCTTCAAATTGCACCGGCAAAATATAATACGAAGTTTTGGCCCACAAAAAAGAAGTAAACGAAACAAGAACCAACAGAAAAACATGAATAAAATTCATAATACACGTCAACTCGTAATCAATTTATCTTAATATAGATAAAACGCATTCCAGGGGAAATATCAAATTTCCTCTTTTTTTAGAACAACTCTTTTAATTACGGGTCAAATATTCCAAATCTCGGAAGGGATAGCGAGAACAGAAAACTCACATAAGGGTTCTTTTTTTCGAAAAAATTAACCAACTTCAACATTCAATATCCATATCAACGCGTCATCTGGCGTCCACAGACCTTCTGCATTCTTAGGGCGTTCCTGCACATAGATTAAACTTGAAGGAGACCCCCATTCCACACCAGCCATGAACATACTTCCACCACCAACCTCTATCCCTACAGGCATTGGTATATAATCTGAAGCTTTTTTCTTGGGCGTGTAAACCGAATCAGTTTCGGCCAGGGCATAACCCGGCAATAATAAGGCAAAAACGAGAATCAGGTTCCTAATAAATTTCATGATTGTGAATATATAAAATATTTTCTATGATTGAAGTTACAGAGGATGCTGCATATGAATAGGTTTATAGCGCTTGTTTTGCTTATTTCATCTATAGCTTGCGCAGAAAATGGTTTTTGGAAAGAATTTGATTGTCCTAATAAAAAGCTAACAAAAAACATTATAGACACATCTTTTTCTGCCGGAAGGTGTGAAAATTCTTTATGTCCGTACAAAATGGTGCAGCACAGGATTGATACTTATGTATGTGGTACTGATTCATCGATAGCGTTTAAAGATGTTTTTATTTCTTTTGAACCGAAAATTTCTGGTAAATGCAAAATAGAAAAGGCCAATCTAAGATTGACGGAGGAAGGGGCCTGTATAATTTCTTATGGATCCAAAGAAGAGTATTTTTCTGTAGAAAGATGTGGCAAGGATTTCTGTCTAAAGAAATAATCATGTATAACATCTTCTAAAAAAATAATCCCCAGAATTTGAATTCCGGGGATAAAATATTTTGGGTTTGCAGGGAGATTCCCGATCAAGTCGGGAATGACAATCCTGTCAATTACGCGTTGATGCTTCGCATCCAAGCCCCAGCGGCTCGGTCATGCCCGTGCAAGCACGGTCGCGACTCTCGCCTTGCTAGGCTTTGACCGTCGTGAAGGCGAAAGCCTCACCGTCGGCGTCGTTGGCTTCGAGTCCATCGGCAGCGGCAGCCCACTTGATGGCAACGGCCTGCGTCTCGCCGGCGATATAGGCTTCATTCTCCGCGACTGCTTGCTTGAATACGTCGCTTGCAGAGAACAGCGTCACTTCGATCTTGTCGGTGATGGCGTAGTTCTGGTCCTTACGGCGGTTCTGGATGCGGTTCACGAGTTCACGAGCCACGCAGGCGCGGCGGAGTTCGTCCGTAATCTTCAAATCCAGAGCCACGGTGAAGTGCTGGTTGGCTTCCACAGCCATGCCGTCAGCAACGATGCGGTTGAGCATCAAGCAGTCAGCACCAACTTCACCGAAGTCGAACTTGATGGTTTCGCCATTCTGCAGCGCCTTGATTTCATCAACGCTCAGCGAATTCAGCTTAGCGGAAATCACCTTCATGTTCTTCGCGAAATCCGGACCCTTCGCTTTGATGGCGAGGAAGTTCGGCTTGGCGGAGAGCTGCACGAGCTTCGTCTCATCTTCGAGGAACTTCATTTCGCGAACGTTGAGTTCTTCGAGAATCAAGTCCTTCATGGTCTCGGCGACGTTCTTTTCTTCGGTGCCGTGAGCAACCACCGTCATGCTGGCAATCGGCATACGGTTCTTTACGTTGTTCGTA
>CACYRP010000008.1 GCA_902776765.1 Fibrobacter succinogenes
CGGTTATGCCCGCCAGACCGGTAAGGTCGGTGTAGCTCTTGTCACTAGCGGTCCGGGTGCAACGAACACGTTTACAGGTATTTATACAGCTCTCATGGACTCCAGCCCAATCGTCGTGCTTACAGCACAGACGACAACTCCGAACTTGGGCAAGGACGCTTTCCAGGAATGCGATACAAGCGGTATGACTTTTGCAACCGTCAAGCATTCTTACTTGGTCAAGGACACCAACGACCTTCCGCGCGTGATGAAGGAAGCATTCCACATCGCTCGTAGCGGCCGCCCGGGTCCGGTGCTTATCGACCTCCCGAAGGACGTGACTGCAGGCCCATGCACGGCTCCGTTCACCGACCAGATGGACCTCCCCGGCTACAAGATTCCGACTTACGCTTCTACCGAAAGCGTCGAAAAGGCAGCCGACTACATCAAGAATTCTAAGAAGCCGCTCCTCCTCGTGGGTCACGGTGCCATGATTTCTGGCGCATCCCGCCAGGTGAAGGAACTTGCCGAAAAGCTCGGTGCTCCAGTTTGCTGCACAATGCTTGGCCTCGGCGCATTCCCGACCGATCACGAACTTTCGCTCGGCATGCTCGGCATGCACGGCACGATTTACGCCAACAAGGCCGTGCTCGAATGCGACTTGATCCTTTCGATCGGTAGCCGTTGGGACGACCGCATTACCGGTAAGCTCAGCGAATTCTGCAAGAACGCCGTGAAGATGCACATCGACATCGACCCTGCCGAAGAAGGCAAGGTATTGCAGCCGGATGTGTTCATGTGCGGTGATGCCAAGCTCGTCTTGGAACAGCTCCTCCCGATGGTCAACAAGCTCGATACCGCCGACTGGATCAAGACTTGCCAGACCTGGAAGAAGCGCTACCCGCTCACCTACGCCAAGCAGGGCGGCCTCCGTATGCAGCACATCGTTGCAACGGTGAGCGAACTCACCCACGGCAAGGCCATTGTCACCACAGACGTGGGCCAGCACCAGATGTGGGTGGCTCAGTTCTTCCACATCAACTATCCGCGTCAACTCCACTCCAGCGGTGGTGCAGGCACCATGGGCTTTGGCTTCCCTGCTGCTATCGGTGCCGCATTCGGCAACGAAACCGGTTGGCCGGTTTGCAGTTTCAGCGGTGACGGTGGTTTCCAGATGACCGAAGCAGAACTTGCAACGGCAGCCATCCACAAGCTTCCCATCAAGATTTTCGTGATGGACAACAAGTACCTTGGCATGGTGCGCCAGTGGCAGGAACTCTTCTACGACCACCGCTATTCCAGCGTCGATATGAAGGGCAACCCGGACTTCGTGAAGCTCGCCGAAGCTTATGGCATCCCGGGTCTCCGCATCAAGCGCCCGGCAGACGCTGAACGCGTGATTCAGAAGGCTTTGGACTACAACGACGGCCCGATCCTCATCCACTGCGAATGCGAAAAGGAAGACAACGTGTTCCCGATGATTCCGGCAGGCGCTCCGATCACAAGCATGATCACCGAACAGCCGAAGACGCAGCTCGAAAAACCCACCGGATCGACGTAATAGGAGAATTTGAAAATGAAAGATATTGCACATTCTATTAGCTTGTTAGTGGCAAACCGCCCGGGCGTGCTCGTGCGTATTGCACTCGTGTTCTCCCGCCGTGGCTACAACATCGATTCTCTCGTCGTCTCCCCCACGCTCGACCCGAACTTCAGCCGCATGAACATCATCGCTCACGGCAATCCCGAAATCTTGATGCAAATCATCAAGCAGCTCGAAAAGCTCGTGGACGTGGTGCAAGCCAAGGACCATACCGGTACCGACGCCGTGGAAAAGGAACTCGCACTTATCAAGGTTCGTTGCACTGCAGAACAGCGCACCGAGATCTTGCAGCTTTGCGACCATTTCCACGCCAACACCGTCGATATGACAATGACTTCCATGATTATCCAGATCACGGGCAACAGCGTCAAGGTCGATACCCTCAAGAGCTTGTTGCAGAAGTTCGAAATCGTGGAATACATCCGCACGGGCAAGGTCATCATGCTCCGCGGCGAAGACAAGACGTAAGGCGACAAAGTCGCCAGTTACTAGATACTAGTTACTCCGCCCTTCGGGCTAGTTACTAGATAATAGTTACTAGTTAATAGTTAAGAGTTACTAGAGATAAGAAGCATCTTGTTTAAAGCAATCTAGTAACTAGTAACTTAGAACTCGGAACAACAAAGAAAGACGTTCGGGAAACCGAGCGTTTTTTTTGCAATTCTAGTAACTCTCAACTCTAAACTCCCTCCCCTATATGCAACGGATGCAACAAAAACGTTCAGTGCTATTCATAAAATTAGCCCCAAATTGCATTTTATATTCCAAAACAAACTATATTAAGATGGAGTGTTAAGGATGAAGGAGGAAATATGAAAATCGAAAAGAAGAAAGTCTCTGGAAATGCCCGCTTGTCCAAAGCAACAAAAGCGGGAGCCGCCACCTTGCTAGGCATGACATCCGTTTTCATGGCCGCTTGCGTTAGCGACTCTGATCCTGAATCGGGAACGCCCATGGCTCCTGTAGAACCTACAAGCAGTAGCGACAATTCGACAGGTCCAGAAAACACGTCCAGTTCTTCTATCATCGATATTCCCTTGAGCCATGAACGCCTCAGCAGTTCCGTCGAAGAAGCCCTTTCTTCATCCGCAGAAAAGTTGAGCAGTTCCTCTATAATACCAACAAGCTCTTCTGGTGGTTACCACGCATTCAGTTCCTCAATAGCTACGCAACCAAGCAGTTCTTCAGAAGCGGCCCCGGCTTCTTCATTAGAAGAATCACCGGCCAGTTCCTCTAGCGTCCAAACCGAAGAAAATTCTTCTAGCAGCGTCCGTCAAGCACCTTCTTCAAGTTCTATAAACTATCCATTCGAACGCCAATGCGAAATGGTAGATTCCACGGGCATCAAAGTCATCATGTGCCACGACGATGACCGAGGTATGATGGCGAGCATGGTTTCCACTTACGAAATGTCAGACATGACGTAATCATTTAAGAGTGTTAGGCAAAAATGAAAATCGAAAAGAAAAAAGTCTCTAGCAAGGCATCGCTTTCGACTGCAGCAAAGACCGCAATAGCATCTACGCTTGGCATGGCCGCAACACTTTCTCTGAGCGCTTGCCTCGGAGAAGCCGAATCCGGCGCACCAATGGGGCCCGAACAAGAACCAACATGTGGAGAGGCCGCATGCGACCCCCAATCCAGCAGTTCTAGCGTTCTCGACATTCCTAAAAGCCAGGAGCGCCTTAGCAGTTCTGCGCTAGATGCACTTTCTTCAGCCGCAAAACTGAGCAGCAGTTCTCAAGAACTTCCTATTTCCGCAGGCATACCTCATTCTTCCCCGTCGGCCGTATCATCTAGCAGTTCGTCTGCCACACCGCTTAGCAGTTCTGTAGAAGAGCCTATAGCGCTCTCTGGCGACATCGCCCCCTTCGAAGACCCCGTATCAAGTTCATCCGAAGCCAACTCCAGCAGCAGTCGCCCAGAAGTTAAAATTATCACCATAGAACCTGATCCGGACACAGCCGAACACAAGTACGATATTGATGTCATTCGCTGTGACGGAACAGACTCAACGTCTTACGATGTTCGTCTTTGCAAAGACCCCCACGGATTCACCATACTCAGCATGGTCACTACGTTCGAGCAGGATGACATTCAAGCATAAGGTTCGCTCCATGAAAATCGAAAAAAAGAAAGTCTCAGCCAGCACCCCCATCAGCTGCATAGCCAAAAGCGCCATTGCAGCCGCCTTGGGGGTTACGGCCGCTCTTAACCTAAACGCCTGCGACAACAGCACTTCTGCTTCAGACAACGAAAAATCCAAAAACAATTCAGAACCGCAATGCGATGCAAACACTTGCGGAAAGAATTCAAGCAGTTCTAGCGAAGCAGAATCAAGCAGCTCAAGCAACGTCATCGATATTCCCAAGAGTTACGAGCATTACAGCAGTTCCGCTATCGAAGCGCTTTCGTCAGCCGCACTCAGCAGTTCATCTACAGAAACACCAACTTCAGTGGACAATCCACAAAATCAATCGTCTTCTTCAGTAGAACAGCCTAATCTATATCCGAATGAAAAGATTCTCATTCCACAAGTTCATCTTTGTGAAGATCCCAATGATCCGAGATGCCTTATAGACAGCATGGTCACTACGTTCGAGCAGGATGACATTCAAGCATGAACTTAGTCCTTTGCCTTACAGAACAGTGCAACTTGCGCTGTAAATACTGCTATTACAAGGAATCGCAAGCCGACCGCAAAACAGTCATGGACGATGCTACGCTAGAACAAGCCATCCGCATCGCGTTAGAACGCACGATTTTTTTCAAGCAACAGTTCATGAATATCACGTTTTTTGGAGGCGAGCCCCTGATCCGCAGGGATGCCATTTACAAAGGCGTGAACTTCGCCAAAGCGCTGGTCGCCGATGCGATGGACAACGGCAAAATCACAAGCAATTTCAGGCTGAATTTTGCGGTAAACACAAACGGAACGCTATTCGACGATGAGTTTTTTGATTTTTGCGAAAAGGAACATTTCCGCATTTATCTTTCGCTCGACGGGCCGGAACACCACCACGATATCGCCCGCCGCACTGTCAACGGAACCGGAAGTTTTAAAGCGATTGAGCCCAACATCTCCCGCTTTGCAAAACTTGGTGCAGTCGCATTAAGCACAGTCACTCGCGCGCATGTGAACACGCTTTTCGAAAGCGTCAAGTGGCTCCACGAACAAGGATTCCAAAGCCTCACCACAAGTGTTGATTTTGACGGGAAATGGACAAGCGAAGATTTTGACAAGCTCGCGATCCAATACCAGAAAATGGCACAATATTGGAAAGAATGTCGAGAAAAAGGCGAAAAGTTTTTCCTCGGCACAATCCACGACAAAGTAAAAATAATTCTTACAAATTCACGATACAGGCTCTACTCATGCCACGTGTATAACGGTGCTATCGGAGTGGCAACCAATGGAAACATATTCCCCTGCACACGATTTATAACATCAAACCCAAACACCCTATATGTGCAGGGGAACGTTTTCACAGGCTTTGACGAAACCGCCTGCGAAGAAATCCGCAACTTTTTAGACAACGACAAAAAAGAATGTGAAGGCTGCGATATTCGCTACCGCTGCTGCGCCCACGAATGCGCATGCACCAGTTTTTACACAACCGGAAGCATCGAAGGTGTATCGCCCGAAGTCTGCACGCACGAAAGAATGCTCGCAGAAATTTGCGACACGTTGCTAGAAAAAATTGCTTAAGAGGGGAACAGGCTCAGGATGGCGAAAAGAAGACGACATCCTGAGCCCTAATTTTTCATAAAACATTCAGGAAGTTCTAAAAACCTAGAACCGCTTCGGAAATTTCGTTCGCTTCGTCGGAACCGTCATCAGTGCGGTCCGCATTGAACTCGCCCCAGCCTTCGCTAGTACCGCAGCCTACCCCAACATCCATCGTAGACCACTTGAACACCGCATAAACGCGTTCAAAGCGTTCCAAAATTTCAGTCAAGACATCCTCTGGAGGTTCGTTTTCGACGATGAACGTTCCGTCAACCGCAAGCAATTCTGATTCTGGCAATTCCTCGAAGCGGCACTCGTATTCATCCGTCATAAAATCTTCGACAGAATACCATTCGCCGGAATCCACACTAGGCAATTCCGCTTCCGGAAAATGTTCCATGAAAGCATCCCACAAGGCATCTAAATCCTGTTGGACTCCAATGAAACGAACTAAAATTCGACAATCCATATCCAACCTCCTTTGCCTAAAATGTATAAAAAAATGTAGTCAATAGTTAGGAGTTACTAGTTACTAGTTAATTGATGGCTGCGCAGACTAAAAAACAGAATTTATGAAACAGCAAGATGGATTTATCCTATTACTCAAGAGCCGAGCAGTTCGTGTAAAACAGAAATAGAAAAAGCTCACCTAAGTGAGCTTTTTCTATTTCTGGAGGTGAGGGGAGTCGAACCCCTGTCCAAAATCACGTCCATGTACGTTCCTACAAGCATTCCCTTCGAATTTAAGATCTCGTCTTATCCACGCCCAAGAAGGTCGGCGCGGAGTTTGACCAGCCTAGTAAATCTCGGGAAACGCCCCCAGGCATGACACTTCCCTATCCCATATTGCGTCCGGACGTACACCCCGATGGGAGCGGGATGAGGCCCGGCGTTGCCGTTAATTAGGCAGCGAGTGCGTAGTTTTCGTCAGCACTTATTTTTTTTCAGACTTTTTAACGAGTTGCCCTCGTCTGAGACCTCGACTTGCAACTAACACTTCGGTAACCCTGTCGAAACCAGATCACCCCCGGTGCCTGCACCGGGGGTGATCTGGTTTCGACCCGTCGATTAAACGCGACCTTAAGGAGCGTTTAAGCCTTTGAGAGCGCAAGCTCGAAAAGCCCGTAGGGTGAGAATAACGCGAACAGCGTTATTCGAAGCAAACCAGAGCACATACCAGTGCTTTAGTGCTCCAAATATATAAAGTTCGAAGAAATTTGTAAAGTAACCGTTTGGATTGAGACAGGCCAGTCGACTAAATGCGAGCTAGCGAGCATTTTGGCCATTGAGAACGCATGCGTTTAAACGACCTCTAATCCATCCTATTAGATGTATCAGCAACTTCAGTGTAAAAAATTTTTAGATAGAAAACGAGGTATTTTTGAACAGGTGGATTTTGCATTATTTTGTATATTCCGTTGTATGGAATAAGGTGTAAAATGAAAAAGACTTTGCTTTTAGTTTTTGTTTGTGCAGTTCTGTTTGCGGTTGCGATTCTTTATACCGCATGTTCGGATGACAACTTGAGCATAGTTCAACGATCAATAGATTTGCACCGAGATTCTTTAAGTGCAGAGACGTGGCTAGAAGTCGAAAAGAACGAGAACGTCAAAATTTGTTTTGACTCAAAAGTCCGCGCATGGGAAACCTCGCTAGATACTAAAATTCTCAGTGAATCGTGTTTAAAAGTTCAAATTCCAATACTTATCGGAGTATCCCCTATCAATGTGAAATTTTCCGACTCAGACAACGCCTATAAACTCAATTTAGCGGTCGGCATGAAGTATCTGAATTTCATGAATGAAGAAGTTCTTTTGGGATACAGTGATTCTAGCGAATTTTCTATTGAAAATATATTAAGTACTTCAATAAGCGACCTTTTTAATAAAAAAGATCATAAAAAGATTGTTTATACTTCAATGTGTGACCTTTTTAAGAGAACGGATAATAAAAGGCTTATATCTGTAACAGGCTCGTATTTGATTGATAAATACCCTGTAACCAACTGTGAAATAATACAGTCTATGTGGGATGATTTATCTGATTCTATTTTGACTTACAAAAAAGAAAAAAACAATAGCAACAACCGATGTCTTGAACACGATACAGTCGCAAATGAAGTCGCTTTATTACAAGCAATGAAATATGCAAATAAACGTAGTATTCGCGAAGGATTAAAACCTTATTATTTTTTCAGATCGGATATAACATTGTCTGAAAAACAAAAAGTTATTGGTTATACCTACAACAAAAATGATCGAATATGGATTTCCATAGATTCTTCTTCTGATGGATATCGACTTTTATATTATGACGAATGGATGATGTTTGCTCGCGGTGGAGATAGAAGAAATGCTCCTTGGGACGATTCTACATCTTTTTATGAATATATGGAGTTGAGACAGACATCAGGACCTGTAGGAATGTTTTCACCTAATGGATATGGGATATATGACGTATTTGGTCTTGTTAAGGAACATGTTCTTTTTGAAGAAAACAATAAAATGAAGCGTAGATGCGAAGTTTATTATGTTACTTCGTCACCAAAGCCGCAGAAAGGAGTGATCCATCATCCGCAGAGGCTTCCGAGAACGAAGTCTGTAGATTATTTATCGTGTTTCAAAGGAGGTGGAAACTTGTACGATAATTGGGAAAAAATTAATTATGGTACAATTGATTATAGTTCAGATCTAGGTGGTTTCCGCCTAATCCGCAACATCGGCAACAACGCCAAATGGACAGAAGTAAAATCTAAATGACAAATAAAGGACCAAGCTATTCCAGTTCTCTTTTTGTATATTCAATTGTATGAAAAGGATTTTGTTGTTCCTAACGATGTGCTTTGCACTTGCGAATGCTCAACTCTATTACGACAAGCATGGAGAATGCCGCGGCGCGTATAAGGACAGCTTGGAGTATTCCAAGCTTGTTGAGCTTGCAAAAAGATTTCATGGTTCGATTTTGGTGAAAAAGCCGGTTGAAGGCGTCAAGCCGAGAAAGAATCTGGAAAAGTTTCACGAAAATAAAATTCAAAGAACATTTTATGTGAGCCGCGATACTTTGGACAAAGAAAACTGGCTCGAAGTAGAAAAAAACGAAATCGTTAAAATTTGTGTTGACGAGCCTGTTGTCGCGTGGGAAACTTCCAACGAAATCGTTAAAATTTGTGTTGACGAGCCTGTTGTCGCGTGGGAAACTTCCTTAAAAGCGATTATATCTAGCGATTCGTGCCTAGCATTCCAAACACCGACTCTTATTGGGGTTGAAACACTTAATGTGTATTTCTCGGATGTGAAGATTTCTCATAAAATTAATTTAGCGGTCGGGATGAAATATCTGGACTTCAAAAATGAAGAAGTCTTATTGGGATTCAACAAATATAATAAAACAGAATTGTACGCACTGGGTTACAAGAACAATCATGATCCAGAAAGACTGGTAACTATTACAGGAACTTATTTGATTGACAAATACCCTGTAACAAATTGTGAAATAATACAATTAATGTGGGATAACCTTCCATCTAAAAGTACTTCATTTACAAATTGGAACAGAAAACGTCTTGCTGATGAGTGGGTGACAAGAAAAAGAAATAGCTCGCGTAATGGAACCTGTGATGTACACGACTCTGCCGCTTGTACAATAATGTTATTTCAAGCCATGAAATACGCTAATACACGCAGTACACGTGAAGGACTAAGACCATATTACATTTTTTCATCATCAAATGAATTCGATTCGAGAATTATTTCAAAAGGTAATTATATTATTGGTTACTACAATTTTACAGATAAAGATGAAGGGAAAGACGAAATTCAAGTCTCAATCGACAGCACTTCGGATGGCTATAGGCTCCCGTTTTATGATGAATGGATGATGTTCGCTCGCGGCGGCGACAAAAAGAAACAAGCTCCGTGGAGTGATTCGGCAACATTTGAAGAAGCTTCGAAATATGCTCAATTGGGACCAGAATGGCATTATGATAAATCAAAACCTGTGGGGCAACTATTGCCAAATGGATATGGCTTATATGATATGTTAGGTTTGGTTGAGGAGCATGTTCTTTTTGAAGAAAAAAATCCTTTTTCTGCTCCTCGTAATAAGCCGTCTTGTGTAAAAGGAGCCAATGATCGAACTGAACAAGAATGGAAACCAGCTTCAAAATCTTCTGGACCTTATTGGAAAGATGTAAACTATGGGTATTACCGCGGAAACGACAACGAAGGTTTACCTGCAGGTTTCCGCTTAATCCGCAACATCGGCAATAACGCCAAGTGGGAAGAACGCGGTTTTTAAAACTTGACTTTATAGATTTGCGGCCAAAGCTTGCCTGTTATCCAGAAGTTCTTGCCATCGTAGGCGATGCCGTTCAAGACATCGACACCAGGGAATTTTTCGCGAATCTCTCCCGCTTTTTTCGAGAAGTCAATGTAGCGCAATACCTTCCCGCTCGGGAGTTCAATTTCGGCAATCAAATCCGTCTGCCAGATGTTGGCATACAAAGTATTTCCAACAACTTCTAGTTCGTTCAGTAGCTTTATGGAATAGCGTCCATCGCGGACCTTGATGTTGCCCGATACAACAAAGCCACCCGGCGCAATTTGCAAAAGTTCATCGGTGCCATTGCTCATCAAAAGCTGGTCACGCCAAAGCGTAAGCCCCCAGCCTTCGGTCGGGATGCGGAACTCGCCCTTCTTTTTAAACGGCTTGCGGGAATAAATAAACGCCTTGTGCGATTTCCACGTGAGGTAATAAACTTCATCGCCAAGCACTACGGAACCCTCGCCAAAATAGCGTTCCTCGATGCGAGCGGAATCCAAAATTTTTCCGTCAAGCGTGCGGCGGTACAATCCCGATTTTCCATACAAACCCGTCGTTTCAATCAGCTCCTTGCCATCGAACGAAAGGCCTTGCGTAAAATGCGAAGATTCATGCGGAATCGAATCAAGAATCGTCGGCACAACGCGAGGAGCCTCGGCAAAGACATTAGACGAGAGTATAAAGAGTAAAGACGACAACCATTTAAGGCGAGAGTCGCGACCAACGAAGTTGGGCATGACCGAGCCGAATGGTTGGGACTTGAGCGAAGCGAAAGTCCAAAGACGAGAGAAATTCATAATTAAAAAAATACTAAATTTGCGGGCATGGGTGAAATTAGAACTCCTGCCAAAGTTAAAATCATCGTGGGCATCCTCGCGAAAGATGCCGAAGCCGTGGAATCCGTCCGCAGTATTCTCAAGACAAAATTCGGCGAAGAAGACCTGAACTTGGAACCATTTCCATTTACGTTCACCAATTACTACAAAGAGGAAATCGGCGAAGCTCCGGTGCGAGCCTTCTTTAGCTACGAGCAGCTCGTGGATCGCGAAACGATAGTCGATATCAAGCTTTGGACCAACGACATCGAGCTCGAAATCGCTAAAGAAAACGACACTCCGGGACTGCGCCCTGTAAATCTTGATCCGGGCTACATGACTCTCGGGCAATTCTTTTTGGCAACGACCAAGGACCAGCGCCAGCGTGTTTACATGCAGCGCGGAATTTTCGTAGAGCCGACGCTATACTTCCAGGATGGGCACTTCCACGCTTTTGACTGGACGTATCGCGACTACCAAAGCGAAAAGTACATCAAGTATCTCGAAGAGGTGCGCAAACGCCTCGCCTACCAACACTCTACAGGAAGACCGTATAGACTGCGTCGAATGAAGTAGACAGTAAACAGTAGGCAGCCCTTCGACAGGCTCAGGGACCTGACTAGGTTGGTGAGCTTGCCGAACCATGCCGCGATTATCAAACTTCCGACTTCCTACCGACTACTTCCTACTAATTCTCCTAAAACCAAACCCCTATTACCTAACCCCTATAACCTAAAAATGAAAGCTGGTATTTTTACAATTCTTCTTCTCTGCTGTTCCAACATCTTTATGACATTTGCCTGGTACGGCAACCTCAAACTTAAAGAAATGCACATCAGCACTGACTGGCCGCTGATTCTTGTCATCCTCGCCTCCTGGGGGCTCGCCTTCCTAGAATACTGCTTTATGATTCCCGCCAACAGCATTGGCAGTCGCATCAACGGCGGTCCATTCAGCTTGATGCAGTTGAAGATCATCCAGGAAGCGATTTCACTCACGGTTTTCACGACAATTGCGGTAACCGTTTTCCATACAGAAACGCTCCAATGGAATCACATTGTCGCTTTCCTGTTCATTATCGCCGCGGTTTTCTTTGCTTTCTTGAAATAAAAGATTCCGGCTCGGTGGCCGGAATGACGATTTAAATAAAAGAACCGAACGACGATAGCAAAACGCCGCTGCACTTGGCAACGGCGTTTTTAAATTACAATAAAGTATCAGGTATAAACTATTCTGGTGAGCAAACTCTGGTAGCTCCATCGAGACTTATCGGTGCAGACCATTCGCTCCAATCAGTTTCACCCTTACCCTTTCCGTTCGTATTGTCTTTCCATACAATGCGGAATTGAGCATAGTATCCGCAAATATCGCTGAGATAAGATTGGAGACACAACGACATATTAAATTCGTTTTGCAGAATACGGCTCCATTCAGCTTTATGAGAAGCAGAAGTATCAGGATCAAAAAGTTTTTCGTGATTTGCTTCCGAGAAACCGGTTGAAGCAGCACAGCTCTTAAAGACACTAGTCGTTTTTGCAGCATCAGCAAAATCAGCTCTTACATCAAAACGTTTAGAGACAGAGGGTTCCTGATATGGGAACGTTTCGCTCCAATAGCAGCTATCGCACTTTTCGTTCTTTTTCTTACCTTCGCAATTTCCCTTATAATAGTTGTAATTTTCTAAGGAATTAAACCAGCGAACTTCGTAATAAACGGTATCGGTGTATTCCGATTCCACGATATACTTGCTAATAAAGTTATTGTCTACAGTAAAGGTGGCAACAACCTGAGTTACCGTTTCATCATACCTTGTTGCGGTGTCATTATTCGCTTCAATACCGATTGTATAAAGATACGAGTACTTAGTCGATGGTTCAGGAACATTGAGAGCCATATAGTCACGATAAGCAATATCCGGAGTCAACTGGATTGCTTCGGTAAATGCAGACGTATCACCGCTATTGACAACAGCCATGCGGTAATAAGTTTCGATCTTATCACGGCCCTGTATATAGTAGTGGCGCACATTGCCATCGATAAACTGGTCTTTACCATCACTTGACTTGACACCAGTCCACTTAAAATTTTTAAGCTTAGAAGTCTGGATAACAAATTTTCTATTCGGATTATCAGTAGTTTCGCTGTATTTCCAGCTCAGTTCCCAAACGCTCGGTGCTACACGGACGATAGCCACATCGGTCGGGATATCCGTTTTGGGAGTGGTAGTTTCTGCATCGCCGTAACCGTTGGACTTGATTTGCATACGGTTACTTTCTTTAGAAGTGGCGCATTTATCGTACGCAGCCACGCGATAATACTTACCAGCCTTTTTGGCGCCCTCTAACTTATAGATGGTCACATCGGCATTGGAGTTACCTTCGTGTTCCCATTCAGGAGATTCTGCATCCATGTCAAGAACTTGGATTTCAAAGCCTTCTTCGGGACGATTATCATTGCGAGTATAATCCCACGAAAGAGTCCAAGAAGAATCAGTCACCTTCTCGATAGCAAAACCCGACGGAGCAGCAAGAACTTCCTTAAGAGCGTCACAAGCGGCCTGGTTAGCATTTGAAGCACTGGACTTGGTCTTAGTCGCACCAGAAGAGGAGGACTTTGTAGAGGAGGTAGAAGTAGGAGTTGTCGTCGAGGATCCATCATCCAACTCATCCGGAGCAGACGAATTAGAGCATGCACTCAAAGAAAACAGGAATGCTACGGTTGTCGAGAATTTCCAAAAAGTCAATTTTTTCATAAAAAACTCCCTTTGGGGAAAATTTGTTTTACAATCAAATATATTTTTTTTTGTAAAAAAAAGAATATAAAAATCACATTTCAACAAAAATAAGTCTAAAAATGTGCCTTAGCGTATAAAAAAGCACATTATTAAACCAAAAGTCCTATTTTTCTCGATAAATCGAGGAATACAAGTTCCCCAATCTTATTTAATTATGCGAAATTCACGATTACCGGCACGCACTAGATAAATGCCCCGGGGTTTAGAATTCAAGTGTATTTCGCGACCATAGCCACGATTGAGAACAACTCCGTTCATGTCGAACAGGGACCAAGAAGATTCAACCGAAAGACGAACCAGAGCGTTCGGGCGATTGTAGATTATTCCGTTCTTGGCGCTAAGAGGAGCAAAAGATTCACCACGGATCGCCACAGAACTATCAGCTGCCTTGCCAAACTTGATGTTCCCGACGAGCGTTTCGCCACCCAAGCCTTCTGCGGTCAGGTAAAAATCTTGAACGCCTTGCAACTTCGACAAGTTCGAGCACTTCACATCAGTCCATTTAGACGCATCGCCGGCAGTGGGCAGTTCACATTTTGAAATCACATCGCCTTTTTTGCTTTCTTTTCGCAGCGACAGCGTACCGCCAGCAGCGTTTTTCACCTGCACGCTCACGCCAACGTCCACAATTGAATCCGTAATTACGTTTTCGAAAATTGCATAACCGCCGTCCTTAATCGCAAGCTCATCATCTTCGGTCAAACGCACGCGGATACCGTTATCAAAGCCATTGCCGGGAATGGTATCGCGGATGATGCGCAAGAAGTCAAGACGGTCAAGTTCGGCGTAATGTTTACCCTTCGTGATTTCCACAAAGTTCGAACCGCGCTTGAGCTTTGTCGGGATGTACACCACAGATTTTTCCGGGAATTCGCTCCAGGCGCCCGTGAGCGGGAGTTCCACTTCGCGAGTTTTGCCGTTGATGTCCACGAAATGCGAACTGCCGTTTGCGCCGTTATCGGTCCAGTTGTTGTCGTAACGGTAACGGATAAGGTAATCACCTGCCTGCGGAATGATCATCGGCAAGCGAATCTTGCTATCATCGTAGTTGATGTAAGCAACAAATTCACCGTTCGAAGCCTTGGAACTGCTGGAGATATCCACATGCGTGAGGATGCCATGTTCCGCTTCGGCACTCAAGTAACGGCCAAGGAACGGCTGCCCCATCTCGGGCCAGTTGTCCTCTGTGTAAACAAGGTCGCGCACTTGTATGTAAGAATTTCCAGCATCATTCTTGTCGTAATAATGATTCACGAAACGCTGACGATTCACATCCTGGAACGCTTCGCCGCCAGCAGGACCGTAGTAGCGCCCGTAACGGCTGAGGAGAATCGTACCGCCGCCATTCAAGAGCGCCTTGCCGCTGCGGTCTACATAGCCACCGTCAATGCGGTTGGAGCGCCCGACAGTCGTCTTGTAAGAATTGTTTTCGAGGTCGGCACCTTTTTTGCAGCAGTTATCCCAAGCCGTAAAGAGGAAATACTTGCCGTTATGCTCGATAAGGCTTGCGCCTTCGACACCTGCGCCACCGCGGTTCGCAATGTTCTGCATCTTGGCGCCGTTCTTCACCTTGCCCGTTTTTTCATCAAGTTCAAGAATGTGGATGCCCGTGCCCCACGAACCGAACGCCATCCAGACTTTTCCATCCAGGTCCTTGAGCACAGCTGCGTCAATAGCGTTGTAAGCGTCGCTCTTGACCGTGTGAATCACTTCGCCTTGGTCCGTCCAGCCGTAGCCAGGCTTTGTCGGGTCGATTTCCTTACTTGACATAAAGCCCATACCCGACGAGCGGATACCCATCTCGGAACCGCAATAGTACATGCGGTATTCGCCACCGACATAGTGAATATCGGGCGCCCAAATGTCAATCATGTTCGGAGCGTACTTGTAAAGCCACTGCGAGAATTTCGGCATGGCCTGCTCGCCGTTTTCCCAGTTCAACGCGTCTTCGGAAAACTGCATGAGCATGTGGTTATCTGTTGTCGCAAGCGCATAGCCGTCTTCGTAACGGATGATGTCCGGATCGTGCCCGGCCCAGCGGTGTTCTTTGGCGTACCAGTCGGCAGCAAAAGCCTGCCCCGCCAGCAGTGCAGAAAGTACAAAAACCACGTCGAATCTTTTCATAACGCCTCGCTTTTCCACACTGCCAAACCAGTATAAATATATAATAAAAAATAGGAAGTAGTTAAGGGACGTTTCTCCTTAACACCCTCCGAATTGTCATGCCTCAACATCATCAATGTTGGCCAGACATAACCATTTCGAGCGGTTTTCTTATTTTTTTATGAGCTGAAGACGCCGAGTCGCTTGAGCTTTCAGCAGGCAACCTGCGCCAACAATTTATTATGGCCAAATTATATCTATATCATCTGGAGAATATTCATACACAGCACTATCAAGAATAAAGTATTTCACATCTTTATATTCTGCGGGAATATCAAATTTATGATTGTACCTACATGTACAGGTTGTTTCTGAACGAACGTTGGCGTATTCTACAGATAAAGTATCTCCAGAACGTTTAAACGATATATCGGCATCAACCTCACACAAATCTTGCGCAAAGGGAATTTCAATTTGGCAATCACCATTTTGAGTTTCATGCAAGAAAAACTTTTTCAAATATTTAGAATACCCATTCTTTACAATATCCGTTTCAACAATGCATTTTGCACGCGGATTAGCCATCACCGAAGAACTACTGCTTAGCGCTTTCAAAGAATCCTTATTGACAACAACCGGCGGTACGCACTGATATGTCATAATCATTGGCGGATACGAAACACAATTCGGTTTACGTTGATGATAAGTCGAGTCTCCGTTTTCAATATAGAGCGTATCAGGGCAACAAACGTCATAACCCGGATCAATCCAACTAGAGCTGCTAAACAAGGGCCTTCTTGACGACGAAGACTTTTGCGTTTCGCTAGAAGATGATTCCTGTTCATCCGCAGCAGCCGAAGACGGATTTTCGGAAGTGGAATTTTCAGAAGTAGTACTTTCTGATGATGAACTTATCGCAGAACTTGAGCCTCCGGCAGTAGACAATGCGGGATTTGACACTGAATCACCGCAAGCCCAAAGCACAAGCGACAGAATTGAACCACAAACAACAATTTTTTTCATATTAAGATCCTCCTTTATTTCAAAATATAATCATCATTGACGATAAATTTATCGAGGATCTCCATAACAAACGCTAGAAAACCATTTTAACGATGTATCGGCCTTTCGGCAAATTGCGGAATTCGACTTCGGTACCGTTAACGTTCTTCGCTGAAACAACTTGCCCCATGGAATTCAAGAGGTAAACGCGATGGTTGCCAGATTCAGCAAATCGCACGCGGTAACCGTCCTGAAGTTGCGTGACGTTATATTTCGCCAGTCGCGGATGCACAGGAATTGCTACCGATCCCGCACTGCTGCTAGATTCAGCCTCAATTGCGGAACTTGACGAAACTTCGGCCACAGAGCTTGACGATGCGGCACTAGACTTGAACACGATATTTCCGACAATGGCTTCGCCAGAAATTCCCGATGCGGTCAGATACAAATCCTTGATGCCCGTTTTGCTTTTGAGCGTTCCGCAACTCGCTTCAGACCAGCCGTTTGCAGTAGCCTTAGCCGTCGAGAGGTCGCACTCAGCAAGGACGGTTCCGTTCTTTGCGCCATCGCGAATGGCGAGCTTGCCTGCGGCAGCATTTTTCACCTGTACAGAAACTTCGTCGCTTTTGATGGAATCAGCCACAACATTTTCGAAGATAGCGTAGCCACCGTCCTTGATAGCAAATTCATCCTTGTCCGTGAGGCGCACGCGGATACCGTTGTCAAAGCCATTTGCCGGGATCGTATCGCGAATCACGCGCAAGAAGTCGATACGGTCAAGTTCCGAGAAGAAACCATTCGGCTGCGGCTCGATTTCAATAAAGTTGCCGCCGCGCTTGAGTGTTGCCGGAATCATCTTCACAGACTTTTCCGGGAATGTGCCCCAGGAACCTGTCGGCGGGAGCGTCACCGTTTGCGATTTACCATTAATTGAGACTTTGTGCGTAGCATCGCCGTCGCCACCGTTAGCATAGCGGTAACGCAGCAAGTAATCGCCCGCCTGCATAATGTTCATCGGCAAACGAATTTTGGAACCTGCCGTGTTGATGTAAGCGAGGTATTCGCCGTTCGAAGCCGTATTGCTACGGGTAATGGCAAGGTCGCCCGAAACAGCACGTGTCAAGACACCATGTTCGACTTCGGCGCTCAAATAACGACCGAGGAAGGGCTGGCCCATTTCAACCCAGTTGTCATCGGTAAACACGACATCGCGAATGTGGATGTGGTTGTACTTGTCGCCATTCAAATCGTAATAATGATGCACAAAGCGCACACGGTTCAAGTCCTGGAAAGCTTCGCCGCCGCCGGGGCCCACATAGCGGCCATAGCGTTCCAAAAGAATCGTGCCGCCGCCACTAGCCATATCGTAGCCAGCGCGGTCTTTGTACGGTCCCGTTACCTTGTCAGCACGACCGTAAGCGGTTTTGTATGTAGTCTGTTCAATATTCGGGCCTTGTTGGCAGCACTTGTCCCAAGCAGCAAACAAGAAGTATTTGCCCCCGTGTTCAATGAGGCTCGGGCCTTCTTCGGCACCGCCACTCGCCTTGCTTGTTCGGCGCGCAATGTTATAGACAGTCTTGTCATCGTTTGCCTGCAAACCGGTCTTTGCGTCCAACTTAATCAGCTGGATTCCTAGCCCGAACGAGCCGAATGCCATCCAGTAATTGCCCTGCGTATCGCGAACAACATCTGCGTCAATGGCATTGAATTTGTCGGTTCCATCTTTGGTATGGAAAACATGGCCATGGTCCTTCCAGCCATAGCCCGTTGTACCCGGCACAATGGATGAGGTCGCTTGGTAACCGATAGCTGAATTGCGCTTGCCAAATTCCGACACGCAATAGTAAACGCGGTATTCGCCGTTCATGTAAAAGATATCCGGAGCCCAGATGCCCTCGGTTTTCGGCGCGTACGTATAGGCCCACTTCGGAACTCCACTCACAGTTGCCCTGTGGTCGCGCCAAGTGTAGGCATCTTCGCTTGTCCACAATTGCAAATTGTTGTTCGTGCTCATGAGGGCATAACCGTCCTCGAAGCGCGTCATGCTCGGGTCATGCCCCGGTTGCAAGTTGTCTTTTGCGTACCAGTCAGCAGCCGACACTGCAGAGACGCCAAAGGCGCCGCACAAGGCAGCAAGCGTCAGAGATTTAAAACCATTCATACCAAACTCCTTATATCAAATTTTTTTAAGATTCATAGATTGCTTTGTCGCAAAGCTCCTCGCAATGACGTGATTGCCACAACATCACTTTACCATAACCTTTGCGGTGGTACGGCCAGCACGGACAAAGTACATTCCCGAGCGAACGGAACGCACATTGATTTCACGACCATAACCATGACGCACAACAATTCCATTCACGTCAAGCAAAGTCCAAGACGCATCGACGCCCAAGCGAATCACGCGAGCAGAAGCATCATAGTGAATCTGCAGCAAAGCCGGTGCATTCAGCGCATCCATTGAACCTCGTGAGCCATGCGCAAAGCCCGTCGTCCCGCCATGGCCGGAATCCGGCGGCGTTTCAACATTTGACGAATCCTTCGGAGGTTCAACTTTCGGCAGTTCCGCCTTAGCAAATTGCACTTTCTGATTGTCCGTCCCCGTGCGCACCCACGTGATGACGGGCATGCCTACGTCCTTCGAGATGTTCAGCACATCGCCCAAGTAATCGCTGTCGTAATCGGCAAACAAGAAATAGCCTTTTTTCGCAGAGGCGTTCTCGATGCGGATTTCGCAAGCGGTCTCAGAAGTTTTCACCGTATCCAACAAAGTCTTGGGCGGGCAATAGTAGCGGCCCGTCGCAAAATTCTTGAGCGTATAATAGCGCGCCGAATCGCCATGAGCAAGCACCCAAAGCTGCGATTCGTTTTTTTCGTCAGCGGTCTGCTGCACCACGATGCCATCGTTATCTTCAAGAACCAAATTGCTATGGGAAACCGTCAAGCGGTAACCGCCCTCATCAAGCAACGCGTTGTTGACCGGATCCACGCCGCTTGTACGCTTGACCTTTTGAATGTTCCCATCGCGGTCGTAATAGAGATAGTCGATGTTCACGGAACGGCGGTACGTCCAGCCGCCTGGAGAATTTGCACCGTGGTACATGAAATACCAGTGTCCGAGATACTTGAAAATTGCCTGGTGGTTCGTCTCGGAATTTTCCATTTTGTCGTTGATAACGCCTTTTTGCGTCCACGGTCCGTTTAGGCTCGGCGCCATGGAATAATTCGTCGTCGAAGGGTAACCTGCAGCATAGCTGAAGTAATAATTCCCGCGGAAATAATGCATCCACGGCGCTTCAAAGAAGTCCTTGATTTTGATGTCTTCGGGTGTGCCCGCAAGTTCAATCATGTTTTCCTTGAGCTTGACGCGGCGGCCTGCATTCCACGAACCCCAATACATCCAGATATCGTTGCCATCGTAAAAAATGGCAGGGTCAATATTCAATTTGACATCGTTCGGCGTATTGTCGGTAATTAGTGCCTGCCCAATGGCGTCTTTCCACGGTCCCGACGGGTGGTCAGCCACGGCAACGCCAATGGCAAAACCTTCGCTCCCGTTTTCACGAATTGTCCCATGATGGATCGCCACGTACCAATAAAACTTGCCGTTTCGGTACTCGCAGTGGCCAGCAAAAGCACTCGCATTTGCCCATTTGAACGTTTTCACACTCAAAACAGCACCGTAATCGTGATAATGTTCCATATCGTCGGTCACAAGCACGTGCCAGTCGTTCATGATGAACGCCTTGTTATTATTGCCCTGAGGGCCTTGTTCGTCGTGACCTGCAAAAATGAAAAGCGAATCGTTATGCACGAGCGCTGCGGCATCCGCAGAATAAAAAGCGGTCGTAAGCGGATTCGCGGCAAAAGCAGTCAAAAATCCGGCGCTAAAAATAGCGTAACAAGCCGCATTTCTAGCGATACGCGTCAAGCCGACAAAAGACTCCAAAACCTTTGTTTCCATAGACTTCTCCCATACATCCACACTCGAAACAAGTCTAGCTAAGGTAAATATATACTCTCCAACATTAAAAGTCCACATATTTTTTAGTTACCCGTTATTTAACATTAGTTATTATCCATCAAAAGACTTCACACACCCATATTATTTCCGAATTAAAAGTCCACAGTTATAAATTAGACAACAACGGCGTAAAGCGAGAAAAGTTGGTTTGCTAAATAGTTTACTCGCTTATAGGTTTATTCTGAGCCCAACAGTTGGGACTTGAGCAAAGCGTGAGGCAAAAGACGAAAGAAGCCACTTCGCCGCAGTAGAATTCCGAGACCCTATCGCGGCTTACAGGTGAGTACACTACGACCAACAGCCCCATATTATACAGCTCAGCCTCATATTATACACATAAAGTAAATTTTTTCTTTTTTTCTCTGGCAATTTTTCCCATTTGGGGACAGAGATACTATATTACAGATGTGTTTAAGAGGAACATTATGTACGGAAAAGTCACATTAATTTCTGCACTTTGCGCCGCGTCAGCCGTTTATGCTAGCACATTCAAAACCTGGAATGGAGCTGACGATGACGTTTACGACCAAGTTCAAACAGGACTCAACACCGAATGGGGCGGATTTTGGTTCACCTACGGAGACGATGGCGATGGTGGAGCATCCATGGTTCATTGGGATATGCCCCTCAACCCAGAATACCCATATACACTAGACCCCATCATCTATGAATGCAAAGGAATATGCGGGACAGCCATGCTCAACAAATGGAATTTAACCTACACTCCATTTGTGGGTTTAGCATTCAGTGTCGTCGGACAACTTTCAGAAAAAGATAGGACACTAGTCACAGGCGATGCCTCTTCTTGGGGCGGACTCTGCGTGACCTATACATCGGATACAGACATATCTCTGGAACTCGGCCTTGGCGAAGTTACCGATTCCACAATCAATTACGCAAATCCAGCCGTTCCATTGCCCGCCTCCAAAACCAGCAATAGAATGGTTTTCAGTTGGTCCGATTTTAAGCAACCTTCGTCGTACAACGGAGCCGTCAAATTCGACGGTGAAACCGCAGCAAAGCAACTCGCTACGGTCAAGTTCAAGATACAAGCAGAAGACGGCGATTACCGTTTTAACATTTGCGCGGTCGGCCCCAAAGACGGCACATGCCCAGAACAATGTGGCATGCCAAGCGCCGGGATTCAAATCGCCCGCAAAACATCCGCAGTCAGCGCCGTTTTGAACGGTCGCACGCTCGGCTTTACGGGAGTTTCGCTCGCTACCGCCGAAGTCATGAATTCTCTTGGGCAAGTTGTCGCACGCGGAGCAATCGAAGGCGCCACATCAACGCTCAGCCTCGCCCACCTCGATGCCGGGATTTATTTGGTCCGAGTCAACGGAAAGTCCGTAAACTTTACAAGCAAGATTGTTATTAAGTAAATAAAATGTCGATTCCGGCACAGAGGCCGGAATGACAAGCTGGATGACAACGCAAAGATAGCCGCATGAGTAAGAAAAACTTTCTAGTCACATCACTTTTTGCAGTTTCAATCGCAATGTCAACAACATTTGCCGCAGGAATTTTCAAAACATGGAACGGAGCAGACATCGACAACTTCCAAGTTGAAACCGGGCTCGGCAACGAGACCGAGACACAAGGCATTTGGTACAGTTACAGCGATGAAGCTGATGGCGGAGCTTCAAGAGTTGTATGCCCAGCCATCGGAATAGACCCTCCCTTTATCTACTGCATCAATGTAACACTCATCAATTGTAAGGGATTTTGTTCAATAGCAGAACTAAACAAAGGCTCACTAACGAGCAAACCCTTTATCGGTTTCGGTTTCAATGTCGTTGGCAAGACCTCCGAAACAGATCAAACAATAGCAGCAGGCGATGCATCCTCTTGGGGAGGACTTTGCGTAACCTACTCTTCTGACACGGACTTGCAACTCGAACTCGGACTAGGCAAAACAGGCGATTCAACAATCAATTATGCTAATCCAGCAGTAACTCTTCCCGCTGCAAAATCTTCAGACATCCTATCACCCAACGGAACAAACGGCAACAAAGTAGTCGTCAGTTGGTCCGACTTCAAGCAACCTTCTTGGTATAACGGTGCTGTAAAATTCGATGGAGAAACAGCGGCCAAACAACTTGTAAATGTCAGATTCAAGCTACAAGCAGACCCCGGCGAATACAATTTCAACATTTGTGCCATCGGCCCGAAAGACGGAACATGCCCCGAAAAATGCGGAATTCCTAATGAAGAACAGGGAATCAAGATTGTTCGCATGGCATCCGCACCCAATGCAATCCTCAACGGTCGCACGCTCAAATTCACGGGAGTTTCGCACGCTACCGCCGAAGTCATGAATTCTCTTGGGCAAGTTGTCGCACGCGGAGCAATCGGAGGCGCCACATCAACGCTGAGACTCACCCACCTCGATGCCGGGATTTACACGGTCCGAGTCAACGGAAAGTCCGTAAACTTTACAAGCAAGATTGTGTTGAAGTGATTTTCTGCTAAAACATGCTACTAAATGCGCCGAATTTCTCGTTTTAGTAGCATATTTTCAACTTTATATGTAAGAAAATCAAAGAATTCGGAACGTTTCATGCTACCAAATCAACATTTTCCGAAAATTAGTAGCACAATTATTCAAAGTTCCAGCAATATTTCAGAAATCCAGCTTAATTTATCATAAAAAAGTGCTACTAAATGCGCCGAATTTCTCGTTTTAGTAGCATAATTTGGCATTTTCAAGCATATTTATGCAAAAACGCCCCGTTGAAAACGGAGCATTTTTGTTAAGAAGGAGATTCCCGTTCGAAGACGTGGTTCCACTAATTCGACAGGCGCATCAACTAGCTCACTAACCTTGACTTTCATTGCACAAGAGCCGAGCAGTCTTATTACCTGTGAGCCAAAAGCGCCCAGTATCAACTGAGCGCGAATGCGACCTTTGTTCCACTTAGCACTTTAGCGCTTACGTGGACATGGCCACCTTTAGGTGGTAGCGAGGCGTGGTTCCACTAATTCGACAGGCTCATCAAGCAGCTCACCAACCTTGACTTTTATTGCACAAGAGCCGAGCGGTCTTATTAACCGTGAGCGAGAAACGCCTGGCATTAGCCAGGCGTTTTCGCGAGAGTGAGCGTCGCTCACATATTTCTATGGATTCTAGACGCGAACGGTCACCCGTGAACGAAAAGCGACCGGTATCAACCGGTCGTGTTCGTGAGAGCGAGGCGAAGACGGAGTCCCCGCCTTGCACAAGAGCCGAGCGGTCTCATTAAGTATGAGCGTCAACCCATTCAGCGTTCTTCTTGCAAGCTTCGACAGACTTGTCGAAAGCAGCCTTTTCTTCAGCGCTCATCTTGACTTCGATGATCTTTTCGACACCGTTTGCACCAACGACAACCGGCACGCCGCAGTAGAGGCCATTCACGCCGTATTCGCCATTGAGCTTAGCAGCGCAAGAGAACACATTCTTCTTGTCGAGGAGGTAAGCTTCAGCCATGTGGATAGCAGAAGTTGCCGGGCTGTAGAAAGCAGAACCGCGACCGAGGAGGTTCACGATTTCGCCACCTGCACCAGCGGTACGCTTTGCAAGTTCAGCAAACTTTTCCTTGCTCATGAGCTGAGAAACCGGGATACCGCCGACAGAGACGCATTCCATGATGGAGACCATCGTGTCGCCGTGGCCGCCCATAACGAGAGCCTTGACGTCTTCGACGGAAACGCCGAGTTCGTCAGCGACGAAGCAAGCGAGACGAGCAGAGTCAAGCACACCAGCCATACCGATGACCTTGTTAGCCGGGAGACCGGACTGCTTCTGCATGTTGTAGACCATGGCGTCGAGCGGGTTCGTAATCACGATAACGAATGCATCCGGAGCGTTTTCTTTGATAGCTTCGGCAACAGTCTTGATAACGCCGCAGTTCTTGTCGAGGAGGTCGTCACGGCTCATGCCCGGCATACGCGGGAAACCAGCGGTAACGATAACAACATCAGCACCCTTAATAGCGGAATAATCAGTAGAACCCTGAAGATCAACGGACGAATTGATGACGGAGCGGCCTTCCATAATGTCGAGAGCCTTACCCTTCGGCATGCCCTGAGTCATCGGGATGTCGATAAGGACGACGTCGCCGAGATTCTTCTGTGCAAGCACGAGAGCCATTGTACCACCAATTTGACCAGCACCAACGAGTGCAATCTTCTTTCTAGCCATGATTAACCTTCCTTTTAAGGTATTTAAAATTTTACGTACCAAATATAGCAAAAGAAATGTAAAACCGGCAATATCAACCAATGTTACATATTATTTATTTGAAGGGAAAAATTGGGGATTTCTTGGCATAAAAGGCTTATTTGGAAGGGGAAAGCCTTCCCCTCGGTGGCACCTCGTTGCCACCTACCCTTTCGCCTAGGGGCTCCGCCCCTAAAACCCCATAAGACGAGCGCCGCGCCAAATGTGCTTGCACAAATTGGCATAGCCGAGTCGCAGGGGTTTCTGCAAAAAACCATTGAAAGGTAACAATATACGTTATTGCTATATTAACTGCATGAAGTTTTTGGCAATTATTGTATTGAGCATTTCCCTACTGGCATCAAGTAGCTTTGCAATATCGCTTACCCCACCACAAATTTATGCAGTTAAAGAAGAAAAAACAATAACTTCGACCGAAGATACAAAAGACTTAACAAGTTTATACATATTTATAGCACGATTCTTTTCTGTATATATTACAGCTGGAGGAGCTTTCGTTACAATGTGGGTAATGGCAACATCCAATAACGAAGACATGCATCATAAATACGATAAAATATCTATTGCAGTCGGTATCGGAATGATTGTATTAGGCGGATTCGGTATTTATTGGTCGTTCTAGCACGACATCACAAAAGAACGCTTCAGGAATGACAATGCGTCGGGAAAGACAGGGCTTTTTCCGCCCGCATTTCTAGTAACTCATAACTAGTAACTAGTAACTTTTCTATCTTTGCTCGCACTATGAGTATTGCTATTCCTCAACTGCCTAAGGGCACACGCGATTTTTATCCGGAAGCTGAACGCATCCAGAATTATATTTTTGACACATGGCGCAAAGTCGCCGAAAGCTTCGCCTACGAAGAATACGAAGGCCCGATGTTTGAACATCTGGAACTTTACACCGGCAAGTCCGGCGAAGAAATCGTAAGCCAGCTCTACAACTTTAAGGACAAGGGCGACCGCGAAATTGCACTCCGCCCGGAAATGACGCCGACGCTCGCCCGCCTCGTAATCCAGAAGGCCCGCGAACTCAAGAAGCCGTTCAAGTGGTTCTCCATGCCGCGCTTGTTCCGCTACGAGAAGGCTCAGAAGGGCCGCCTCCGTGAATTTTTCCAGCTGAACATGGACATTATCGGCACCGAAAGCATCTACGCCGAAGCAGATTTGCTCGCTTCCATCGCGACAATGCTTCGCAAGTTCGGCCTCAAGGACTCCGACTTTGCGATTGGCGTTTCGAGCCGTAAGCTCCTTGCCACCTACCTCGAAGAAATCGGCGCTCCGAATCCGGCGCTCGTTTACCCGGTGCTCGACCGTCGCTTGAAAATCGGTCCGGAAGCATTCGCCAAGGCACTTACCGAAGCAGGACTTTCCGAAGCACAGATCAAGCAGCTCGACGATTTCATGAGCTGCAAGTCGATTGAAGAAGTGCGCGCTGCCGTGAAGAGCGAAAACGCAACGGCAGCCCTCAAGGAAATCGAAGACTTGTTCGCAACGCTTGCCGCCGCAGGCTTCAGCGAATGCGTGAGCCTCGACCTTTCGATTGTGCGTGGCCTCGCCTACTACACGGGCATCGTGTTCGAAGTGTTCGACAAGGGCAAATCCATGCGCGCCATCGCAGGCGGCGGACGTTACGACAGCCTCACCGAAAAACTCGGTGGCGACTGCATTCCGGGCGTTGGCTTTGGCATGGGCGACGTCGTGCTCGCAGACCTCCTCCGCGAACGTGGGCTTTTGCCGAGCCCGAAGCAGCATGTGGATTTCTACATCGCAAGTTTCACCAACGACATGAAGAAGATTTTCGAAACGGCCCAGGTGTTCCGCGCAAACGGCAACTCTGTTTCTCACCCGCTTGCAACCATGAAGATGGGCAAGCAGCTGGAACAGGCGAACTATCAGGGAGCTTCTATCGTCGTCTATGTGGATGGCGACAAGGCTTCCGAAGGCCAGTTCGAATTCAAGGACCTCCGCGACGGCACCATGCACGTGGGCGACGTGGCCGCGATTGTTGAACGCAGCAAGATGGTTATCGAACCGAAGAAAGTCTAGTTTTCCTAACGACTCCATACAAGCCCAAAACTTGTATGGATCCTCCTTTGGAGGATGACTGCACAGGAAAAATTCTAGTAACTAGTAACTCAGAACTAATAACTTAATCTGCATGACACCTGTAAAAGTACTACTCAGCATCCTTTCGTTGTTCCTCGTCCTTGGGGTGATGGCTCTTGCTTACCCCGAAGACGGAATCCACATTGGCGATACAACGCTCCGCTACCCGAAGCTTTCGCAAGTTTTCGAGAAGGCCGAAACAAAGACGGACTCCGCCGGAAACGAGGTCAAAGTCGAGCAGGTGGATCCGGAAGAAGCTATCCGCCAGATGATGGAAGAGACAAAGCAAAAGCAGTTTGCGGCATTCTCGGATTCCCTCAAGTACTACGAGGACTTCTTTAGAGAAGGTCGTACGCGCTTTGACTTGCCGAACGACGACCTGACGTGGTTTGACCGATTCTTCCAGAGCTTGCAGAACGCACAAAAAGATTCCACCACCGTTCACGTGATCCACTACGGCGACTCGCAGCTCGAAGAAGACCGCATTTCATCTACAATTCGTGAAGACTTGCAGAATGAATTTGGCGGTAACGGCCCGGGACTTCTCCCCGCCGTGATGCACATTCCATCGCAATCGACATCGCAATGGAACAACGGCGACATGAAGCGCTATATCATCTTTGGCCCCAAGGAAGAACAAGCAACTCATAATCGCTACGGACCTCTTGCCCAAGTGGGCGAACTCAACGGTTCTGCAGTCATCGGCATCAAGAAACGCGAAAGCAAGAAAGATATGTTCCCGCATGTCGGCGGCTATTCCACTATCAAGGTACTTGCAGGCAAAAAAGGCAACCTGAAGTTGCGCCTCACATACGAGCACATGGTTAATGATTCCGTGGGCGTCAATGCAGATGGCACGACCAAGTACAAATTAAAGAACAAGAAGGAAACGGCAGACGCTCCGGCTTACGAAGAACTCAACAAGCTGAGAGTTTATACATGGAGACTTCCGGATACGACTTCGAACATCAAGCTTTACTTGGGCGGTCGCACGGAAATTTATGCCATCGCCGTCGACGGCTCTTACGGTGTCGCTGTAGACAACGTTGCCATGCGCGGTAGCTCCGGTACGATTTTCCACAAGATTGACAGCGAATTGCTTGCAGAATCCTACAAGGCAGTCAATGCAAAGCTTATCATCATGGAATACGGCGGCAACATGGTGCCGAGCATGACGACCAAGACTTTGGACTGGAGCAAAAAGCTCATTACAAGACAAATTCAAGCCGTACAAAGAGCAAATCCCGAAGCAGACATTCTCTTTATCGGCCCGGCCCACATGGCAAAACAATTTAACGGAAAATGGCAGACATACCCAGGTCTTGGTATCACAATCAAGATGCTTCGCGAAGTCGCTCTTGAAAATGGACTTGCCTACTGGGATATGCACCGCGTGATGGGCGGCGAAGGATCCATGATCAAGTGGGTCAAGAAGTCTCCCCCGCTCGGCTTTACCGACCACGTCCACTTTACACGCCGTGGCGCCGCCTACATGGGCGACCTGTTCTGCTCATCTCTCCACATGTATTACGATTACTACCAGTTCCGCGACAGACACAACTTGAACGATTCAAAGCTCAAGGACATCCGCAAATTCTCGGATAAAAAGAAAGCGGACGCAGACACAACCAAAGTAATTGACCTTAACGAAGAAAAAGCTAAATCCACAGAAACCGGAGGGGGGTTATAAGTGAGAAAGAAGCTTGCCGTTATTGCTGCTATTCTCGGCATTTTTAGCTTCGGTTCCGTTTCCGCGAAGGACATGGAAATTACGCCGGGCTATTATGATGTTGACTTTTCGAAATACGATTTTATAGATACGTCGTTGAACACCATCCAGTTCCCGCAAGGAAATGCGAGCTTTGAGCCTTTTTTCAAGAAGCTTGATACACTTGTTTTCGAGAACAGGGGCAAAGTGAGGATTCTCCACATCGGCGGTTCGCACTTGCAGGCAGACGTTATTTCCGGGCGCATTCGCGAGCACTTGATTAAAGAATATCCAGGTGCTTCGGCAGGTCGCGGATTCGTGTTTCCATATTCGGCTGCAAGAACAAATACTCCGGCAAGCTACGCGAGCTCCTACAAGGGCATTTGGGACAAGAACAAGAACGTCCAGCGTGAAATCACGAAACCGCTTGGCCTCCTTGGCATTGCGGTTAGCACCAGCGACCCTCGTGCAGAAATTACCCTCCTTTTGGACAAATACAATTCAGAACCGATCTGGGGAGAAACAAGCTTTAGAGTTTTTGGATTTAGCGACAGCAACAACGTAGAGCCCGTGCTCCGTATCGATTCGATGGACGTGTACGGAACGCTCGATACCGCAAGCCAAAGCTACTTGTTCACAAGCCCGCGCCCGATTGATACAATCCAAATCGCATTCCGCTGGGCAGACTCCATAAAGCAAGCCGAAGTTGCCGAATTCATCACGGACTCGCTCTTTAAAGATTCTGTAGCACGAGCTGATTCACTCGCCCGCGTTGCAGATTCATTGCATCTCGATTCGCTCGGACTTTTGCCGCAAACAAGTTCAGGAGCGCAAACGGCGGCCGATTCCATGTTCCAAGGCGACTGCGAAGACGTTCTCGACACAAACTGCCTCAACCGCGACGAAGATCAAGGCTCCATGAAGGCCGCTGCCGTTGATACAGTTCCACCGCGCCCGCGCTTTACGCTCACAGGCATTCTCGCCGAAAACAACGCTCCGGGCATCACCTACACCAACGTAGGCATCAATGGTGCTAAAGTTTCAAACTACTTCGAAGAAATTTGCCCATACTTCGAAAAAGAAATGTCGTACTACAAACCGGACCTCGTGATTTTCGCCATCGGCATCAACGATGCAAACGTCGAAGTCTTTAACGACAAGGTTTTCCGCAACGATTATGACATGCTCATCAAGCGCATCCGCAAGGTGAGCCCCAAGACGGCATTCATTTTCGAGACAAACAACGACTCCTACCGAAAAGTCCGTAAAAGAAAGTACGTGCAGCACCCGAACGGCGAAGTCGCGCGCAAGGCTTTCTTTATGCTCGCCGACAAGCACAAGGCTGGCGTATGGGACAAGTTCTCCATCATGGGAGGCTTAGGTTCCATGGCCAAGTGGGAAAAAGCGGACCTCGCCAAAAAAGACAAGGTTCATTTCAAGACCGCCGGTTACCAGTTGCTTGGCGACATGTTCTACAAAGCTTTGATGCAGGCCTATTTCGACCATATCGCAAACCTCCCTGCCGAAGCCCCCGTAGTTGTCAAAGCAGAACCGGCGCCAGCATCTACGCTCCCATCAAAGCAGGCAGCAAGCATCCAGCCCATAACCACATCAACTTCAAGACCTTTAGCGGTACAACCATCCGCCAAAGCAACGGCAGCAGCGCCGGCCAAAACGGAACAGCCAACACCCGCCAAGACGGCACAGCCAGCACCAGCTAAAGCAGCACAGCCTACGCCTGCGGCATCCATCGCCAAAGCCGATGTGCCCATAACCAAGGTTTTAAAACAAGCGTCCAAAAACACGCAACAACAAATTCAGCAACAACAAATTCAAATTCCATTGAAACCACAAAATACGGAATCAACAGCCACTAAAGCACAGGACAAATAACCGCTCCTAAAGTCCAAATATCATGCTCGACTACATAATCCCCTACCTGACCCGCACATTCGCATTCGACCCGAACTCCCCGCTTCTCTTTACCCAGTTCTACTTCTGGGGATTCTTCGCGGTCGTATTCGCCATCTTCTCGTTCATACATAGCAAGCTTTTACTCCGCAACGCGTTCCTCTTTGCGACAAGCTTGTTCTTCTACTACAAGACGAGCGGAAGCTACGTGTGCATCCTCATCTTCTGCGTCATCGCGAACTTTTTCATCGGCAAGTGGATTGAAAAATCTACAGAAAAATGGAAAAAGAAAATGTTGATGATCATCGTGGTCATCATCGACTTGCTCGTTCTCTGCTATTACAAGTATTCCTACTTCTTCCTAGACGCGCTTTACGACTTTACCGGCATCGAACTCCACGTTTACAACTTCTTTGCTGCCGCAAGCAACGCCATGTTCGGTACGCATTCGCTGGTCGATCAGATTATCCTCCCGGTGGGTATTTCGTTCTTCACGTTCCAGGCAATGAGCTATTGCATCGACATTTACCGTGGCAAAATCAAGGCTGTCGATAACATTCTGAACTTCGGCTTTTACCTTTCGTTCTTCCCGCAGCTCGTGGCAGGCCCGATCGTTCGTGCCGACAAGTTCGTTCCACAGCTTTACAAGCCGTATTTCCTCCCCCGCCGCGCCTTTGGCATGGCCGTATTCTGGATTTTGAACGGTCTTGCCAAGAAGATTATCTTGAGCGACTACCTCGCGACAAACTTTGTGGACCGCGTTTTCGATACCCCGCTCCTGTTCACTGGCCTTGAAAACCTCATTGCGCTTTTCGCTTATTCGCTGCAAGTTTACGCCGACTTCTCAGGTTACACGGACATCGCGATTGGCGTTGCTCTTTTGATGGGTTTCCGCTTGCCGCAAAACTTCAACAGCCCTTACAAGGCAAAGAGCCCCACCGAATTCTGGCGCCGTTGGCACATCAGCCTTTCTAGCTGGTGGCGCGATTACTTGTACATTCCTCTTGGCGGTAACAGGAACGCCACCGTCGGTACGTTCTTCTGGATGGGATTCTTGAGCCTTGTGGCCATTCTCCTTTCTGGAAGCGTTTGGGTCGGCGTTTCGCTCGGCGTATTCTTCATTTACATAGGCGTTTTCGCTTACTTCAAGCCAGAATCCCGCAAGACGATTACCACGAACATGAACGCCATGGCAACGCAGATTGTTGGCGGTTGGTGGCATGGCGCAAGCTGGAACTTCATCATCTGGGGCGGCTTGAACGGCTTTGGCCAGGTGTTCAACAAGCTCTGGGTCAAGCGCAGCGCAACGGTACGCGCCTCAATAGCACTCGGATTCTTTGCGATAAGCGCCATCTACTCTTTGTAGGCATTTACTCGACCATCATTTATCATTTGTTCTGCAACAAGGCTTTACCATGGCTCAGTACAGCATGGAACGTTACGCTTACGTTCGTGTTCATCACGTTCACGCGTCTCTTCTTCCGTGCAGGCTCCAACCTCGACCCGGCAGAAGCAAACGAAGTCGCATGGAACACGGCAAAGAACATGGTGCACCAGATGGGTACTGCATGGCGCTGGGACACAATTTACCCCATCGCGATGGAACACATCAACATCATCCTCGTGTTTATCGCAGGCATGCTCATCCACTGGATTCCGAAAAAGTTCAAGTCCCGCTATCGCATCACATTTGCATCGCTCCCGATTCCGGCGATGGTTGCAGTAACGGCGTTCATCATCTTCGTGATTTACCAGTTCATGAGCGCAGACTCCTGCCCATTCATTTACTTCCAGTTCTAGCGGCGGAGCCGCGGCAGTGGACTATGAACGCGAATCAAAGGGGCTTCGGCCCCTTTTTGCATATAATACACCATACAAATTTATCGTATCATTTATCAATGAAAAAACGGCAAATTTTACATTGATAAAACATCTTTGAGCCTTCTATTTAATTTATTTTAATCTATAGACAAGAAGGTTTGACCCATGACAAAAAGGTTCCACAAAATACTGGGAAAATTTTTTCTCTTTTGCACCGCATGCGCTTGGTTCGGATGCGACAATTCCAACGGAGAGTTTCCGGCAAACCCGCCAGACAATTTCGCAAACGAAAATTCTTCGTCTAACGAAAAAAAATTTGTCAAGCGAACAGCTTTCATCGACGTTGAGCAAGAACTGGCAAAAATAAAACCGACCGATACCACAGGGCTCAGAGGAAAGTGCATTCCTGAGTATGAATATTGCGAAATGATAAACGGTTGGAGCAGTCATTATGCAGCCAAGGCTCATGCCGCATCCATCGCCATCAACAAACTCGAAGATCAGCATAAGGATACACCTGACTATTGGTATGGTAGTAATTACTGTTATAGAACCCTGTTAAGCGGTTTAGGAAACGCTCCTGTTTATGGAGTTCCTAAATGTCCAATTTCCGGTTCTACACCATGCGAAACAAATGGCAATGGCTATTCTCTTTATAACGAAGTTCACATTGATGACGCCTACATAGAAGCCCTCCAGCGAAAAGAAAAAAACTACTACGAAACCGTTAAAAAGACTCTCGAAGAAATCAACCAAGGCATGGAAGAATGTAATTAATTAGGCAACAACTCAAAAGGAATCCATTCATGAACAAAAAAGTTCATAACATTCTAGGGAAGTTGTTCCTCGCGTGCACCGCTTTTTTCTGGTTCGGTTGCACCGACTCAAACAGCGAATTTCCTGTAAATCCGCCCAACCAAGCCAACGAAAATTCATCATCAAGTTCTTCAAACACTCCTGCAAGTTCATCTAGCAAACTTACTCCAAAAGATTTACCCAAAGTATCTTTTCTTGATATCGATCAAATTATAAACAAAAACCAAGCCCTCTCTGATACAGCTGGATTAATGGGCAAAAAAGTTTCCGCTTCGGACTATTGCAGAACAACATTGCAGGGAGTTCGATATAACTTCTATGATAGTGCTTTACCCACTTCATCCAGAAACACCGCAAAAAGGATGATTAATGACGAACTGGATTCTCTTCTTGAAAGCCCTCAAGCAGTCACATATTCAGAAGAAAGACAAAAATGCATCCTCGATTTAAAATACAGTTCGTGGGAAGGACTTCCAGATTATGGGATTCCTATATGGTATTCTTGCGAACATGAAAACGAGGGCAAAGATTCCGTAAAAATTGATGAAGCATACATCAGGGCGCTTGAAGCCAGAAACGAGCTTTTTTACGAAGAATACATGGATGTTTTCAAAGAAGCAATCAATAAAGCGGTTCGCTGCGATTCACTGGAATAGCTCGAAACAAACCGAGCTAAATTAGAAAAATCAACGAAAAAATTGACAAATATGACACGTAAGTCGTTGATACTTCGAGAGTTACAAAAAATTTTTATAGACAAAAAGCAATTTTCCAACAAATCGTGCGCATTCCGCATAGAATAAGGCTTTCCAACAATATTTTACATTCAAGGAATACGACATTTTGACCATTACAAGAGACTTTTGCACCTGTAAAGAGTCTCTTTTTGCTACAACAACCTTACAACAATATTTCTTGTTAATATCTCGTTAAAAAACGTCCGAAATATAGTGACAAAATCAATCAAAATGAGTATTTTTATGATCCATATATATAAAACGTTATTTTTATGAAGATTAAAACTATACTCATTGCAGGAGTCCTGCCTATCGCTCTTTTTGCGAAAGACGACGATATGGCCGGAAAAATCGTTCCTCGCTTGGTTGATTCTAAGAACACTGAATTAACCCGCTCTATAGAAGATCTTGCCAGCATCGAAACTCAAGATCCTTCCGTTGGAAAATTCGTCATCACCGAAAGCAATTTTGCTAGCAAGAAAATTAAGCCCAAAAAGCATAGCAGGGCAAGCGCACCGGCAAAGGTTTCCAAGGTCGAAGCAAATGACCTTGGCACCGAAGAAGGCATCAATAGCGATAGCCTCGATACAGAAGAAGCCGCACGCGAATACGCCGAAGCCGATGCAGATATCAAAGCAACGACAGATTCTGCATCCACAGGAGCTCCGGCCAAGCTGTTCGTCCTAGACATGACGACATCCATAATCCCGACGTCAAGCCGCCGCGTCGCAGGTCATTACGGTCCGCGCAAGCACCGCATGCATCGCGGAGTTGACCTTGGCCTCTGCCACGGCGAAGACCGCACGATTGTCGCCGCTTTTGCAGGCAAGGTCGTCAAAGTCCGCAACCAAGGCCGCCGCAAGGGTTACGGTCGTTACGTGATTCTCGATCACGGCAATGGACTTACAACGCTTTACGCCCACCTCGAACGCTGGAAGGTCAAGGTCGGCGACGAGCTCCAGGCTGGCGATATAATCGGTATTGGCGGCAACTCGGGTCGCTCGTTCGGTGCACATTTGCATTTTGAAATGCGCTACAACGGAGTTTACATCAATCCCGAAACCGTTTACGATTTTGCCGAAGGCACATTCAGGGATATTTCCATCACGCTCAATACAGACAAGCTCCAAGAAGTCGAAGCTGCTTACCAAAAAGAAATCGGCAAGAGCAGATTCTATAGAGTTCGTCGTGGTGATTGCCTCGGAAAGATCGCTCACAAGTACGGCACTTCAATCGAACAAATCAAGCGCTTGAACAACTTGAAGTCCGAAAAGATTCGTCCGGGTCAAATTCTCCGTTGCTCGTAATCGTCGATATTCGCGACTAGGGAAAATTTTCTATACTCCATTTAAAGCTCCGGACTTGTCCGGAGCTTTTTCATTCTGCTACGGGGCGTTGCGGGGTGCCCCCGCTAGAGAGGGTGATGTAAGACCCTTCGAAGGCGAGGACCTTTTCGCGTGCGGTACAGGCCAAGATGGGGCTGCAATCAGGGGGAGGCTTCCCCCTACTACTCTTTCGATATTTTCTCGTATGCTTGAATGATTTCGCGGTCCATATCGCGACGATGCGCCGGGGACGCAAACTTGTTGAGCACTTGGCTCTTGTAAATCGTCCAATTGCGCGAGAACGCCATGTGCATCACGGCAGCGATTAAAAGCCCCGGCAGCAAACTATAGCTCCCCGTCATTTCGCAAACCATTACGACACCTGCAATCGGAGCTTTCGCGGCCCCTGCAAAAAACGCCGCCATTCCCACAAGGATAAACATTTCCGGCATGCGGATCAAGCCCGGGAACGCAAGTTCACTGATTCCAGCAAACATAGCGCCCACAACGCCTCCGATAAACAGCGACGGTCCAAAGACACCGCCCGAACCGCCCGAGCCTACAGTCAAAGCGGTCGCTAGAATCTTCGCAAGCACAACGCCAAGCAAAAGCAACACGCCCAAGCCCGAATGCGGCACAAGCCCAGCCATCAAATGGTCGATAAATTCAAAACCGCCACCCGAGACTTCGGGATACGCGAGCACCAAAAGCGAAATGAGCGCGCCACCCACCGCAGGCTTGATCCATGCGGGAGCCGCCCACTTATTGAAGCGGCGTTCCGATGCATAATAGCAACGCACGTACATGTACGAAAAAGGGAAACAGAAAATGCCCAAGAGCGCGCAAGCCAAAAGCTCAACGGCATTCGTAAACGGGAACGCAGACACGCCACCGATAATCGGCGCCGTCCCTACAAACGCAATATAAACCGTAAACGAAACGACAGACGAAACAATTGATGTAGCAAAAGCGTTCGATTCAAAATCTTCGCAGTAGAGCATTTCGACCGACGTGAGCGCCCCCGCCAACGGAGCCTTGAAAATAGCGCCAAGCCCAGCCGCAGTGCCAGCGAGCAAGAACTGTCCGCGCAACATCCGAGGCATCTTGAAAAACTTGCAAATCGTCGATGCAATCCCCGAACCGATTTGCGAAATCGGCCCCTCGTACCCCGCAGAGCCGCCCGTCGAAAGCGTAATGATACTTGCGATAAACTTAACCGGCGCCACGCGCGCACGCACATTCCCGCCCTGGTGGTGGAAAGAATAAATCATCTTGTCGGTGCCCTGCCCCGCCGTTTCTGGTGCGCGAGCCACCTTGTGAATGAAAAGTCCGACTAAAAGCCCGCCAATCGCAGGAACAACCGCAAATGCCCACCACGGGAGAATCCCAAGTGTCCACGGCAAACGTACAAATTCCATCGCAGCCCACAGCCCAAAATGGAACGCCACAGCGACAAAACCAGTCACGCCCCCAATAACCGCAGCAAGCGCTAGCTTCGGCAAATAGCCATTCACCACGAGAAGTTTCGCAATTGTTCTATGAAATCGCTTCACAGGCCGCAAGATAGAAATTTTATATAGCCTTCCCAACACATTTTTTATATATTATTCCTCCAAAAGCGAAATGCTGTAAGAAAATTATGCGAATTGAAGTACATCCAGAAAATCCGCAAGCACGAGTTGTGAAGCAAGCGGCAGAAATTCTCGAAGACGATGGCCTCGTCCTCTATCCCACTGAATCCGGTTATGCCATCGGATGCAACGCTGAATCGCCCAAGGCGATCCACAAACTTTATGCGCTCAAGAAGCCCATGAAAAAATTCGTCATGGCGCTGATTGTTCCCGATATTCGCTTTGCCACCGGTTACGCTCACGTGAGTAACTTTGCATTCAGCATCATCAAGCAGCGCGTTCCCGGCCCGTACACGTTCATTCTCCCTGCAGACCCGCACATTGCGCGCAAGCTCGATGTCAAGCGCCCGGAAATCGGCATCCGCATTCCGACGCATCCGTTTTTCAAAGAACTTTTCCAACACTTCGACAAGCCGATACTCAGCACGGCAGCAAAGCTCAGCGAAGAAGATATCTACGATACCGACGACATCTGGAAAACATTCCAGCATTCCGTAGATATGATGGTCGATTGCGGCAATATCGAAATCAACCCGACAAACATCATAAGCCTTGTCGGCGACTCTATCGAAATTATCCGCGGCGAATTGCTGTAAGAACATTCGTCCCCTTCACGACGAGTGTCCTAAAATACCGCGAAGTTTAGCACAATACAGAAAATGCCCCGCACAAAGCGGGGCAAATTTTTTCAATCTTCAATCTTAATAGATTCCCGACTTAGTTCGACTGGCTCGCCACAAGTCGCGGGAATGACGAAGTTTCATAAAGAACATTCGTCAGATAATTATTCTTCGCCTTCTTCTTCGGCGTCGTCGCCTTCAGCGGCAGAAGCGGCAGCAACATTGCCAAGCAAGACGCTCACATCAACGGACTGCAAATCAGCGAGGCTCTTCACGCCAGTCTTCTTGTCTTCTTCGACCTTGCCGAAGGTTGACACGATGACGTTTGCAGAGCTTGCTTCAAAGCGGCGGGTCTTGTTCGCGATGCTATTGGAACCCTTGGTGGCCGGGAAGAACTTGGCTTCGAGCCTTGCCATATCCTGAGAATTCTTGACCGTCTGGAGAGCACCGCAAGCGATAGCCCAAGTCTGCTTGTTCATGTCAATGGCATTGTTGACAAGTTCAAGAACCATGGAGTTGCCCTTGAAAGACTTTGCGGTCGTGGCTTCGTAATGTTCCTTGGCCTGGTTGACATAGTTACCCTTCTGCATAAAGAGCATGGCGATAACGCCAAAGACGAGAACGGTAAGTGCGATAGAAATATTCTTTAAATTCATGACGTTCTCCCTTATTCGAAATGATATTCACCCGGTTTTTCAATCTTGAGGGTGTTAGCAAGGTTGTACTGGACCAAAGCGCTGTAATCAACGTTCTTGAGCTTGCCCTTGGCAAAGCTGAACTTCACGACGCAATTCTTACCGCAAGCCACTTCCTTGTTGCCCTTTTCGTTCTTGAGGAGGATCGTGCCTTCGGCAAGGCCAGCCTTCTGGTAAATGCCGTTCTGCACGGCGTCATTGATACCGGCACCCGTGTAAAGGTGAGAAATCTGCTTGAAGCGGGCATCCTTATCGCCTTCGATTGCGGCGAGGTTGCTCTTGAAAGCAGCTTCGGTCTTTGCACCGGAGAGCATGGAATAAACGAGCTTCCAAGCCATGCTGTACTGGTCCACAGAGCGCCACTGTTCTACGAGAACCTGAGTATTCTTTTCCAAATAAGCCGATTCCTGTTCGTTCGCAGTGCGCTTTGCCTGTTCCTCATAGCCGCCCTTGAGCGTCATCAGGATAACGATAAGAGCGACGAGGATGACAACGTCAACCACGACGAGGATCTTCATTTTCTTTTTATCCATAATATTCCTTTAAAAAAAGACGTTTCAAAAACAATCTAAACTTTAATTTAAAAAAATCAAGAAAATTTAAAGTAATAATCAAGAACAAACACGCCTATTTTTTATATTCTTCGTATATGAGCGAAAATGTACTCAAGTTACCGTCCCAGATTATCTTTGACAACCTCAAAGAATTGATGCGCGCCAAGAACACCGCGCACGAATCGATTTTCAAGTTCCACTGGAAAAAGATGTGGCCCTTCAGCCTTATTTGGCCGCAGGTGGATTTTGTCCGTATCGTAAGGCTCATGGGTGAACTGCGAAACAACGTTGCATCGCAAAAAAAACTAGCCAAAGAGGCAAAATCCAAAGCCAAGCCTTACGAGAAAACATTCCTTGATGCAGTGCCTGCCTATCTCGACCGTTTTGATATATCTTGCAAGTATCTGGCCGATGTCGCCCAATGGAAGCAAAACTTGCTCGAAAAAAAGGTGCGCCACGAAGTCAAGATGATGCGCGATGTATCGGAGTACAACCAAATTCTCAAGGACTACGAAAAAGCGCAAAGCGACCTTGTTGAAGCAGGCGCTTTAGTCCGTGCCGGTTGGATCGAAGTTGTCAAAGGCATCGCCGACGAATCCGAAAGCCAAATCGGCAAAGGCGAAGAATGCCAGCAATAAGCATCATCATCCCGATGTACAATACCGAGGCGTTCATCAACGATTGCCTCGATAGCCTTGTTGCTCAGACATTCACGGATTTCGAAGCCATCATTATTAACGATGGTTCCACCGACGAAAGCGCAAGAATCGCCGCCAGTTACGCCTCGTCCGACGCGCGTTTTAGACTGATTGGCCAGCCGAACAAAGGCCCGTCCGAAGCCCGCAATACAGGGCTCAAGATCATGCGCGGCGATTACGTTACGTTTATCGACAGCGACGATTGCGTGGCACCAAACTATCTTGAGACACTTTTCTTTTTAGCGCAATTGCACCAAGTCGATATCGTTTGCTGTTCCACACAGAATATCAGCGAAGCCCACAAAATTGACGGAAGCAAGCCAAGTACAGCGATTTCAAAAATGCTAACCGCCGAAGAAGCCGTAAAGATTTCGCTTTACCAGGATTCATTGCCCGACTATTCCGCATGGAATAAACTGTACAAGGCAAATCTCTGGAAAGGCAAGCAATTCCCGGCAGGAACGATTTACGAAGACCTTGCGGTGGTGCCCGAAGTTTTACTAGAAGCAAACAAAGTAGCAACCACAAAATCAAAGCTTTACTTTTACCGCAAGCGTCCGGGTAGCGAACTCGCCACGCAAATTGACAAGCAAAAAATTGTGCAGTTGCTAGACATCGCCGAAAACGTTTTCGAAAAAATGAAGACAGTTTCGAAGCCGCTATACAAAGCAGCCCGCAGCATGCTCGTGAGCGCAAGTTTCAGCGTTCTGATGCGCACACAAGAAAGCGAAGAAACGATAGAGTTTCGCAAGAACGCACTTGCACACATCCGCAAGTACCGCTTTAGCACATTCTTCGATTTGAACATCCGCATGCGCAACCGCGTTGCAATCATGATTTCGTACCTCCCCCGCTCACTGTTTTTAAAACTGTTGAAGAAAGGTCTTTAGTGATTCCCTTAACGCCCAAAGAAGCAGTTATCCGCATTGCGCGGCGCATTCTCGGAGAAGAACGCGTTCACGACTACTTGATAAAGCGAGGGATAAAAGTACGACACTTGGAAGAAGGGTACACGAAGAGCAGCGAAGTCGAAGAAAGCCGCGAGGGACTTAATGGGGACAGCCACGAAAATTGCGACATTAACCGCGCCAAACGCCAGACACTGGTATTCATGGTCGATGGCAAATGGATGCACGGCGGACTTACAGACAGGCTCCGCGGAATGGCTAGTGCATACAAATTCGCAATCGAACACAATCTCGATTTCAAGATTTATCATACTTCTCCGTTTTTGCTGCAAGAAATTCTGGAACCAAATAAAGTTAATTGGCTTATTGATGAAAAGCAAATCAGCAAGAACTGTTCCATAGCAAAGCCGGTACTGCTTTATCGCGAAGACTTCGACAACGATTCTGCATTGGAGCGCCAGCTCGATAAAACGCATGAGCAATTCCACTTATATTCATGCGTAGATACACTTGGCAATCAATTTGCGGAATATTTCAACAAACTGTTTAAGCCATCGGCGCTTCTTGCGCAAAAAATTGAGCATTACAGCAAATTGCTAGGCGAAAATTTCACCGCCATTTCGTTCCGTTTTCAGAACAAGCTGGGGGATTTTAAGGAATTTACGTTCAAGGAATTGCCAGCGAAAGGCAAGCGGGAATTGCTGAACGCAGCGCTCGATGTGGTAAGGCGAAAAATGGCCCAAAACAAAATTCTCGTAACCGCAGATAGCCCAACGTTCCTTGCCGAAGCCGCAAAAATTCCAAACGTTGTCATTGTAAAAGGCAGCAGTATCCACATTGACTTTAACAGTTCAAAGAAAGCCGTAGATTACTTGAAAGCTTTTACAGAATTTTTCTTAATTTCAAAAGCAACGCAAGCAAGGCTCTATCGCAACCGCAAATATAAAACGTACCCGTCAAACTTCCCGAAATACGCAGCCAGCCTCGGGAACATTCCGTATGAAATTATAGAAGATATTAGAACTTAGTTGGCAGAACTTTGAACTTAGAATTTGCTACAGGAAATCTCTAATACTTCAACAACTTTCGCGGGATAAACAACTTCGGCAATCTAAGCCAGAAACGCGGCGAAAGCGAAATCACTTTAGGAATCAAGCGAAGCGCATCAAGCTTACTCTGCGCCGCCTCTGCTGAAAACCAATTAGCCTTCCAAGCGCGAACAGCCTGCTTATAAAGCGGGTGCGAGCTGTAATTTTCAGCCAATACACACAAAATTTCACCATAGATTTTGTCGTGATTCACATGCATGTTTTTGCCATGTTCCCGGTAATAGCAACACACAAAATCTTTTGAAACCGGCTGCGGTCCGTAATTATAAAGGATCTTGAGATAAAGCGGATAATCCTCAAAAGCATAGCGCATGTCATAGCCGCCAATGGCTAAAATTTTTTCGCGCACAAACATTTCGGCGCAACCATGCAACGCTTTTTTGCCAAGGAACGATTCTTCAAACGTCACCTGCGGCACACTGCGGAGGTATCGTTCATCCATTTCTGTTCCAATTTCATCATCTTTGTAAAACGGGATAATTTGTCCAAAACAAACAGCTGCATCAGGGTGTTCATCCAAAAAATCGCTCTGTTTTTTTAAGCGATCTGGCGGCATGATATCATCCGACGAAAAAGAACAAACATAGCGCCCGGTCGCCAAAGATAACGCATCCTTAAGCGTTTCCATCACCCCTTTATTGGGACGATGGACATAAGTAAATCCAAATTCACTCGACAAGCGTTTTAGAATTTCTGGAGAGCGATCCTTGCTGCCATCGTCAATGACAATCAATTCAAAATCAACGCCTTTTTGCGCCATCACAGAACGCACCGATTTTTCCACAAACTCTTCGTGATTATAGCTAGCAAAGATTACAGAAACTTTTGGAGCCATTTTTACAACCATTATTTTTTCGCCCAATCTAAACGACTAACGATAATAAACGACGCCACAAGCGTAAGGATATTTTCAAGCGCATAAGCCATCATCGGGCCATTAAATTCATACAACTTCACAAAGCCATACGTTGCAGAAGCAAGCACAAGTTCAGAACAAATTTCTAGAATCAAGAATTTTTTTGTTTCGCGGCGAGCAATCAATACAAGCCCAAGCGCCCAGCCACCCACACGGAAAAAATCTCCCAATAACTGCAACGGGATGTAATCGGCGGCACCTGCATACGCCGAAGAAAGCATCACCGTCACAAGCAAAGAGCGACCGAAATAGAGAATCGCAACCGCCACAAGCGCAAGCGCCATCGTCTTCATCAGAACCGGGCGGAACATTCCCCAAAATTCAGACTTCGTCAACATAGCAGAAACTTTCGGCAAAATGATAACACCGAGAATTGCAGAGAAAAATGCAGTCAAGAAATCCGAAATTTTCCAAATGCCCTGCCAAATGCCAGCCGCATTCCAGCCCAAGTTTTCGCCAATCGTCACACGCATAAACGTAAGCACTACCGGCGTTAATACCATCGGGACAATTCCCATCAGTGCATACGACATCCACGGAGCGCGAATATCCAACACCGTTTTACGGATTTCATTCAAACTGAAGCCAGCACGGGATGCAATTTGCGCGGCAAAAACACCCGCGATAACAGACTGCGTAGCCACAATCGAAAGCACGCTCAGCCGCCCCGTGTAAAGGAAGAACGCCACCCACAGCATTTGCCATAACGAAGTCACCATATTGATAAGCGCCCAACGTCTGTAATGCCCAAGCCCGTTCATTACAGACGAAGTAATTGTTATGACATTCGTAGCAAAAACGCCTGGCAATGCAAAAATAATCGCTGCCTGCACAAGACGCGGATGGATCTCCGGAAAGAACTTTTCAAGCGGAAGCATAAAGCAAAGAACAAGAGCCACCGTGAACGTAATGATGCTTGCAAACGTCGTCAGGCGAAAACCGCCACGCCACACGCCACGCAACTGCTCCAAATTGTTTTTATTCTGCGCCGAGAGGCTCACCCAACCATTCTGTAATGCAAGTGAAGACGTCGCCTGCCCCATCGTCATAAAATTCATGAACTGTCCCACGCATGCAAAAGCTGTCGGCGGGAGGAATACGGCAAGCAACTTATTAACTACAAAAACGCGCACGGCATTCAGGAACGTCACCATTCCCGAACCTAAAAACAACTTCATGAAATTCACGGATTCCCGCGATGAAGTCATTCCAGCCTTAGTGCCGGAAACACCATTATCTTTTGCGTTATTATTAAAACTCATTAATCGCACCAATCACTTCGGAAACTTCATCATCCGTCATCACCGGACTCATAGGAATACTGAGAATAGTCTTGGCCATCGATTCCGCAATCGGGTACTCACCGCTAAATTCATGAGCATACGCTTCTTGCAAGTGCGGCGGAATCGGATAATGGATTAACGTTTCTATGCCACGTTTTTTCAAGAACGTCTGCATTTCATTTCGAGATTCCTCGCTCTTCAAGCGGATTACGAACACGTGCCAAACATGTTCTGAAGGCGCCGACGGAAGTTCCGGCAATAAGACTTTCGAGTTCTTGATTTCGTTGCAATAACGTGCTGCAATTTCACGACGGCGATTGTTCCATTCATCCAAATGCGGAAGTTTCGCGAGCAAAAGCGCAGCCTGCATTTCATCAAGGCGCGAATTTACGCCCTTAAACTTGTTCACATACTTTTTCTCGGAACCATAATTTCCTAGCGCACGGACAACATTCGCCACATCCGCATCGTTCGTGAGAACCATACCGGCATCGCCAAGCGCCCCCAGATTCTTTGTCGGGTAAAAACTGAATGCCGCCGCAGAGCCAAACGTGCCCACACCACGGCCATCACTGAAGCGCGCCCCATGAGCCTGCGCACAATCTTCAAACAGGAGCAAGTCATGTGCATTTGCGAAATCACAAATTTCATCCATTGCACAAAGACGCCCGTACAAATGAACGACCAAAATCGCACGAGTATGCGCCCCGCAAGCATCTTTTAAGCGCTTCGGATCCATGTTGCAACTATGTTCAGCAGGCTCCACAAGCACAGGTTTAAGCCCTACAGCGCTCACCGCCAAAACCGTCGCGATATACGTATTCGCCGGCACAAGAATTTCATCGCCTTCGTGGAGGCGCCCAAGTTCCATCGAAGCACGCAACATGAGCGTAAGGGCATCCAAACCGTTCCCAACACCAACAGCATACTTTACGCCACAATATTCAGCAAAAGCCTGTTCAAAATGTTCGCCATAATGCCCGCGAATATACCATCCCGATTCAACTACGGAAATAGCAGCCTCTTTGAGCGAATCATTGTAAGGTTCGTTCAAACGTTTTAAATCTAAAAAAGGAACCATTTTGCCAGTTAATAGTTATTAGTTAATAGTTACTAGATAGAAAATTTTAATTCGAGCAACCAACAACTCAAGACTTGGATCTCGCCAGTTAATATAAAAAAATCGGCTCCGATAAACGGAACCGATTACTGAGCTACGAAGGGCTCGAACCTTCGACCCACGCCTTAAAAGGGCGTTGCTCTACCAACTGAGCTAAGGGCGTTGCTCTACCAACTGAGCTAGTAGCCCGAGCAGGAGCAAATATATAAAAACATTTTCGTATTGTAAAGGCATTATAAGCCATAATAAGCAAAAAAATTTACACCTATTGCACGTTTATTGCAAATTTTTCTTTGACATTTTTATAAATTTACGTCATGGATTTATTGAAAAAACTTTCAGCAATTGCAGCTCTCGCTATCGCATGCCCGGCATCAGATTTTGGCTACTTTTCTAAACACGATGCGGGTAAAGAAGTTTTTCCATTCCTATCGACTTTTGACAGCCCGCGTAATGCGGCTCTCGAAAAATCGGCATCGGCACTCCCCACAACGGACCCGAGCATTACCCAGCTAAACCCTGCAGCAATTCTCATTACCGAGGGCAAAAAGCGCGTTGCAGCAATCCATTGGCAAACTGGAGAATTCGAAGCCAACCAAGGAACGATCTCATATACAACACAGTTTGACAAATTCATTGTGCAAGTTTCGTATAACTGGAGCACTACGGAAGAAATCAAGGGCTATAACGAACAAGGAGAACTTGATGGCAATACATACAAGCCATTCAGCCAACTCGTCACGGCAACAGCAGCCTTCCCGATGAAACATATCCGCTTCGGCGCAACGCTCAAGTTCATCTCAGACAAAATGACAGAAGCCTCCACCGACCAGTCCGCTAAGGCCATTGCGTTTGACTGGGGCTTAACATGGATGTCCGACACCAGGAACTACGGTTTTTCGTTTGTTGCAAGAGACTTTGGCGCCATGCTCCGCGGTTATGTCAAGGAAAACGCAGACGACACCTACCCGTTGTCGCAGACTTTCGCTATCGGTGGATTCCTTAAGCCCCGCAGCGTTCCGCGATTGACCTTGTTTGCCGAAACAGACTTTCCGCGCTACGCAGAACCCGATTTAAACCTTGGTGCAGAATATGCACTCGGTGAATTCTTCCGCATCCGAGCCGGCTTCACCCGCACATGGCTAGACATTTCCCGCGACTTCAAGGAATTAGCATCTTCCTCCAGCAGACCGGACGAAACAAACGAAGCCCGTATATTCAGCCTTGGCCTTGGTTACGTATCTAACTTGTTCGCCTTCGACTACGCATTTTCGTACCTCGCCGAAAGCTTAGGCTACGAGCACAGGCTCGGTCTCCGCGTTGAATTCTAAAAGCATAAAGGTTAGCAATGCGGCAGTTCGACGTTTTTGTTTTTGACGAAAACTTTGACGACGCGCAAGGCAACATTCCCCAACCGCCATTCACGGATGCTGAACTCGGTTGGTTCTTTACAAACGATTGGAACAAGCACCTGAACGAGATTGAAGGGGAATGGGTTATTTTTGCGCACCCATGTATCAAGATCGACCGCACGTTTTTGAACAACGTTGCAGAAGTCACCGACAGTTTTCCGATGGTCGATGCCTTTGCGCCGCGCATTCGAATAAAGTCAAACGTTTATCAAGAAAGCCACGCTGATTTAAACAAGAATAACGCAACCACAGATAAAATAAAATTTTTAGGCGGGTATCTATTAAGGCCCGCCGCTAAAGGTTCCGGCTTTATCGAAATCGATGAAAACGCTCCCATGCGTTACGTCGCGGCACCACATCCCTACCTTGGAATTTATTCTAGACGCATAATCCAACGTACAGGCGGTTTCGACATGACGCTCCCGCCCACAGCGCGCCTCGCCGATTTCACGCTCCGCATGATGCATGCGGGCGGCAAAATGTTTTCGGTCCCATACCTCGTGGCGCAAATAAAAGATGATGGTGCCAAAGCCAACGCTAGCGAAAGTGATGCAAAGCCGAATGCCGAAAACAGCTCAAAAGTAACTGCAAGCGAAAACGCGCAAGGAGAAAGCGCGCCGGACTTGACGAAATGCGCGCCAGATCTTAAAGCGACAGCAATTATTTTATCCAAAGCATTCGGAATCGAAGCGTCTTTGCCGTTCGCCCTACACCACCCATCCGTCATACCAACGCTATTCCGCAACAGAAGCGCAATCAAAGCAAAGCGCAAAGCGGCGACATTGCTTTCGAAGCTCACAGCGGATTTTCTGAAAGAAGTGGTTGGTGGTTAGTAGGAAGTAGGAAGTAGACAGTACGTCATCCTGAATGGCGTAAGCCATGAAGACAACTCAGAAGGCGAGTGTTGCGCCCATGCTAGCATGGGCATAACCGAGCCAAGGAGTTGGGGCTTTGCCCCATCCAGTAAAGTCTTGAAATAACTGGATCCCTCATCCTTATGGGATTCGGGATGACGAGATGCAATCGTCTACACTCCAATAAAAAATGGCACCCGTCCCCATTCGCGGATTATGCCCACGTTCTACATTTTGCTGCGACTTCGGTGCAAAAAAAATCACCCCGCTCTATCGAGCGGGGCTTAAACTTTTTAGCGGAGGTGCGGGAATCTATTTTGCTTTAAGCTGTTGCGCCCACACCACTAACACTAATCGAGCCTAAATTAGCCCTTGTAGTTGGTGATAACGCGAGCCATTTCGCAAACCTTGTTGCTGTAGCCCCATTCGTTATCGTACCAAGAGCAGACCTTAACGAAGGTCGGGTCGAGCTGGATACCAGCCTTGGCGTCGAAGATAGAAGTGCACGGATTGTTGCGGAAGTCGGTAGAAACAACAGCGTCTTCGGTGTAGCCGAGGATGCCCTTGAGTTCGCCTTCAGAAGCTTCCTTCATAGCAGCGCAGATTGCTGCGTATGCTGCATCCTTGTCAGCAGCCGGAGCGTTCTTGAGTTCAGCAGTGAGGTCAACGAAGGAAACGTCGGAAGTCGGCACGCGGAGAGACATACCAGTGAGCTTGCCGTTGAGTTCCGGAAGAACCTTACCCACAGCCTTAGCAGCACCCGTAGAAGACGGGATGATGTTTTCGAGGATGCCACGGCCACCGCGCCAGTCCTTCTTGGACGGGCCGTCAACGGTCTTCTGAGTAGCAGTTCGGTGGTCATGAGACCACGGACGATGCCGAACTTTTCGTTAAGAACCTTGGAAATCGGAGCCAAGCAGTTGGTGGTGCAGGAAGCGTTGGAGATGATCTTCTGACCAGCATAGGTCTTGTCGTTCACGCCATAGACGAACATCGGAGTTGCGTCCTTGGACGGAGCAGACATGATGACCTTCTTAGCACCAGCCTTGAGGTGGGCTTCAGCAAGTTCTGCAGTGAGGAAGAAACCAGTGGATTCAACAACGACGTCTACATCGAGAGCGCCCCAAGTAATGTTGGTCGGATCCTTTTCAGCGAAGATCTGGATCTTGTTGCCGTCGACGATGAGGAAGTTGCCTTCGACCTTGATGTCGTGGTTGAACTGACCGTGGACGGAGTCATACTTCAGCATGTATGCGAGGTAGTCTGCGTCGAGGAGGTCGTTGATACCGACAACCTGAATGTCATTTGCGAAGTTTTCCACAGCAGCGCGGAACACCATACGGCCGATACGACCGAAACCATTAATACCGAGTTTGAGAGCCATTATTGGATCCTTTTTTATATTGTGAAATGTTTGCACCCCCACACAGGGAACGCTCAACTGCACCCAAATCTATTAATTTTTTTTTTAATTGTCCACTAATTCAAAGAAAAATTAAAGGATTGGGAGATTTTTTTAGCAAAAAAACTAGAAGTTACTTCTCCATCACTTCGAGGACTAGCTTTTCGAGCATTTCGAAGCTGGGGGCGCCACTCCAGACACGCTTGATATAGCCATTTGCGTCAAGGAGCATGAGCGTCGGAACCGCATGAATGCCATAACGGCGCCAGAGTCCCTGGTCGGCATCGCGATACAGCGGATACGGGGACGCATGCTGTTTTTTGTAGAACGAGAGGAGCGTATTTTTCTGTTCAGACGAAATTCCGATGACTTCGAGACCTTGGCTAGAATACTTGTTGTACATTTTTTCGAGCACAGGGAGCGTCTGGCGGCATGGCCCGCACCAAGTTGCCCAAAAGTCCAAAAGGGTTGCCTTCGGAGCTTCTTGCCTTTTCTCCGCATTCTTATAGAAGTTATTGCCGAACTTTGCAATTTTGCTTCCGATTGCAGAGCCCGTCAGGCTAGAAATATCGTCCGGACGTTCCGTCAGCGTCACCGTGAGCGGGATGCGCTTTCCTTCGCGGAAAATTTCAATAGCGACATGCGAACCGACTTTCGCATTTTTCACAACATTCTGGAGTTGCGCGACATTCACTAGGTCCTTCCCGTCAATGCCGATGACCAAGTCACCCGAGACAACGCCCGCGGCAAGGCAGCCCGATTCAGGATGCACGCCAGAAACACGGAGCGCTAGGTGATTTTCATAGAGATCTTTCTTATAAATAAGTCCAAGCCATGGTCCTGCAAAAGCAGAAACCGAGAGGAAAGAGAAAATACTAATTGCACGAACAATTTTAAACATTAGATCCTCCTAAAACAAATAAAAACCGATATTCAAAGCGGCTGTAAAATGGGCTTCGCGACCGAAAAAATCGTTCTCTTTGTGTTCGACAAGCGCACGTCCTACAATATAGCTGGCATCAAGTTCTATACGGCACAAGAAACTCGCATTCTTGAAAAACGTGATGTCGCGACCGTACCCAAGGGTGATTCGAGGCGGGAAATAGCTTTTGTCGTAACGTTCAAATGAGATAAACGAAACGCCTAAGCGCAAAAAATCGTCTTCGCGCATGCCGCGGAAAAAGAACCGCCAATCGGCACCAATCTCAAAGTAATCGCCCGAGAATAAGGCTACCGCGAACAAGTCCGCCGAATGGTGCCTATGAAAGCGATACTCGCCACTCAGTAAAATTCCCGGATGTATAGAACTCAGATAATAAACGAGTTCCAATTCACCACCAAAAGAAAACGAAGCAAGCGAATCCTTCGCAGGCGCCTCATCGTAGGACGGCTCGATAAAGTATCCAGCGAAAGACTGGACACAGGCAAGCAAAATCGCTACGACAAATATTTTAGCGCTTCGAACCATCATGAACAACCACTAGCGTTTCGGATTCTTAGAATCGTAATCGGCAAGAGAGCTATAGCCGTCTTTCGAAAGAGCTTCTTGAAGTTCCTTGCGCATCGCATGTGCCGCCATCCAGCGGAAAGCCACCACAGAGTAGCACTGCACCGCATCGACGCCAAGCTTGATGAGGTCGTAAATTTTATAGCCGTGGTCAATGCCACCGCAAGCCATCACGCTCATTTGCGGATAATGTTCACGGATAAACTTGACATTCTTGACCATGTTTTCGTAGAGCGGTCGGCCAGACATACCGCCGCAATCGCCATCGGCACGGAGCGGAGTCAGTTCGTTAAACTTGACGCGGACCGGGAGGTTTTCGATTTTCTTGGTCGGATACGTGTTGCCGATGACAACGCCGTTTACGCCAGCCTTCACGAGCGCATCCATGATTGTCGCCGTGTGCGCCTCGGCCATATCCGGGCTGAGTTTTGCATAAACTGCCTTGCGGTAGTTTTGCGCATCGCGATAATTCTTGATTTCAGAGAAAATCTTGTCGATGAAGGACATATCGAGATCGAGACGATTCTCCCCCGTATTCGGGCAGCTCACGTTGATTTCGATGTAATCGGCCACGCGGTAAGCGATGGAAAAACTTTCGATGATATCCTTGATTTTTTCGTTTTCATCGGTCAGGCCCGGCGTTTCGGCAACGGAAATGCCCACGCACATGTGAGCCCTATGAGCGGCAGCAATCTGGGCATCTGTACGGCGAGTCACCGCTTCGACACCATCGTTATTGAGGCCCATGCTGTTGTGGATGGCACGGTCTTTTTCGATAAAACCGATACGCGGTCTGTGCGTGTTTCCCTCGCGCACATGGCGAGTCGCCGTCCCCACAGAAATTCCACCAAAGCCCATATTTGCAAAATCACAAATGCGCTTCGCCGTCTTATTTGCACCAGCCGCAAGCACAATCGGAGCCCCGAAATGGAGCGGATTCGAGCCATCGGCAAACGTCACCACGCGATTCAGCGTCTTGCTCAAGTCCGGGCGACCTCCCATAAACGGTATAATCGGGGCAAAGCGAGCCACATGCTTCAGGGAATCATGGCGAAATTCCGGATTATTGTGGAAAATTCGACGAATGAGAGCCAAAATGCGGTCACTGACGCGCATATAATATTCGTGGTTGATGCAATTATCGTTCATATTCTGTAAGATAGAAAAATCCGCCATCAAAGACACACACGCAAGGCAGATAGAACGAATAAAGGACCTATTGCAGAGCTTTGAAAAAAATTATAATTCTACAAAAAGAGAGAAAATCATGCAAAATCAAATCAAGAAAAACATTCACGAAAACATGCCTCGCTATATCGACATGCTTTCAAGCTTGGTAGCCATTCCATCCATCAGTTTTGACAATTTTGACCAGAAACACGTTTTGGACTCCGCAAACGCCGTCAAGGCCATGTTCGAAAAAGCAGGACTCACGAACATCCAGTTTTTGCTTCCGCCTAGCGGGCGACCGAGCGTTTACGCCGAAAGCCTCACGAGCCCAGACAAGCCCACAGTTCTTTTGTACGCCCATCACGACGTGCAGCCGCCCATGAGGGAAGCGCTTTGGAACACGCCGCCGTTTACAGCAACGCTTAAAGGCGACCGTCTCTTCGGCCGTGGAACCGCTGACGACAAGGCGGGAATCATCACGCATCTTGCGGCGCTTGAACAAGTCCGTAGAAAACTCAAAGGCAATGGTCCGAACCTCAAGTTCATCATCGAGGGCGAAGAAGAATCCGGAAGCGCAGGCTTCGAAAAGATCCTTACGGAACACGCAGAACTTTTAAAGTGCGACGCCGTCATTGTCGCTGACCTCGGGAATTTTGCGAAGAACACGCCTTCCATCACGACAACGCTCCGCGGCATGAGCGCCATCAACGTCACGCTCCGCGCCACAAAGGCACCGCTCCATTCCGGCTCTTGGTCCGGCCCAATTCCAGACCCAGCCCAGGCACTTTGCCGCATGATTGCAAGCCTGACGGACAAGGACGGCAAGATTCTTATTCCGCATTACGAAGACGATGTTATTCCGCCGACCAAGGAAGAGCTAGAATCTTACAAGTCTCTCGGCATGACCGAAAAGATTTTCCGCAATGACGGAGGCGTTTTGGATCAAGTCGACTTAAACGTTCCTGAAGATGAAATTCTGATTTCGCTGTGGCGCCGCCCGAGCATTATTGTGAGCACCATCGAATCGGGTTCCCGCGCAAACGCAGGGAACGTGCTGCAAGACTGCGCCTACGCACGCATCGGCATCCGCCTTGCGCCCGGCATGGACGCCGTGAAATGCACCGATATGCTCGCCGACTTCCTCAAAGCGCAAGTTCCAAACCACTTGGAAATCACGATTGACAAGGAAGATGGCGCCAATCCGTTCGTCACCGACACGACACACCCGTTCTTCCAAAAAATGAGCGATGCCATGACGGATGCCTACAACTCCCCCACCAAATTTATTGGCTGTGGCGCAAGCATCCCCGGCGCAGAACTGTTCCGCAATACATTCGGGAACATTCCCATTTTGCTCACCGGCCTCGAAGACCCGGAATGCAACGCCCATGGCGAAAACGAAAGCCTTTACCTGCCCGATTTCGAAAGCGGAATCATCGCGGAATCATTGTTCTTTGCAAGCATTTCTAGCATTAGCGATTAAAAAGATTCCGGCTCAAAGGCCGGAATGACGTTAAAGAACCATGTAATATTTTTTAACAGCTATTTCTACAGAGGGTGTAAATATGAAACGTTTGAAACTAGTGGTTCTGACAGGCGCAGGCATCAGCGCGGAATCTGGCCTCCGCACGTTCCGCGGAAACGACGGCATGTGGGAACACGAAAACATCGAGGACGTCTGCACGCCGGAAGCCCTCCGCCGTGACCCGAAGCGCGTCAAGGACTTTTACAACTTCTTGCGAAAGGGACTCCCCGAGCATGCCCCGAACGCGGCGCACATCGCGCTTGCCAAGCTCGAAGAGCGCCTCGGCGACCAATTCCTGCTCGTGACGCAAAACGTCGACGACCTCCACGAACGTGGAGGCAGCAAGCGCGTGTTGCACATGCATGGCGACTTGATGAAACTCCGCTGCACAAAGCATGAACACGAATTCGATTTCACGGGCGAAGAAACGATGGACACCAAGTGCCCCATTTGCGGAAGCCCCGTGCGTCCGGACATCGTGTTCTTTGGAGAAACGCCGTTGTACATGGACGAAATCCAGAATGCGCTCATGAACTGCGATGAATTTGTCTACATCGGCACAAGTAGCGTCGTGTATCCGGCAGCTGGATTCAAAAGTTTTGCCCACTCCTACGGCGCAAAGGTCACTTGCCTCAATCTTGAAGCGCCTTACGGCGACCCGTACACGGACGTCGTCATTCAAGGGAAAGCAACAGAAATCGTTCCCAAGTGGTGCGAAGAATTCAAGTGATTAGTAGACAGTAGGAAGTAGGCGGTAGGAAGCGGCTAGAATCTAAAAGGTGCCATGAAAATTGCGCGGGTCAGTTCACATCACCGCCCGCGCATTTTTCATTTCTTTTCCGGTACTTTGGTTTCCGCAGTATCGTCCTTAATCAAACGCACATAAGATTGCGAATGCGTGCTGAACGTTACGCGCCCAGGGAAAATTTCAAAGCAGAATTTATCTTCAGCCGTCCAAAAATGGCTAAAGTAATTATTGCTGATTCCCGTATTGCTTTTCACTGGAGTCGCTTCAAAACCTAAATTATCGGTCGGAGTCACGCTGCACTTTTCCCAGCCCTTGCGGGACATGAGCACGCTCGACGGATCACCACAGCCCAAGCTCGCCGCGGTTTGCGTCAAGATTTCAAAATCCTTTTTCTTGGGAACGCGCCAGCCTCTTACGGCGCAGTACTTATTAACAGCATTCCATTCATAAATGCCATCTCCGGTATAACCCACGCACTTGTATTTCAGAGGTTCCTTCATCCAAACTTGATTGCCAATCCTCACGGTCTTATAGACCTGACCATCACGCGGATCGACAAATTGCGATTCATAAAGATTTGGAGAAAGCGAGAATCTTTTTTGCCAAATGTATTCCTGCAAAATATCGAGCATTTGTGCGCAAGGTTCAAAAGACAAGCCTAAATCAACGCAAAGTCGTCTTTGGCAAGCTTCCAACACTTCCTGCTGTTCACCATCCGAAAATGTCTTGACCTCGTACATGCTTGACGGAATCCGCTTTAGAACGAGCAAAAACAAACGGTCCTTGGCATCAGCAAATTCAGGAGCGTTCAAATCACGCAATTCTTTTTCCAAAGTCGATTCGTTTGCAAAAATGGATTCCCCAACTTTTTGCACAAGAGCATCACACAAAGTTTTGACATCTTTTTGCGCCACCTTGACTGCTGGGCGAACCAATTTAGCCCCGCAGAACGGGCAATTTTCCATTTTATCGATTAAAGCATCAAAGTCCTTTAGATTCTTATGACACTCTTTACAGAACATAGCGTTTTCCCCGAAAAGATTCTCGTATTTTCAATCTTAATATTAAAAAACAAGAATGAAAGGGATGTAAAACTTATGCAAAAAACGATTGCAAAAAGCAATAGGCGAAATGGTTCGCTTCGACCATTTTCGGCGGGAGTTCGGTGGAAAGGCATTTTTCGCGAACACCGGCAGACGCTTGGGCACATTTGCAGCAGCGGTCGGCAAAGCGGCAGCCCTTCGCAAAATCCTTCGGGTGCGGCACGGAGCCCGGAATAGAAACAAGCGTGCGCAAATCGCTATGGCTTTCGGGAATAGCCGCCAGCAGTCCTTGCGTGTAAGGGTGCATCGGGTGGTTAATGACTTCGCGAACGGGACCTTCTTCGACGATTCGACCGGCGTACATCACAGCAACGCGGTGGGCGTACTGCGAAACGATACCCATGTTGTGCGTAATGAGGAGAACGGCGGTTCCCGTCTTTTCAGCCATTTCCTTGAGCACGGCAAGCACTTGAGCCTGCACGGTCACGTCCAATGCGGTGGTCGGTTCGTCAGCGATGATCAACTTTGGCTTTGGCAAAAGAGCCATCACGATGCACACGCGCTGGAGCATACCGCCCGAAAGTTCGTGCGGGTAAGAGTTCAGAACGCGGTCAGGATCGGTAAAGCCCGCCAAGCGGAGTTGTTCGCGAATGAGGTTGAGCAGGTCCGCAGAGGACGCGCTATTCGAGACAGCGCCGAATTTGAAAACTTCAAGCAACTGTTTTTTGATGGTGACAACGGGGTTCAAGGCTTGCATCGGTTCCTGGAAGATGCAGGCGATTTCGGAACCGCGAACGTTTTGAAGTTCGTTGAGCGAGAGTTTTACGAGGTCGCAGGCTTCGCGAGAGTCGCGAGAGTCGACATCATCACAAGATGCGCCGGCATTGAACAAAATCGAGCCATTCACAATTTTAGCGCTAGGCCAGGGCAGCAAACGCAAGATACTCATGGCAGTCACGCTCTTTCCGCAACCAGACTCGCCCACCAGTGCAAAAAATTCACCGGGAAAAATGTCGAACGAAACGCGGTCCGTCACTTGCAACGGCTGCTTGCCGTCACGCGGGTTACCGTTCTTGTCAAACCCAAACGCCACCGAAACATCTTTTACGCTTAAAACTGCATTGCTCATATTCTAAACTCTCATTACACATCCATCACATCCTAACCACCAACCACTTCCTACACATATCTATCCCCCGACTTCGGGTCCATGGCATCCCTCACGCCTTCGCCAACAAATGTCGTGAGCAAAAGCGTTACGAAGAGCGCAGCGACCGTACTCACGGAAATCCACGGGGCGTAGAGGTTGTTAAGCCCCTGGCTCATGAGTTCACCCCAGCTTGGCGTGGGCGGCTGGAGTCCAAAGCCCAAAAAGTCCAGCGACGTGAGGCTTCCGATTCCACCGATAAGCGTAAACGGGAAAAGCGTCACCACGGGCGTCATCGCGTTCGGCAAAATTTCCTTGAAGAAAATATGGCGATGCCCAAGGCCAAGCACCTTCGCCGACATCACATACGTCATGCTGCGGAGCTTCAGGAATTCAGCGCGCATGTAGTAGCTGAGCGAAAGCCAGTTGAACGCCGCCATAATCAAAATCAAAAGCCAGAAGCTGCGGCCGTAAATACTGCCAATGAGAATCACCACGTAAAGCATCGGGAGCGATGACCAGATTTCAATCATACGCTGCATGCCCGTGTCCCAGAACTTTCCGAGATAGCCCTGGATACCGCCAATGACAATCCCGAGGAACGTTCCAAGCACGGTCAAAAGCAAGCTAAAGCTAATGCAAATGCGGAATCCGTGAATCAAGCGCGAAAGAACATCTCGCCCATTGCTGTCCGTACCAAGCCAGTGCTTTGCGCTCGGCGCAAAGGGAGGGGTTCCCTCCTCGCTCAGATCCGCCTTCAGCGGATCGTGCGGCACTGGCGGCATGAGCGTCCACATCTCGGGGCAACCGCCAGCACGCGGGAATCCGTCTTCTTCATCCTGCTTGCACTCGGTGACATCCGCAAAGAGCTTCGCGTAATCCTGTTCCGTCTTGTATTCGCCACCAAAGTCCGCTTCGCTGTAACGCGCAAACGCCGGGAAATAGCTTTTGCCGTTGTAACGCAAATAGAACGGTTCGTCATTCACCGTCCACGGACTCGTGAGCGAAAGCAAGTAAGCCACCACCAAAATCACAAGCGACCAAAAGGCGCGCTTGTTCTTGCGGAAGCGCTTCAGGCGATTCAAAGTTTCTGTCGAAAGTCTAAGTTTCATTTTGGCATTATTTTTGCAATTCTATACCGTGTAAGGAGATTCCCGATCGAGTCGGGAATGACAAAAAAAGGTTCGGCGCACTTCGGCAAGCTCAGTGACCTTGCCGGGGCGATTGCTCTAAAGTGACAAAAGCGGCGCATTTCTAATGGCATTATTTTTGCAACAATTCCAACAACCATCAAATACTACTTTCTATAAATTCCTTTCTGAACGTTCCGTTGCCAAGCAAAATATCAATCGGCAGCTTGTGGAACTCGTACTCATACGGAGGCTGTTTCCACGCAAAATCCTTCGGGTATTCGTTGAAGATGTACTGCAACAGCTTTACCGCCATCTCAAAACTGCGGAACTTGTTACGGTCCGTCACGTGAATCTGCGCACCGCCACAAATCTGCCCCGCACCCTTGTGGAACGTCGGCTGGAAGTAGTTTTCGCGGAAATACACGCCCGGAAGCTTAAGCCCGTTCATGTACTTGCAAAGCTTGACCGCATCGATAAACGGAGCGCCAAAGATTTCAAACGGACGCGTCGTGCCACGGCCTTCGCTGACGTTGGTTGCTTCGAACAGACACATGCCCGGGTACACAATTGCAGTATCAAGCGTCGGCATGTTCGGGCTCGGCAAAATCCACGGGAGTCCCGTTTCATCGAACCACATGCGCTTATCGTAACCATCCATGTGCATCACGTAAAGTTCGCACTTCGGGAATCGTTCTGCCTTGAACTGTTCCGCCAGTTCACCAATCGTTTTTGCATGGCGCGTGCGAATACTGTGCAAGCCGACGAAACTCGTGTAATTCAAATCGAGCACCGGTCCTTCTTCGTCCACGCCGTTAATCGGGTTCGGTCGATCGACGACTACCACCGGGATTCCCGCCTTTTCGCAAGCCTTCATGCAGAGGAACAGCGTCCAGATGAACGTGTAGTAACGCGCCCCAACATCCTGCAAGTCCACGAGCATCACGTCCACATGCGAAAGCATTTCTGCCGTCGGTTCGCGATGTTCGCCGTATAAGCTGTAAACAGGTATTCCAAGCTCAGGGTCGGTATAGCCTTCCCATTCAATCATGTTGTCTTGCGTGTGTCCCTTGATGCCATGCTGCGGACCAAACAAAGCCGAAAGCTTAAAGAGCTTGCCGTCGTATTCTTTGAGCAAATCAAGAGTATAACGCAAATCCGCACAAACCGAAGCTGGGTGGAGCACCGCGCCCAAACGCTTTCCGCGAAGATTCGCCGGGAAACTTTTTTCAAAATGGGAAAGAGCTAACGTAACCATGTTTTTAAAGGTAGTAAATAAAAAAAGCAACCCTATCACGAGTCACTTTTTCATTCACAAATTTTAACCCAGTTATATTCTAACAACAGAAAAATTATTTTTCTTCATCTCCGCAAGTGCCATCGAACACGCAAGGCGGGCCATAAAGAACCGGCATCTGTTCAATCAATTCGTATTTTTCAAAGAATTTCTTTTCGCTCAATTCAACAGATGCATTGCTATAAGTTTTATTTCCCTTTTCATCGGTCACAATAGTGTAAGATTCACCATCATCACAATCTACAGCATTTTTTCCATTCATGTAACAAGGTGTTTTTTTACTTTCAATATCTTTGATGAGAATATCGTAACGCGCTCTAAATTCAGCTTCGTTATAAACCTTGCCATCACTGCATGTATAGGTTTTATTCTTCACAAAAATAACGCCATATTTGGCTGTAACTTCCGAAGGATCCACTCTTGCCTGAAGTTGCTGAGCATCCGTCGTTGTTTCAACGCAAGTCACCCCATCAGAACATGCATAAGTTCCATCGTTTTTGGTATTCACACATAAATCATTTACAAATACGCCATACAACGGCGCAGGTTCCGTCCCGCTACTAGAACTTTCTACCGGCGTTGAACTAGATGATTCCACAGAAGAACTTGACGGTTCTACAGACGAACTCGACGCATTTTCTGTAGAACTAGAACTTACATTTTCTCCCGATGAACTGGAGAATGGCCCATTCGTTGTACTAGAGCTAGAATCAGAGCCACCAACAGGTCCCGTTGGCGAAGAGTTGTTATCGCAAGCGTTCCAGAATAACGCGGTCAAGGCAAGTAAAATTTTTTTCCAATGTTTATACATAACGGTCTCCTTCAAAAGTCCTTTTATCCACACCCTTAATATAACCAATTAAATTGGCTTTTACAATTCCCCAAAAGTCCCTTTTCAACGGAATTTTTTTCAAAAAAAAGCTAAAAATTCAAATTTTCTTTTTCGATGTATTATATAGATAATTTGCTATCTAAACTCAGGCGCAATCGTCAACACAAGGCTCAAGCCATGCCAGCTGTGGAACGCAAATTGCATGCGGAATAAATACATGTCCGGTTTGCGGACGCGAACGCCAAATCCCCACGAGTTGTAGAGATTGTCTTTTGTCCAATGATTAATCCTATCGCTAATCATGGCATATTCGTTAAAAACGACACCATCCACAAGGCGATCAACTGGCCAACGGTATTCCGAAGAAAATCCGAGCAAGAACGGACTCATCCACGCATTCGTATAGCCTCGCAACGGGAACCTCGCATTCAAAGATGGGAACGCCGAATAAGGAGCCCCACCCTTTTCCATTTCCCACATTCCTTGGAAACGGAACTGGAAAGCGAACACACGATGTTCAAAAAGCGTCTCTACTAAATTTTCCGGGCGCCACACGCGCAATGCTTCATTCAAAGAAAAGTCCGTATAGAATTTTCTCGTCTTACGGCCCTCTTTTGCCGAAAGCACATATTTGTCGGCCTTACCGATAAAGAAATAAATCTGATAAAACGCATCGACACTGACAAAGTCATGGTTTTTACCGCCATCCTTTAACGGTTCCGAACGTTTTAGCGCAGCAAGAGAAAGGTCTTCTGCACTAATTCCTCCATACTCGCCAGTCAACACATACGAAGCCTTGACACTCAAACGATGCCCCCGTGACGGAGCATAGGGGAAATCCAAATTATCAAAAACCAGGTTTACATAGAACGGAATTTCAAAGTGGCTCTGATACAGGCCTCGATCCACAATCGGATATTTCGGATCATCCAGCACGGAATCCTTCGTATCCGTAAAATCAGCTTTATGATAAACAAATTCAGAACCAAAACTCAAATTCAAGTTTCTCGATTCGGTAACCGGTAAACCCAATTGCACACTGAAATTATACGTCGTATCGGCTTGTTTAAAGGACTCCTTGGTTCCCGGCAAGATAAAGCCGTTATCTCGATCCATATAAGCGTTAAAACTCATTTGTCCATAAATTTTTTTTCCAAAGAGGTCCTGCTTTGAATAACGCAATTTCACATCAAAATCGCTATTTGCAAAATAGTGGCCTTCAAAAACTGCATAATCCCCTTGCTGGAAAAAATTCCTATGTCGGTAGCACAGGCCAATCATCGTGGAACTCCCCGGCTTCAGGTTAAATACCGGATAAATGAGGATATTTCTTTTTTCACCAAATGTAATGAGGTCTACAGCCTTGTCCGCAACTCCATTATCGACTGCATAGTGTAACGGAGCCGCCACCGGGTAGACAAGCATTCCAAAAACGGGCTGGATGACGTGGATAAACGGCCACGTAATAATCTCTGTAAACGACATGGAACTCGAAGAAGTATCTTGCACAGCTTCGTGCGACTTCTTCGCGTGCGCAGGGAAACTCAGCACACCCACAAGCACCAGTAATGTCACCAAACGTATCATTTTTCACCTAATATATAGTTATATTAAGTACGATGTTTTCACTCTTTGCAAAAATTATCAAAAAATTAGCCACCTATCCGAAAATTATCCTTACGGTTTTCCTTGCGATAGGACTTTTAAGCATTTACCCCATCACACATTTGCGTTGGGACTTGCAGCTGCAAGATACCATCACAAGTGCGCGTGAGCCTAGCAACGTCAAAAAAATCGAAGACGCTTTTGGCGGGCTCGGAAGCCTCATCGTCATTCTCGAATCTAAGGATTCAAGTGCGAACTATCGCATTGCGCAAAACCTAGCGAACAAGATGCAAAAAAGTCCATCGGTTCATTTTGCAGACTTCGAGACAGACATCGATTTTTACAAAAAGAACAAGTTCCTGTACGCGAGCGAAAACGATATCGACATCATGGTGCACCGCATTGAAGAACTCAAGCACCGCTACATCATGAAAAACAACCCGCTGTACATCGACCTCAAGAGTGCAATCGACTCCATCACGAAAACAACTTCGGAACAGCGCGAACAACTTTTAAGCGACCTAGAAAAGAAGTATTTCGACAAACTCGCTACAAGCCATTCCAACAAGACCGGAACAATCCGCATCGTCGAAATTTACCCGACACATTCCATTTCGGATTTGCAGGCAAACCGCAACCTGCTTTACGAAGTCAAAATGCAACTGGGAAAAGAAAACAAACCCAGTGATTTACGTATCCATTTTGCCGGAAAAGTTTACGAATCCATCCAAACCGGAAGACGCCTGCTGCCAGAAGCAAAGATGGTCGGTATAGTCACGGCCGTGTTAATTTTACTGCTTCTCATACTGCATTTCTTTAGACAGCCGCAATTGATTTTCATTTCGGCATTGCCGATTGCAACACCCATTGTCACAACGCTCGCATGCTCCTACCTCTTTTACGGGCGCATTAATTTGTTTACCCTGCTGCTTGCGATTGTGCTCCCTGGGCAGGCCTTGCAAATTATCAACCACGTTCTCAATCGTTATTTCTTGGAACGCGAACAGAATTTAAGCCCGCAACTTTGCATTGAAAGTGCACTCCTTGGCATTGGGCCGTCGACCGCGGTTTCCAGCTTTACGTTTGCCGCATTGTTTGCATGCCTCATTTTGATACCTCTGCCAGGACTCCAGGAACTAGGCGTCCTTGGTTCCACAGGATGCATCTTGAACTGGGCCATCACGCTTCTTTTCTCCACAGCCCTTTTGCAAGTGACACAACGCAAAAAACCGTTCTCGATCAGGCATGCCCAAATCCATCCGGAATACAAGATATCCATGCTTTCCAACCGCGTGAACTGGATTATTTTCTCGATTATCATCGTAGCAAGCTTGTTCGGGCTTTATATCGGCGGAACAAGAATGCATATCCGCAACGATTTTTCAGCAACAGAAATCAACTACAAAGACGAAACAATCGATTCGCTGATTGCACAAACGGGATTTTTGAACAAGACTCCAATCATCGTCATGCTTCCTGATAAAACCGAAAGCGAAACGCTGTTGGAACAGTTCAACAAGCTCAAGGAAAACGGATCTATTTCTACAGTCAATTCCATATTTACACTCGCGCAGTTCTCCCCCAATTTGCAACTACGCAAAATGGAAAAGCTCCGTCAATTGCACAGCATGGTCACCAGGGAATTCCGCGAAGCGCTTTCTAAGAACGAACTTGAAAATCTTGAAAAAGTGGAACAGGCACTTGAATTTGACGAAGGTGATGAATTTGAGCCGCCCGAATACATCGCTAAAAAATTCCGTGACAAGCAAGGGGAACAAGGTCGTTTCGCATTCATTTTCACGAACATTCCGGAAAATTTCGGCAATGAACTCACTAAGCTGTACAACGAGCTCCACCAAATCAAGGGAATAAACGATGGAAAATACCTCATTGCAGGAATCCCCATCACTCGCGCTATTTTCTTAGATAGAATTACAAACCATATTCGCAGGCCACTGCAAGCAGGCGGAATACTCGTGTTTCTGTTCATGCTCGTCTACTACAACCGTTTTAGCCGCGCCTTATTCACGGCACTTCCTTCGGTTTTTGCAACCTGTTGGTTCCTTGCAGCCCTCAACTTTTTCGACGTGCAAATTTCCGCATATAGCGCACTCACCTTCCCTATTCTCATAGGTGCAAGTGTCGATGGTTCCCTCCAATTTTTCTCGGCTTATTACGAAAAACAAAAAGGAACCGCACTCACCATTTTAAGAGACAGGTTCTTTACGATTTTCTTATCGCAGATGGCCGCCTTCATCGGTACGTACGGCATGCTCGTTTCATCCCACCCAGGACTTCGAAGCATGGGCTACGTTTCATTGACCGGGCTTATCTGCATATTCATCTCCCAATTCACCATATTCCCCCTCATCGCTGGATCGCTCGACCAATACCGTCTGAGACAGAAAAGGAAAAAGGAAGCAAAAAAATGAAATCGCTTTCCGATAGAACGCAAAATATCGCAGCATCGCTCACCGTAGCCATCGATACAATGGCAAAACAGATGATTGCAGACGGCAAGGACGTCGTCAGTCTCGGCGCAGGCGAACCCGACTTTGGAACGCCCACTCCCATCCAAGATGCTGCAATTGAAGCGATTCGCGCCGGCAAAACACGCTACACCGCCCCCGTCGGGATTCTAGAAGTCCGCAAGGCCGTCGCTAAGAAATTGGAAGAAGAAAATGGCCTCCATTACGACGCATCGCAAATCATCATGACGAGCGGTGCCAAGCATGCCGTGTTCAACGCACTCGCCGCCTTGATTAATCCGGGCGACGAAGTGATTATCCCGGCCCCATACTGGGTCACCTACCCAGAACTTGTCAAATGGCTTGGCGGCACACCTGTTTTTGTTCAGGCAGGCATCGAAAAGAACTTCAAGATTGACGCCGATGATTTGCGCAAAGCATGCACTCCGCGCACGAAGACGATTCTCTTGAACAACCCGTGCAACCCCACAGGCGCTGTTTACAGCAAGAGCGAACTGGAAGCTTTGGCAAAGGAAATTGTCGCACAGGACATCTACTGCATCTCGGACGAAGTTTACGAATACTTTGTCTACGATACAGAATTTACGAGCGCAGCAGTGTTCCCCGGCATGGCGGAACGCACGATTGTAATTAACGGATTTTCGAAATCGCACTGCATGACCGGCTGGAGAATCGGTTACGATGCCGCCCCCGCCCCGATTGCAAAGATTATCGGCAAAATTCAGGGACAGGCCACCCACCACCCGAGCAATGTGGCGCAATACGCCGCTCTTGGAGCCCTCAACATGGACAAGAGCAATGTGCACGCCATGCAGGCCGCATTCCGCAAGCGCAGAGCTTACATGCTTGAACGCACCTCGTTCTTACAGACAAAGCCCCGCGCACCCGAAGGCGCGTTCTACCTTTTTGCTCCGGTAAGCGATTACTACGGCAAGAAAACTCCGGACGGCAAGGTGATTGCAGGCTCCATTGATTTTTGCAGCGCACTTCTAGAATTCAAAGGACTTGCTATTGTGCCTGGCGCCGCCTTCGGTGACGACAGCTGCGTGCGATTCTCGTATGCCGCAAGCGATGAAAATCTCGCGAAGGCTTGCGACCGCTTTGAAGCGTTCGTGAAAGAATTGAAATAACGGAAAAGAGCTATGTTTCCATTCCGTCTCGTCAATCCAGACCCATCGAAACCGTTTACCATCGGGCGCAAATCGGATAACCTTTTGCAATTCGACAACCTGATGGTTTCGAGGTATCATGCAGTTCTGAACTTTACCGACGGCAAATGGATTTTGCAAAATTTATCCCAAAACAGCATTACAATGCTGAACGGGAAAGACGTGAAAACAGCCGTCATAAACGATGGCGACGTCATACTCATAGGGCCAAGGCAATTGCGCGCAACGCTCCGCGGCGCAGACCTCACACTCCTTGTGATGGAACGCGAAAACGCAAGCGACATGCAAACGATCCCGCTTTCGGAAGAATGGAGAACTATCGCCATTCCAGGAATTTCTGTAAGTGCAAAAGCGAGAATTTGCGGAGACCGCAATAGTAAAGAAAATAGTCGCGAGGGGAGTCGCGAAAATCGTGCCGAAATCAAGTTTACGAAATCGATCGTAGACGAAAGCGGTAAGCGCGTCCATACGATTATCTTGAAAAACGGGAGCGCCAATCGTTTTGAATCGGCGGTCATCGGATTCCGCAATAACGACTTGCTCATCGAAGCTTCAGCCACTGGCTTTGATATTTTTGCGCAAAACCTGAATGTTTTCGCGGGAAAAAAGCAACTGCTCAAAAACATCGATTTCGAGCTCCCCGCTGGAGAAATTTTAGCCATCATCGGGCGTTCCGGGCAAGGCAAGTCTTCGCTATTGAAGTTGATTCAAGGCATCAACAGCTGCGACAAACAGAGCATCGTCCGCATAGGCGGTGTCGATTACCGCAAAAGCGAAATCCGCAGGCGCATCGCAATTCTTCCGCAAGACCCGCCGCTCCGCCCGGAGCTGACCGTCGAGGAAACCATCCTCGATGGAGCGCGTTCGTCGATGGACGTGAAGAATTTTAAAGCCGATGCGCGTGCGAGACTAGAAAAGTTCTGCGAACTTTTCGGGCTGAGCGCCCGCCAACATAACCTCGTGAAAACGCTCAGCGGCGGCGAAATGCGCCGCGTAGCCCTCGCACGTGAGCTCATGGGAAGTCCGGGACTCGTCATTCTCGACGAACCGCTGTCGGGTCTTGACCCGTACAATTCAAGAATCCTCTGCACGCATTTAAAGCAACTTGCGTTCCTCGGTCATACCATAATCCTCACAACGCACAGCTACGAAGCGCTACAAATTGCAAACAAAGTTCTCGTACTGTACCAAGGCGAAGAAGCTTTCTACGGAACCGTTCAAAATGCCTACGCGCATTTCAATACAACTGATCCGCAAGCTCTCCTCACTAACATTACCCAAAGCAAATCCGCCGAATGGGGCGCATCCCGAAACATACGCGAGGGATTTCGCCCCGCCGAAAATTCGAATAGCGCCCCAAAGAACGAATCCAGATACTTTTTCGAACGCACCAAGCTCCCGCGCAATTTCGCCTACACCGTGCGCATCACCGCCAAGCAGTGGTTCCGCGACAAGGGCCGTATTGCCGCCCTCTTTTTGCAGCCCGTCATCATCGGCTTTTTACTCTCGCAAATATTCTCCGACCAGTCCTCCCTCTGGACCGTTGCTTTTGCCGTCATCCTTTGCGCCAACTGGTTTGCACTCTCGCTTTCTATCCGCGAAATCGTGCAGGAGAAAGACATTCTCCGTGACAAGTTCCGCCGTGGCGTTTCCGCACTCTCGACTCTGACAGCCAAATGCACGCTCCCCATCATTTTCACAATGATGCAGACCGCCATTATCTACGCGTTTATCAGTAGTCGCATCCCCCCGCACCCCCCAATTACGCTCATCGCCTGCGTTTTCGCCTGCATCGCCATCCCCGCGACCGCTGTCGGCCTATTCACGAGCACGCTTTCCAAGAACACAAGCCAGGCAAACGCGTTCTTGCCGATACTCATCATCCCACAAGTCGCTTTAGCAGGCGCCCTCGTGCCCCTCGACCAAATGCAGCCCATCGGCCGCGCCCTTTCGAGCATCATTTGGTCTCGTTACAACCAAGCTTCGCTCCTAAATATTTTACTTGAACGAAAAGATGATGTTTTCAACGCGATTTTCGCACTCGCCATCGCGCTAGCTTTCTATATTGTAACTGTAATTCTACTACATAAATTAAAGAAACCAAGATGATACGTCCAGAACAACCGCTAACTTTTCCGCATCCCTTTAACGACAACTATGAACTATTGGGTACGCTCGGCAAAGGCGGAATGGGCTACGTCTATAAGGCCCTCGATAAAAAGCTAAAGCGCGAAGTCGCCTTCAAGATTCTCGACTCCACATCTGATGTCGAAGCGATCAAGCGTTTTTATCTCGAAGCCCAGGCCATGAAGGAACTGGACCACCAGAACATCGTCCACGTTTTTGACTTCGGTCAGCAAGACAAGCAGCTCTTTATCGCGATGACCTACGTGCAAGGAATTTCCCTTGCCGAAATTTTGCAGAACAAGAGCAAACTTTCATTCGAAGCCATTGAAGTCATCATCAAGCAAATTGCACGCGGCCTCCTTTACGCCCACAGCAAGGGCATCGTCCACCGCGACGTGAAGCCATCGAACATCATGCTCACACGCGACAACCGCGTTTACATCATGGACTTTGGCATTTCCTACATTCAAGAAATGGAAAAGGAACGCCTCACCCGCACCGGCATGACCATGGGCACGCCCGAATACATGTCGCCCGAACAGTGCCATGGCGACGAAGTCACGCTCCAATCTGACATTTACAGCATGGGCGTGATTCTTTACGAAATGACCTGCGGTCGTCTCCCGTTCGAAGGGAACCGCCCTGTGGAAATTGCGCTCAAGCATGTGCAAGAACCGCCTCCGGCTCCGGAACTTTTCCGCGAAGACATTCCCGCCGGGCTCTCGGAACTCATCCTCAAGTGCCTCAAGAAAAAGCTCAACGAACGATTCCACGACATGCAGGAATTTTTGGACGAATGTGACCAAGTATTTCCGCAGCACGACACGCCAAAACAAAATGCCGCCATCGGTCGCAAAACAGGTTCCCAGCGCCGCATAGCCCCATCCATTGTAGAATCAGCATTGAACTTCGGGCGAAACATCGCTCCGCATAAACTCATCATCATAGCTTTCTCGGTGCTTTTCCCGATTATTGTCATATTGCTCATGCTACTCATGTTCACGCACAAACCGATGAACACCCTGCACGAACTCGAATGGAACGAAATTCTTGGCAATCACGAAACAAGAGCTATCGAACCCGAAAATAAAAAAGGCTACCCGATCGCAAACCTGACCGATGGAGACCTCACCACCGCATGGCTCAACACCATGCCGTTAAAGCCCATGAATCCGGTTCTTGCCATGTACTTCGACAAGAACACGCTCATCACGAACATCGGCATAGCCATTGGCTACCAAAAATCCATTGACGATGCCTTCGGTGACCGCTTCCGCATTTTCAAGAAACCGCGCACAATCACAGTCGAAACCAAGGACGGATTCAAGCAACGGCTCCACCTTGAAAACATCAAGGGAATGCAATACCCGAACATTCAAGCAGTCGAAACAACCGAACTCCGATTCTACCTCGACGACATTTACGAAGCCGACAATGATGACTACGCCATTTCGGAAATAAGGCTGTTAGGGATGGAAGTGAAGTAGCGGCTTCGCCGCAGTAGGCAGTAGACAGTAGGAAGTAGGAAGTTGGTAGAACTTAGAGCTTAGATTTAAGTCGTCCTGAGTAAATAGAAAGTGCAAACGTCATTGCGAGCACAGCGAAGCAATCCATGATTGGCACGAAACCTTGATGTAGTCGCACGAAAATGAGGGGAATGCAATGCGCAAGACAAGTACCATAGCTCAAAAATCAAATAACAAACCGAAGGGAAACTTTATTGAATCGCAAGCGGTCGCGTATTTATTGCGCGAAGGATATGAAGTCGTAGCCCGTAACTACGCATACCATGGCGGAGAACTCGACATTGTCGCCCGCGATGGAGCAACACTCGTCTTTGTCGAAGTCAAGTCCGTATGGAACAACCAAGAAGGGAACCCCGCCGCCCGCGTGAACTCGCTCAAGCAAAAGAAAATTTGGCAAACCGCTTGCCACTTTTTAGCCACACAAAAAGCGATTGCCCCCAAGGGTTTCGACGAGCCATGCCGCTTTGACGTGCTGAGCGCCCGCGCCTACCAACAACCGCTCCAATTTGCACATTACAAAAATGCATTCGAAGGCACACAAGTCATCCCGTCAATCTAATTCATTCGGAATTAATTAAAGTCCTCGAAGCACACAATCTCGACCTGTCATACTCTCATACGCGAGGAATCATTTATCGTGAGCACAGCTCCCAGCCAAGGACATACGTCATCCTCGCGTACGCGAGGATCCATTAAGTTTCAGTCGAAGAATCCGGAGCTATTGGAAGTTTGCAAAGCATAGAACTTAGTAAATAGTTATTAGCATTTCTTTGAAAACAAATTTTTAGAAACATGCAATTGTAAAAATAAAGAAAGGTTGCTCAGATTATTCTCATTTGTATCGCAAAGCACTACTTTTAGCGCACCCTAATTTTCTAAAATTAGAGTGTTAAACAATTCATCCCGAGTTTATTATGCGTTATTCGTTTGTAAATAAAAAGAATTCACTCGCCCGTTTGACTGTTGCATTCGGGCTTTTTTTCCTGTTCTCTTGCGCCGGTAACACACCCGATGTGACAACCTCGCCCACGACCAACGTTTCAAGCAACACTGAAGATTCCTATGACGGAGATGAATCTTCGGAAATAGATTACACAGCCGAAGAAACAGTCGCGCCCAAGGCAACAGGCGGCACCATCGAAACAAGCGGCTACACATTCACCGCACCCGACAACGGCTGGACCATCATCGGTGGCGAAGATAACGCTCCTTACGAATTCTACAATCCAGAAACAGGCCGCCGCGCCGTCCTCGTCGAAGTGACGCTCCCCGAAGGCGAGCCCCAGCGCCTCATGGACCGCGCTCAAATCGAAATGCAGTCCTTTGAATCCAGCGGTAAAAAAGCGTCACTCTCCGAGACATACCCCGAAGAAGCATTTGGCACCACCGGCGCATTCTTTGACATCGCCGGCAAACGCTACGACACGCCTTACGAAGCTGTCGGTCTCGTCATCGGTGCCGGTAACAAAGTCTTTACGCTCACACTTTCCGCAAACGACATTCAACTTCCCGCAGGCGCCCTCAAGCAAGAATGGAAAGAATTCTTCGCAACATTTAAACTCAAGGATATTGTAAAGGAAGCGGTCTCGGAACTTTCCGACGAACGCATCACGCAATACTCCAGCGCAGACCTCGGCTACTCCTGGAGCACAAAGGATACGCTTTGGCACAACTGGACCGGCGTCGCCAAGCAAAACGAAGACCCGGACTTAGTGCTTAGCAACAAGAAAGAAGATATTTCCTTGTTCGTGTACGGCGCCATTGTCCCCAGCGAAGAAGTCAGCCAGCAAGACATGTTCAAGGTGCTCCTCAACCGCCTCGGACTTTCCATGAACGATCCGTCCATTGAAGTTCAACGAGTCAAGGTCGGTGACCGCTACGCTCAGGAATTTACCCTCACCCGCGTCGTCAACAATTACGATTTCTATTACACCGGTCGTTTCTTCTATGACAATGGCCGCGGTATCCTCATCGCCACATGGACGCAAGGCGTCAACAAAAAGAAATACGCTTCGGTGATGAAGAACGCCGTCGAAGGTCTTAAAGTCGGAGCCATGCCACAACAGGCAAGCGACGAAGAAGCCCGCAAAAAGCAGAACAAATTCAACGCTTCTGTCATGAGCCAAGTCGGTATCCTCCGCTTGCTCGAAAACCAGCCGTTTGTCGCCCTCAGCTACTTTGAACGCGCCAACAAGATGGACCCGGAAGAACCGCTCTACCTCATCAACTGCGGTTTCGTGTACCAGATGAAAGAACTTTACGGTCCGGGCATCAGCTATTTTACAAGTCAAATCGATCTCGTGCGCAAGAATGGCAAGTTGCTCTCGATTCTCGGCGAAATGTACGAAGCCTTGTTCGATTACGGCCACGCCCGCGAATGTGCCGAAGGCGCCCTCCGCTACACGCCCAACAATCCTGAATACGTCATCAACTTGAGCGATGCTCTCTGGGGCTTGGGACAGCGTCATCAATCCCTCATCGTCGTGCAGCGACTCTTTGACACGCAGCCCAGTTCCCGCCTCGGCGTTTACCTCGCCAAGACCTACATGGGACTTGACCAATATGCCGAAGCCGTTGATATTTTGTACGGAGTCCGCGGACGTTTTGGCATGAGCAAGGAACTCGGCGAAACCCTCATGGACGCCCTCATGTTCCTCGGTCGCTACGAAGAAGCACGTGCCATCAGCGAAGAAACGCTCGCCAAGGCCAAGAACGATTACAAGATTTGGACCATGCACGGCAAGATTTTGTTCTACAGCCGCAATTACCGCGATGCCGAAAAGGCTCTCACCAAGGCGCTTGCCCTCAAGCCCGATAACGAAGACGCAAAGAGTTTCCTCTCTGCCACCAAGGCATATCTCGGCAAGGCAGATAACCGCACGCTCCAAAAGCCGATTACCCCGGTCGAAGAACGTACTGCCGACTTGAAGACGCTTCTCCGCCCGCAGGCAAAGCAGACCGCCATCGAAGGCGACTTCCCGGCCGTCATCCATTACCAGAAAGAAGCCCTCAAGGCTGAAAAAGGCGCCAACTGGGTCCGCAGCGAAGAAATGCTCCTCGAAGTTTTGGACCAGCGCGGTGCAGCCATCTATCGCGAATTCACGTTCGACTTTTTGCCGGGCTTTGACCGCATTTACCTGAACGCTCTCGAAGTTTACGACAGCAATTGGAAGCTCAAGCAGAAGGCGACACTCAACGGAGCCTATATTACATACGCTACAGAAATCGGCGGCGGTAACGAATCGCAGACCGCACACTTCCCGCTTTCTGAAATTGCTCCGGGTGATTTCATTTACATGCAATTCAGCCGCACGAACCTCCAGAACAAGGGCATGATTCCATACACCAACTACGAAAGCAGCCGCGAAGTGCCTGTCGGAGAATCCGTCTTCCGCATTTACGCCGACACAACCCGCTTTGTCACCGAAGAATACGGACCGCTCGAAAAGACCGCTATTAAGGGTGGTTTAGAATGGAAGATTGAAAACCCGGTTATCGTCCGCAAGGAACTCTACATGCCGGTATATCGCGACTTTGGCGCAGGCCTCATGCTCACGGGCAAGCAAGAATGGCGCGATGTCGGTGACGACTACCAGAACCTCATCAGCCACCAGTTCAAGCAAGCCGTCAAGGTTCGCGAGCAGGCATTTGAAGTGCGCGGCAACAAGATTGGCGATGACGCCGTCAAGGCCATTGTAAACTTTGTCCGTCACGATATCCGCTACCGCGACGTGCGTTTCGGCGGTCACAGCCTCATTCCGCAAACCGCAGAAGTGACTCTCAAGGAACACCGCGGTGACTGCAAGGATATGGCGCTCTTGCTCAAAGACATGCTCGAAGCCATTGGCGTAAAGAGCTACCTCACGGCCATCCACCTCACCGAAGAAGGCTTCTCGCACTTGCCGACCATCCAGCAGTTCAACCACATGATTCTCTACATCCCGAAGCAGGGCAAAATCAGCGAACGCTGGGTCGATGCCACCGACAAGACGGGTAATGACCGCCCGGTACCGCTCGACATGGAAGGCAAAGTCGCACTCGTCATCGACGGAGACCATAGCCATGTCGTCACGACCCCGATTCTCGAAGACAACCAGGAACACCAAATTGCCATCCAGCACGATTTGTTCATTGGAGAAAACGGCGAATGCGAATTCCGCGATTCCGTGCAGCTCCAGGGCAAGTTCGCCAGCGCCATCCGCAATAAGTTCTTCGGTCGCGACGTAAAGGATCAAGAAAAGCTGCTTGAACAGTTCCTCGCTGCAGGCGTACCGGACGTTAGCATCGGCAACATCCGCATCGAAAATCTGGACCAGTTCAACAAGCCGCTCATCATCGTGAATACTTACCTCTCCAAAGGTTACTTCGGTCAGGGCGGTTCCGAACTCAAAGGACGCTTCCCGAACGTGTGGGAACGCAGCCTCTTCAAGCTCCCGAAGGTCGCCAAACGCCACCACCCCATCCGCATGCCGCACGAAACAATCTTCAGCTTTAAGTTGAACATCAAGACTGCAAGTGGGCACTCGGTTTCCATCACCGAAGCAAAGCCGCTCAACCGCGAAGTCGACTACGTCAGTTTCGAAAAGCAACCGAAGTCCAAAACTTCTAGCGGCATCAAGTGGACCACATTCGCACTTTACGCCGACCCGTCCGAATACGACAAAATCCGCGAAGAATGGAACTACCTCTTGAGCGAAACCAGCCCGATGATCACGGTGAAATAAGACGAAAGAACGCCGCTACGCGGCTACAGACGAGAGACGAAAGATTATAGTTTGGCAGCGAAGCTGCGACTTTTCCTCTCTCGTCTTTGCACTCCATGCAAGACGTTTCGGCTCAGTTATGAAATCAAGTAAACTTGCTTTCGCAACATTCGCCTCTCTCGTCTTTCATCTAATCCAACTATTGACTAATAACTATGCGAGCATTAATTCTCTCCGACATCCATGGTTCAGCCTTGGCAGCAAGGCAAGCTTTAACGTTCTTTGAAAAGCTCAACTGCGACAAGATTATCTTGCTGGGCGATACACTCTATCACGGTCCGAGAAACCCGCTCCCGGCAGGCCACGGGCCCATGCAAGTCGTCGAAGCTCTTGCGCCTTACAAAGACCGCATTATCGCCGTTCGCGGAAACTGCGATGCCGATGTCGATTTGATGATGCTCGACTTCCCTATCGAAAACGAATACAAGGTCATCGAAGATAACGGACTGCATCTATTTTTGAGTCACGGGCACATCTTTATGCCGGAATGTTTCCCGAAAAATGCCCTCGAAAGCATCGAATCCACAGGTACCGCGCTATCCTGCGCGCAATCCCAATCCGAAGTAAAAGCCCCGCAAAAACCTCAAATTGACGCATACTTGTTCGGTCACACGCATATCTGGAAACTCGAAAAGAACTTCCGCGATGTGCTCATGGTGAACCCCGGTTCCACAAGCCTGCCCAAAGGCGGGAATCCGCCGACATTCGGATTCTACGAAAGCACGCCAGCAACGGCAAACGAACCCGCCCACGCCAAATTCAGTATCCACACGCTGGAATATGGTTCTGTTATAAAAAATGTGGTATTATGAAATAGTAACACGAGCCTCATTCTAAGTTCTAAGAGCGTAGCGGACTAAGTTCTGCCAACTACTTACATTTTTACTACTTTAAAAACCATGGTCCTAAACGTCATTTGGCTCGTATTTTTCTTCGGTGCATTTATCGCGTGCATCGTCCAGTGGCTTGCATTCGGCGATACCGGCATTTTCAACAAGGCGATTCTCGGGGCGTTTGACATGTCCAAGACGGCCTTCGAAATCGCACTCGGCCTTACAGGCATTTTGAGCCTTTGGCTCGGCATTCTCAAAATCGGCGAAAAAGCAGGCGCCGTCCAAATTCTCGCCAAAATTGTCCAACCGCTTTTCTCGCGACTGTTCCCGCAAATTCCCAAAGGCCACCCCGTCGTGGGCACCATGCTCATGAACATCAGCGCTAACATGCTCGGCCTCGACAACGCAGCAACTCCGATGGGACTCCAGGCCATGAAGCAGTTGCAAGAGCTCAACCCGAACGAAGACAAGACAGTTGCAAGCGACTCGCAAATCATGTTCTTAGTCCTTAACGCCAGTGGACTTACATTGATTCCGGTGAGCATCATGACATACCGCGCCCAGCTCGGAGCCGCAAACCCAAGTGACGTTTTTTTACCCCTTTTGCTTTCGACATTTTTTAGCACTATCGCCGGTATTTTCGCACTCAGCTTTTTCCAAAAAATCAAACTCAAGGATCCCGTAACTGTAGCATGGCTCGGTGGAATCAGTGCATGCGTCATTGCCATCATGTTCTACTTTAGCCACCTCACTGCAGAAGCTATTGGCACCACAAGCCTTTTCATCAGCGGCGTTGTCCTGTTCGGAATCATCGTTGCGTTCCTCGGACTTGCCTGCTATAAAAAAGTCCAAGCGTACGAAGCATTCGTCGAAGGTGCCAAGGAAGGATTCAATACCGCCGTAATGATTATCCCGAATCTCGTTGCGATTCTTGTTGGCGTTGCCGTGTTCCGCGCCAGCGGCGCCATGGACTTGGTCATGAACGGAATTTCTGCATTGCTTGGTTTTATCGGTGTCGGAAACGACGTTGTCCCGGCCCTCCCTACCGCCCTCATGAAACCCCTCAGCGGCAGCGGTGCTCGCGGCATGATGATCGACGCCATGAAGAACTTAGGCCCCGACAGTTTTGCCGGTCGACTCAGCTGCATGTTCCAAGGTGCGGCCGACACAACCTTCTATATAATAGCAGTTTACTTCGGCTCCGTCGGTGTAAAAAAAACACGGCATGCAGTCACCTGCGCCCTCATTGCCGATGCCGTTGGCGTAATTGCCGCAATCACAATAGCTTACATATTTTTCCCCCCAATTCACTAGCTTTCTAACCCAAAATGATATGTTCTTAAGCGGAATAAAAACGGGAAAAAGTATTAATTTTTTTTTACCTTTTCGCAAATTTTTTATTTACATTTAGAACGCTATTTTGGTGTAGATAGTGTGGTCATTTAAGGGGCGAAAATGGATTACGTCATTTTCAGTAGTATATACAAAGATTTTAGGGATGCAATCTTAGATAATATTCCTGATATCCTTGCGATGATTAAGCGCATCGCTGTTGCAGTTCCTCCAATCTGCAATATTCTAAACGTTGGTTATATCAAAGTCAAAATTGTGGCCCCAAGTTCCATAATAACTAAAGAAGGATTGAACGACGAAAGGGTTATTTACGAAGAAGCTTCTGGTTATGAGCCCGTCCCCTTAATCCAAACATACAAAACTGGCGAAAACGGGATGGTCACCATCGAAGTTCGTGCCAAAAAAGGTCACAAATTCATAAGCCCCGAACTTCAAGCAGTAAAACTCATCTGCGACGATATTTTCATCTTCTCTGGTAGAGCTCGCCTCATGGGAGCCGTCCATAACGCAAGCCAGACCGACCCGATGACAGGTGCACCCAACACATCGCAACTCGTACATCGCAGTATCGAACTTAAAGCCAAGAACAAGCTGCAAAACTTCAGCAGCCTCTTCGTCAACCTCAAAAATTACAAGTACATCAACCAGTCCAAGTCTGCAGCTGTTGGAGACAGAGGTATCATAACCTTTGCGCATACAGTCATGGCCATGTGCCACGACGATGAAATGATTGCCAGATTGGGCGGCGACAACTTCCTCATTCTTGTCAAAAAAGAACACAGGGACAAGTTCGTTGATGCGTTAAGAAAGATGCAATTAATAGTCCCCGCTCCGCAAGGACCATCAATTCCTCTTACGCTACATAGCCGCATCGGCGTTTACGACATCCAGCAGAATGATTCGATGAACGAAATCATGCACTGCAGTTCCGTTGCGTTAAACGATGCCAGACGCCATCCCGGAACCGACGTTGTCTATTTCGCCCAGAAAATGCTCGACGCCGTCTATCACGAAAAGGAAATTTCGTCGCTTTTCAACGATGCCCTGAAAAACAAGGAATTCATCGTTTACTACCAGCCAAAAGTTGACGTGCAATCGCAATCGCTTTGCGGATGCGAAGCTCTTGTCCGCTGGAAACGCAACGGCCAAATTGTCCCGCCCAATGACTTTTTACCCGTTCTCGAAAAAGAAGCTTCCATTTGCAAGCTCGATTTTTACGTATTCCACAGAGTCTGCGAAGACATCCATTCCTGGATACAAGCAGGATATGAACCCGTTCGCGTGTCTTCCAATTTTTCAAGGCTCCACTTGAGAAACCCGCACTTGACGGAAGATATCCTGAATACCATGAAGGAATTCGATATCGACAGCAAGTACATCGAAATTGAACTGACCGAAGCTTCGGATTTCGAAGACAAGGTGGCCATGCAACAATTCGTGGACGGTCTTCGTCAACATGGCATTACCGTTTCCATTGACGATTTCGGTACAGGCTACTCTACATTCAACGCCATCAAGGACTTGAATGTGAACGTCATTAAGCTTGACAAATCGCTACTCGACCACATTGGTGGAGAAAACACGCACCATGACGAAGTTGTCATCCGAAACATGGTGAACATGATTAACGAGCTTAATCTTGAAGTTGTTGCCGAAGGTGTCGAAAATACGAAGCAGCTGGATTTCCTGCAACACGCCAAATGTTCTACAATCCAGGGATTCCTTTTCGACAAGCCTCTTACGAAAGAAGACTTCGAGAAAAGACTGTCGAACAAGAATACTTACACGCGCGATTCCTAAAAGAACATCCAGACGGCCATCCATAAAACGATTAGCCCGAACTCGATTTCTCTAGGAATTCTAACCATAAAACAGCAGCCGAGAGCGATTTCGGCAATAGCGGCGAGGCGTATCCAAGGCGCCTCCGCTCCTGTTTGGTAAAGAGATACATTCCCGACCAGTTCCACCCAAAGCCAAAATGTTTGGGCAAGCACCATAAAGCGCCTACGGTTTTCGCGAAGCCCCGTCGTAAAAACACATAATGTAAGCGCCAGCATGCGGAACGGGTAATTTTCCAACGTCGAAATAGCAAGATTCCCCGCGAAAGCCGTATAAAGGCAACTCGTCATGACAATCAAAAACATGACAAGCGTAATGCGGAGCATACCCTTCATTTTCCAAAGGACCGCCGCAAAAATCAGGCACCAGAGGCACGCCACGGCATTAGCAAACATGCTCATTTACGTTTAGCCCTCCTACGCGGTTTAAAGCCTATATGCACAAAAGGTTGCAGACAGACTAACAGGCAACTCACATAAGCTCCAAACGGCCCCGCAAGCGTAATCCAGTCCGATGTAAAATAGCCATACATTACAGCCGCGAGAACGCCGCACAACACGGGCAAGCGCACCACCTTGAATTCCGGAGCCGAAAACGGAGAGTAATACTTTTTTTCTTCGGTATCGGGCATTTCGCCATCCGAACTATCGCTCTCCTCGCCCATCAAGATTTCATCGTTTTCAAAGAAACGCGAAAGCCAAAAACGAACGCCAAAGAATATGGCGACAAACAATGTTCCCCCTGCAAACATGAGACTTGCATTGGCAAAGTTCGCATTCGCGAAGAAATGAAAATCATTGTGGTTCACCACGAAATCACACTTGAGCAAAAAGCCGAACAGGATACTCGAAACCACAAGCATGCGCCCCCAAGGACTTTCGCGCACCACCTCAATGAGCAGCAACTGCGGGACTGCGCACGCAAATATAAACGAGGCAACACTTCCACCGCCTTTCAAGAGAATAAGCCAAAGGAACAATAGCGACATGAACCAGCTACAGAGCATCAGGAACCGCTCGATCATACGGTTGTAGTAATTTTCGAACGAGAGAAGCACAACCGAACTGGCAAGTCCCATGTAGAAAACACAAGCCACAACGTACAGCGGGAAAAACGATCCCTGCCACACGGAATTTTCAAATTGCGCAAAGCCAAGCGCAAACGACGACACCACCCAGAACACTGTCGGGAGGATAATCCATGCGAGCGGCCGCCGAATCTTAGCCAGTTCCTTGCAGAGCGCCAAATCTTCAGCGGAATCCGCCGCTACAAGATGCGTCACAAAAAACAAGAGCGAAATAAAACCAACGATACCAATGCTATACACATCGCTATTGATCTTGATGGTATTAGAATAGAGCAAAGAAAAAACAATCGCAACAAGGAGACTGCAAAGCGAACTCAGCTCCAACAACAGCGACGTGCGACGGTGGATTTTCACCTTCATGATAAGCAAGAATGCCGAAAGGAGAATCCCCGCCTGCGACATGCCGATCCAAAAGATGAAGAGCGTCTTGGGAAATTTCCAATTACCGCTATTGCGCAAAAGCAATTCGAAGGAACCATCCCAAAACGAGCCCCCTACAGAAAGCAGGAGCAACACGCACAATGCAATAAAAAATATGGTAACGACTTTACTGTTCAAGTTCAGGCGCCTCCGGCGCAGTCATTAGAACTTAGTTAATAGTTACTAGAAATAGTCCCAAAGCAATAACGAAATCCATAAATACTATTATAGATTCGCCCCCTAACAATCAATGAAGTCTTCTCTAGTAACTAGCAACTAAAAACTATGAACTACATATACAATATATTTTTTATTTTTTGCGTTCGAAGATTCAAATGAAAAAACATAACGCAAAATGACAACCCTAGAAATCATCATCATCGCCATTGTCGAAGCGATGGACTGTTTTGCGGTCGCCATTTCGACCGGTCTTTGCAAGTCAGGCATTCGTTACAGCAGCGCATTTTTGCAGGCCGTGAGCTTTGGAGTATTTCAGGGAGGCATGACACTCCTCGGTTATTTCCTGGGAAGTTTCGCAGAACGCTGGTTCAATGCCGTCGGGACGCCTATTGCCTGCGCCATCCTCTGTATCTTGGGCGGACGCATGATTTTCGGAGCCATCAGGGGCGGCGACGAGGCCGTACCTTGCAAGCGCTTGAGCCTCACAAACATTTTACTTTTGTCCATCGCCACAAGCATTGACGCCTTCGCCGTTGGAATTTCATTTGCGTTCATGAACGTGGACCTGACTTTTGCGACCTCGGCCATTGCGTTTGCGAGTTTTGCGATGGGCATCATCGGATTTGAAATCGGGCGCCATACCGCCAAGCGATTTAAAACGAAGATTCCCGAATTTATCGCCGGGATTATTCTGATTGCGATTGGCGTGAAGATGTTTATATAGGTATGAGGCCGGGCGCAAAGCGCCCTTTGAGGTATGAGGTTTGAGTAAAAAAGTGTCGTAATACAGCACCTCTTTCTATATTGCTGTTTATGGACCAGAAAGAACTTGACCGCACCCGCTATTTTGAGTTAAAGAAACAATTGGAAGAAGCAAGCCGTCTTTATTACAAGGACGGAGTCTCCCCCATGAGCGACCAGGATTTTGACTTTGGGCTCAAGGAGATGGAAGCGCTCGAAGCGAAGCATCCGGAACTGCGCGGTAAAGAATCTCTGACGCAACGGGTCGGTAGCGACCTCACGAACGATTTTGCAAAAGTCGCGCACGCCGTGCCGATGCTCAGCATTGCGAACGTGTACAGCGAAGAAGAAATGCGCGAGTTCGTGCGGGCAGCAGAAGAAGGGATTGCGGCTTTAGACGAGAGACGACAACCATACAAGGCGAGCGACGCGACCAACGAAGTTGGGCATAACCGAGCCGAATGGTTGGGACTAGAGCGAAGCGATAGTCCAAAGACGAGAGACGAGAGGGAGATTCCCGGTCAAGCCGGGAATGACAAGTTCGCCGCAAATGACAAGCACGACCGAGCCCATACCTCAAAGCGAAGCGATCTTTCGTCTAAACACAAGTGGATTTGCGAGAGGAAGATTGACGGTGTTTCGCTTTCGCTGGTCTACGAGAATGGTCGTTTGAAGCAGGCCGCAACACGCGGCGACGGCGCGCAAGGCGACGACGTGACGAATAACGCGCTCACGATTAAGGACATTCCTGAATACTTTGACGCGAAGAAATTGAAAATCGATCCGTCGGAAATTCCGCAGGGCACATTCGAAGTCCGCGGTGAAGTCTACATGGAACGCGAAGCTTTTGAGCGTTTGAACGAGCAGTTCATTTTGGAAAACAAGAAGACTTTTCAGAACTGCCGCAACACGGTTTCGGGCTCGCTCAAGCTCAAGAGCGTGGCCGAATGCAAGACCCGCCCGATGCGCTTCTTTGCCTACCACATTCCGCAGAGCAACAATGCGACGCACGAAGAAAACCTGAAGCAGCTCAAGCGTCTTGGATTCCACACGAACGATTACTGGACCGCCGACACAGTCGATGAAATCATGGCGATTTCAGAAAAGATTGGCGCAAGCCGCGACAGTCTCCCCTTCGATATTGATGGCATGGTCGTAAAGCTCAACGACCTTGCCATGCAGCGCGAACTCGGCAGCACAAGCAAAAGCCCGCGCTGGGCCATTGCCTACAAGTTCAAGGCCGAGCGCGCCTACACTCCGCTATTGTCTGTAGAATTTCAGGTGGGTCGCACGGGTGCCGTGACGCCAGTCGCAAACCTCGCACCGGTGCGACTCGCCGGCACGACCGTTAAGCGCGCCACCCTCCACAACTTCGACGAAGTCGCAAGACTCGACTTGCACTACGGCGACACCGTCGGCGTAGAGAAGGGCGGCGAAATCATCCCGAAAATTACGGACGTCAAACGCGAACTTCGCCCCGAAGGCGCAAAGCCCGTGATTGCTCCCGAAAAATGCCCCGTATGCGGCGAACCACTCACGCATATCGACGGCGAAGTGATTCTCCGTTGCGAAAACATGCACTGCCAAGCGCAAGTGCAATGCCTCTTTGAACATTTCGTAAGCCGCGAAGCGATGAACATCGAAAATCTAGGCCCAGCACTGATCGCAAGCCTCCTTGCGACAGGCAAAATCAAGCGCATTCCAGACCTTTATCGCCTGACGCTCGAAGACTTGGAATCGCAAGAACGTATGGCGAAGAAGAGCGCGAAAAACGTCTACGACGCCATTGCCGCATCCAAGCAGAAAAGCCTCGAAAACTTATTGCACGGCCTCGGCATCCGCTTTGTCGGCCGCACCAGCGCAAGGAATATCGCAAAGCACTTCCGCACACTCGAAAAGATCCGCACCGCGACCGTCGAAGAATTGCAGAACGTGACCGATGTCGGCGAACGCATCGGCAAGTCCGTCTATGATTTTTTCCACACGCCGCTATACACGAACGAAATCGACGAGCTCGTAGCGCTCGGACTCCCGACAGAATTCAAGGGAATCGTCAAGACGCTGTTCCAAGGACAAACCGCAGTCATCACGGGAACGCTCCCGAACATGGACCGCGACGAAGCCCGCAAACTCATCGAAGAAAATGGCGGCAAGGTCTCCGGTTCCGTAAGCAAAAAGACGAGCTGGGTCCTTGCAGGCGAAGCGGCAGGTTCCAAGCTCACCAAGGCAAACGAGCTCGGAATCCCCGTGCACGACGAAGCATGGCTCATGGCACAAATCACAGGCGCCGACGCCGCAACCGACGATGGTTCGACGGGCTCACCAACCATCTCACCAACCGATAGTTCGGCAGCCCCCGCCGCCAAAGAAGATCAGCTTTCGCTCAACCTCTAAAAACAAAAACTCGATATCGAATTTGATATCAAGTCATTTATAAAACCTCACCATCAAAATTAAAAAGCTCCCTCGTTTGAGGGAGCCCTTTATTCACAAACAGAATTTTTGCGTTAGCGAATTAGCGAATTGCAATACGCTTCGTTGCGAGGACCTTGCGGCCTTCGACGAGACGAACGATCACAGCACCCTTGCCAGCGAACCTAGACATATCCAAGCTCATGGAAGCTGCGCTGAATGTTTCGGAGAGGAGCATGTTGCCGCGAACATCAAAGACCTTCAAAGACTTCACGCCGTTAGAGGTCATTGCAATGTTCAAAGTATTGTTGACGACAGCCATACTAGCCTTGGTTACAACTGCAGCAGCGATAGCCGTTGTGCCATTGTTTTGACCAAGAGCCTTCTTTACAACAGTGGCATCGCAAGAAACAACAGACCACCACCAAGTTTGATTGGCTTCTTCGTTAATCCACTGCGGAACGCCTTCCTTGACGCGATCCGGATTCATGGTATAGCACTTGCCGGCAGCCATGTTCCTCAAGCCAGAATTGTAGCAGTTCTTATCATAGCCGCCAGTGCCGTTCTTGAACGCGATGCAAGTAGATACCACGACTTCGCTGGAGCTGGAAGCAACGGAGCTAGAGGATGCAACACTGGAGCTAGAAGCCACAGAGCTGGAGGATTCCACACTGGAGCTAGAAGCCACAGAGCTAGAGGATTTCACGCTGGAGCTAGAAGATGCCGGTGCGTCACCGCAAGCGGTTTCAACCCACCACCACTTATCAGAAGCCCTATTGCTGATATACTGCGGAACGCCGTCCTTGACTCGAGCCGGATTCATGGTATAGCACTTGCCGGCCGCCATATCATCAAGACCGGAGTTGTAGCAGTTCTTGTCGTAGTTGCCAGAGCCGTTCTTGAACGCGATGCACTTGGAAACGACAACTTCGCTGGAGCTGGATTCAACAGAGCTGGAAGATTCCACGCTGGAGCTGGATTCGACAGAGCTGGAGGATTCCACGCTGGAGCTGGATTCGACGGAGCTGGAGGATTCCACGCTGGAGCTAGATTCGACAGAGCTGGAAGATTCTTCGCTGGAGCTAGATTCCGGTTCAACACTGGAACTGGAAACGACCACTTCACCACAAGACGTTTCGACCCACCACCAAGTTTGGGAGGCTTCTTCGTTAATCCACTGCGGAACGCCTTCCTTGACGCGAGCAGGATTCATGGTGTAGCACTTGCCAGCAGCCATGTTCCTCAAACCTTCGTTGTAGCAGTTCTTGTCGTAGTTGCCAGTGCCGTTCTTGAACTTGATGCACTTGGAAACGACAACTTCGCTGGAGCTGGATTCAACAGAGCTGGAGGATTCCACGCTGGAGCTGGATTCAACAGAACTCGAAGATTCAACACTGGAGCTAGAAGCGATAGAGCTGGAAGATGCAACACTGGAGCTAGAAGCGATAGAGCTGGAAGATACAACACTGGAGCTGGAAACCTCTTCATAGCAAGGAGTTTCAAACCACCAGCTTCCATCAGAAGCATCCTTAACAAAATAGTCAAATAAAAAACTACGAGGATGATTCGGGTTCAAAACATAGCACTTTCCCTCTTTCATGTTATCCAAACCGGACTTATAACAGTATTTTTCAACGTCGCCAACATTCCCCTTAAACTCAATACATCTTTCAACAAGATTTGGATTGTCAGAGCTGGAAGAAGACTCGATAAATGGTTCATTCTTGTCGACATTAAACGTAACATATTCGTGATTTTCGGACTCTTTGATGCCAGAAAGAGCAATATTCGCATTATACCCATCATAAAAGACAAACTTATTGAATTCCGTTACACCACCCCACCCAGGGAACGGATCCTCCGATGACCCCAAGCCATTTGATCTAGGAACAGCTTCAATAATATCAGCACGCAAATGGTTGCCATCAGCATTAATTCCATTATTACTCCAAACTCTCGCATCATAATCGATATGCCAAATCAACATCCCCGAATTCGGCAATTGAGCATCCCAACCTTTCTTTGACCGATATTCAAGCAAATACATTTCATCTGAATTATTCGGATTAGTAATGCTATATGCTTGATTGTCATCTATTTTATCCAAGCGCAACGAACCGCTCTCTTTGATTTCCTCAGGAGTCAGCCAGCCCATCGACATTTTTTCGAATGCGGTATAAAGCACAGGCGCACAATTCATCACGTGGTCCACATTACTAGGGCAAAGATTATCGCCATTCGCCATAACGCTCCAATAGCCAACACTTTCTCGATTACTCGTCTTATTCACATCATACATATCCATCAGGCCAAGAAGATGACTAAACTCGTGGATAAAAACGCCGATTCCCTCCAAAGCCGTCGTTGTGTTATCGTAAGCATACGCATGACTAGAAATTTCGTTTGAGCAAGAATAGTTGCCGCCCCGCCCACTTCCCATGTGGGGCCAAACAGCATCCGATATGCCCGAACCAGCCGAACTCGGACCTGCAAAAATCACAGATGTATACTCGGGAATACCATTTTTACCATACAACGACATATCAATTCCACCCCGATTGAGCAAATCCTTAGCTTCCTGTATAGGAGTCGCATCCATTTGTCCATAAGATGCGCGTGTTTTAGAAAGCGTCACTGGACCATAAACATCAAAAATCGGGCGGAATTTTCCATTCGAGTTCTTTATAAAGTAATCTCTAACACTTCCGGTATTATGATACTTATTATACCCTTCCTTATTCAGATACTCAGTAAATTGAGCCTTGGGGTCAGCGCTTGAAAACTTCACATCTTGATATTGCGCCAGAATGACTAGCACATGGACTTCACCGCTCTTATTGTAGTTGGGTAACCGCTGTATCGTAGATTTGGCAAATTTCGGTTTTTCATATCCAAAATTTTCTGCAATTTGAGCATTTTCACGCAACTTCTGGTAAACCAGATTTTGATTAAGACCTGCAAGGTATCGAATATCGGTTTCGTTGCGTTCGCCCACATTTCGAGCGTACACTCCCGAAGATTTACCATTCTCATCTGCATAGGCATAAAAACCTAGAGCATCCTTTTGCAAGATGTAGCCATCAGCAGTTTCATAGAAATTAAACCACTCATCGCCAACTTGACGAACCACAAGAATTGTTCCATCAGGTTGTTTCATCGGAAAAGTGGCGTTGCTTGCAGGAATTGCAAAACATTGGGCTACCAAGAAAAACAGTAGCAACATGATCTGAATAATTTTCATTTTCTCCTTCCATTTTTTGAAATTATTGCAGCGATACTTTATTCTATTTTGCAGACAAATATAATTTCATTTGTAAATAAATTCAAGGCCATTTAAACTTTTTTGCCTCTTTGCCGCCATATAATTAATCAAAAGCGTTTATCCCAAAAAAGCCCCCTCGTTAGAGGGAGCTTTTTTCGAATTTAAATAATTCGTTAGCGAATTAGCGAACTGCAATACGCTTCGTTGCGAGGACCTTGCGGCCTTCGGCGAGACGAACAATCACAGCACCCTTGCCAGCAAACTTAGACATATCCAAACTCATGGATGCGCCAGAGAAAGTCTTGGAAAGGAGCACATCGCCACGGACACTGAAGACCTTAACAGTCTTAGCACCATTAGAGGTCGAAGCAATGCTCAAGGTGTTGTTCACGAATGCAATGTTGGACTTGGCTTCGACAGCTGCGGCGATAGACGTTGTGCCATTGTCGCGACCGTTAGACTTGAGAATAGGATCTTCGGTCTTCGGAGCCGGCTTCACGTTCGGATCCTTAACAAGGATAACTTCCGGTTCATCAAAGCAAGATGTTTCAACCCACCACCAGGAGTCAACGGCTCTATTGTTGATCCACTTTTCACGAACTTCGCCGCGATCCGGGTTGAGCTTATAGCACTTGCCAGCGGTCATGTCGTTAAGACCAGCATTGAAGCACTTCCCGTTGTAGTCGCCAGAGCCGTTTACGAATTCAACGCACTTGGAAACAACAACTTCGCTAGAGCTGGATTCAACGGAGCTAGAAGATGCTTCGCTGGAGCTAGAGACTTCTTCGCTAGAGCTGGAAACGTCTTCGCTAGAGCTGGAAACTTCTTCGCTAGAGCTAGAAACTTCTTCGCTAGAGCTAGAAACTTCTTCGCTGGAGCTAGAAACTTCTTCGCTGGAGCTAGAAACTTCTTCGCTGGAGCTAGAAACTTCTTCGCTAGAGCTAGAAACTTCTTCGCTGGAGCTGGAAACTTCTTCACTAGAGCTGGATTCTTCGACAGAGCTAGAGGATTCCGGTTCGTCACCGCAAGATGTTTCAACCCACCACCAGGAGTCAACGGCTCTATTGTTAATCCACAAATCACGGACTTCGCCGCGATCCGGGTTCAGCATATAGCACTTGCCTTCGGTCATGTCGTTGAGGCCAGCGTTGAAGCACTTGCCATTGTAGTCGCCAGAGCCATTCACAAAAGTAACGCACTTGGAAACAACAACTTCGCTGGAGCTAGAGACTTCTTCGCTAGAGCTGGAAACTTCTTCGCTGGAGCTAGAGAGTTCTTCGCTGGAGCTGGAGACTTCTTCGCTAGAGCTGGAAACTTCTTCGCTGGAGCTAGAGACGTCTTCGCTGGAGCTGGAGACTTCTTCGCTAGAGCTAGAGACTTCTTCGCTAGAGCTAGAGACGTCTTCGCTGGAGCTAGAGACTTCTTCGCTGGAGCTAGAGACTTCTTCGCTAGAGCTGGAGACTTCTTCGCTAGAGCTGGAGACTTCTTCGCTAGAGCTGGAGACTTCTGCAAAGCAAGGCGTTTCGATCCACCAAGACTTGTCCGTTACATCAGTGTGACGGCGAATTCTAGACGAGCTTTCACCCCTCTTGCTTTCGACCACAACATAGCACGTCCCCTTAACCATGTTCTTCAAACCGGACTTATAGCAGTATTGACCAATACGGTGTTGGACACTGCCGAAATCAATGCAGAGTTCAACAGGGGTTTCGCTGGAGCTAGAAACTTCTTCACTAGAGCTAGAGACTTCTTCGCTAGAGCTAGAGACTTCTTCGCTAGAGCTGGAGACTTCTTCGCTAGAGCTAGAGACTTCTTCGCTGGAGCTAGAGACTTCTTCGCTAGAGCTAGAAACTTCTTCGCTGGAGCTGGAGACTTCTTCGCTGGAGCTAGAGACTTCTTCGCTAGAGCTAGAGACTTCTTCGCTAGAGCTAGAGACTTCTTCGCTAGAGCTAGAGACTTCTTCGCTAGAGCTGGAGACTTCTTCGCTGGAGCTGGAGGATTCCGGTTCTGCACCGCAAGACGTTTCAACCCACCACCAGGAGTCAACTGCTCTATTGTTAATCCACAAATCACGAACTTCGCCACGATCCGGATTGAGCTTATAGCACTTGCCTGCAGTCATGTCGTTAAGACCAGAATTGAAGCACTTGCCGTTGTAGTTGCCAGAGCCGTTTACGAATTCAACGCACTTGGAAGCAACAATAATTTCGCTAGAGCTGGAAACCGGTTCAGCGGAGCTAGAAGAAACAACTTCGCTAGAGCTGGATGCCGGTTCTTCGGAACTGGAAGAAGCAACTTCGCTAGAGCTAGATGCCGGTTCTTCGGAACTGGAAGAAGCAACTTCACTAGAGCTAGAAGCCGGCGCAACACTGGAGCTGGATACTTCAACAGAACTGGAAGATGCCGGAGCTTCAACGCAGGCTGTTTCGACCCACCACCATGTCTGGGATACAATGTCGTTAATCCACTGCGGATTTTCAGACTTGCGATCCGGATTCATAGTATAACACTTGCCCTTTTCCATGTCTTTAAGGCCGGCATTATAGCAATGTTCGCCATAATGACCTGTTCCGTTCACAAACGGAATGCAAGCGGCGCCGTCCTGGGCAAAAGCCATAGCAGAGGCTACGCCCAAGAACAATGATGTACTCTTTACTTTTTTCATTTATTTACCTTTTTAGTTTGTTTTAAGGTAGAACAAATGTAGTAAATCATTTATATATAATAACAAAAATCATACAATAATTATATTATATAGATGCAAACTGTCTATTTTTGCAAAAAATCGCCATTTCCGCCGCATTCGTAATTAAACTTTTACAGTTTAGCAATTGTGTAACCCACTCAAATGTTTACAATTGTTTGCGAAAATACAAACAAAGATTTACAAGCAATCGTTATATGTATTTTTATTTACAAAAGCAAAAAAAATCCGAGAACACACTTGTTCCCGGATTTTTGAAATTTTCATCAAAGACTTTTTCAGCCCGAAAAATTAGTCCAACTTAATCTTTTTGAGGTTTGAAACGCCAGCATTCTTGACGCGGACTATATAAAGACCGCTGGGAATGGCATTCAGCGAAACCGAGACAGAACCCGTTGCGTTCTTATTGAACGACTTCACGACATTACCCGTCATCGAAATCACATCCACTCGAACATCGCCATTAGCGCTAAATTCAAGCGTTCTGCCAGAAAGCGTCATCTTCGGAGCGCTGTCCATCGTGACAGGCAAGGCAATCGTACCTTCGCTGGAGCTGGACTGCGGATTCACAGAGCTCGAAGAAGTCGGTGTGGAAGGAGCGGCTGCGAGGTTCGGCATATTGCCCGAAACGAGCAAGCCGTTCAAGAGCTTGAGGGACTGGTTGAAGTAGTTCTCGTCGCCCAACTTGACGGCTTCAGCCCAATACTCATCAAGTTTGGACTGGTACTTCGCATCAGAGATAAGCGAAGTCATAAGCGAAGTCACAAACGTGCTGTTATGGTCGTTGCCAAGGTCGCCAGAAGCTCTGCGCACCGGGCCTGCCATACGCGAAGCACTGACCGTAGAGACAAATTCTGCCATTTTCTTGTCGAGCGCAAGAGCACGCTTATCGCCATGCCAGCAAACCGCCTTAGCGTTACGCCACGGAGCGCGGGATGCATCATAGCTGTAGTAGTCATCTTCGCTCTTGCCGTTCTTGTCGGTCCAGTCGTCAATCAAGCCCGTCGTGACCTCGGCAGAACTCGATTCGTACAGTTTCATGTTGGCGTCGTAAGCCTTATTGCTCCAGAAATCGGCATTTTCAGTATCGACCAATGCAAAAAGTGGCATGTAAGCCGGATCAAAATAGCCCGGATTTTTGCGGTTGTAACCAGCATCGCCCCACTTGTCGCCCGGCAAATGCAAACCGTTCGATTCGAATTCGGACTTTTTCATGGACTGGATGAGTTTCTTGGCGTCTTCCTTGTACTTTTCGTCGCCAAACTGGTAGTAAGCCATCACGAGAGCTGCAGCAGCATCTATATCGCCATCGAGAGCGGCACCCTGGTCGTACTTCGTAGAAAGATTACCGACCTTCCAGACCATCAGGCCGTTTTCGTTCATCATCTTCTTGTAGAAGTTCCAAATCTTGTCGAACTGGCTCTGATAGCTTGTGGCGTTATCACTAAAGTAAACCATCAGAAGCATGCCGTAGCCGACACCTTCCGAGAAATACTGATCAGAACCCGGATCGGAACGCACACCGGCAACATCGCCATTTTCGTTGTACATCGTCTTGAGCCAATAAGCAAACTGGGACTTTAATTCTTCGGAAGCCTTAGCCTTGTCGCTCAAAAGCGTCGCATTTCCACCGTAATCAGACATTTGCGGGAATGGGAAATTCACCTTAGCCTGAGCAAGCCCGAAAGCAAACAAACCAGCAAGTCCCATCTTAACCAAACGTTTCATACCAAAACTCCTATGCCCAAAGGGCCGTTAAATCTATAAGAAAATAAATTAATAGTGATAAAAAATAAAATATTTAAAACGGACATTTTAATATTGTGTGCGGTCTATCACCACAAAAAGTGAATCGCGGTACGCAACGTGCCAATTTTCGGCAGAATCAAGGGCCGCTAGCAATTTTCCCCAACGGGCGTAATAGCGGAGCGGAAGCACAACGCGGTCTATATTTTGCGCACCGGCATCGTGGAGGAATACTTGTGGAGACTCCGCATACCGCAAATAGTTTTCGAAAAATTTCGCCGTTTTAAGGATAAAGCGCCCATCGATATACGTAGAATCGGAAGGATTCACAAAAGCCAAATAGCCCCCGGCGCGGTCATCATTAAAAAGCCTGCCCGAATGCGGATGCGATTTCATCCATTCTGCAGCAGCGACAGGAACACGCTGGTAGGCAATCATGGAATCGTAATTGGAAACGGAACGAAGCCAGAGTCCAAGGAGAAAAGCGATGAGGAGAGTTGGAAGTAAGAAACAGACTGTAGGAAGTTGGCTGTAGGCAGTCATTCTCGGCCAAGCGGAGCGAAGGAGAGAATACAAACATTTAAATGCAACCGCAAAAAACACAGGCAAGAAGAGTACAAAGTTGCGTTCAGCGACAAACGCGAGGCACGCCGTTACAAGAAGCCATAATGCTCTGGTACAATCAACGGGAAAATCATAGAGCTTCGCATTCGCGAGGATGACAGGTCGAGAACTACTGATCGAAAAAAACAAACATAAACAATAAACAGCCCAAATAATCCCAACAAAGCAAAGCACAATCATCAGTGCCGATTGCAACACATTCTCCCCCGCCATCAACAACGTAATGGGCGAGCGATTTTCGGCAATTTCGCTTGCAAAAACGGCCGCCGATGGCGATAGTCCAAGCAATCGGTCCAGCAATCCAAACGGATACAAGAACAAATTCAGCCCTTCGCGATGGAAGAACGGCATTGCGAACAACAGCGCAACAAAAGCAAACTGCCACAAAAGCGATTTGCGAGAAATTTGCACCCCGTAATTACGGGTGTTCAAACACTCGAATGCAAGCACCGTCAATGCAAAAACCGGGCCGAGAATGTATAGGCCTTGGAATTTGCACCAAAGAAATTGCAAAACGAGAATAGCAAACGCCGCAAAAACTCTAAAGGCGATTCCAGTACGAAGGCTGGAATGACATTTAAGGCGAGAGTTTCGCGCACCTCCAACCCCAGCCAACAGCCAAGGCAAAATATTCCAATAAATGCCGAGAAAAATCAGGCTGAAAAGCACTGGGCGAATTTCAAATTGATAACGGAAAATAAAGAGGATAGTTATAAAAAAAGCTAAAGGCAACATAGCACGCAGCGGAGGCCATATAAACAGCGCAAAAACGATTCCCCACAGAATCGCCTTGAATGCAACGAGCAACCTCGCGCCGCCTAGATTGTACACAAATGCGACAACCTGCTGAAAATATTCGTGCACGTTTACAACAGGTTCGCGAACGGGCGTCCACGTAGTCACCCATTCGCGTGCACAAGCCAAATGCCACCAGATATCGGTATCCGTTAGCGGAAACACAGCAAAAAGCGCAACAACAGCACTTATTACCAAAGCAACCGTTTTAAGTACCGACATTAAAGATTTCACTTCAATGTTGCGTTCAACAGAGAATCAAGACGACCGGCCATAATCTGAGCACCAACAAGTCCCAAATGATCTTCATTGGCAAAATCTTCAGGACCAAAATCATGATGCCCATCATGATTTTCATCAAGCACGACAAAATTCGAATACTTTTTGGTCAGTTCCTGAACCGCATCTTGCATAATCTTTACAGCACTACGGGTAGGTCCATAACGTCCCCAAGCATTAGTCTTCAAAAAATTCGGAGATTGAGGATAAACAACACCAACAACAAGAACATCAAAGTTGCGAGCCAATTCTACAATTTCAGCCAACTTTTGCAAGTTAAAGTCAAAACCCGATCGATTAATATTAAACCAGTTGGGATCATAAGCTATTTCGGGAGTTGATTTGCCCCATCCTTGCGCCGGATCATAATACAAACCACGATGATAACCAAACATTCCATATTCAGATTCCGTCGGATTCAAAGCAGCCTGCGAAGCTGCAACCATATCTCCAATCAATCCGTCTTGCCAATAGCCATGATTTTTATCGTATTCATAACCAGGGACATTGCCAAACCAAACTTTAAAATTTTCATCCTTAACATACCAACGGTCATAATCCAATGTCAATGCAAGAACTTTCAATTTCGGCATCAACGGCAAGATATAGTTTTTCGTAAAGAACGCTGTACTTTCCAGATCCTGCGCCGAGTATGCCATATTGAGAGCAAAACCAAATTTAATGCTTTCAGGATCCATACCCGCAAACGATCTCGAAGAACCGATGATAACAATCTCCGTAGTATCCCTATACTTCCAAAAATAATCCATTTTGACTTTCATGATTCGAGTTGCAATATCCGTGGTCTCTGTCATATAGACACCAGCGCTATCGGGATCAAGTTTGCCATTTTTGATAGCGGACGTATTCTGGATCCACAAACTCGGATGCCAAAGTTCATAGCCTTCGGCGAGTTCTACAATCGAGCTATCAGACAAATTCACAAGAGATATCTTGGAATGCGAACCGTTAATATTCGCAAGCGTCGCAACAGCAAGATTTTTACCACCCATCGACCATTCGCTATGGTCAAACGAATAGCCCTTCGGCGAAGCTACAGATTGAATAAGTTTACCGGTTGAATCGGCAATGAGCAAACGTTCATGCGTGCCGTAATCTTTTCCGACAAATTCACGCCCCATCTTGTTCTTCCCAGATTTTTCGTTGGCTCCGAAATCAAGGAATAAAGTACGCTTGCTACCATCGTTGGCAAGAGATGCATTGCAAGCCTGTTCCTCGCCAAACCACACCGTATCGATTGCCGATTTCATAATTGTCGAGCCCGACTTTGCTATACGAGCTCGCAAAAGACGTGCACCCGAAACGGCAAGTTTGTTGTCTTCACTGATTCCGTCATGGTAAGCGCCATCGAAAAGTTTTTCAGGCTGGCCAAATTTACCATTGGCAAACTTCACCTGCCAAGTCGAAGTAGACTTGAACGTAGCATCATCCTTATTATCCCCAGGATTCGTTACAAAAATGATGACGGTATCGCCGTTGTCAAGGACGCGCCAGCGCGGAATCGCAGCACCCTTCACTTCCAACTTTACAAGATTAGACCCCTCAGCATTCAGATCGCGAACATAAATGGTCGATGTATCACTGTTTATTCCTTCAAACCCCGTGCTGAAAGCCACCTTCTTTCCATCTGGCGAAATCTCAGGATGATAAGCATCAATCTTATCTGAAATTTCTGTTACAGAAAGGATTCCGCTAGAATAATCAATAAAAGCAATATTACCCGTAATATCATTGCGGAAAGCGAGCTTCACTTTATACGTTCCTGTCTGTGAACGCATCTTAGCAGAATTAGCAAGAACCACAATACGGTTTGTCACAGCCTTACCATCTGAGCCCATCCAAGTTGCTTCAGGAATGATTCCAAATGCAAGGCGAAAGCCCACATAATCAGCATGAGTCGAAGACGTTACTGTATAAACGTCACCACGATTGTACCTTTCGATAGATTCAGACGAACTGCGATAACTTCCACCTTTAACAACGCGGTGTCCCAAAGAACCACCATCAGGAGCACCGACATAATCGATCAAGGTCGTATCGTGGAAATTGCCAAGCCAGTCATTCACCCATTCCATCGCATTACCAATCATATCGCAAATGGCTTCATCCGACTTATTTATGCTACAGACTTTGTGCAGTTTATAATCGGAATTTTCGGCGGTCCAAGCTTCTGACAGATTCCAATAGCTTTGAGCAACAAACATCCACTCCGCTTCTGTCGGCATACGATAGCCTTTCTTTTCAGGATGGAATGCGAAGCCGTCTAAATTTGTACAATGTTTATCATTGTCAAAAGAAGCATTGCTATAAGTATAAACGGTATCAAAATTTTCCGCCTTACTGCGAGCATTCGCGAAAAGCACAGCATCATAATAAGTAATATCCGTAGCAGGCAAGCTATCTTGTTCGCACTTTAGAGAAAGACCTGTCGCCGACTTCATAAAAGAATTAAACTCTCCGCAAGTCACTTCGCTCTTGCCAAACAAGAAATCATAACTCAAAGTAACTTTCATTTGCGGACGTTCATCAGCTTTTGCAGCAACATCGTTTGTACCCAAAGTAACAAACCTGTTCCTAACATTCATCCGTTCCATTCCCGGAAGAGACTCGGTCAAATTTCCTAGAACAGGCGAAACTCCATCAGAGTCACCGCAAGCCGAAATCAGCAACATGGAAAAGATTACAGCCAGACTCAAATACAGATTTTTTTTCATATTACCTCACTGTTTTCAGTAAAGAATCCAATTTTGCCGTAAAGCGTTTGGCACCATCTCGATTCAAATGATCCGAATCAAAGGACATAGAAGACGGATAATCATGGTCACCAAACTTATTTTCATCCAAATATACAAAATTCGACCGGCCTTCAGCCCACGTTTTAAACTCTTCAAAAAGCTTTATTGCATGGCTACGAAGCATTCCATGGCGTCCATAAGCCCCCGTATTCTTGTAATTCGGACTCATCGGGAAAATTACACCGATAACAAAAATGTTTCTCTCTTTTGCCAAGTGAACAAGATCTTTTAGCTTGTCCATATTCCCCCCAAAAATAGACGAACACTGAGTCAACTCGTGATTAGCCAAACATTTACTCAAGCTCGTATCAGCAACACAAACATTTATATGATATTTAGAAGTACAAGTATTCAAATCCGAATCTACAAGGCAATTCGCAAGATTTTTATTAAACAAGCAATCACTCCACGTAGAATCACCATTCATTGTAGCAAGCCCATCAGCATTATTCCAACCAATACTAAAGGAAATTTCATTCCATCCACGTTTTGTTATGATAGAATCGACATCGTCAGGAGCATTTTCTATAACCATTTTAACAAAAGTTTCATCAACACCATCAGGATAAAATTCATGACTAATATCATATTTAAAACCAAGAGCCTCTCCCATATCCCATTCAATATCGGTTCGTTCATCATAATTAAACCACAAATCAAAATCAAGTCCCACCACAACGTATTTTACATTGGAACCATGATTCAAAACGTAATTCTTAAAGAAGTAGTGCTGGCAATGCATATCACACGGGTAAAAGCCCATATTCATAGAAGATACACTCATCTCCAAGGGATCAAAACCCGCCCACATACGTGAATTTCCAAGACCAATAAGCTCTACAGAATCTTTAAGCTTCCAGAACAATGGCATTTTGTGCGAAAGCAAATAGTCCGTTTGGTTTTTTGCAGAAACATAGACGCCAACGCTATCTGCATTCCAATCAGACGATTCCGAAGATATCCCAGTCGAGACCCAGAAGCAGGGATGCCAAACATCGTCCCCTTCTACAAGCGTTGTCAAAGCGCCATCCTTGGTATCCACCAACACGATTTTCTGGTGTGCGCCATCAGCATTCGTTAAAGTCGCGACAGCCACATTTTCGTCGTTCAGCACCCATTCACTGTGATCAAACGTATAACCCGACGGAGCCGCAACCGTTGAAACCAATTTGCCTTCATTATCGGCAATGAGCAAGCGTTCATGCGTACGATACTTGGACCCCACAAACTTAGCCCCCATCGTTTCTCCATCGGATTTAGCAAAATCAAGGAACAACGTACGCTTTGTTTTTTTATTCAGCGAGGCATTGCAAGCCTGGTCACCATTATACCACAAAGTATCTTTTGCTTTCGATTTAACGGTTGAACCCTTCGTAGCAATACGAGCGCGCAACACACGCGCCCCCGTCACAGCCAACGATTCATCATCGCTAATGCCGCCATGGTAAGCACCATCAAACAGTTTTTGCGGTTCACCAAACTTTCCATTTGCAAATTTCACTTGCCATGTCGAAGCCGATTTAAAAACCGATTCTTCCTTGTTATTTCCGGCATCAGATACATAGACAATTACCGTATCGCCATTTTCCAACACGCGCCAACGCGGAATTGCCGCATTTTTCACATTCAGTTTTACGAGATTAGATCCCTCAGCATTCAATTCACGAACGTAAACCGAAGAAGAGCCACTTTGACCTTCTAGCCCCGTACAGAATGCAACACGTTTGCCATCAGGAGAAATATCGGGGTGATAAACATCAATTGAATCTTTGATTTCAATAATCGAAGGCGAGATTCTTCTAAAATCAACAAAAGCCAAATTCCCCGAATTGTTGTTCCTAAACGCAAGCTTGGATTTATAGATTCCAAAAAGTGACGAAATATTTTTTGTACTAGCGACAATCGAAAGATTCGAAACAACCGCAGTTCCCGAAGCATCGAGCCAAACAGGATTTTCAATTTTTCCGTATGCCAAGCGCAGTCCCAAATAATCAGCTGCACTCGTACCTGTGACCGTATAGACATCGCCGCGAGCATACAAGTTTATCGATGAAGCTTCCGTTCTATAACTTCCGCCCTTGATAACGCGTTCACCCAGACTTCCACCATCGACACCGCCCACGTAATTCGTAATCGATGTATCGCGGAAATAGCCATGCCAGTCATTTACCCATTCAGTCACATTCCCGAGAAAATCGCATAAGCCGTTTTCATTTTTCTTCGAACAAACTTCATGCACTTTGGAACCAGAATTACTTGCATTCCAGCTATTATCAACATCGAACGACAATCCAGCTGCGTAAATCCATTCCGCTTCAGTCGGCAAGCGGAACGCATTAACTTCAGGCTTAAACACAAGACCGTTCAAGAGAACGCAATGACCATTTTTATCATATTCCACCGAAGAATACACATAGGCTGTATCCATTCCCGCAGCTTTACTTTTGGCATTCGCATAGAGAGCGGCATCGTAATACGTCACATTGACCGCGGGCAAGTTTTCATTTTCACAAGATAACTTGACGCCATTTTTTTTGTCCATCAAGGCGTTAAATTCACCACATGTAACTTCGTGTTTGCCAATTTGGAAATCATACGCAAACTTGGCATCCATCTGCGGACGCTCACTGGGTTTAGCGGAATTGGAATTCGTCCCCATTTCCGCAAACTTGCCCGAAGAACGGATTAGCGCAAGACCTTCTTGCAATGTAACATCCGAGCATTTTTCTTGAGAACTACAAACGAGGCTCGAGTGCAATTCCGGTTGAGAAGGAGAATCATCCGAGCAGGCCCACAACAAAGCCCCGCACAAAGAAGCCATTGCAAAAATTATATTTTTTTTCATTTTAACTAAAACAAATTATAATATTTCACTAGAGTCCACTAACAATTCAACAAAATACAAATTTTCGAAAAGGTCGAGGGTTTTATCCTCGAATTTTTCGATGTATCTTGCGGTCAGAAGTTCCTGGAGTGTACTTTTGTCGATCAGCTAAATGCCTAGAATCTGAAGATTTCCAAACAGTGGCCGCTTAAGCAGCATGTCATGGAGACCTATCGCGACAAGGCTGTTTAGCCATTTGAAAAAATGTTCCACCAGCGCCAACAGTTGATTCCAACAGATAGAATGCCTGACGTAACAATCCCCCGCCGTATTTCCTGACTAGATAGTTAAAATGGTTACGGTCCCCCAAAGCCCTATTTTAGCGTTTTCAAAAGAGAATCTAAGCGTAACGTTACTTTACTAGCCCCCTGATAACTGAGATGGTCCATATTGAAGGCACATATGTCCGGATAATCGTGATTTCCGTTCTTATTTTCATCCATCAATATAAAATGCGGATAAAGTCTTTGGTACAAATTCAACGAATCTAAAATTTTCATAGCCTCGGAACGTCGCGGGCCATAACGTCCGTAAGAACCCGTTTCACGATATCGAGGATTTAGCGGGAATATAACTCCGATTATTTTTACGTTCAAAGGCGCCGTTTGAGCGATAAAGCCCCTTAAGCGTTCAAGGTTCCACTTGATTTTAGCTTTCCCCACTTCTCCACCCCAATTGGAATCCTGTTCCACCGTAGCAGGGCCCCACGCAACACCTTCATTACTTAAAAATCCGCGAGTAGGTTCATAAACAGCCTGTGCAGCTAGCGAATGCTGCGACGCTTCTTTTACAGCATCCAAAAATCCATCAGGTAGACCTGTTACCCAAAAACCATGATTTTGGTCATACACAAAACCTTCCTGATTTGTGATTATCAATTCCGTAAATTCGGTCGAACTTTGCCACAAATCAATATCGATAGACACTACAATAAACTTCAACTTTTTCAGATGATTCAAGCCATAATTTTCGGCAACATACAAAGAGGCGTCCAAATCGTTGCCCGAATGCCCCACATTCTGAGCAAAACCCGATGTAATCGCAGTCACCATAAGGCTATTTTCTGTTCTAGAACTACCAACACATAAAATTTCAATGCTATCTCTATATCTCCAGAGCATCGACATTTTATAGCCAAGCGAGACATGTGCCCATTCTTGACCTTCTTTGAAATAGACTCCAGCGCTATCGGGATTAACCTGCCTATTGCCTCCTTGATTCATATTCTTTTCAATCCATAGACTCGGATGCCAAAGTTCCTCACCTTCGGCGAGATCGACAATGCTTCCATCAAACGTGTTTACCATGACAATTTTCGTATGAGCGCCATCAGCATTCATAAGTGTGGCAACGGCAATATCGCCCATTCCTATACTCCACTCGCAATGGTCAAACGTGAAACCTGTCGGAGCCCCCAAAGATTGAATCAAAACACCCGTAGAATCCATAATGAGCATCCGTTCATGCGTTGCATAAGTGGCCCCAACAAAACTTTGCCCAATCTGACCGCCAAAATCGAGAAACAATGTTCGCTTCGAGCTATCCTTAGCTAACGATACATTACAAGCCTGTAACCCACCATACCAAACAGCATCTAATCCATCGGCAAGAGTTTTACCGCTTGGCGCAATACGGGCATGCAAAATCTGCGCTCCTGTCACTGCAAGTTTACCATCTTCACTGATACCGCCATGATATGCGCCATTGAATAATTTTTGCGGAACACCGAACATACCATTGGCAAATTTCACTTGCCATGTTGACGCCGCATTGAAGGCGGCAACATCCTTATTGCTGCCCACATCCGTAACATAAACGATAACCGTATCTCCATTGCCCAGCACACGCCAACGAGGAATCGCGGCACTCGGCACGTCCAACTTAACAAGGTTGGTTCCTTTGGCATTCAAGTCACGGACGTAAAGTTCAGAAGGCCCAGACAAGCCCTCGATTTTAGTACAGAACGCAACCTTTCTACCATCAGGCGAAATTTCAGGATGGTACACCTCAAGTGTATCTTCTATTTCAGTCACCGAAGGGATCCCGTTCGAGAAATCGATAAAAGACAAGTTTCCTGAAAGATCGTTGCGGAAAGCAAGCCTAGCTTTAGATATTCCCATTTGAGTGCGGAAGATCGAAACATTTGCAAGGGGAACGATCCGACTCGAAATAGCACTTCCGTTAGCCCCCATCCAAACCGGATCTGGGATAGAACCGAAAGCAAGGCGGAACCCCACATAATCCGCACGTGTCGAAGAAGTCACAGTATAAACATCACCGCGATTGTACAAGTGAATTGTTTTAAAAGAATTTCTATAGCTACCGCCTTTAAGAACTCGAAGTCCCAATGCGCCACCATCTGGAGCACCTACATAATTGGTCAAAATCGTATCACGAAATCCGCCATTCCAGTCATTAACCCATTCCAAGGCATTTCCAAGCATATCACAGACCTTAGAATCTTTACCAACTTTACGGCACCCTTCATGCAACATGTAGTTCGAATTTTCAGCAACCCAGGCTTCTGTAGAATTCCAATTAGCACTAGCTACAAAAGTCCATTCCGCTTCAGTTGGCAAGCGGTACGCATTTGCTTCAGGGCGAAACGCAAAGCCTTCTAAACTTGTACAATGTTTTTCGCTATCAAATTGAGCACGAGCATACGTATAAGCGGTATCGAAGCCTTCGGACTTGCTACGCTCATTTGCATAGAGTGCAGCATCGTAAAAGGTTAAATCCGTTGCAGGACTTTTGCTATTGCCACATTTTAACGAAAGCCCCGTCAAGGGTTTCATTAAAGCATTAAATTCGTCACATCGAATTTCATAACGGCCAATTGAAAAATCATAATTCAACTCGACCCTCATTTCTGGCCGTTCATTTGATTTTGCCGAAGGTTCATTAGTTCCTAAACGGATTCTCCCCTTACTGGAAACACGCAGCATTCCCGATAGAGAATCTGCCGAAAAATCCACTTCTGGATTATCGTTCCATAAAGCATTATTTGATTCAGTACATGCGCATAAAAGCGCAATTAAAAGAATAAGAAAACATCTCATTTTTGCTCCCCTTGCTTAATATTTAAAATATTTACTTATCCAAAATTGACAACAAAGAAACTAATCTTCATATAAATAACTTTGTATCAAAACAGAACGTCAAAAAGGTTATATACCTCATTTTTTCTTCTCCCAAGACAACATCAGCTCATTCAATCGTGAAGTCAACAAAACGCTACCACCATAACACAAATGATCTTCATCAATGGCCATTTTATTCGTGTAATCGTGTTTTCCCATTTTATTTTCATCCATCAACTTAAAATTCGGATATTCCTTACTCAACGCATCAAGTTCGCCGATTAACTTTTTCGCAGAACTACGGCGCAAACCATAGCGTCCAAACGCTCCTGTTTTTGCATAAGCCGGACTTTGCGGGGAAATAAGTCCAACAACGCGGATATTTCTCTTTGCGGCTTCTTTGATAATAGAAACAAGCGCAGCCTTGCTATCTTCAATCAAATTCCAATGAGCATCATGATAGTTTGAATCTTTTTCAATTTCAGGACTATCACGCCAGGAATTGCAAACGAAAGCCGTATAACGCCCGCGATCTTCCATGTAAAGTTTTTCTTCGGACGACCCGATGGAACTTTCGGTATATTCAAGCAATCCTTCAGGATATCCATCTTTCCAATAGTCATGATTCCTATCATAGATATAGCCAGGATAATTTTCAACATCGTTATAGAAGAAATTATCCCCATAAACACCATCTTGTTTATACCAAAAATCAATATCAAGCGACATAACGATATACTTGATGTTTTTCATGTGATTCAAAATATAGAAATTCAAGAAATCCCTTGACATATAAATTGAATTTGGAGTTTGTGCAAAATTCACAGCAAAGAAGTTTTTACTAAGTCTTGTCGGAGAGATTCCAAACATCGGTCGAGACGAGCCCAAGATAGCGACATTTGCAGAATCGCGGTATTTCCAAAGAAGAGTCATCTTGTAACGCATAAGAACATCTTCCCATTTGTCAGCCGAATGTAAATAAACGCCAGCACTATCAGGGTCAAGTTTGCTTTTTTCCGGGATATAAATTTTTTGACGCCAAATACTTGGATGCCAAAGTTCATCACCTTCTGCCAAATTTAATATAGTTCCATCGCCAACATTCACAAGAACAATTTTTGAATGAGCGCCACTGGCATTCGTTAAAGTTGCAACAATAAAGCCACCATTAGGTTCAGGGCTTACATAATTCAGAGCCCATTCCACATGGTCAAAACTGAAGCCTTCGGGAGAGGCTATCGCCTTAATCAACTTTCCCGTGCTATCGGCAATCAACAAACGTTCGTGCGTTCCGTAGCTTTTTCCTACAAATTCAGCACCAGTCTTGCCTCCAAAATCGAGAAACGCCACACGCTTAGAGCCGTCGTTCGCAAGCGATACATTACAAGCCTGTTCCCCGTTATACCACACGGTGTCACGACCGTTCGCCAAAGTACCATTAGAGTCAGCAACTCGAGCGCGCAACAAACGAGCCCCCGTCACCGCAAGTTTATCATCGTCCGAAATTCCACCATGGTAAGCACCGTCAAAAAGTTTTTGCGGCTTTATAAAGCGGCCTTGGGTATACGTCACTTGCCACGTGCTCTTTGATTTAAACGCAGATCCATCCTTATTGTTTCCAGCATCGGTCACATAAACAATTGCAGTATCTCCATTTTCTAGTAACCGCCAACGTGGAATGGAAACATTTCCCTTCACACTGACCTTTAAAGGTCTTGCATTACTTAACGAAAGCGGACGGATATAAGCCACAGATTGTCCAGAAACGCCTTCCATCCCTGTGCAAAATACCACAAGCCTTCCATCCGGCGAAATATCAGGATGATAAGAATCAATAGTATCCAAAATTTCCGTAACAGACAACATGCCATTGACGTAATCGATATACGCTAAATTTCCAGTCACATTGTTACGGAAAACTAGTTTAGTACGATACGTTCCTAAATTATTCTTGATTACCGAAGCGCTAGTCATCGGGATAATTCGAGTGTCACGAGCCATGCCATCGCGACCCATCCAAACGGCATTCGTAATTTTGCCAAACGCAATTCGGAAACCTAAATACTCCGACTTTGCAGCCGAAGTCACAACATAAACGTCACCGCGATTATAAAGCTTTATCGAAGAAGGTTCATTGCGGTAGCTACCACCTTTGATAACTCGTTCACCGAGAACGCCGCCATCGGGACTGCCCACATAATTTGTTATCGTCGTATCCTTAAAATACCCAAGCCAATCTGAAACCCATTCTTTTACATTCCCACCCATATCACAGAAATCGCCATGAAGGCGCGGATATGAGCAGACTTTTTTCGGTTCAAAATCAGAGTTTAGCGCATTCCATTCCCCAGACGGATTCCAATTGCGATCGGCGGCCATGAGCCATTCCGCCTCCGTCGGCAAACGATAAGCATCTACATCAGGATGAAAAACAAGCCCTTCCATCGAAACGCAGTTTCCGGTAGCATCAAAAGTTGCAGACGAATACGTATAAGCAGTATCGAAGCCTTCACGCTTACTACGTTCATTTGAAAAAAGGACGACATCGTAGTAAGTTACATTGGTCACTGGCAACAAATCTGAATTTTCACCTTTGCAACGTTCATCAAAAGTGGTTCCCATAATAGACCTGAATTCACCGCAAGTGACTTCGTGTACGCCCATGGAAAAATCATAATTCAACGCAGCGCGCAATTGCGGGCGTTCGTTCGCTTTTGCGGTCGAAGCATACGTTCCCAAATACGATAGCGTTCCACCTTTCGAGTTTTTCACTTTCGAGGCTTTGATAATAATCATCCCGTCATGGGCGTTATCATATTCTACCGGAGCATTGAGCCAAACGTGATCGCCATAAAAAGTGTCGCAACCAAAAAAAACAAGAATAAACGGTACTAAAAGAAGTACCTTTTCGAGGAAAAAAGGATGTACAAAACACTTAAACATTTTCTCCCTAAAAATAGCTATTAAACCAATCCAAACCAAAGTTCAGATTGGTATTTTCCCCTAAAAAACACGCCTTGATTATCCATTAAAATAAGTATTCACAATGAATTTGGCAATCTATTTTTTGCAATAGTTTGATTTGCTTCAATTCCTGGATAAGCAGGAAAAAATTCCTCTGCCATGCGGTACCACGTAAGCGCTCGCGGGATATCTGTTTCAAGGTAGAGATTGCCAATATCAAAAGCAGCAAGCCCCACAAATTCTCTAGACTTTAAAGGACGAAATTCAAGACCGGTCCAAGGACCTTTTTGATATTTTTCGCGATATTCCGCATCGGTGTATGAGTAGCCGCGACGGTTCGGTTCAAGGTTAAAAGACTTGTTCGACGATTCATAGCGCAAAAAAACATGCCCCGGCAAGAGAATCGCATACAAGTGCAAATGACGCGATTCCGCGACCATAAGCGCAAGCCAAGAAAGCCCCATGCAACCGGACTTTTTATTTTCGAGCACGCGAAGCGGGAGAACGGATTCTTTTGCAATTGCAGCCTCGCCGGCCCCTGCAAATTCGATATTCCAGAAATTCCAGAGCAAGTTCTTGAGCGATTCGAGCGTGTCGCGAGATGCAGCAACACTGCTATCAAAAAACGCAAGTCCCTCGTTCCACGCAGGAATAGAATCCAAGCAAGATGGCGCACGTTCTTCGAACACACAAGCCATTTCGCGATAGCTCATTTTCTCGGAACGCCCGCTCCAAAGCAATAGAGCAAGCGCCACAACAACAGCGATAAAAAGCGCAGACCAGAAGAGTTTAGACGAAAGACGATAGACGATAGACGATAGATTTTTACTCTTTTGCATTTTCAAACCATCTCTAGTCTTTCGTCTGTAGCGAGCATCGCGAGCGTTCTTTCGTCTAGATACCGTCCCATTCCATCGGGCTTTGCCAGAAGTCACGAGCAGTCATCATGTAAATCACGAGACGCTTGCTCTGCATGTCCTTTTTCATTTTCTTTAAGCGGCTGCGAACGCCTGGGCCACCGCCCCAGCTCGTAAGCACTTGTACATCAAGGCCTGTCGCATAAGCTAGGAGCGAACCCGGACCACCGCTCTTTTGATCCACGGATTCGAACACACCCGTGAACGAATCGCCCATCAAGAGAATCGGAGCATTTTTGCCGCCCTTGTAAGCCTTGTCGCCCTTGTAGATTTTCATACCCGCAAGCGTATCGGCAGGATATTTGGACTTTTCCTTATCGGCCAAATGAGCGACAAGATCGCCTTCGCGGAGCACCACCGTATCCTTCATCACGAGGCTTCCCGGTTGCGGGTTCGCATCAGCATACCAGCTGTACTGCGTCACGCGGGAGGCAAGTTGTTCCATCGCGGCAAGCATGCCCGGCAAGGCCCAATGCGTATCGTAGCGCTGGTAGCTGTAATGGGGGGCGTCATCACCGCTACGAGCGGCCATCAAAGACGGGTAAAGGTCAAGGACATCGATCCCGGCAGCAAGCATTTCTCGGATAAATTCACGACCGTTCACGTTCACGCATAAATCCGCATCAGTCCCTTTAATAAGTTTATCCGCATAGATTTCTTCTTTTACAGGAATCGGCACAACCAAGAGCTGGATATTCTGCGATTCCAGATACTGTTTGAGTTCAATCATGCGAGGGAGCGGATTGTGGAGGCTATCTTGAGCACTAATTTTATCTGCAACAAGGTAATTGGCATTGCGGCGGAACCAAAGCATGCCGTTGTCGGCCCAAGCATTTTGCTCTTTCGGGAGCTTTGCCAATTTTTTCTTTAATGCTTCGCGGAACTTCTTGGTCGCAGGAGTTGCAGGGCAGCTATTTTCAAGCGAAGCTAGCGTTTCCAAGCGAGCATACGAACTCGTATCGAGCGTGCGGTTCACAGGTACAACTTCACCCGCAGCAGCAAGAGAATCAGCCACGGCAGCAGCGCGCAGCTGTTCATCCGTCAAGCGGAACGCAGGAACTTCAAAAGCAACCCACATCGGTTTCCCCATCGGGTTACCGCGCATCACGGCAAACGGGCGGTTTGCACGGGAGTTTTCCCAAATAGCTCCTGGTGTATGTTGTTCCAAATCCGTATTCAAAGTCGGGTACCAGTACGAAGAAAGCGTACGAGCCCAATTCATCGCTTCTTCAGCATTCATTTCGGCAGTCATGTAATAATTCAAGACTTCAGCAGATTCACCCCCCGAAACAATCTTGAGTTTGCCATAGAACGGAGCACGACCAGTCCAAACAGCAGGCATCACTTCGGCCCACCATTCCACCTTGCCTTGATTTTCACCCGTCCCAGGAATCCCCCACAAACGGCTCACGGTCTGGAATGCACGGAACACATCCGGTTCATCCCACTTGACAGCTTCGACTTCATTCAATGTTTTTGTAAGGGCGTCATCACCCGTCTGCGCATAGAGAATTTTTGCAAAAGGTTCCCATGCAATCGGCGCTACACCCGCAACAGCATCCGGTTCATATTCTGAAATAGAGTCGAGCATCGGAAACGGGTATTCCGCAATCGAAGCATTGGCCTTTTTGCCAGTATAATTTTCAGGCTTTTCGTCCATCCCCGCCATGCGAATCGGGTTCGAAAAATACGCCGCAAAATCAAGAGCCGCAAGCGTTGGCTTTTCAACGACGCGCACTTGCTTATCGAAATCGAGCACGCGCATTTCGAAGACCGTTACAGGAGCCGCATAAACCGGAATGTGAACCACAGGAGGCGCTGATTCCGTAGCCTGAACGGAAGGATTAACAGACGGAGCAGCACAGGATGCAGCAAGGAACATGCCCGCCGAAAGACCGGCAAGGCTCAAAATAGAAGTCGATATTTTTTTCATTTTCACGTAAGGAATAATAATAAATGTTGAAGCTAGCAGAATCGGTCTTTGGTCATTAGTTATCAGTTATGGGTTACCAGCTATTGACTATTGACCATTGACTATCGACCATTGAACACACATTTTCTAAATTATAATCGTAACAAACAAGGAGTCTTTATGCCTGCTAAAGGTGAACATAATAAATGGATTGCGCTCATCCTATGCCTCATCCCTGGTTTTTGCCTCGCCCCCATTTTCATTTTTCCCGGGATCTGCGGTTTGCACCGTTTCTACGAAGGGAAAATTTGGACGGGACTTCTTTGGCTCTTTACCGGTGGACTTTTTGGTATAGGAACTATAGTTGACGCCATTTTGATAGTCATGAAACCGGAGAAGTACTAGCTAGTGATTAGTGGTCAGTGGTTAGTGGTTAGGATTGCAATAAGAATGTTCCTTTTACATCCCTACATACTAACCACTATTTACTAGCCACTGCTTACAAACCACTAAATTCATTCCTGTTTACTAACCACTGCTTACTAACCACTAATTTATGAAACACCTTTTTGTTATCGCGACCGGTAGCGCCGGAAAAATTAGAGACTTCGCCCATATTTTGGGAACCGATCATTACGAATTTAAAACATTAAAAGATATTGGTTTCGACGGAGACATTATCGAAGACGGAGACTCGTTTGCCGAGAACGCCATTATCAAATCGAGCACAACAGCTCTGTGGCTCGCCAAGCGCAACATCGAAGCCACCGTTCTCGCAGACGATTCCGGACTCGAAGTTTTCGCTTTGAATGGCGAACCAGGTATTTACAGCGCTCGCTATTGCGGAAAGCATGGCGACGACGAAGCCAACAACGTCAAGTTGATGCAAAAACTCGAAGGCATTGAAGACCGCAAGGCCCGTTACTTCTGCGCACTTTCTTACCAGACCGTCACGAAGAACGAACAAGGTGAATTTGTTATCAGCGAGCCGATTATTTTCGAAGGCGAATGCCGTGGAGAAATCAACCATGCACCAGTCGGTGACATGGGCTTTGGCTACGATCCACTCTTTGTGCCGGATGGCGAAACAAGAACTTTCGCACAAATGGAACTCGAAGAAAAGAAGGTTATCAGCCATCGCGGCAATGCCATCCGTGCGCTCAAGAAAGCGCTTGGGAAATAACTTAAGGATGTAATGGTATTCGTCGAGAAAATAGAAGCGTCGGGATTTCGCGAGAATTTAGAAGCCTCCAAATAATTAAAAGTTCGCAAGAATCGTGCCATGCTGAAAATTCTATTTGCACCACTACAAGGTTACACGACGGGAATCTATCGCAGAGCCCACGCTGAAATCTTTGGCGGTGTTGATGCGTATTACACTCCGTTCTTGCGCATTGAAAATGGACGCCCACGCGAAAAGGACTTGCGAGATTTAGAAATTACACATGCGGAATGCTCGGGGAACGCGGATTCAAAATGCGCGGAAAATGCTAAAGGGAACGGCGCGAGTTACAAGGTCGTGCCGCAGATTATCGCGAACAGCGTAAGTGAATTCAAGGCTCTTGCCGAAACCTTATTGCAAAAAGGTTTCTCAGAAATCGACTTCAACATGGGATGTCCCTTCCCGATGCAAGTCAATCGTCATCGCGGTGCAGGAATCTTAAGCGATACGCAAGCAGTCCAAGAAATCATGGACGAAATAAAAAGATTATCAGGTTCCACGACTATTTCGAACGGTACTGCGCCAGCAAACGCAAACGAAACAGCATCATCAAATGCAAAAGGGAATGCGTCGGTAAAATTTTCCGTCAAGATGCGACTCGGGCAAGATTTCCCCGATGAAGCATTCACGCTCCTCCCGATTCTAAACGACACACCCCTCGCCCACATCACGCTCCACCCGCGACTCGGCAAGCAGCAGTACAAGGGCGCGATCGACTTCAATTCATTCGAACGATTCTACAACGAATGCAAGCACCCGCTCGTTTACAATGGTGAAATCACAAGCGTTTCGCAAATATGCGAAATGGAAAGGCGCTACCCAGAACTTGCCGGAGTCATGATTGGTCGCGGATTGCTCGCCCGCCCAAGCCTTGCTGCGGAATACAAGGCTCAATGCGAAAATGCGAACATGACCGAAAATGCAGACGCACAAGATGTTCGCAAAAAATGGGCCTTAAACGAATGCGAATTTACAAACAAACTCTTCCAAATGCATCAAGCAATTTTTGACAACGCTTGTCAAACGTATCAAGGCGATAGCCAAATTCTCTCGCATATCCAAAGCTTTTGGGAATATCTGGAGTCTAGCATACCCAAAAAGATTTTCAAGAAAATCAAGAAAGCAGGTAAACTCAACGAATACAACGAAGCGATTGCACAACTAAAATAATCGGAGCGACCAAATCAGGCTCACTGAGCCCGCCGAGTTGAGCCGAGCAACAAAGGAATGTATGGATTCTCGCAATGCGAGAAATACCTAAAAAAAATGAACAACGTCTATATCGAAATCACGAACGTTTGCAATCTGCATTGTAGCTTTTGCCCTTGCGGTAAGACGCCCTTGAGCGCAACCAAGAACGAGGGCGAGCACACTCTTGATAGTGCTACACTACAAAACGCAGAAGCTCGAACATTTATGCCCAGCGAACTTTTTGAAAAATGTATCGCAGGTGCACAAGAAATCGGTGCGACAAACGTGTACTTTCATGTTCTAGGCGAACCCACGCTCCACCCCGGCTTTGTACATTACGTCAAAAAACTAGAGCAAACACCACTCAAACTTACACTCACCACAAATGGCTCCACCATCGAGCGCACAGGCCCACAAATTCTCGCCTCGCCCGCTGTTCGCCAAGTCAACTTTTCAACACACGCCTACGCAGAACTCCCCCGCGAAACTGCAGAGCGCTACTTGCAAAACGTCCTCGATTTTTGCAGTCTCTCGATTGTCCAGCGCCCGGACCTCTATATCAATTTACGACTCTGGAATGTCGGTGCCGAAGAAGCCTCGCTGTGGAATAGCTACATACTAGGCCGCATCCGCAAAACATTCAATGTCGAAGTCACGCCAGGCCACTTTTGCAGCCGCCACAAAAGTTTCAACATCACAGGGCGAATTTATCTGCACGAAGACACAAGATTTGAATGGCCAAGTTTAGAGGATAGACGAAAGACGAAAGACGAAAGAGGCGAGAGTCGCACAGATAAGCACGCTTATCTGTATGACCGAGCCGAGCAATCTTGCACGGAGTGCAAAGACGAGAGGATAGGCAAGGAAATCGTCGCAGGCACTTGCCGCGCGCTCGATACGCACGTTGCCATTCTGCACGATGGTCGCGTTGTCGCCTGTTGCCTTGACCATAGCGGACAAATTACGCTCGGCAACATCAGTAAGCAAACGCTCCCCGAAATCATCAACAGTCCCGAAGCGGTCTATATAAAAGAAGGATTCACGCAGCACGAACTCCGCCACCCATTTTGCCAGACTTGCCATTTTTGCAAGCGATTTAAATGAAACGTAAAAATCTATAATTAAGCCATGAATATTACGGTTCAAGATTTTACGGGCATTTACGATTATCAGCCATTCATGCAAGAATTGCGGGAAAAAGCTGCAAAGTCCGCCGGCATTCATTGGCTAGACTGCACCAAAATCGTAGGAACAGACTGCTACTGCGATGACGACGCCATCAAAGAAATTAACGATTTAATCGACAACGCCGAACGCAGTTCCAAAGGCATTAACGTTAGCAACAGCGTCAACAACAGCATTAATAACAGCACGGAAACCGTTCCTCAAATCCATTTCTTTGACAACGGCAATTACCATTACATGAGCAAGCTCTGGACTGACAGAATCCAGGAACCATTTTCGCTCATCGTATTCGACCATCATCCCGATATGCAACCGCCACGCTTCGGCGGAATTTTAAGTTGCGGAGGCTGGGTCTTAGAAGTCCTCGACAACAATAAGTTTGTCCAAAACGTCATTATCATCGGAGTCAAGGACGAACTCATCGAAACCGTCCGCGAAGAGCTTTCGCAATCCGGGGAAGCTAATATTTTAGAGAAGGTTACATTCATCAAAAAAAGTGAACTAAACACACTCTCGTTTCAAAGCTCTCTTTCGTCTTTGACGCCATCGGCGTCAGGTGCTGCGGTTCGGTCATATCAGCAAATAAATTTGCCGTTGCGACACTCACCTGGCAGCCTACTCGTCTCTCGTCTTTCGTCTCAACATTCCCTTTACCTTTCCATCGACAAGGACGCTCTCGCACCCGCCTACGCCGCCACCAACTGGGATCAAGGATCTCTTAGCACCGAGGTATTAAAAGCCACCATTGCCGACCTCGCCGCAAACCACAAAATCATAGGCATAGACATTTGCGGTGAACGCTCTCACGACTTCGAAGGCAGCGAGCAGCACACCATCCAAGAAGCAGATGCGATCAACAACAACCTAAACCGCGAACTTTTCGACTTTTTGCAGAAACTTTAACGACGCTTAGGCCTTTTACTTTTTCTTAGCAGAAAGTCTCTTGAATTCCGCACGAGCCTTGCGCATATCCGCATTGAACGATTCATCCGCGTGCAAGCGCGCAAAGCACCCAGAAATGATCAGTTTCGAGGCATCGACATCACTTTGCCAATGAAATCCAGCAATCACGCGGCTTTGCCCCCACTCGTAGCCGTACTTTAGCAACGCATCTTGTGCAGCAGGGTTAATTTCCGCAAGCACAAGCGCCATTGCCCAGCCGCGAACCGTATGGCTCGACGGGAATGAACCCGTATTTCGATGTTCTTCGTCAACACTCGGAATAAGCGTCGATTCATTAAAATATTCGTATGGGCGCGGTCTCTTATAAAACTTCTTGGGACCACGAGCCGAAAGACGCATCGTTAAAACACCACGCTTCAGCACGTTCAAAATTGCAGGAGTTTTCTTCGCCGAAATTTCCACGCCGAAAGCATCGCTAAAAAGTGCAGCCATTTCAGCAATATCAACCGTTGATTGAGCAATAGCAAGAGCGGCACGCGCAGAATCTGCACGCATAGTTTTTCCCCACACATATTGCGATGAATCGTACGCAAACGCAGCCGACCCCACTTTGGGCGGAGGCGGCAAAAAGTTGAGCGCATTCGGGAGAGCATCTGCATCCATATACAACTTCACATCGTCCGCAGCACAGCAAAGAACCGTCCCGCAAACAGCCACAGCTAAAAGAAATTTTGACAGAAATTTTTGCATCAGCAAAACCCCTCACTTTGATTACATGATAAATATAAAAAAAGGGAATGAAATCATTCCCTACAATTCAAGCTTAAAGCCCTTCTCAATTTCTTTGAACTCGTATTTTATTTCACAGTCACAAACTTGCGACGTTCAACACTTGCGCTTTTTAGTTGCATCACATAAAGTCCAGCAGGGAGCCCGCGCGTCATGGCAGAGACATCGCCAACCTTCGAAGATTCAACATTCAAGCGGCGCATCAGCGAGCCTTTTGTATCGAAAATGCTAATGCGATAGATTCCTTGCTTCACCACCGGCACCGTTTTTGCAAAGATTGAAACAGGCGGATTTTCCGTCGAATCTTTCGACGTATCGGGCTTCACTTCGGCAGCCTTCACAAGCGTCACATCGAACTGGTCGATGTTCGGGCCATCATTACCGCCAACGGTTGCAAATTTTACAGCGTTTTCGCCTGCAGCAAGATTCACCAGAACTTCAGCAGTTTCCCACACGGTCCAGCCGCCAGTCACCTTGAAGGATGTCGTTGCGGTATCTATGCCAGCACTTACCGTTAACGAACGTACTTCGCTAGAGCCGTTGGAAAAATCGATATCAAGCTTGTATTGACCTGCGGTATCAACCTTGACTTTCACGACAACATCTCCACCTTTGTCAAAATTTACGTAGCCGTCACCGTGGTAGCCTGCGTTGCTGCTTTCTGAAACGCCACCTGTAATCACGCCTTTTTCGGCCTGGTACTGTTTATCGGGTGTCGGCGGCTCCGGTTCCACATAATTCGCATCGCATTCCGTGGGGCTCTTGAGCGTGGCCCCCGCATTAGCCTTGACGGCAGCTTCCACCTCGTTTGCCTTAAGCATAAAGCTCGTATAATCATACGGCGGCGTAAAAGACGTTCCCGTTCCTCGCGTGTTTCCCGAGCAATTCGTGAAAATGTTATCAATAACTTCGTTCACGCCAGTACCGTTCGCATTGCCCGTATAAATCGGGTTTGCTTCGTTGATAAATACATTGCGTTCCGTGCGCACTTTGCACATGTGGCCAGCCGAAACGCCAAGCACATCGGTTCCGTTTGTGATGCTAGCATTGCCCGTAAGCAAGTTGTTCACCACATGAACGTTTCCGTAACGGCAGCGTGGCTTGCGCTGGTTTGCCGCCTGCCACCAGTTGAACATGTAAGTCACATTCAGCTTGCCTTCGCTTTCGGGTTCATTGTCAGAACTGCCGATAAGATTCGAAAGGTTGTGCGAACTCTTTTTCTTGTAGCCAAAAATGCACCACGTAAACGTTACGTTATCTGCACCTTTTACCACATCGGCATTGCCATCCTGACCATCCCAGAATTCACAGTGGTCAATCCATATATTTTTGGAACCGTTATTTTCAATGGTGAGATTGTCCCAAGCCTGCTCAGCATTACTGCCCGGTCCTTGAATCACGATATTGCGAACGATGATGTTAGACGCCTTGCTAATGTGAATTGGCGCTTTAAGCACTGTTCCCGGCTTAAGTCCGATGATGGTCTTGTTGGAACCCGTGATATTCAAGCGGTCCCCCGTTCGCCCGCTCCACCCGCTACCGAGCGTTCCGTCAATGTAAATCACGCGCGGCGAAGAATCCTTCGCGTACTTTTGCAAATCGGCAAACGTCTTGACGACAATGGGAGTCGCATTCCCGCCACCGGTCACATTAAATTCCGTTGTCGTACGACCCGAACGAGTCGCCCAGCCAATCGGTTTACATTGATCTACAGCAGCGGATGCAGAAACAGCAAACGCGCATAACACAGTCAAAAATCTGCTAGGAACCTTAAACATCTCACATCTCCTGACTCACCAAAAGTTTTTCATCTATTTTCACGAAACATTCGTAGAATTATACCCTAGTGAAATCTATATTCTAAAAACGGACATGCAACACTTGAGCGTCGTCTTTTTCTAGACATTTTGTCAAAACAGGAGCACACTACAGAGCAACATCACCAATAGTCATCTTCTATAGCAATCTTTCTCAAACATAAAACGCAAAATTGCTATAATTCCTTTTGGATTACAAATCTACAGGATTCTTTGATGCAATTATACAAGTGTCCTTTAAACCTGTATGGATCCCCTCCCTAACGGTCGAGGATGACAGTTTAAAACACTTCTTATAAATAGCCCAAAGATCTATCAACTTATAACTATTGACTAACAACTAAGAACTAAAATGGACATTAACGAACTCGCTCAACAGCACATCTTGAAGCAGCCGCTCTACGTGACCGGCAAACCCATCGCCTACACCGCTCGTGAATTCGGCCTCGACCCGAAAGACATCGACAAGCTCGCCAGCAACGAA
>CACYRP010000009.1 GCA_902776765.1 Fibrobacter succinogenes
AGGCAAAAACAGGGTTTTAAATTGTGAGCTTTTTGTGAGACGTTAATCGAAAACCCAGTATCTACGCGGGACAGGGCAGAGCAGCGGACTCATAACCCGTTGGTTCCCGGTTCAAGTCCGGGAGGCCCCACTAATAGCGTTACCTTAAGGGTTGCGCTATTTTTTTATCCCATTGAAATAGCAAATATTTAATACACTTTTTTCGACATCCGCCTCAAATTATCATATTTTTAAGAAGATACCTAACAAGGAATCTTTATGAAAAAGCAAGGATTTTCCCTTATTGAATTGATGGTTACTATCGTAATCATGGGCGTCATCGCAGCGGTTGCCGTTCCAAAGTTGTTTGGTTTTATGGCCAAATCCAAGGCAACCGAAATCACCGTGGCTGCAGGGACATACATCAAGCTGCAAGACGCCTACATTCACGACCACCCCCAAGGCGGGAACTGGTTCAGCATCGGTTACAAATCACCCGCAGGTAACTCTTCCGGCAAAGCAAGCACGAAGAATTTCGAGTACGACGCTGATCAATCGACGCACAACTGGACAGCCTCGCCTATTATTTCCTTGGGTGAATGCGCGAAAGGCAAAAAATGGTTTGTCAACTATAAATTGAACCCGCCGCACGACATGAAATACTGGGCGTCCACGGACGATGAAACAAATTGCATCACAGCGTTGCTCCCAAACTTCAGCAAATTAAGCAACACTACAACACCTATTACAAGCCCTGGGGAATAACGTAAAACAATGAGAATTCCTTTTAATCAGCCACCGTTTGTCGGGCCAGAAATTGATTATGTCAAGCAAGCCGTTGAAAGCGGTCGCATTTGCGGCGACGGGCAATTCAACCAAAAATGCCATGCCTGGCTGGAAAAACAAACGGGAGTCGCCCGTGCGCTCCTCACAACTAGTTGCACACACGCTCTTGAAATGTCCGCGCTTTTGTGCGGAATTCAGCCCGGCGATGAAGTCATCATGCCGTCGTTCACATTTGTCTCTACCGCCGATGCGTTCGCCATGCGCGGCGCCAAGTGCGTGTTCGTGGACATTCGCCCCGACACAATGAACATCGACGAAAAGTTGATTGAAGACGCCATCACCGAAAAGACACGCGCCATCGTTCCCGTACATTATGCCGGAGTCGCCTGCGAGATGGATACCATCAACGCCATTGCCAAGCGACACGGGCTTTTTGTGATCGAAGATGCCGCACAAGGAATGATGTCTACATACAAAGGACATTTTCTTGGAGCTCTCGGGGACTTTGGTTGCTACAGTTTCCACGAAACTAAAAATTACAGCATGGGCGAAGGCGGAGCCATCCTCATCGCAGACAAGAAATACGCCGACCATGCCGAAATCATCCGTGAAAAAGGCACAAACCGCTGCCAATTCCATCGTGGTGAAGTCGACAAGTACACGTGGGTAGAACTCGGCTCCAGCTACTTACCCAGCGAATTGAACGCGGCATACCTCTACGCCGAACTGGAGAACGCGCAAAAAATTTACGACAACCGCATGGCTAGCTGTAACGCCTACCGCGAAAGGCTTGCGGATCTCGAAACCGCCGGCGATTTGCAACTGCCCTACATTCCAGCAGAATGCGTACACAACGCCCACATGTTCTACCTGAAGGTTGCCGACCTCAAAACGCGTACCACACTCATCGCCCACCTCGTCAAGAACGGAATTTTAGCAGTGTTCCATTACGTACCACTTCACAGTGCCCCAGCAGGCAAGCGATTCGGGCGATTCCATGGCGAAGACGTTTACACCACCAACGAAAGCAATAGACTTTTACGCCTTCCCATGTTCTACGGTCTAAAGCCCGAAGATCTAGAATTTGTGTGTAGCAAGGTGAAGGAATTTTTTGGGAAATAAGAATTTATTCTGTTATCAGAACAAAAGCATTACACCGGCTTTGTTTCATAAAGCCGTTTATGCCATTGGGGAAATAACATGATAGAAGAAAACAGCATCTACACATTCATCAAACGCAGATTTTATATCAACAATTGCGAGGAATCGTTCGATGCCTGTTTTCTCATGACTCAATTTCAATTTTTAAACAACCAAATCGAAACTGAAACCTCCGACATCCATTTTCCCATAGAGCAATTATACTTTATTCGTTATTCTTACGCATTTGCAGCATGGGACTTATTGGGACAACTTGCAAAACAAGGCAATTACCATTTAAAAAGCGAAAATACACCTAGCCTTGAATGCCTTGGAGAACAGACCAATTCCTTTATCGAAATAATAAAGGAACTATATTTAGATTTTTTTGGAATAATTGAAACTTATCCTTTTGAAACAGAATACGTTCCTTACAATATTGCAGCTTACGACATTTATCCCATCGTAAGAAGAAGAGACCCTAAATATATATACCGGTGTATCCGAAGAGTCAACGAATATTTAGCATTCCAAGAACGTGATTTTATTTTCCAGCGCATTGAGCGAAACCAACACCTAAGAGAAAAACTTAAAAAATTCATCAATGATTTAATGAATATAGAGCCATTGCAACAAGATGTGCAAACATATCTTACAAAAAAATGCATTGCAGTCGCAACACTTTCACATGTGCATAAAAGTTATTATTATGCATTAAGCGGATTCGATTACAAACAAAATTCAAGCACCGCTACAAAAGGCAACGTATTCGAAAAAGCCTTAGCGTTACAACCTTTTGCGAGCAAATACAGCCGTTGTATTACAACCGACACCATGAAAAGTTGGTTCAACACCTTAAACAACACAATACGCGAAAAGCCTCTCGTTCTATCAAATGCACGGCAACATTTGCCAACAGCCAACTTAAAACGGGAATATTCTTGTTGTGAAAGAAAAATTCTTGCACGCATTGAAAAAGACTTTCCAAATTATATATCTAATAAAGACCAAATAACCTTATCTATTATCAAACCACCATGCCCCAATTGCACATGCGCTATCCAAATTCTAAGACCCCAAATAAACTTCTCCTTCTCGGTGGCAGCCATGCCGAAATCCCGCTAATTAAAGCCGCGCAAGAACTCGGCTGGTATGTGATTACCACAGGCAACAACCGCGATGGCTTGGGTCACCCTTACGCCGACAAGACGGTGTTTGCGGATTTTAGCGACAAAGAAGCGATGCTCGAACTCGCGCGGGCCGAGGGCGTGCAAGCGGTTTGCTCCGGATGCAATGATTTCGCCTTACTTTCGACAGTGTACGTCTGCGAAAAGCTCGGGCTCCCAGGACACGATTCCTACGCGACAAGCCTAGAAATCCACCACAAGGACAAGTACCGCGCATTGGCCACACGCCTTGGCATTCCAACACCGAAGGCGATTACAGTTAAAGTCGCAGGCACGAATTTTGCAGCAGATCAAGATGAAATTGCAAGTAAGGCTTGCGCAGACTTCGAAACCGCCATTGCGCAACTCACCTACCCCATCATAGTAAAGCCAGTCGATCTCACAGGGGGCAAAGGCATCCACCGCGCAGCGACCATCGAAGAAGCACGCACCGCCTACAAAGACGCTTGCAGCCGCACACGGCAAGACCACGTCGTGGTCGAAGAATTTGTCGAAGGCTCAAATCACGGATTTTCGGCCATGCTCGTAAAGGGTAAGGTTGCCTTCGCTTTCGCCGACAACGAACAATACTTTATCAACAAATACCTGGTCAGCGGAGCAAACACTCCCAGTACTTCTGGCAGCGCAACCCTCGCGAAACTGCGTGACTACAGCGAGCGCATAGCCCACGAGCTCAACCTGGTCGATGGCATTTTGCACATCCAGTACATCGAACGAGCCGATGGCACACCGATTATCATCGAAATCTGCCGCCGCTCGCCCGGCGATCTCTACATCAAATTCGTCAAATACGCGACCGGCATCGACTATCCGAAATTCATCGTCATGGCAGAAACTGGCGAAGATATTTCCAGCATTGTTGACGCCCCCACCCAAGGTTTTTGGTTGCGCCACTGCGTCATGGCAGGGCGTAACATCGAAAACAACAGCGTAGTCCGCGATGTCGCCTTCGCCCCCGAAATTCAAGGGAACATCGTCGAAAAATTCTTGTGGCACAAGCCTGGCGAAATAATAACAGACAAATTACTTTACAAAGCAGGAATCGTATTTTTCAAATTCGACACACTCGCCGAAATGCAAGCCAAAACAGCACAAATGACCGATTTCGTGAAAATCGTAGTTGATTGACGTCACAAAGATTCCGTGTCAAGCACGGAATGACGTGCAAGGAAATCACATCGCCCATAAAACGCCATAGTGAAGCACTCAAACGTCACGGCGGACCTGATCCGCCATCTATTTTGAAAAAAATAACCTATATTCCAAAATATGAAGAAGGAACCTTATCAGATAGCATTTATCGGAGGCGGAGTCAATTCTGCCATTGGCGAAGTCCACAAAGCCGCATGCCAAATGGACGGCCACTTTGAACTTGTCGCGGGATCATTCAGCACGCACGAAGAGACAAACCAAAAAACAGCCAAGACCTGGGGCGTATCGCCAGAGCGCACCTACAGCAGCTATCATGAACTGCTCCAAGCAGAAAAAGGCAAACTCGACGCCGTAATCGTACTCGCGCCCACAGATTTACATAAAGACATTGTCATCGAAGCTCTTGACGCAGGCTTTCCCGTCATCTGCGAAAAGTCGCTCGCCACAAGCTTTGAAGAAGGCAAAGACATCGCCCAAAAAGTCGAAGAAACCAAAGGCTTCTTTTGCACCACGTATAACTACACCGGCTACCCGATGATCCGCGAACTCAAGCAGTACATCGCCGACGGCAAGCTCGGTACAATCCAGCAAGTGCAAGTCGAAATGCCACAAGAAGGTTTTATGCGCCTGGGAGTATCCGGCGAACCGCCAAAGCCGCAAAGCTGGCGACTCAAAGACACTGTGATTCCCAAGATTTCCTTGGACCTCGGCAGCCACTTGCACAACATGATTTACTTTTTGACTGGCGAACGCCCCAAGCGCATCGTCGCAGACCAGGCTACATTCGGACTGTTTTCGCAGATTGTCGATAACGTTGGTGCGCTTGTACAATACACAAACAACATGCGTGCGCAAATTTGGTTCAGCAAAACGGCTCTTGGAAACCGCAATGGGCTGCGCATCCGCGTCTATGGAAGCAAGGGCAGCGCCGAGTGGTTCCAGTTGGAACCCGAAACGCTCAAGACATGCGACCGGTACGGGAACGTCAGTTTACGCGACCGCACCGGAGGTGTGAAAATTGCAAACCAGCCACGTTACAACCGATTCAAGGCAGGCCACCCCGCAGGATTCATCGAAGCATTCGCCAACTACTACGAAGATATCGCCGATTGCCTCGGACAATACTTTGCAACAGGTTCCTTTAGCAGCCAATACGTTTGCGGCATCAAGACATCCCTCGAAGGACTCGCCATGATGCAAGCCGCAACTCGCTCTGCACAAAGCAACAAATGGGAAGATTTATAATGAAACTATCATTTGTCATCCCCTGCTACCGCAGCCAAAGCACCATCGAAACGGTGGTAAACGAAATTCGCGAAACCGTAGCAACGCGCCCTGGCACCGACTACGAAATCGTCCTCGTAAATGACTGTAGCCCAGACAACGTCTGGAACGTCATCGAAAGCCTCGCCGCCGCAGACCCACACATCAAAGGAATCTGCCTCGCCAAAAATTTTGGACAACATTCAGCCCTCATGGCGGGCTATGCCCAAGCCACAGGCGATTACATCGTCAGCCTCGATGACGACGGCCAAACCCCCGCCAGCGAAACATTCAAGCTCGTCGACAAGCTAGAAGAAGGCTTCGACGTCGTTTACGGTTACTACAAGCACGCCAAGCAGCACCTGTTCCGACGCTTTGGAACCTGGGTCAACAAGAAAATGGCCGAAGCCATCATAGGGCAGCCCAAGACACTGCGCACCACAAGCTTTTTCATCATGCGAAAATTCATCGTCGATGAAATCGTGCGCTATCCCCACCCGTTTGCCTACATCAGCGGCCTTGTATTCCGCACAACCAAAAATCTCGGCAACGTCGAAGTCCATCATCGCCGACGCCTCGAAGGCGAATCCGGCTACACCATCGCAGGGCTTCTCGGGCTCTGGATTAATGGCTTTACCGCATTCTCCGTAAAGCCACTCCGCGCCGCCACCTTCATCGGTTTAATCTGTGCAGCCATCGGCTTTGCCGCAGGCCTCTTTGTCATCTACAAAAAATTGATGTTTCCGGCAGTTCCGATCGGATACACCAGCATGCTCGCCACCATACTCTTTATCGGCGGCATGATTATGCTTTTGCTCGGACTCATCGGCGAATACGTTGGCCGTATCTACATCAGCATCAATCAGTCACCGCAATACGTAGTGAGAAAAAGAACGTTCTAAAAATAAAACCGCCAAAAATCGTAGCACAAAATGCTACGATTTTTTTTGCAGAAACCGACGCATAAAAAACAACTTGCAACATACCTTTGAAAGCAAAACGTATACCCCATCTTCTTTTCTGAGACTGTTATGCGCAACTTCAATATCTTGCAAACAAACTTTACCTCAGAAATTTTCAGATATAACAAGAAAGACGAACGACTCTACGCAGAACGAGGTTAAAAGTAAAATCACTTAATGCACGAAAGTCCGCAGCAAACAGCTATTCCCTTGCCAAAGGGAATAGTATAAACCAACCCTATTGCCTAAAATATTTCTTTATAGACTAATCATTTTTGTATACTTTAAGTAAGGTCTAAAAACTATTAGCAAACGAAACACCTATGGTAAAAGTCGTTCATATATGCCATGATGAAAAATTTATAGATTGCGCAATAAGTGTATTCGCATCTTTAAAAAATGTTGAATCCATCTTTTTCGTATTTACAAATTCAAAAGATAAAAAATTAATTTACACAAAAAGCCACAATATTATCACATTCAATTCATACAAAAAACTTTTATTTGCAACAAATAATCATGACAGCCATGTAGTGATGATTCACTCTCTATTCCTACCATACAACATAGCTCTTAAAATTAACAAGCCTATTATATGGAGTTCATGGGGATACGACATTTACAATGACATAGATGATCCCTTGACAAAAATTTTTTCAATTCCACTTTACAAACCCCAAACAAGAGTTCTTTTAAAAAAAATACATCTTCTCAATTTCAAAAGAATGTTAGTTTTTTTTCTTTGGAAATTATTACTACTTCGCCGAAAAAGACAGAAAGAATATTTTCAAATCGTTGAAAAAACATCCTATTTTTCTACAGTATTACCAATTGAGTTTGAAAATTTAAAAAAAAAGTTTCCAAAAGCTCAATACTGTCCATTCCATTATTTTTCCGACCCGCATCTAAACAAAAATCCTTTAGAACAAAAACAATTTTTTTCAAATCGTATTCTATTAGGTAACAGCAACGACCCAACAAATAACCATTATGACATATTAAAAAAATTAAATTCTTTAAATATCCCTTTAGAAATAATAATACCCTTTAGCTATCCTAATAATGAAATTTCATACAACAATCATTTAATAAAAAAAGCAGCTAGTTTTAAAAACCTAAAAATTGAATTTATAAAAAATTTCATAGAACAAACAGAATATTTCAAACTAATAAATTCATGTTCAATAGCATTTTTTGGGCACTTACGTCAACAAGCCGTTGGAAATATAATCTATTGCCTAAAGACAGGAAAAAAAGTTTTCTTTTACGAAGATTCAATTCTTTTTTCTCATTTTTCCAAACAAGGATATACAATTTTTTCGATAGACAACGATCTTAACACAGAACATATAAACAAACCTTTATCTAAAGAAACGCAAAACAAAAACCGTGAAATATTTTTTAAGGAATGGGACTACGAAAAGCAACATAATGATTTACAATTTTTTTTCAACAATCTAAATATCAAGCCATGATTTACTACAGCATAATTATTCCCCATTACAATAGCCCAAATTTACTAAAAAGGTGTTTAGAGTCTATTCCTAAAAGAAACGACATTCAAATTATTGTTGTTGATGACAACAGTACTCAAAACAATATTATCCAATTAAAAACCATCAAGCAACAATTTCCATATGTTTTATTTATTCAAGCAACACAAAATAAAGGTGCAGGACAAGCGCGAAATATAGGTCTTAAACACGCAATAGGAGAATGGGTTCTATTCGCAGACGCCGATGATTATTTTTCAATCAATTTTTCAAATGAAATAGACTCATACAAAACAACCGATGCAGATATCGTTTTTTTTAACGCAAAATCAGAAAATCCAACAACGAAACGAACTATTCATTTAAATTACATATATTCCCTTCAAAATAATTCAACAAAACAACTTTTATTACGATATTCATTTGGAGAACCTTGGTGTAAAATGGTTCGTCTAAAATTAATAAAAGAATATAACATTTTTTTTGATCAAAGTTTTATACACAACGACACAAGGTTTTCATACCTCATTGGTTTTTTTGCAAAAAAAATAGCATACACATCCCAAATAATATACATTGTAACAAAACAGCCCAAAAGTGTCTCGCAACAATATTCGAAAGAATTACTAATTCAACGAGCAAAAATTTTCACAAAAAAGAATGCATTTTTGCATTCAAATCATATAAACTACTTTGATTGGCTAATGATGAATCCTTTATGGAACGCCATAAAAACAGTTGATTTTAATTTCATAAAACAATATATGTCTATTTGTCATCACTACAATTTCAGCACTTTTTTTATTTTTAGAAAAATAGTCCCCTATACAATCAAAGTAATATTACTCAAATTTACAGGGAAAATAATAATTTAAAATAAACTTTATCATCAAACATAAACATTGAGAGCAAAATGCCTAAAAAAATACTTTCCATAGTCATCCCGACCTATAACATGGAAGCCTACTTGCGTAGGTGTATGGATTCTGTCACACGTGACGACATTCCAGACTCACTAGAAATCATTGTTGTAAATGACGGCAGCACAGACCATTCACTCGCTATAATGCAGGAATATGCCAACAAACGTCCAGACATAGTAAACATCATCGACAAGCCAAACGGTCATTACGGTTCTTGCATTAACGCGGCACTTAAAATAGCAACAGGAAAATACTTTCGCATTTTAGACGCCGACGATTGGTACAACACGGATGGATTAATCGAATTTCTTAAAAAGCTCCATCAATCCAATGATGATGCAATTATAACATCTTATTGTGCACATCGACACACGCGTACATACGTAATCAGCCCCCACAACATCGATTTTCAAAAAAGTTACACAGTTTTTGACAAACATATCTGGGAAAAACAACCCTCAAGTCTTTACGCAATGCATGCGTTCACATACAAAACGAGCATTCTAAAAACAATCAATTTAAAATTGACAGAAGGCATTTGTTACACAGACACAGAGTATCTACTATATCCTCTTCAACAAGTCCAAAATATTTCATTTTTCGATATATTACTATATCATTACGATTGGACTCGAGATGGACAAACAATGGATTCAAGCGTCTACACAAAAAATCACAATCATCTGGCACAAATCATACTAAGACTTTTCAAGGAATTTAACGAATCATCATCGTCTTTGACCGAAAAAATCTTTATAGACACTCTTGTCAAATATTACTATCGCATGCTTTTTTGTTGTATTGACGACATAGAACTAAAGAACATCGACTCCATAGTAAAAAAATTAAATTTAAAAATAAATTTATCCCTAAACAAAAAACTTTTCGGATCTCTTTATTTATGGCGCATATTCGGGATTCATTTTCTATTTTACGAAAAAATAAAAAAATTTTTGCACATCGAACGATAGCATTTTATTCATCCCCCCAAAAAAAGTAGAGTCAAAACGTTTTCGACAAAAACATCACAAGAAACAAATTATTCTATAATGCAGCAGAACAGATTTTATCAAATAAATTTAAAAATAAATGAAATTATATTTAACCATTTCTTTTGTAATAACTTAATTAAAATACATTCAGATAAAGAAAAATAACTTTTATTCATCCTTTTCAAAGGAATCCTATATTCCTTCATTTGTAAAACAAGCGCTAATAAATACATTTTTTCAGTATACGAGCATGGATTGTCTTTATGAAAAATATCCTCCTTCAATATTCCAAATAAATAATGAACAAAAAGACAATTCGCAGCATCAACAAACTTTTGATCTTTATGCGTTTCTACTAACCACTTTTGCATTTGATTTATAACAAAACAAAAATAGTAACCACTGTTCGGGCGATAACTATTTTGAGCAGAATCGCCATGCTGTTCATAATGATAGAAACAAGATCTTGTATAACCAATTCGATGAAAAAAATCTAACGCCAATGTATTAAAAAGACAATCTTCGCTTATAACCGTTTCTGCAGCAAAACGAAGTTTTTCTTTCTGTAAAATTTCTCGCTTATAAAATTTTGACCACACACTACCTGCAAAACGAGTATTAGTTCTATACTCCAAACAGGGAGCATTTGGCACGAAAACCTTTATCTGAAGGTCTTCTTTTTGTTTTTTTGACAACATCTTAATATTTTGATCAAATAAAAAAGTCTCGGTAACTCTATTTTTCCGATGATACTTTGCCGAAAAACAAAAGAGATCGTAATCATATCGTTCATTTTCGCTAGCAAATATTTCACAAACATTTTTATCAATCCAATCATCGGCATCAACAAAAGTAACAAATTTTCCAATCGCAAGATCCAAGCCTCTATTGCGCGCCACCGAAACACCTTTTTCTTCCAAATTTGCAACTTTAACACGGAAATCTTTAAACGCAAGCCTTTTACACAAATCTAAACTATTATCCGTAGATCCGTTATTCACAAGAATAATTTCAATATTGAAAAACGTTTGAGCAATCAGACTCTCAACACATTTTTCTAAAGTCGCAATCGCATTATGAACAGGAACAATAATCGAAATAAACGGCAAGTCAACCTCCTGTTCCGAACCTCCGCACACAAATCTATGCTGTACCTGACAAACGCTAATGTTCTTGGAGCTAGGCATCGTTTCAAATTTCCGTTGGCACAATTTTTCCATTTTCTATTTTAAACATCCTTCTTTCGTAAATATAAAGCCGACCGTTCTGTACGAAAAGCATACTGATTATTCAATTTTATCGATTTCAGGTCTTGTGCAAGTTCGTCTATCGAGACAACACCTATAGCAAAAACTCAGCTCCATAATGTCTCTGCAATAAATCTATACCCTTAAATAAGTTTAGATAATTGAAAGCATGCTTAACAGAAAGCTTTTTCGCCTTCGCAAATCCGCTTATTGCAGCTATAGCCCATATTATTTGCTTTTCCATATAATTAAATATATATATTTTCCTTATGCCAATAAAAAGAGCTCTCATTTTTTCAATTGCCATTAATCTATTCTTTCTCGCACTTTGCCTTATCTTTGGCGACCTTAAATTTGGGGCCATCGACGATTACTTTATGGCGGCAAGACTTACGGGAGCTTTGGGCACAGAATACAATCCGCACTTGATTTTTGTGAATGCAATTTACGGCTATGCACTGTTGCCCCTTTACTTCCTTTTCCCCAAAATTGGCTGGTACTACATTGGTGAAATGGCGGCCGTATTCATATCGTTTACATCAATCGGTTATATTCTTTTACGCAAATGTGGTGAAAATTGGGGAGTAATACTAGCCGCTTTATTCACAGCACTTTTTGCAAGCGATTTTTATCTTGTAGTGCAATTTACACAATGTGCATCCATTTTAAGTGCCGCGGGCATGCTGCTGTTTGCTTATGGAGTTTCTTCAAGCAAAAATATAATGGATAGCCACGCCCCCACTTCGACTGAGCTCAGTGACCATGGAGCTCGCAATGACGTTTGTGAAAGCCTTCAAACTTCAGCACCATTTATTTTGGGTATAGTACTGATGCTCTGGGGGTCCATAATGCGCTGGCAGGCTTTTCTTATGGGCATGCCATTTTTCTGCATTTGCCTCCTTTTTATGCTCAAGCAATGTTGGGCGATCAAACGAAAAACAATTATCGGGTTGGCAATTCTATTTGTATCTGCATTCACATTGCATTTATTTGATCAAAACATATACAAATCTCCAGAATACGCCTCATTCAATAAATTCCAAGGGCCACGAGTTACATTGGCCGATAACAAAAGCTACAACCAAAATGCGGTTTACGAAGATGCCGAAGAATTCGGGCTGAGCGGCAACGATTTTCACATGCTCTCAGTATGGAACTTTTACGACACACAAGTTTTTTCTGTCGACAGCATCAAACGCTACACGGACATAATCAATCCATACAAAGATAAAATTGAATTTTGGAGAATTCCCCGCAACTTATTAAACACACTATCTCACTCTTTGCATTCTCCCATGTTTTGGGCATGGTTCACATTCTGCATCATCGCATATTGTACCAATCGGAAAAAACTTTTATATCTCTGGTATTCTTTTTTCGCAATCCTTTCGCTGATGGCGTACCTCATGTATATCGGGCGTTTAGTTTACCGTGTCGAGAACGGCTTTTGGCTTTATGCAGCAGTACTCGCCATACCCCTAATGGGGCAATTCAAGTTTACTATGCCCCCAAAAATAATTTATACAGCATTAGCAATTATCGCATTATTCAACATATACACATATGCGACTTCAGGTGAAATCGTCCGTGATCCATCATCGGGCAAACTAAAAACACTCGCCATCAAAGACTCTACCGACTACGACAAAGTCTTTAAATACATTGATTCGCAACCTGACAAAATGTTTTTACTAAACATGAACGCATTTATGCGATTCAGCCATCATCGCAATCCACCCTATCTAGCCTCGCCCACGGGCTCTTATCGCAACACCGTTTCTTTAGGGTATTGGACTCCATACCTGCCAGAAATCACAACAGCACTAAAAGCTTATGGAATAAGCAACCCCATCAAAGATGTTGTACACGACAACGTAATAGCCTTAAACGAACCGAACCTAGTCGAATTTTTGCAGCGCCACTATTACGATAGTGTTACCGTAGACTCTATCAACGCCATAGGCGAAATGACCTTCTACAAATACCGCCTAATAAAACATGAAGAACTCCAAGCAGAGGAGGCCAAATAATGCAACGTCTCCTATACCCACTAATTGCAAGCGCACTTATTACAATCGTTCCGTTTTTACTCACCTTTGAAAAAGGACAAGACATTGTTCGCGGGCTATTCGGCTATGAATATTTCGCGCTGTTACTTTTAATTGTTTTTGCGAGAGATAAAATATCAAAATCGCTGAGCAATGCCGAAGCTCCAGTGTCATTGCGAAAACTTTTACAAAATCCGAAGCCTTTCCTTTTCCACTTTATAGCATGGTCAGCATTATTAGCATTCCTCATTATCGCACTATTTGCCATAGCTTGGTTTGATTTGCAGAACCTGCTCGCCATCAAAAACAGGAACACAGGTTGGTACGGACTAGTTCCTTTTGCAACTTGTGGACTTTCCATCGCCATGGTCTGGAAAATAAAGCCTTACAAGTTCAACACAATCTGTTTTATTTTATTTGCATCTTTATTTATTCATCTAGCAGCAAGTAACCGGTTCCCTTCTCAGCCCCTAGCCCAGATACCAACCATAGACTACATCGAGCGCATTGCACCAAAACCCGTTTCTCGTTCAAGCATCAGTGAAAATTTCAAGAACAAATACATTGTCACCAATTCCGTCACAATCACAAGAGATTTCATCGACACTACACGTAACAACGTTGTCATCCTTGTTGAAAGCTGGGGAATCCCTCTTGATATAAATCGTTTCGATTCTCAACTAGATATTTTCGGAAAAAGCATCACAAAAGCAGGAATTCATAACCGCATGTACAGCCGTACCCGTACCGCCGAGCGCGAAGACCTGATGCAATCATATTCACGCAATTCCACGGGCCGCAAAGACACAACATTCTTGCCCCAAATATTTGCCAACATCGGCTACAGAACCACATTCCTGTCCGGCCAAGACAGTTTAATGCATCGGCGATACAAATACATAGCAAACATAGGCTTTGGCGAAACGTTTTACGGGAACAACCAAAGCGACAACGTCATAGCAAACAAAATAGACCGTATCCTAAAAGACACAACACAAAAGCACTTTATTGCATGGACCACAAGCGATACAAGATTCCCATTGCCAGGATTTTCAAGCATATACAATAGCGATGCAAACGCAATAGATTCCGCCTACACAAAGCTATTAATGCGAACATTAGAGACAATCGCCGCATTAGCGCACAAGCACCCCGAAACAAGATTCATCGTTCAAGGTGATCACAACCCCATACTTTCTCCCATAAAATTTCAAGAACGTTTTTACAAGCGCTGGGTTCCTTTTGTAATATTGAATTGAGATTTCATAAAACAACGCTTTAGGCAATAAAAATTTTGTAATCACTCCCCACAACCTACGTGAAGTTGCAACAGGCATACTTCTCTGAATCTTCCATGGCCGGTGGCTGGCAGTTGATCGGTTACATGGCTCCGGGTAACAACAGCCAGACAACAAACTTCTCCTATGATCCGAGTCAAATTGCCGTTGGTGCTAGTGCAGCACTTGATGCAGGCGGAAAAATTGGCAGGAAGGCTGGTAATTTCCAAAACCTTAACGAATGCACGGGTGGCGGAGCATCCAACCCGACATACCACCGGACTGTAAAGTTGACTTCTGCAGCAGCAACAGCTAATGGCAATGCTGATGTTGCTTTTGAAGCAAAAGCAGACCATGCCGGTTGCGTTGCTCTTACCCCAACCTTCGATAAGATTGGTAAGTAATAGCTTAGCCTTTTAAAAGGACCTCCAATAGGAGGTCCTTTTTTGTATATGAAGTAATATTTTTTTATTACAAGTGCTAGATACCATTTATGATATTGAATTGAGGTTATACAAAAAAAATTCAGATTACTTTTCTTTTATTCTAAGAACTTCTTCAACAGGAATCCCATAAGCTTTTGCAATAACATCTGGTGCAACTTTTTGAACAAGCAAGGCTTTTATAGCATCATCCTTTTTCTTTTCGCTATCGGTACGTTCTTTTTCAATTCCTATTTCAACACCTTTCTCATAGCTTTCATCAATAGCGTCACTATACGCATAGAGAAAATCTTTCATATTTGCCTGCTTGATTAAAAGTTCGTCGCTTGCCAAATCGCATTCAATTCGCCGAAGAGCGTCCTCGAAAGTTGGGTTGTCGAATTCCGGCAGCGAAATTGAAGAACCAGCATTCTTCAAGATATAAAGCCAACGGTCCTCATCCGTTTCGAGTTTGTCTTTCGGCTTGTCAAACTTAGTAAGATCTACAATAATATACTTATTTTTCGCAGAAATTGGAACGCAATCTTCTTTGCCTGTGCTAGACTGACTGTAAAGACCAACTTCATCACGGTAAACATTTTCCATAAACTGAACGGGGTAATCCATAATCCAAATGGAATAGATTTCGGGCAATTTATAACGATATTTTTTCTTTTGGGCGTCAGGAAGGTTTCGAAAATCAATTTCCTTGTTGTAATCGTTTTTTGCACGCAACAGCAAAAATGCATTATATACCATCATGCGGTCAACATAGTCGTTCAGTTTAAGTTGTTGCATTTCAACATCGATACGTTTTCCAGCTTTGGTACGGGCCCCGATATCAAACTTAACGCGATAGGGTTCGGGCAAACGAAGGATTTCTTCTTGCTGAACCGTGTACGTTAGCGATTGAATCGCATTCTCTCCATCGAGGTGCAATATTGCATTTAAAAAACTCACAAGAGCATCTTCGCTATCAAACAACGCCCTAAACGCCGGATCACATTTCGGGTCAAGATATTTTTGTCCCTCAAACTTTTTCCTAGCACTTTCAGCATCGTTTCTGTGTTCGTATTCTTCAAACAGGTATTCGTCTTCAATACTCATTTTCAAAATCTCCATATTTTGTGAATGGAGATTATTCTCCATCCATATACTTAACACGCTTTTTTGAAGATTTTGGACTACAATTTCCTTGTAAATTTTATCATACAAGTCTATTGTAAGCAAGAATATTTTTAAAAATTCCCAATCACCACCGGGACCCAGTGGGCATAATATTCGCGGCGGGTTTCGGGTGCTCCAAGAATTGGTCGATGCGCCCCCTGCACTATAAATTGTACTTCAGGGAATTTTTTTATTAATTTCGCAATTTCTTTTAAAATATTTTGCAAGATTTCTTCTGAACCATATTTCGAACCGTGAATCGTCAAAGCCATAGTTTTATAATCAGGAATCATCAGCAATGGTTCAATTCTTTCAAGCATATCGACTACAATGAGCGAGTCTAGAGAATCCGTCCGAAACTCGACTTTTTCCGCATGGGCTGTTACATTTTTCAGCCTTTTATGAATGGCAAACTTGTGCGGAACATCCTTAAATATCGCAAATTCTTTTGCCAGTTTTTGTTCGTCAAACGGAACGCCCCAAGCATCGATCAAAATCAAAACACGTTTTTCTTTGTGGCGTTCTATCTGCAACGTTACAGGCACTTTATCTAAAATTTTGTATTTGCTGAGATATTCTTGCGATAGTGAATCTTCGTGAACAGCACCTTGCATGTGCCAAGGTTTTTCCTGCTTTCCCATAAAATCGGAACCCATAACATAAGAAAGCGGAATAACAAACACAATGAACGCTAGAAATACCGCCAAATTAATCTTCTGCAATTTTTTCATCAGACACCTCTTCGCGATATTTCAAAATCATCAAATCACCAAACGTCTGTACCGTATCAACGTTCAAATTCCTATGGTAATGGATTTTGTAGAACAACTGGTAGCTAGGAGCATTCCCTGTTTCGATTGTATAAACATTATCATGGATAATATCGCGCAACGGATTTTCAACGCCCCGTTTCTCAAGTTCCCGCTTCATTCCTGGCAAGTTAATATTCCAATATCCAATCGGGACTATATTCTGCCAACTACCAGGCTTTGCAGCTTCATACGGAGCATTCTTGACAAAACCAAGATCCTTATATTGATAAAAAGAAAGCAAATAAACGTTGTCTATATTTTTATTTGCATATTCTAAAAAGCCTCGCCAATCACTGGACATCTCAGGCACGGCAAAAACAGCACGATTTCGATTTTCCTTAGGCAACGAAAGAATCGTACCCGCCAAAAACACCAACGCAAATAAAGACACAATTATCGGCAAACGGTTGGAAATTTTACTAGACACACCTGCAACAGCTTTGTCCTTTTGTAAAAGCGGGATTCCCATAACCGTGGCATAAAGCCAAATTCCCATTTCTACATGCGGTACCAAGCGATTCAATTGCAGCAAATACACATACGAAACCACAACCAACGCAAGTGACACCCAAGGATACAATCTAGATCTATCCTTTGTAAACAAAAGAATAAATATGCAAATAAAACACCAACACCAAGCCATATTCCTCGTAAATGCGTTAGAAATTCCCATTGCTATCGCAGCAGGCAACCGTTGCTTATTTTTGATAAAAGCATTCCTATTCGCTATTTTGATAATAGCATCCAAGCTATCGGCACTAAAAACTTGCGTGTCATAAAAATTCCAGGCACACAATAATTGAAAATCTAGCGGAATCATTCCCCGTTCTTCAAGTTCATCAGATATAGCTTCTTTATCATAATGAGCCCCATCGCCAAAAAAAGCACGCTTATATTGATATTCCTTGTAATATTTATATTCTGAATCATTGTACAAATTTCCGTCAAACGCATTTACCGCATAAATAGCAAGTCCACAAAAAACAAGAGCAATTAACGTTTTTTTCGGTACAGCCTTAAACGGGAAATGAGCCCACAAAAGCAATGCTCCCAAAAAAGGAATAACCAACAAGAACATTTGAAAGCGCATCATTGCACCCAAAACCAACAAAACACAGCCAGCAACTAACCACAACACTTTTTTCCTAAGACTTCCTTTAACAAATAGAATTGCACCACTTGTAGCAAGCAATGGTGCACAAATCGTAAAAGAAACCAATGCATAAAATTCAATAGTAACGGAACTCAACAATATCGCCAAAGGAACACCCAAGCGAAATCCCAACTGCCGAATCAAGCAATAAGAAAACAGAGTAAATGCTCCAAAAATGGACGCCATCTCAAAAATATAGAACCAGCCAACACTCGGGAAAAAATAATAGAGCGGCATCAAACAATAGGCAAGCGCACCATTGACAAACACCAAATGAGGATCGAACTCAGAACCATACGCCCCAGTCAAGACTGTAGACATAAAATAATCGTCAAGAGCGCCGTAGCGGAAAACCCCTAAAACGGCGAACAACAAGAAAAACAGAATGTTTATTCCTATAGCAATGGACAAATCGATTTTCTTCTTCACAATATGTAATATAAAAAGAAGTAACTAAAACGGGAATCCCTCATACGAAGGATTCCCTTTAATTCTTTAGCTAAGCGATAAGGCTATTACTTACCAATCTTATCGAAGGTCGGAGTAAGAGCAACGCAACCTGCAGGACCAGCAGAAGAGGTGAATGTTACGTCATCCTGAGACGTACCAGACTTCTTCTGAACCTTAACAGTCCAGTTGAATACGGTACCATTACCAGAGCATTCATTCAAATTGGCTTTATTTGCAGCCTGCCAACCAATTTTCTGATCAGTAACAGCATCAGATGTATTCGTAGCGATAGCACCAACATCATACTTGAAGTTCGTGGTTTCGCTTGGGCCAGCGCCACTCGGAGCAAGGTAACCGATCAACTGCCAACCACCGGCCATGTTGGATTCAGAGAAGTATGCCTGCTGGAGCTTTACGTAGGTACCAGCTGCCGGGCCGACTTCAGATGCCTTGGACTTAGCAATCATACCGAAGAGTTTCGGAACTGCGACTGCTGCGAGGATGCCCATGATAACAATCACGACCATCAATTCAATAAGGGTAAAACCTTGCTTCTTCATAGTGTATCTCCTTGTTTTAGTTACACATTCTTGTTGTGAGCGTTACCGCTCGTTTACATTGGATAATATACCTAATTTTTCGGGAAAAGCAATACTTTTGTCAAACTTTTGTCACGTTTGTGTCATGACTGGGTCTTTTTTGTGACTGACTGCACATTTCCATCAAAAAATTGGATTTATTTACCAAATTTCGATGCTCTATATATAGATATTTTTTTACGAAAAAGAGTCTTTCGCCACGTTTTTTTACTCCAAGTTGGAATAATTATAGCCAAAAACGGCCCATTTTCGCAAATTTCGGCGTAATAAAATCTTTACACTATTAATGGAGCTAGCGCCAAGCCCCCGACAAGCCTCCTCAAAAGCGTCCCCAGGCTCGCTACACCCATAAAAAAAGCCTCCCGTAGGAGGCTTTCCCTGAAAGAATCAGAGTCATACTATATATAATATAGGCAGAATATTGATAAAGGCTGTAAATTACTTTATTATGGAATCTGCGATAACGACCTTGTTACCGCCCGCCTGCATAGCCATATGCAAGGAGGCTTCTGCGGTATAGATTAAAGAACCGGCATCGTTTGCATGGGTTGGCATCACGGCAACGCCCATACTGAGTGTCGTCGCAAGGATTCCGTCGCCATAAGCGATCTGGAGCTGCGAGATTTCGTTGCGAATGCGTTCGGCGCGGTTCCTCGTAATATTGAGGTCGGCACCCGGCATAATCACGCAGAACACGTCATCGGAGTAGCGGCACGGAATGTCTTCACCGCGAATGTAGTTCGGCAAGCGCTGTCCGAGTTCCCAGAAGAGCTGTTCCACGGCATGGCGTCCTTGCTTGCTCTGCACAGAAGGGATTGCATCCGGATAAAGCATCGCAATGCCAATCGGCGACTTGTGACGCACGGCTGCAGTGATCTCGCGGTTAAGCGATTCTTCCATATAACGTTTGTTAAAAAGACCCGTCAGCATGTCACGGATACTGTGCTGTTCAAAGCGCATGTTCAGGTCCTGGTTCGCCACATAGAGCCCAAACGCAGCCGTAACGATGCTCACCTTCGCCTGCCAGTATTCCTTAGTTTCGGTTTCGGGGAGCTTATCGACCTGGAGAGTCAGAATGCCAAAATGTTCTTCGAGGCCTTCAATCGGTGAGCAAATGGCAATGCCCTTCGGGCGATGGTGCAAGTGAGTGCAACCACTCGAAACATCAGGCGAGTTGTAATCGGTCACAACGATATCGCCAGTGTTAAAGCTTGCGCATTCGGCAGGCGTCATGGTCTCATCGCTAATCACGTTCGGGCCAAAGCGGAAAATCTGCGAGAGTTCGGTCTGCACGCCACCGTACATATAAAGCACACCGGAAGCCCCCGGGAAAAGTTCCGGTAAAAGCTTCTGCATGGAATCGACAACTTCGGTGAACGGACGGTTGCGCAAGACACCAAGTTTAAAGGTGTTCCAAGCTTCAAGCGGGAACCCGACCTTGACGGCAGCCGCATCGAGCTTTTTGATTGAGACTGGCACAGGCTGATTTTTAAGCGCTTCGGAAGCAGGAATCGCCCCCGGCGGAAGCGGATTTTTCTTTTCTTCTTGCAAGCGGACCGACACATACTGAGTGTCTTTCGGCTGCGGCTTGTTCAACACCTCGTTAAAATCGTTTTCGATAGCTTCTATCTGCCTGCGGCAGACGGTATAGAAAACGAAACCGAGCACGGCACCCCAGGCGCCGACAAATACAAATTTCGCCCCAGAAGACATGGTTTCTTCGGGGACGACGTAAGCTGCAATAACGCCCATTAAGAAGGCGACCAACCAGAAAATATATTTAACGATACTCATATTATAAAAATATTAAAATATTATGGGGTATGGCTACAAATGTTCCTATAAAATAGTGCTTTTCCATTGAAAAAATGCGCCCACATGCTTTTTATTTTTGCAAATTCTATATTACAAATATGGCACTTGAAATTAGACCTATCCCAACCTTAAAAGGGCAAGAAGCCCTAGCGTTCGCCTTAGCCGCTGAACGCGTAACAAAAGTGCGTGGTCGTCAGGATTTTTCTGAACAAATCCGTAAAGCAGATTCTATCCTGAAAGAGGCCGGTCTCATTTGAACTTAGAAAAAGACTTTCTTTTTCGGCGCTACAACAAGGAACTTGCAGAAAAAGTTCCTGTTTTTTATCAGCCACAAACAATATCATAGCTGCAGTTTTCACGCTTTCTAATTCAGCAATTCGCGTTACTGAATTACCAAACAACGCAAAGCGACGACTAGTCAAGCTCATTCCGTGGATTAAACAAGGCAGAAACTATCCCGCAGTTTTAATTGGACGACTTGGCGTTAGTAAAAATTTTAGAAATCAAAAATTAGGCTCACAAATTATTGATTTTATTAAAGCTTGGTTTTTAAGCAACCACAACAAGACTGGATGCAGATTCATCGTAGTCGATGCATACAACAGAGAAGATGTTCTGCATTTTTATTCTAACGACAATAACAAATTTTCATGTCTCTTCAAAGACGAAAATCAAAAGAAAGCATACAACAATATTCCAGAAGAAGAACCTCTCAGAACAAGGCAAATGTATTTTGATTTAGCCACGTTGTTGTAGCTTTTGCATTTGCCACGTAACATGTGAGATTTCTTTTTCTACATTAATCCACATGACTATCCTTGAAAAACTTGCTCTTGCACTCCCCGCTGTAGAAAGTCCCGCCCGTTACATGGGCGGCGAAGCAAACAGCGTCATCAAAGACCATAGCAAAATGCTTGCACGTATGGCGTTTGTGTTCCCGGACACTTACGAAATCGGCATGAGCAATAACGGGCTGCGTATTCTGTACCATGTGCTCAACCGCGAACCGGACCTGCTTTGCGAAGTGGGTTTTGCTCCGTGGGACGACATGGCTAAAGAGATGAAAAAATACGACATTCCGCTATACACGCACGGGAGCTATACTGCAGTCAAGGATTTCGAAGTCGTGGGGCTTACGCTCCAGACCGAATTGAATTTTACGAACGTACCTTACGTGCTTGAACTCGCGGGAATCCCGGCATGGCAAAAGGACCGCGCCGAGACAGACCCGATTGTAGTCTCTGGCGGCCCCGCCATGGGAAACCCGGAACCGGTTGCCGATTTCTTTGACGCGTTCATGATTGGCGATGGCGAAAAGCTGATTGTTGAATTTGTACGTTGTGTGGGCGAAGGGCGCAAGGCTGGTCTCAAGCGTTCCGAGATTCTAGAGAATTTATCTAAAATAGATGGGGTGTATGTACCGAGCCTCCGCGAAGTTGTAAAAAACGAATATGGAGTTATCGTTCCGAAAGAGCCCGCTAAAGGCTCTTACGAGCACACGAACGGTGTACGCCGTCAATTTATTCCGTATCTCGACCCGAAAGACTACCCCATCAAGAACCTGATTGCAAATATGCAACTTGTCCACAACCGCTTTAGCGTGGAAGTGATGCGCGGTTGCGCACAGGGTTGCCGTTTCTGCCAGGCAGGCATTTGGTACAGGCCGTGCCGCGAGCTCAACCCGGACGATGTTTTGGATATTGCAAAGGCCGGCATTCAAGCAACAGGCGAACGCGAGCTTGGGCTTTTGTCGCTCTCGACCGCAGACTACAAGCCGGTCGAAGCGCTTACAGACTCCATCATTGACGACCCGTTTTACGATAACGTTGACGTGAGCCTCCCGAGTATTCGCGTCAACAGTTTCGGACAAAGTCTCGCCGAAAAAGTGGCAGCCCTCAAGGGCGGTCGCAGCGCCACGTTCGCCCCCGAAACAGGTTCCGAACGCATCCGCAAGATGATCAACAAAACCATCAGCGATCAGGACATGTACGATGCTGCCGAGCACGCATTCTCTAGCGGGTTCAACAAAATCAAGCTTTACACGATGATTGGGTTCCCGACGGAGAACCTGGATGACATGCAGGCTTTCTGCGAGCTCATTTTCAACCTCGTGAAAATCGGTCGCAAGTACAACCGCGGCATCCAAATTGCAGTGAGCATAGGCATATTGATTCCGAAATCGTTCACGGGGCTGCAGTGGGCGCCGTTTATGGACAAAGAAACAGCACTCAACCACATCCGCTACGTGCGCGAAAAGTTCTACAAGCACCCGAACGTGAAAATCAACTGGGCCGCTTGGGAAACAAGTTTCCTCGAAGCCGTTTACAGCCGCGGCGACCGTTCGCTCGGGCCTGTTATTTACGCCGCTTACAAGAAAGGCATTATCTTCGAAAGCGACAGTTACCGCTTTGATTTTGACAAGTGGCTACAAATTTGGGACGAATGCGGCTACGACACCAGCTGGGTTTACCGCGAACGCGACAAGGACGAAGTGTTCCCTTGGGACTTTATCCACGCAGGCACGTCCAAGCAGTACTTGCGTCGCGAATGGGAAAAAGCGTTCGACCCGACATCGGCACCAGTGCCGAACTGCAAGTGGGGCGACTGCCAAAAGTGCGGCATTCCTGGCTTTGGCCAGGAAATCGTCCTCGCGGACGATCCTGTGCGCCACAAGGCGCCCAGCCGCACTCCAGAAGAAATCAAGAAGCTCGTCGCAGACCGCCGCCCGAGCCAGAAGGTGAGCTACAGCTACAAGATCACTTTCAAGAAAACAGGCATCAGCCGATTCCTCCCGCACCAGAACATGCTCAGTTTCTTCGAGCGCACATTCATCTGTGCGGGCATCCCTATCAAGTTCAGCGAAGGCTTCAGCCCCAAGCCGCGCATCGTGAACATGGGCGCACTCCCGCTCGGGCTCGAAACGTATTGCGAAATCATCAGCGTCGATTTGCTGCAACCGCTCGACATCTCGCCCGAAGGCAAGCAAAAAACCATTGAAAAACTTAGCGCTCCGTTCCCGCACGGCATGGAAATCGTGGACATCGAACCGCTCAAGGAAAAGCTTTCCAAACACTTCCCTACAGCAATTGTTTACCGCCATACGCCCGAAAGCATTCCCGCCGACCTCATGGAAAAATTCGAACAGAAAAAATTCCCGGTGGTTACAAACCACCGAGGTCAGCAGATGGATTTAAACGAATTGGTAGCTGGACTTGAAATCAAGGACGGGACAATCTATATCCGCGTCAAGTGCAATAACCAAGGAGCAACGGCAAGCCCATTCATCATCTTTGCAGGATTACTCGGCGTCGAGAACGACCCGACAAAGCTCGACGAAGCCGCCCGCCGAATCCTCGTTGCAAAGATTGCCATAGAATGGTAACTTATTCCGCAGGGAGAATAATCTCGATGTGGTTCGTGCTGACGTTCAGGAAGTGCGTACGGAACAGGTCCTTTTCGTTCCTGTCACAAACGCGCACCTGAGTCACCGCGATAAAGTCCTTGTTTTCACGAATATAATCCGTGAGGCGCTCGTCACGTAAAGTGTCGATTTCGCCCGTTATGACAAAATTATCTGTCCACATTTTTACTAGCATACCCTTAATATATAAATGTTACTCCAAGTAAGATGATAAAAACTTTACTTTTTGGTCCACAAAAGCGATTTAACGTATATTATTACTAAAAATCAAATAAAAAAAGAGGTTAAGTATTATGGCGCCAAAGAAATTCCGCCCCAAACCGGGTCAAATGGCATACCACAATGCCGAATTTATGGAAAGCGACGCAGCACGTCCCATCCGAATTCTTTCTGAATTTTTTTCCCCCGCACAAGTTTTTGCTCAAGAAGAAATCAAGAATTCCATAGTGTTCTTCGGTTCTGCACGTACACTCCCGCCCGACGAAATCAAAAAACGTCGCAAGGGTTGCAAGGATAAAAAGGAACTGGCCCGCTTAGACCGCCTGTCAAAAGTAGCCGATTCCTACAATGCCGCACGCGAACTCGCCGCAAAGCTCGGCAAGTGGATTAACAAGCGCCATCAGGGTTACGCCATCATGACAGGAGGCGGTCCGGGCATCATGGAAGCAGGCAACCGAGGCGCGACCGACGTCGGAACACCGTCTATCGGGCTTAACATCAAGCTTCCTTTCGAACAACATTGCAATCCTTACATCGACGACGAGCTCAATCTGCAATTCCGTTATTTCTTTATTCGTAAATACTGGTTCTTGCGCATGGCTCGTGCGCTGGTGATTTTCCCCGGCGGATTCGGCACTCTCGACGAAGCCTTCGAAATGCTCACGCTTATCCAGACCGACAAGTACGCCCAGCAGATGCCGGTCGTTATCTTCGATTCCAAGTTCTGGAAGAAGGCGCTCAACTGGGAATTCTTCGCCGAAGCAGGCATGATCAACCCCGAAGACCTCAAGCTGTTCAAGTTCTGCGATACAGTCGATGAGGCCTACGACTTCATCACATCGAAGCTCGATGATCAAAGCGAAGGACAGGTTACATTCACCAACACCTAAGCGAAAAATAGAGCAAAAAGCACTTCAAGCCCGCCTTTAGGCGGGTTTTTGCTGTTTCCAGCACTGTTTTTGCCATACCCTGAGCCCATCGGGAACCACCTTTTCTACATTCTATATATGTTCTGGAACAATTTGGCAGAAACGATAGACAGGGTTTCGCGCAACTTGGCGCTACGCCCGAACTACACCATGGCGGAATACCAGCGGTGGTTTGACCATAACCCGGACTTCAAGCATAACGGCAACGCCGAACGCATCGAGCTCATCGAGCCTCTTTCGCTTGAAGGCACAAACCAGCTATACCGAGCCAAACTCTGGATCCAGCACCCCCGCGACGAAAAGCGCTATGACGAAAAAGAAATCGTCGTAAAGATTTGCAAGTACTGGGCACCACCTGGTAAAAATCGTCTGCACCGCCTGAATATGCTCCTGAGCGCATTCCAGGATGAAATCCGCATCAACAACCTCATCCGCGCAACAAATATCGAAGGAGTGGTGCAATCTTATGGCGGCGGCATCGCAGGCCGCCACCCCTACCTCAAGTTGGAGTTCATCAAAGGCTGCTCGCTCGACAGAGTCATCAAGCCCAAGCTTTCCGACGAAGAAGTTGTAAAGCGGGTTGCCCAAATGGCCTACCTCGCAAATACCATTAGCCAGCTCCATTATTACCAGATCGTCCACAAGGACATCAAGCCCAGGAACTTGCTCTTGTGCCAAAACCCGGCGCACAAGAACAACCACAAGATTTTGCTTTGCGACTTTGGTTACGCCCAGGCAAAAATGCGCGAGACCGTCACCGAAGGCGGTGGACTTTCGTCGCCCAGCTACAGCGCCCCCGAGCTCGCCCAATCTAGCGAAAACATCACCTACGCGGTTGACTACTTTAGCTTTGGCGCTGTGATGCACGAATACTTGACCGGCGTAAAGCTCTACCCAAAAGCAAAGGAAATCTACACCGAAGAAGGCCGCCTCATTACCAAACGCTACATGGAATATATCGAAAACGGCCGCGAAAACGTATTCAACGACGAACGCTTCCCGGAAATCCACGACTGGATTGACGCGCTCACCACATTCGACAGCGCCGAGCGCATGAAAAAAAGCCCGAACCTGTTTGCCATGGCCCACAAGCTCCGCGAAGAGGTCAACGCCGTCGGATTCCGCGACGTAAACACCGATTTTTTGTGGAATCAGTTAAACGAGTACGGCAAACGCACTTTTTAACAATTAATCTTCTTACTATCTACTAATGATTTGTTTATATTCATTAGTATGAAGAAAGCATTGAAATTACTCCTAAAACCGTTCCGTTTTTTCAAAGTACACCATTACCTAACGCTATTGGCAATTTTCGCCATTGGGGTTTTCAATTTCGAAACCACACTCGACCCCCAAATCCAAGAGCTAAGGCAAAAAAAAGAAATCTACGAATCTTTTGAAAAGTGGTGGAACGAGGAACGCTCTCAAGAATTTAAGAACGTAGGCCTCAACCCCAACGACACCATCAAAGCGCAAGAGTTCGAACTCTACAAGGAGCGCTACAAAGTCGAGAACCCCACACCGATTATCGAAGACCGCATTGAAGAAATGAAAGGCGAATTTCTCGATTGGTGGGAAAACCAAGGCGGTAAGGAACAATACGCCGCCGAACATGGCAACTTCCCGACCGACAAGCAATACGAAGCCGAACTCAAGAAATGGATCAACAACTACACGGACAAATTCATCCGTTACCGTTGGGCGTACATTCCAAGCCGAGGAAACTCCGAAAGTTTCCTCACATGCGGTTTGCTCCTTCCTAGCCTTTGGTCCTTTATTTTCTTTGCTGTCTGCTTCATGTTCGCGCTGATTCAACTTGAAAAACGTTGGAATACATTATTCGTTTATGCATACGCGATTGTAATCACAATCATAAGCGGGTTCTTTGTAGATATTCTGGTGAACACATCGTTCTTTGAACATTTTGCATCGCAACGCTACATTGGCGTAAGCCTGATGCTCTGCTTCTTGCTGGGTGCAAACACATTCGACAAAGAAAAAGACGCTATTCCCTCTTATGTCTGCAAGATTTCAGAATTCGGCCTTGCCATCAGCATGGCAATCGACTGGTTCTTAAACCCAGGCATTTTCAATGCAGTCGCCGTAGAATCCCCCATATTCTTTGCTTTGGGCGGAGTCGCAGGTTACTTTATGCCTCACCGCTCAGAAAACGATTCTACTCAAACAACAGACAACGCACAAAGAGCCGAAGAAACTGTATCGCCGGGCGAACGCATTCGCAATATGATTACTAAGGGTCTCGAAGCAGCCAACAATGGCGAAACTGAAAACGCAGCGCGAATACTCCAATACGGGCTAACGGCGCTTTTGCGAGAAGAACCTGTCAAGTTCCAAGACGTAAAGGACGCAGCAAACAAAATTGCGGGCAGCTACGCCGAATTCCCAAGCCTGCAATGGCTTGAATGGGGCGCAACGGCAAAGCAAAAGAACATTCCCGAAGCAGCCATCGTGCTACTTGAAAAAGGAATCGCCAAAGAAAAGGATGCAACGCTCATACGCCGTGCGCATTTGGATATTGGGGAACTTCGCATAAAAACAAAGCTCGACATCAATGTTGCTATGGAACACTTGGAAAAGGTCCTCAAAGAAAAAGATGACGACAAACTTGCCGAACAAGCGAAAAAGCTCATGGAAGAAGGCAGGAACATTCTCGTACAACAAGCTTACGCCGGAACCAAAAAGTTCAAGGTGATAAACTAGAGTGGATTCGCCGCAGAAGACTGCAGGAAGTAGACCGTGGTAAGGGTCGGCACTATCGACATGTTACGTGACTTCGTCTTTCTGAGCCCACACAGCGGGTGAAGAATCCAGCACATTCATCAAAAAAAGCCCTGTCAAGCAGGGCATGACAATACACACGCATGTTTTCAAGAAATGACAGGATCCTTTCCCCTTGCAGGGTCAGGATGACGAGAGGCCCGCACCCCTCTCCTTACGCAATTTATTTCAGCATTATTTTCTTGGCAGAGATGCCGCCGACTTGCACGAAATAAACACCGCTCTTGAGCGTGCTTAAATTCATTGTTTCGTTTCGCGATTGTGCTATTTTCTGCATCTGCACATTGCCACGCAAATCAAGAATCTTGACGGAGCTACCGACAGCCGATTTTGGCAAGTTCATCGAAAGTGTACGCCCCACAAGCGATACGCCAACCTTAGCGGCAGCGACACTCTTCGGGAGCCCGACACTAAATTTCACAGGTTCGGTCACTTCGTCATAACGTTCTACGACAGCCATCAAGTACCAAGTGCTATGCGGCAACCACTGTTCAATCCAGCGCCAATTGTTCCATGCTTCTTTTTGCGGATCGAAACCGACAACACCAACGCCATCGTCATCCCAGGCAATACCCGAGCCATCTTGGCTACGGCCTGTAATGCCATTCGCAATGCCGCCTTCGAGGGTCGCATCGTAATTCGACTGGCCATCATACTTTTCAGGATTCTTAATTCCCTTGCCATACATCATGCAAGTGCCATACGGATTCTTGCCCAAAATCCAGTCGATCTGGTCGGCAGCGAACTTCGAAGCTTCCTTATACAAGCGCCTATCATCCAGGATTTGCCTTGCATATAAAATTGCCGCCGAAAGGCTTGCAATACGAGCGTCTTCGCCCTGCCACCAGTAATTACTTTCATTATCGTGCGGGATAAAGAATCCATCTTTTATTTTATTCTGAGTCTTGTAAGTTTGGCGAGCATACCCGAACGGATTCTCAACTTTATTCGTAATATTGATAAGCCATTCATAATGAGACATCATTGCTTGGTAAACATCAATTAAAAACTGATTAGAACAACCACCTCCAATCATAGTAACACAAACCCAACCAGATACGTAATGGTCATGAACTTTAATACCAGAATTTTCATCAATCGCTCCCACAACTTCGCTATAGCGGGCAAGGGCAATCAAAGGAAGGCCAGCGTCACTCGCATGCCAGAACGGACGTGTCTTGTCATCGTCACTCCAAAAATAACCATCTTTGCTTACACGAGAAGCCAAGTTCTGGGCACGGTCATAAGCCGATTCCAAATAAGTCAGCTTTTTCGTAGCCGCATAAAGTTCCGTTGCAGCCAAAAGCGCCGTGTAATCGTCAATGATGTTTTCCTTGTGGTCATCGCAATAATCGCAAACGCCACCAACGCTCTGTTTTTCGGACAAATGTTCAAAAGCTTTTTCAGCAGCAGCCAAATATTGTTCGCTTGTAAAGTCGCCCTTTAGGCCAAGTCTTGCTGCACTTGCCAAAGCAGCAATCGCCATGCCACCGCCTTCGCGGAAAGCGGTCTGATAATCCGTACTCTTGATGCCATCGGAACCGCTGAAGGCACAAATTTCACGTTTGCCCATGGGGCTACCCCAGTTATCGAACACGGTCATGTAGAAAAAGCCCTGTTCATCGAGCATGCGCACCAAGAAGTCCGCACCGTAAGCGGCTTCATCGGCCGTTTTTGCCTTGGTCGATGTCGAAGCGAGACGTGTCGGAATGCGTTCCGAGGCAAACGCAAGCGCCCACACCGTCAATGGAATTTGCTGAGGATTCAAATAATTGGCATAAGAAAGATGGCTCAAATATTTGCTCACGTCACCGCTAGCATCGTACCAACCGCCATGCACATCGAGCTTTTTATCGGACTTGTACACCGGCATCTGCTTATCCCAACCTTCAACAGTTGGATCGTCTGCACGGTCGTTATAAAAGTAATCGAGCACCGTTGCAAGCGTATTTGTCGCCAAAGCATTTTCGCCCACCGTAAATTCACCGGAATTTTGCACCTGTCCGTTTTCGGAAACCTGCAAAGTGTACTTGCCAGTCGAAAGTCCGCTCAAATCAGCCACATAAAACTTACCGTTATTGAGCCAATTGTCCGGATTCGAGCCTGCCGAAAGCTTGCCCGTCTTGACGGCAGTGCCATTCGACATCACGCTATATTCAGCACCATCCGAGAGGTTATCGCTCTTGACAATTACAGAAATCGGCTGGCCAAGATCGTAGCCCACCTGGTTGTAGAAAAACTTCGTTTCGGCAGAAGCTGCACTCGCGCCCAAAAGAACCGCGGCAGACAAAATCGGGGAAAGCTTATGTATATGCATGCGCTAAATATAGATTCACGGAGCAACGGAAAAAAGTAAAATAAACCTCATACGGGAATTGCTCACAGAATCATTTTAACGCAAATTTAGCGTAGAATATAAAATTAACCATTTAGAGAATATTCAAGACGGCCATTTTTGCAATGATAAACAGTAATTTATCGATGGAGTTTTACAGCAATGGAGTCAAAACGAGAATATATTGCGAAGCCAATAAGTCCCAAAACATGCCTAAAAATAGCTATCCGCCGCAATTTAACGCAATATTTACGTTAAATAACAAGTATTTTTCAAAAACTTTCAAAAATTTATTGACCATTCAAACTTCAAAACCTATGTTTGCGATGTAATTGAAAAAAGACTGGATTCTTCGCGATTTCATCGCTCAGAACGACGTCTGAGACAATAACCTCAACCAACGACGACTACGATTTTCGAAACAAGCAATCATCTTTCGTCTCTCGTCTTTCGTCTAGGATCTAACCATGTACTACGAAACAATTAAAGTTCTCGACTGCACCATCCGCGACGGCGGCCTCGTCAACAAGCACGACTTCTCTCTGGAATTCGTCCGTCGTCTCTATACACTCCTTTCCGCAGCCGGCGTTGACTATATGGAAATGGGTTATAAGAACTCTCCAGAACTTTTCGACCCGAAGGAATACGGCCCGTGGAAGTTCTGCGATGACGATTTGCTCTGGAAAGTGAAAGACGGTATTGATTCCAAGATGAAGATGGCCGTGATGGCCGACGTGGGCCGCGTCAACATGGACGCCGTGAAGCCTGCAAAAGAAAGCCCGTACCAGATGTTCCGCGTGGCAAGCTACGTCAAGAACATCGATAAGGGTATCAGCATGGTGAACGCATTCCACGAGATGGGCTACGAAACCACGCTCAACATTATGGCCGTAAGCCGCGACCGCGGTCCGGAACTTGACGAAGCTCTCCATCAGGTGAACGAAGAATGCAAGGCCGACGTGCTTTACCTCGTCGACAGCTTCGGCGCCTTTTACCAGGAAGATATCGATAAGGAACTTGCCCGCTACAAGGGCATCGTGAAGAACAAGAAGTTCGGCTTCCACGGTCACAACAACCAACAGCTCGCCTTCTCCAACACGATCCAGGCCATCATCAACCACGTTGATTACCTCGACGGTTCTGTGTCCGGCATGGGCCGCGGCGCAGGTAACTGCACCACCGAACTCCTCCTCGGTTTCCTCAAGAATCCGAAGTACGATTTGCGCCCGGTTCTCGACGCCATTCAGGAACTCTTCTTGCCGTTGCAGAGCAAGTACGAATGGGGCTACATCATCCCGCAGATGATCACGGGCATGCTCAACCGCCATCCGCAAGACGCTATCGCTGTCCGCAAGACCGAAGACAAAGACAAATACCGCAAGTTCTACGAACACATGATCAACGACTAGTACAAATGGGGATGCGAAGTAGGCCACTAAGAACCTAGCGCCGCAAAGCGAATACTAACCACATTACAAAGTGCGCACCTGCGCACTTTTTTTATCTATCCTATTTGCAACGTCATTCGCTTTTTTATAGATTTATTTTGTACAAAATTAGTTTTTTTTGTAAAGCAAGGAGGAAATATGAAATTACTGAAGGCAACAATTATCGCAATTTCTGCGTTTACAGCAGCCATCTGCGCTGAAAGCAAGTCCGACACCACTCTAGATTTCTACGTATTCTTACCGCAAAACCAATATTGGGTTCAAGCCACCCCTATAATCAACGAAGACGGCAAAGACCGCGTACTCGAATTAGTCCCAGAAAAATGCGGATGGTATTACAGACGCTACGTGAATGAAAAGCTCCCCTCAAAAGTTTTCATTCACGCCGATAACGATGAGACCATGGCTCACGCCATCGGATTCAGAGGCGAAAAAGGCGCCAATACAGGCAAAGCTCCAGAAGAGATTAATTTGAACGCTCTGTTTGATATTTACAAGAACTCATTCAGTTTCAAAAACGCTTTATACTTTATCGCCGACGAAGAAAAAGCCTCTATCCTTCAAGGTATCGACTTTGGTTGGTACATAGCAGACCCCGAAATCGAAGGGGACTGCCAATACATTTTGACTTCAGTCATCTACGACACCGACGCCTCTTTGCACGGCGCATTCAGTTGCGGCCCAAACTGGAACGGAGCACTAACCAAAGCCCAGTCTCACACCAACGCCTGTTTTTATCCTAATGTCAAATATTCCGTCATCGCCACAGACTCAGCCGAAATGCCATGCATGGGCGTAACCCAAGGCATGGTCGAACCAACACTTGATTCTGCTTCGAAAAAGATGAAACTCACGGATATCGGGCGAAAGTGTTTCGGCACGCAAGCAGACGAGGCCTTTGCAGCCATGTTTAATCAAACTGACGGAGTAAACGAAGCGAGCTGTTACGAAATGCATGTTTCCAAATCTTCAGACAACAAATGGGCTTTCTACTCTGATTACACCTACGTAAACGGGCTCAAAAATCCTGTTGCAGGAGGTTTCTTCCCTGTAGAAAATTCCAACGAAAACGTCCTAACTTTCAGCCCGAACCAAAAACAACTTCCAGAAGCACGAACCAAACGAAAAGCAGAAGGGCCGATTTTCTACGGTCCAGAGCTCCGCAAAATCGATTCCACAGAACACACTCCTATTTTCAATCTGTTCTGCAGCGGTCCCGGTTGGGACAAAGGTTACAATTGCAATGGACTTTTTGACGACGGCTACGAAACAGAACTCGCCATACGAGACAGCTTGAAGCTCGGCCAACACGATTGTATTTTCGGATGGAGTTGCGATTTCCAAGATGCAGCGCCCGAAGGAACGCCCATTTACGTCACAGGTACAGAAAAACCAAGTTCACCAGCGCAAGGCGCAGCCGCATCATACCGTTGGACATCCGAAGTCGATGGGGACGGAAACGGCGGAAGAAATCACCATTTTTGCTCTGAAACTCATGCACGATTCAAATTCAGAAAGAACGCGACATTCAGCACCAGCGGAAACGATGACATTTGGGTATTCATCGACAACAAACTCGCAGTCGATCTTGGCGGAACACATCTTGCCGCCCCCGCTTACGTTGACTTGAATAAATTCTTACCCAAAGCTACAGAAGGCAACGAATACGACATTGACATTTTCACATGCGACCGCCGCACGACAACAAGCAACTTAAACATCAACACAAACTTGTATATTTATCAAATAGATGTATTTAAAATTAAAAAAGAAGAAAGGTTCTTCAAAAAATGCAGCGTCATCACAAAAGACAAGTGCGGAAAGCCCATAGATTTCGTTTGCGATAATCCGGAAAATCAATTCCACGATAGAACAATCACATACTTGTTCACCACAGACCCAACGGGTTCCGACCCCACTAAGACCATTATTAGCGAAGCAGAATTTGCAACAAAACCCATTCAGCTAGACGGAGCCATCAACGTTTCCGACCCAATCCACCCTGTAATAGACCAAAACAAAATATTAAACAGTTTAACCGAAGGTTCGTATTACATCATCGTCAAAATAGACTCTAACCAAACAATTTTATCAACATTCACAGTAAAAGGCAAAGCCGCCATCGCAGAGCGTAGCGCCAAAGCAAACAGCAAAACACTCCACATCACTAAATCTGGCGCTCTGGAAATCACGATTGCCACAGACAAATTCAGCAAAGTAAAGCACTACGCCATCATGGACATGAAAGGGCAAGTGATTTCTGTCGGAGCATTAAACGGCAATACGACACGCATAAAAGTTCCAACCGCAGGCTCGTACATCGTAAAAGTCGGGAAAAGCTACAAGCGAGTAAACATAAAGTAAATCACAAGCTTATTAAGAAAAGGGCTCTCAGCAAAACCGAGAGCCCTTTCATATAATGAACAAAGTATAATTTCTACTTACTTCAGAATCACACTCTTTGCGTTCACCATACCGTTCTGCTCAACCTTCACGACATAGCGGCCACTCGGAACCATTCCGGCATTCCACTTGATTTGATGAACACCAGCCTGAAGATTCTTTTCAGAAACACCGGCAACAACAGCACCATTGACGCCAACAATGGAAACTTTCACATCGCCAGCAGACTTGAGTTCAACAGCCACGACATTGCGGTTCAGGCCCTTAACGGCCGGAGCAAGCGGAGCTGCAGCGACGAGCGTATTTTCAACAGGAATCGGGCCTTCAGTAACTTCAGCAGCGGACTTGGAAAGCATAGCGCTGTTAGAACCAGTCCATTTAATTACATAATAATCCGTATTCGATGTTCTAGACATAATTTTTTCAATGTCTGTTCGATAACCATACGTTTCCGTGGGGAAATACCAATAATTACCATTGTTACTATCCTCATCATCTATATAAATATGGCTACGAGCAATATTTGCACCAGTGTGACGGGAGAAAACACCATATTTCTTATCAAACGGATATTTTCGTGTAGCATTAACATCCTTCGGAACAAAACAATACTCTAACGTAGCGTCAGCCCCAGCAACAACAACATTAGGCCACACAAACCCCGACGATTCATTTATGTTACCATCGTTTTCAGTATCATGATGTCGAGTTAAAGGATACGATCCCTGCGGGCATTCCGAATCCAATTTTAAAACAATATAATCATAGGGAACACGAGGAAGGCTAGTAAACATAAGAGTGCAATATCTAAACTTAATATAACCATGATCTATTTCTATACCCAACGGATTATTATCACCATCCGCTATTCTAGTTTGGTCATTCGAATCTTCCGTATCAAGCCTAATTTCATTAATATATGGATCCGTGCCCAGCGAATTCGGGCATTCATCCTCGTTAGTCAAAACACCAATTCTTCTTAACGGATCAGGAGTATAATGACTAACAGACGTTGTCAGAACTTCTCCAGACGGCGATTCAACGACATACCCGCGAAGAGTATGGCCATACGGTATCCAATAGCCCGAATCATCAGCATAAGTTGTATTATAAGATCTGAGGCGGATCATACCATCAGCCGGGTACCGTCCACGCGCAGGAATAGTCACATTGCTATAGTCGAACACCGCTTTATATTGAACCGCAGATATACGTTCAACATAAGCATTCATAGGCTGAATCGAATTATCGCCTTCGACAACAGTTTCTTCTGTAAGTCCATACGTGATACTTCTTACGAGAACTCGACGAGCTTCCATACTAAAATCCGAACCAGGAGCCGCATTAAAGAATATGGAAATTTTAAATCCATTCACCGGTTGATTCGATTTAGAATTATCAAAAGACATTCGGAAGCCTTCACCGCAATGTATGGAATATCCTTGAGCATCATGGCCAAGACAGCCGAAAGAGTACGTACTGCTCGTAAAGACATTCCATTCTGCAAAGCACATCGACGATGCCAACAGCAAAAGTTGATATATTTTTTTCATATTTTCCTTTTCATTTTAGGTTGTTTGGGGTAAAACAATATAATAACAACAAATTATCAAGTCAATAATGTAAAAATAAATTATCTCAAATAATTTAAAATTTTTCAAACTTATTATTAAAGAATATTGTTCATAACAAAAGTTTTCAAATCCAACAAATTCAAAACTTTATATTTTATCTTTTTTAATATAAAACAAAAAAAGAGCCTCAGAAAGCACCGAGAGCCCTTTCATATAATGAACAAAGTATAATTTCTACCTACTTCAGAATCACACTCTTTGCGTTCACCATACCGTTCTGTTCAACCTTTACGATATAGCGGCCACTCGGAACCATTCCGGCATTCCACTTAATCTGATGGGCTCCAGGTCCGAGATTCCTTTCTACTGCATCGGCAACAACAGCACCATTGACGCCAACAATGGAAACTTTCACATCGCCAGCAGACTTGAGTTCAACAGCCACTACATTGCGGTTCAGGCCCTTAACAGCCGGAGCAAGCGGAGCTGCTGCAACATACTGCATTTGAGAATTATCCACATCAGAGTTCTTATACATGGCGTTAGCAGCACCCGTCCACTTAATCACGCGATAGTCAGTATTATCGGAACCACCGATGATATTCTTGATTCGATTCTGAATATCTTTGGACGCACCAAAGAAGTTCCACTTATTGTTATTATTGCTGTCTTCGTCATCTACGTGAACTTCAGTACGAACGATATACGAGCTCACACTTGTCGACGGATTAGCAAAAATTCCATACTCTTTTTCAACAGGATACTTTCGCGTTACGCCATCCTTCTTTGGAATAAAGCAGAAATACAAAGTAGCATTATCGCCAACCACATTTGGCCATACATCGCCCGAAGTAGCGTTTTTATTATTCGAATCCTCCGTATCATGGCGTCGAGAAAATTCATAAGCACCCTGAGGACAAGTATTATCCAATTTCAACACAATGTAATCATAGGGCATTTGCGGCATTTGCTTCTGGAATTCATTGCAAAACGAGAACTTTATAGTCTGTCGGTCACTAGGAATTTCAATGCCATAGGGGCTCGTATTACCAGACACAATTCTTGTTTTAGGATTTTTGTCTTCCGTGTCAAGAGTAATGGTATTTTCCTTATCATAGCTTGCACCACAAGTTTGGTAATCGTTTCTGCCACCATACAAAATGCCAACTCTCTTTAAGCCATCATCAACTTCAGGCTTTCCCCACAAAACATTTCCAGACGTATTCGTCACTACAAAATTAGGCAAGTCCTGATCACCCGCCGGCACAGACCATACAGCACTTATCGGGCACATTGTTGTTCCCTTTGCATTTCTCAAATTAATTCGCAAATAGCTGCCATCGCTCGGGAAAGTGCCATTTGCAGGAATCGTCTGCTTACTAAAATCAAAAACCACTTTATACAAATGCGAAGTCAATCTAGTCAGAGACGAAACACTGCCTCCAGCCAATGTTGAAGAATGAATCTTCATGCCCTTAGCCATAAGGCAAGTTTCTATATAGGCTGTAATTTTAAAGCCTTTGACTTGGCTTCCGCCTTGGTTCGTTATTTTAAAGGAAACGCCCTTGAAATGAGGTTCCTTATAACCCGTACCCACGACTTTTAATGATGCAAAGCACATGGATGCCGCCAACAGAATTAGCAGATATAATTTTTTCATACTTCTCCTTCTTTTGAATTTGTACAAAATAATATAGTCAAGATAATTTTACTTTACAAGTTAATCAAATAAAATATTTCAAATAAATATGATAAATTTTGTAAAAAAAGCAGAAAGCGTATCATCATGATACGCTTTGTTATTTTTTGTCATAAAAAACTTATTACAGCCTATTCAATCCTAGTAATTCAGCCGTATAATTCTGATTAACGCATTACTTCAAAATCACGTTCTTGGCGTTCACCATACCGTTCTGCTCAACCTTCACGACATAGCGGCCGCTCGGAGCCATTTCGGCGTTCCACTTGATTTGATGAACGCCCGCCTGAAGATTCTTTTCAGAAACATTAGCAATAACGGCACCGTTGACACCGACAATAGAAACCTTCACATCGCCAGCAGACTTGAGTTCAACCGCAACAACATTGCGGTTCAGTCCCTTGATTGCCGGAGCAAGCGGTATAGCAGCTACAAGCGGAGTTTCAGCAGAAATGTTGTTAACACGAACAACGTCAGCAGACTTGTAAAGCATAGCGTTTTCAGGTCCAACCCATTTTGCAACGTAATACTCAGTATCTCCATTGCCAGTCATAACGTCTTGAGTCAAAGTGCGCAAATGGAGGGGAACGCCACTTCTATTCCAGGAATTATGATTGTTATTGTTTTCGTCATCCACAAAAACCTTGCTAACAGACATATTACTTTCATTACCAAGGTAAGCACGATAACTTACAAAAATACCATACTTTTTGTCAAAAGGATACTTGATTGGCGAGCCACCCTTACTTGAGACATAGCAATACTGCAGTACAGCATCAGCTGGGCCACTAGCTACAGTATTCGGCCATATATAGCCCGTGTATGAATCAATGTTACCACTATTTTCAGTATCATGAGTACGAACAATAGGAACCGATCCTGCAGGGCATTCAGAATCAAGCTTCAAAACGGCATAGCCATACCTAGTTTGAGGTAATTGGCTATAAGAAAGCCCGCAATACTTGAACTGAATAAAGGTTCCCACCTTCTGAACACCTATAGGGCTTCCTGATGCACCACCAACATGAGTGATAGATGTCAGATTATTCGAATCCTCCACATCAAGCTTTATGCTACTATAATCAGGACAAGTCGATTCATCTGTCAATACGCCAATTCGTCTTGCAGTTAAAGGATGTGTCGTCGTTCCTTCATCATTCAAATCCGGGCCATACAAAACAGTACCTGACTTTGATCCAATCACAAAGCCATTCAGCTCATACCCATCAATGCCATAAGAATCCGTCGAAGCCACCCTAATATAAATTCCACCTTGCGCAGGGAAACGGCTTGACCCAGCAATAGATACGTTACTGTAATTAAGGACGGCTCTATACTGTGTTTCAGACAATTGATCAATCTGTATATTATTAGGCTGAATAGAATTATCAACCATCACACGACCACGATCGTTTCTGTTTGCATAAAGATAACGATATACCTTCACATTAAATTGTCGTGAAGGAGGAGCCGTAAAATAATAATAAAGTTTAAACCCATTAATCGATTGGGATTTATTGTTATGAATCACATAAGGTTTGCCTAAACCCGGAGTGTAGCCATCATAACCGTGAAAAAATTGATAATCGGTGCAAGCATGATCCGTAGAAACACCTAGGGGACTTCCATAGACATGAATCCACTGTGGAATACCGCAAATAGTTGAATGATCGTACCCATTAATGTTACAGTTACCTGTATATGTAGGCATTGGAGTAGCGTTTGCAATTCCAAATGATGCAGCAAGCATCATCGACAAGTATATTTTTTTCATTATTTTCTCCTTTAGGTCTTTGTGTTATTTTTTCTTTAGAGAACTCATACCATGACAATAAGAATCACTTTTATGTCATTCAAGAAATCATGAATTTATTCTCGTACTTATAAATTAAACAAACTTTCAAAATACCGCAATAAATTTTATTACACAAACATCACTAATTTTAAAAATTTCTAACAAATTTTAAACTTTCTTAAATTTTTCAATTCTATATAACACACAACGTGTTATATACAAAAAACACCCCAGCGTATCATGCACTGGGGAACGACATCAAGAGACATGTCACTGGATCCATCACGCTTCGCGTTCAGGATGACGATTCAGAGTAGCAATTACAATCCGTCGAGTTTAAGCAAAGAAGCCATGTCATTCGAGTTTATTTCGAAGTCCAATTTGGCATTTTGGCGGATACGTTCTTCGTGAACAGATTTAGGAAGAGGAAGCAGCCCGAGCTGTAACACAAATCGGCTAGCAAGTTGCGGGACTGAAACGTGATACTTTTCCGCCATCGCACAAACTTCGGGGACTTTCAAGAGGCGACCCGTCGCATTTGGCGAATACGCTTCAACCAAAATTCCGTTTTGTTCGCAAAAATCAATCAATTCCGTTGGAACATGCCCAATGTGCACACGAATTTGGTTTACCGCCGGTATCACGCGGCCACCCGCCATGATGTTGTTGAGGTCGTCGATTTCGAAATTGGAGACGCCGATTGCGCGGATTTTTCCAGCCTCGTACGCCTCTTCGAGAGCTTTCCAAACCTCGATATTTTCTTTAAAATAACGATTCCCGGATGTCGAACCCATCTCGGCCCACGGGCGGGGTGCATGAATGAGCATCATGTCGATATGGAACGCATCCAGACGATCCATAGATTCTTGGATACAGCGCACGGCACCATCGTAATTTTTGACTTCAGCTGGAATTTTCGTCGTGATAAAAATGCTTTCACGATGAATTCCGGTCGATTGAAGCGCAGCCTTGAGCCCAGCCCCAACTCCAGCTTCGTTTTCGTACGCAATTGCGGTATCAATATGGCGGTAGCCGGCCTCAATGGCTGCCGTAACGGCCGTTGCAGCCACATCATTTGGCGTTTGCCACGTTCCTAACGCAATTTTCGGGATTCGCTGCCCATTATTCAGCTTGTAAAATTCTTCAAGTACCATATCGCCTCCAAACTTGTACTAAATTAATATAAATATAAACAACAAAGTTGCGCGGCAATTTTGTCAATGACCAAATACCACATTGGAATATTTACAGGTGTGAAAGGCCACTTCGTAGCAGTTACGAGTTCGGAGTTACTAGTTACTAGAGATCGCTTCACAACAGTTTAGAGTTTTAAGTTACTAGAAGCCGCTTCGCGACAGCTTAGAGTTCTAAGTTACTAGAACGATCCTTCAAGAATCTCTAGTAACTACCAACTAGCAACTCCAATAACTACTTCTCTATCGTCTTAATTTCGTCTTGGGTATAGCGTTTAGCGTTATAGGGGTCGATATGGACCAGCGCATCCACAACGTTTTCGTCGGAATCAATCAATCGTTGTTCCACTTCTTCGGCCACGTCATGGGCATCTTTCAAAGTCATTTGGTCATCCACGACAATATGAACATCTACATGCAGGTCACTTCCAACGTAACGAGAACGGAGTCCATGCAAACTAATGACTTTCGGGTGTGAAAGTGCCAAATTTCGTAAATTTTCAAGAATCTCTGGGTTCGCGCCGCGATCTACTAGCTGATGGAGCCCCGGAGCCGCAATTTCAATCGCCGAATGCATAATAAAAAATGCCACAATCAACGCACCAACGGAATCCGCAAACCACATCTGCGGGAGCAAAATGGCAAAAATAACCGCCACCAGCACCGGAATCGAACTAAAGGAATCGCTACGGTGGTGCCAAGCATTCGCTTCTAGCGCCTGGCTACGGATTTTTCGGCCTGCATTACGCGTGTAACGGAATAGAGCCTCTTTCACGAGGATGGACACGAGCGCCATAATCGCAACCGACATTTCCGGACGCGACACTTCACCTGCCAAAAGCGCTAAAACGGATTTATAGCCAATTCCAACACCCACAGCGGCAACAGCAAGACCAATGCCTATAGTAATAAGCGTTTCGAATCGCCTGTGACCATAAGGATGCTCCGCATCGGGCGGGGAGTTCCAAAAATGGCTCCCAACGATAACGGCAACATCAGTCGCAAAATCGGATGCACTATGTATAGCATCCGCAACAAGCGCTTGGGAATTTCCAACAACGCCCACAACAAACTTGGCTACAGAAAGTGCAGCGTTCCAACCAAGCCCTACCCAAGTTACCTTGCGGACTTCTGCACTGTCGTCTTTTTTGCGTACGCGAGTCATACCCTTTAAGCTAGAAAAATTGCAACCTTATGCGCACCCAATTCATCAAAATTGCTGTAATAAAAAATCAATGTTTCTATTTTTTTTAATGCTTATGAAAAAACTCTTGAAAACCATCATCGTTATTGCCGTGCTCGCGGCAGTCGCCTTTGGCGTCAAATCATTCTTCTTTAACATAGATGCAACAAGCCAAGCGGGTGCACTCATAAGCACCAAGGTTGTCACAGACACTATCAAGACAACCATTTCGGCAACGGGTACTTTGGAGCCGGTCGATCAGGTGGAAGTCGGTACGCAGGTTTCAGGCGACATCGCTAAGATTAACGTGGATTTCAATTCCAAGGTAAAAAAAGGCCAAGTCATTGCGGAACTTGACAAATCCAAATTGCAATCGACCTTAAAGCAGACGACGATTTCGTACAAAAGCGCCGAAAACGACTTGAACTACAAACAAAGCACGTTCAACCGCATCAAGAGGCTCGCCGAAAGCAAGAGCGCTAGCGCAGTCGAACTGGAGCAGGCAGAATACAACCTAAATGCAGCCAAGCTTTCCGTTGAACAACGCAAGAACGAAGTCGCTCAGGCAAAACTGAACTTGAGCTACGCAACCATCAAAAGCCCGATTGACGGCGTTGTATTGAAGCGCGCCGTTGATGTAGGCCAGACGGTTGCCGCATCTATGAGCACTCCAACATTGTTCGTTATCGCCAAGGATTTAAGCCAGATGAAAGTCATGGCCGCCGTTGACGAAGCCGACATCGGACAAGTTAAGAACGGCCAGCGCGTCACGTTTACTGTCGATGCTTTCCAGAACGATACTTTCCACGGCACCGTGCAGGAAGTTCGCCTGAATCCGACGACTACGAGCAACGTGGTGACATACACAGTCGTCATTACCGCCGAAAATCCAGAACAAAAGCTTTTGCCGGGCATGACCGCCACCTGCACTATTGTCACGCAAGAAATTACGGACGCCGTAACGATTCCGGTCAAGGCACTCAAGTTTACGCCTGCCGAAGGAACCCCGATGATGGACCCGAAAGACATGCCGCGCCCGGAACGCCCGAAAACTGCTGAAGCAGGAAACAACTTCCCGCCCCCGCCTCCAGGCATGGGACCAGGCGGAACTCCGGGTAAAGGCGCCAAGAAAAAACACAAGAAGCCTAGACTTGAAGGCGACCACGTGTGGATCAATATCAACGGAAAGGCAGCACCGCGCCGCGTGAAGATAGGCCTAAGCGATGGCGTGAACGTCCAGATTTTGCGCGGGCTAAACGTTGGCGATTCCGTTGTTACAAGCCAAGAAACGATTTCGGAAAAGGGTGTAAGCGAAACAAGCGCTAAAAGCCCCTTCATGCCACAGAGACCAGGGAAAAAGAAGAAATAGTTGGCAGAACTTAGACAGTAGAGCTTAAATAGATTGCCGCGCTTCACTCACAATGACGTGGGAGGCGAATACAGCGACAAGTTTACTTGTTCATTGTTGAAGCGAACCAGTCATGCACTCTGCGCAATGACGTTTTTTCTAAGTTCTAAGCTCTAAGTTCTATCACTCACTCTCCAAGCACATATTTTAAATAAACATCCAAAAGCGTTGAACCCCAGAGGTACATGACGGGGGCGGCGATTGCAAGGAACGGGCCAAACGGAATTTGCCCGTTCTCTTCGTTTTCGGGCAAACTATCATTTTTCGCCGCATCACTAGCAGCGTCGTTCGCCTTTCGACTTGCCACTTTATTCTTAATCATTCCATACGGAACCATCACCAAAACGCCAAGCATTGCGGCAACCAAAAGCGTTTCCACGGCACCGGTAACGCCCATCAAGGCGCCATAGCCAGCTAATAGCTTTACATCACCAAAACCCATAGCTTCTTTCTTGAGCACTTTAGTCGCAACCCAGCCAAGCAGATAAAGTCCGCCACCCGCAAGAACAGCACCGAGTAAACTCTGGAGCGGTGTAATGCCCCCTGGAACAAGCGAAATCAAAAGGCCGGCGACAATCCCGCCCACCGAGATGGAATCCGGAATGAGCTTGTACTTATAATCCACAGCGCAAACGGGATACGCCCCAAGCAAAAGCCAAAACATCGCGGCAGCATTCGCCCAAGTTTCAGGCGCCAAAACCGGCCGCGTCAAGTCCGTTCCAAAACCGGAAGCCGAATAAAGTGCAAGCGCACCAAGGAGCCCGCAAAGGCTTTCGCCAATCGGATAAATGATACTAATAGGCTGTTTACAACAAGCGCTCTTGCCACGCAACCAAAGCCACCCGACAATCGGCAAATTGTAGTAGATGGGGATTCTTTTTTTGCAAAGCGGGCAATGCGAAGGCGGGTTTATCAGCGAAATTCCGCGCGGCATACGATACACGATGACGTTATAGAAGCTCCCGACACAGGCGCCAAGGCCAAAAAATACGATTAACCAGTACCAAAGTGGAATTTCTTGCATAAAATCCTCGTCTTTTTTCGAATATAATTATAATTTAGTTAAACATTTATCTAATACTGGGAGACCCCTTAATGAATATTGAAATTGCCGCTATCTGTGACGCCGCCACCGCAAACGATATTGGAGGCCGCATGAACATTCTTGGTGCATTTGACCGCATTTTCTCAAAGTTTCCGCTTGTGATTCCGCAATGCTCAGCCGCGTTCCGCTTGCGCTACCAGCGCGCCGAAGCAGGAACACACCAGCTGAGCCTTTCTATCGAAGATGTCGTAGGCCACCCGATTGTTCCGCCAATGCAGTCCGAAATCGAACTCCAGCCGGTCGCTCCGGGCTTTGACACCGCCGCCGTCAACATGATCTTGAATATGCAGCGTTTGCAGTTCACGCGCCCGGACAAGTACATTGTACGCCTGGTCGCCGACAACGAAGAACTTGCAGCACTTCCGCTGTACGTCCTTGAAGACCCGCGCCTCGCACAGCAGAACCAGCCGCCTCAGGCCGAAGACACGAACGTTGACGGAAGAGCGTAGAGCATATGAGGAATGAGCTCGCACCTTCGGTGCTTTGAGCTCGCTTCGCTTTGAGATATAATCACAATGAAAACATTTTGCCGGGACTTTGCGCCCGGCTTTTTCTATTTTATACCTTAACTTGATGGGGCTACGCCCCCTAACCTTCGCATTCGCTTAGAATGACGTTTTGACCAATCATTTTTATCTTAATAAAATGCACTTTTGTTCTTTTAAATTTTTCGCCCCATTCATCGTTGCAGGCCTGACCGCTTGCAGCGGCATCAACGACAGCTGGGAAGTCAAAGGCGGCGGTTACCTCAAGTACAGCATCAATGGCGGTGAGGAAATCACGCAGGAATTGGAGCGAAACGACGTCGAAATCCCCTATATCAGGAACAATCACCATTACCTGTTCATTAAAGTACCCATAGAACGCAGCGAACGCAAGGACCAGATGAATATCATGGTCAACGAACCCAAGCTCGGTAAAAACGCAATCGTGACAAGCTACACCTGGCTCCAGCTCCAGGCAACCCCCAAAGCGATCCTTGTCGGCAACAACAATTACGCCACAATAGACCAAAAAGACGATACCAAGTGGACGGCGACATTTAATTTGCAGTTCAAGGATTGTAGGCAAGGGGTTTGCATAGACAGCCTCCCGCCAATAACGTTCAAAGGGCGTTTGCAATACTGGATTGCCGAAGACGACCGGTAACCGGGCACGTTTGCAGATTTTTTTTGAATTTTACCGCAAGAACCCTTGACAAGCGCCCATTCTTTTTCTAATATTGGGCTACCTTAATGGTCGATTAGCTCAGTTGGTTAGAGCGCTACCTTGACATGGTAGAGGTCACAGATTCGAGTTCTGTATCGACCACTGAAAAGCCTCGCATTTCTGCGAGGCTTTTTTTGTCCTACCCCAAACAACTCAAATTAGAGTTCCTTGTAATCCGGGCCCAACGTAGTCCCAAGCAACTTATACTTCTTACAAACCGGACCATCGAAATGCTTCGAGAAGATTTCCTTCCAGCTCTTGATGAACCAGGCGTCCCAAGCATGCAACACAACATCTGTAGCATCTGCCGGGATATCAATCACCTTCGTCACGCCAAGTGTAAAGTTGCCAGAATCTCGAGTAACACGTTCACCATTCAAAGTGAAGCTCACATCGAACTTAGCAACATAGCCCCCTTCATTTTCGATGGAAATCCAGCCGGAACGAGGAGATGCAGAACAAGCGGCAAACGAATGAAATTTCATTCCATTGGAAGAAGAAGAAGAAGCGTTTTGTACTTTGTAGTTTCCCCAATGATAAAGGTCGAATGAATACTTCTTAGATCCCAAAATAGTATGGACTTCCGCATCAACGTAAATACGACCACCATTGAAATCAACGCCCAAGGTACCCTTAGCTCCGTTACCCAAAACTGTTCCACCAAAAGTAATACTCGGATGATTTACATCCAAATGAGCGTCAACAAGTTTGACACCAAGAAGTTTGAGCACAACCACAAAATACGATTTCGAAAGATCTGTTGTATCAAGATGAACATTGACTTCATATGCAAAAGGACCAATACTGCCACTAACATTATTCAAATCGGCAGACTTTCCGACCATAGCAAATGAGTCTAGATGAAATGGTTCTTCATCTGGCACATAGCACTTGAACATAACCATCCCATCAGAATTGACAAAAAGGGATGCTGGACCAGTAATTGATTGACCCTCAATTTCTACTATAGAATTTTCTCCAAAGTGAACATCGGCGTTAGAGGACAATTCTCGATCATTCATTTGAACAGGTCTTTCCAATATCCATGAATGAACGCCCTTAAATTCCTTTTGGGTGATAGAAGCAGCATTAATGATATCGGTTGTTTCACCATTGGTAACTTTGATTGTAATCATTTTTATTTCCTTGTTAATTTTTTTAAGTTGATTCAATGTTTTTGAGTCAACAGTCAAAAATTATCCAAACAGGAATTTATCCACAATTACCTAATGAGATTAACCACAAGAAACTAGCCCAAAAGAATTACAAAATACAGAACGAGCCCCCCCAAAAAAAATTTTTCAAATAAGATATCACACAACAAAAGCAATAAACTTCGCTTATTTATTGAGCCAATTATAAATCATTGCTATCGAGAAATTCTAACAAATTAATATAAAAATATCACATTAAAACGCAACAATACGTTTTCTGAAGAATACCAGTATAATAATCCATATGGGTTATTTTTGAGGATTAATTTTACCAAAAGCATTTTCTAGCAAGGCTACAATCACTTGACGCTGGCTAGGTTTAATTCCTTTCAAAAGCTGGACACTATCCGAAATTTTGAAATTCGGATGATACTGAAACAACATTTGTTTATGGATTTCAACAGAAGTCCAATCATCCTTAAGCATACGGCAAAGTATAATAAACAATAACGGATAAACGCTTTTGGAGCGGATATAGGACGCACGCATAGCGCATTCCTCACATTTTTCATAATCTCTTAACAAAAACAAGACTTGTATTTTCGCAATAATTTGATTAGGATCGTTTTCTAGATCAGGAAAATAGCGTTCATATTCGTTAAAAAGCACAAGAGCCTTAGTTTCTTCACCCATAAGCAGATAAATATGAGAAAGCAACATATTGGCAAAAAAATTTTGGGGATTTGCTTCTGTAACCAACAACAAATATGTAATCGCAGCCTTCATATTTCCGTCAAGAATATTAAAAATAGCCATCATAAGTCGAGAATAGTCCGAATAGGGGTCATCTCGCATAGCAGAAGAGGCTAGCTCCTGTATTTTATCAAAATAACTTTGCGTTTTTACCCAGCCCTCTGTAATCGCCGTATAATAAAGCCTCACAAGAGAAAACTTCAAAAAAATATTTCCCGAATCATCCAAAAGCAAAATCATTAATTCACGTTCACACTTTTCAAAGCTTTCGCGGCTTCGACAATCCAATTTGTAATTAACAAAAGCACAACAAAACCACCAACTTGGTTGCTGATTTTCACCTCTTTCAAAAGACCGCGCTGCCGAAATCAACATCCGACGATACAGTTGAACAATTACTTTACTCGAAGCAAAATTCATATCTAATTTTTCATCAATTTTTTGAGAATACACCCAAAAAATTCGTGACATGTTCCCATTAAAAAGAGACAAATAAAAACACGGTTCAGGATTCTGTGTTTCCGATAAAACAATCTGATAATCCACATCATTTTCTCTAATTTCCTCAGTCACAAACTGGACATTGAACAAATTATATCGATGAAGATGCTGAGCAAACAAAAAAAAGAACAGGTTCATTTGGGGATTATCAATAATATTTTTTCTTACGATGAAAATTTTTATTTCAGGACTACATTTTGCATCATCATCCATATTCAACAAGCCTAAGGAAACAGCCTCTGTTCTATTGCTCACATCTAAAATTTTATATATGTTTGCAAGATGCACTTTAACAGTATTAGCTGATATATTTAAGATTCGACAAATTTCAACATTTGTAAGACCCTTACGTACCAAAGAAAGTATTTGCTTTTGTCGAGCCGTAAATTTATGCTTTGGATTGGAATTTTCCATATTATTTTAAAATTTTTGCAAAATGCAGGACAACATTTTTCATAAAAAGTTAAAACCCCACTTATTGATAGCACGAATCTCTCCTTTTACTCACTTATTTAAAAAAATTATTTTTACAAAAAAAAATGGTGGGTAAAGCACCCGCCATATTGAACAAGCCCCAAAATGGGCCGTTTAAAGTTGGAATAAAGTAGTGTTGTGAGTCCTGTATAATACCGAGTGAGCTCATTCCTTTTTTGCGAGCTTCATAAATGAAAGCCCCAAAAGCAGAATTCAACTTTTGGGGCTCACATCAAAAGCGGGCTATTCCTTAATTACTTCCAATTTTCATCGTAGTCTTTGCCGTAGCGTTCGACTTTCAGCATACCAATTTGTGTAGCGTTTGTGATGTGATTGGCCAAATCATTAGGCGTTACAAACATAGCCTGCTGTTCTCTTGCAATCTTCATCATTTCCAAGAAGGACACGCGATCGCCCTTGAAGAACGTTGCCAAGGCATGAATAACATCCTTAATGGCTTCAATGATGTCGATAATCGTGGAGAATTGTTCTGGAGTTATCTTGTCGGTAACCTTCGACAAAAGAAGCTTCTTCAAATCGGCCAAGATTTCGTCTTTAGAACGGAGTTTCTTCGGAGCCACAGACTTTTTAAGCTTGAAATTCTTCTTGCATTCTTCTTCATGCGATTCGACGTAATTGGCATACATATCGAAGAGCGTGACCGACTTAGAGCTAGACTTGCGGCCAATAAGGGGATGATCCTTAAAGCCAACGTCAGCGTCCTTGAGTTTGAGCTTGAGTGCCGGATTCTTCTTGGATGCATCCAAATAGCACTGGTAAACATAGGAAGAGCACACCATCGTATGCTTGCCTGGCGTTTTCTCTTTTTCAATAATCGTCTTAAGTTCTGCGGCAACCAAGCACAAGAATTCTACAACAACGCGAGAGATAAACTGATTTGTGATCGGATGCTTGAAGATAAGGATTAAGCCCAAAAGAATCAAGTCAGAATACGGATACGGAAGGTCCTGGAGCACATAATCCTTGGCAATCGGCACAACAGGTTCAACACCATACTTGCCAGCCTTATTATGGCGCACCACATAAGCTTCACGTGCTTCAGAATTGTCTTTCATGCGACGAGCATGGATGCCATCACCACCGGCTTCGGCAAGGACTTTATCCTGCTTCTGAACAAAGATTGCGCCATGCGAAACATCGGACCCCGTAAATTTCATGATAAGGCTACTAATATCATCATTCGGGTCTCCCTTAAACGCCAAAATATCGCCTGGGAGCAAGTCATCTACAGAGAGCAATCCACTTTTTTTCAGTTTTTTTGCCATTTTATCTTTCCTTTGTTTAAGTTGTTTATAAATTACTTATAACAACATTACATTTCAATAACCCATTTGGGTTATTTTGACGGAAATGAAGATAAATTCTTATTCAAAATGGCGTTATTTGCGAAAGAATTTTTACAAACAGATGCTGTGAATACAAAAAAGCCCGGGATGAACCCGAGCAATTTTCGTTAATGTCAACCACGGCGTTTCAGCAGAGCTTCGACAGGCTCCAGATACCGACTTAGCGACCTGAAAGCCGGAGCGACATTTCAATTACTTAGCGGCAGCGCTGTCGACGACAACCTTAGCAGCAGAGTCAGCCGGGATGACGACAGTGGCCGGTTCAGCGATCGTTTCGGCAGGCTTTGCATAAACAGGTGCGGCAGGTGCCGGGGCAGCGGCAGCAGGAGCTGCGGCAACTTCAGCAGGGTCTTCGAAGAAGTTGATCTTGGAAAGACCGAACATCATAAGCCAAGAAAGCACGAGACCACCGACTCCCATCACGATACCCGTAATAGCCATACCATGCGTATCCGTATAACCGGTTGCATGGGCAAGTGCGTTAGGCGGCGTAGAAATCGGGAGGCACATACCGAGGGAGCTTGCAAAAGCGACAGCAACCATCAAGGAAGTCACGCCACCGAGCGGAGCGAGGTTTTCCTTGCAGCTCATGGCAACGACGATGAAAATCGGCACGAGCAAGCTTGCAGTAGAAGTGTGGCTCATGAAGTTTGCCATGAAGAGGCAGATAAATCCGCAACCGACCATAAGCACGAACGGAGACCAGGTGTTGAACGGAATAGCGTTGATGAGGTCCTTTGCAAGGCCAGTCTGCTGCAAGCCGAGACCAAGAGCAAAGCCACCAGCCACAAGCCAAAGAACATCCCAGCTCATTTCGTTGAGGTCTTTCTTGGTAATCACGCCCGTCAATGCAAACACAGCCATCGGGATCATAGCAATCACGTTGTCGTTAAGACCGTGGACATTCTTACCGGTCACCCACAAAAGTACGCACACTGCGAAGGTAACGTAAACGATGATAGCGCGCGGGCTCTTGTCAAAGCCATTGGCACCTTCAATATCGAGGTTCATTTCCTTCATCTTGATCGGATAAAGCTTGAGGAGCAAGATCCAGGCAATAACCATCATGACAATCACATACGGAACGCCAAATTCCATCCACTGGCCAAACGAGATGTTGAAGCCGCTGGACTGGAGAGCGCCAAGAGCGATAGCGTTAGGAGGCGTACCAATCGGAGTACCCATACCACCGATGTTTGCACCGAGCGGGATAGCAAGGGCAAAAGCGGCTTTACCACGGTCATTGGCATCGAACAACTTGAGCACCGGGCCAAGGATAGCAAGCATCATGGCTGCTGTTGCGGTGTTGCTCATGAACATGGAGAACACGGCCGTAATAATCATAAGGCCAAGAAGCACCCACTTCGGGTCCTTTCCGAACGGTTTGAGGAGCACACGGGCAAGGTTCTTGTCCATGTTGTACTTGCAAGCGGCAGAAGCAAGGAAGAAGCCACCCAAGAAGAGCATGATTATCGGGTCGGCAAACGTAGCCATGATCGCCTTGAACTTGAGCGGTTCAACACCTTCCACGCGGAACGGGATAAGAGCCGAGTTCGAAAGCGTGAGGATCATCAGCACGATGACGAACATGGAGGTGGACCAGATTGGGAACGGTTGAAGAATCCAGAAAAGAGCAGCCATCACAAAGATTGCAATGACGCGGATTTCGAGAGGGTTCAACGCGTGGTCACCCACGAAGCCAAGGGCTTCGTACGGGACGAAGAGGGCAGCGATGGCGAGCACCGATGCAATAATGAGTTTGATGAGTTTTGCTTTTGTCATAACGGCGCAAATTTAGTAATTAAACTTGCGTTCGGCTAGACTGAATCATCGCACCATGATTCTCGTGACGGCACTTTGGCTTCCGACCTTGAGGCGGACGAAATAAAGGCCCTGTTTTGGCTTTTTCATCGAAACAGCGTTGGAGCCTTCGTTCGCTACAGACTTGCTTGTTGCAACTACGCGACCATCGACTCCCACGACACTTACCTTGACTTTAGCACCGGCAAGCTTCGAAGCGGCATCAAAGCCCACGTTCAAGGCATTTTGCATCTGGTTCACGCGGAAGCCCGAAATCAGATTCCTAGCCACCTGAACAGGCACTGCACTCTTGATCACTCGAATAGAAACATTCTTAGCCTTCGACGAAAGTTTGACATTCACAGGGCTGTCCTTTACGACTTCGACTGTTTCATCACCAATCGTTGCATAAACATGCAAGCCCTTCGACCAAACACTTTCAAGGCCCACAAAGCTCAATTTACCGTCACGAGTTGTCGTAGCGCTAGCTTCGAGATTCCATTCAAGATCATCGCCATTTTTCTTGACGCTCTTAGCCAAGTGCTGCTTGCCCTCGACAATGGAGAGGTTCACGCGGTCGCCCATGCCAGCAGGCGGTTCGCTCAACGAGGAGGCTACACTACCCGCAGCCAGTTCGTTCCAATAATCGCGCTTGCCATTTTTATCCGTAAGCACAACGCGGAGGTTCCAACTTTCGGATGTTGCACTCTTGGAGAGCGGCTTAGCCTTCTTTTCGCCTTCAAGAACAATTGCAGCCTTCAAAGGAATACGATATTCCCTAGTCTTGCTGGTGTATGCCCAGACAGCTTCATAAGGACCAAGTATACTTACCGTGTCGTAGTCACTTATATCCGCTTTCCACTTCTTGAACACGACATCATCGTTTTGCGGGAGTTTGACATACCAACCATAGGGGTTAGCCACCAAATTCCAACCGGTATACTTGTTTTCCAATTTCCAAACGATTTCATCCTTCATGTTCGGAGTCTGCAAGCTGAGCATGAGCGGTTCATCGTCAACAGAACCGTACCAGTAACCGCGAGTGGAATCGAACTTATCATCGGCATCATATCTGCGATACTGCCAGTAATCGCCAATAGGACTCGATTCATCCCACCAGAACACAGATGTTGCAACTTCGTTTTGCGATTCGATTGCTTCACGGCAGACTTCTTCCACGCTTTCACGCAAGTCTGCATCATCCGGCGAACGTGCAAGATCTTCCTTCATTTGGCGACATTCTTCGATGGCCCTAATTTCGGCCTTACGAGCAAAGCGATCCTTCAAGTCGTTCTTGCAATTTTCACCCTTATCATTGCAGAAGGCGTACAGAGAATACGTCTGCCAGGTATTCGAAACCAGATCCACTCGCTTTTCTGTACTGCCAACGAAAATACTATCGTAGGCAACAATGGAATCTTTGCCATCCGTAAGCGTAATGAGCACCTTGTATTCACCTGCAGGGGCCGGATCCAAGCTCCATGTGCCGTTCTTAACGTCACCCACCGTTTTTCCATCGACCACCGTATCGAGGTAAGTACCTACATCAGACTTCACAACAATGTGGTAATCCACCTTGGCATGCGAATCCGGAAGCGTATCGTTGATTGTCATGCGGAGTGCACTGCCGTCTTGTTTTGCGGTCGGTTTTGTAACCGCAAAGATATTGTTCACGCTGGAACTAGAATTCGGCGTAAGTGTGCCGGAGCTGCTACTCTGATCGGCAGAAGAACCGCTCGTTGCGCTACTAGAGCTGGAACCAGACTGTTGCTGGCTGGAGCTGCTCGAAGACGCACAAGTCTTATATTGAGCCGTAACATCCAGCTTATTGGTCACATTGCTAAAACCAGGCGCCCACGAATCAAAGCACAAACCACCCATTTTTTCTGGAGCTTTAGGTGCAGTGGCTGACTTGCCATGTTCAACAACATCTTCACCTAAAAGTTCAGAAACGCCTTTATCATTGATGACAAAGAATTTAACCGTATATTTGCAAGTTTCATATTGGGCAGCAACGGTCAAATCACCCTTCACATGAGCGAAGTCCTTGGTTACATCCCACTCGACAAAACATTGGCCATCATCTGTTTTCTGAGGAACATCCTCTGAACTCGGAGGCGTTGCGGACTTGTTATACTCAACAGTTTCCGTTTTTTTGCCTGTAGTTCCATCTTTCTTTGTATAGGTAAATGTTACCGTATATTCGCAAATTTTAGATATAGCGCTGACGTCCATTGGTCCGATGACATTACTGAAATCGTCTTTCCAATCAACAAAGCACAAGCCGTCCTCCGTTGACGAAGGATTGGTCGCCGGCTTATTGGCAGCTCCTCCATGCTTGTTTACGATATCCGTTGCAAAAGGATCTCCATTCAAATCATAGAAAGTTACGGTATAATTACAATCGCCATATTGCGCTTTGAATGTCGTTGGCATCATCACATGCATAATGTTAGCAGGATCCCAACCAATAAAGCATTGGCCTTCACTGTTAGGTTTAACAACGGGAGCTATAGCCTTGTCGCCAATTTTCACATCCTGATTTTTACTATTAGATTCATCTTTGAACACCACATTAACCGTTGACGAAGCCGGCGTATCGCCAAAGTACGGTAGCTTATCATGGGTATCATCCGATGACCATACCAAATCGGCCACATCGTCCCAAGGAGTATTCAAGAATCCCGCAAAATTTTCATTTTTCATATAGGCTTCAGTAACGGTGCCATTATTGACAGAACCGTTTTCACCATCCTGCAAATTGATGGTTTTGCCATTACGAACGTTGTTTTTTGCAATAAATTTATTGTTCAGTTCATCATTTATTCCCGATTCATTGAAATAAGTGATATTGCGATATTCACCATAATTGGCAAAATAACCAATGGCACTAGCATTATCGTCACCATAATGGAAATTCGAAGTAATTTGGGGGGGTGTTCCCAAGCCATCACCGGTAAGAAAACCAAAGAGATAGCCGACCCTTCCTGCACCTTCATCCTTATTAAATTTATTTTCAATAGAGCCAATAAAATAATTATTCTTTATAACCATCGGACCTGCAGCAACAACCGCCGTACCGACCAGGCCTCCGACATGGAAAGCCTTTTTAGGAGGCGCTTCATTTCCAGAAGAGCTTTCGAAATCTCCCTGAACAGAACTCTTGCTTATTTCTTTAGGCGATAGGCATACACCACAAATGCCACCAATCGACGATGAAAGCAACGAGGAGGCTATACTTTCACCACTATACGACACAATCTTATTTTTACTATTACCCTTTACATGAACATTACTGAATTCAATCTTAGGATCTCCAGACTGGAGCAATGGGAATCTTCCAACAATGCCGCCCACACGTGTAGAAATACCATCATCATCAATATCAATTAACCCCTCATAAAATAGGTTAGTCAAGCGAACAGAATCTTTTGACGAATTAAAAAAGCTGACAGCACCAAAAATGCCACCGACAAGCACGGAATCCAAATCATCACTTGCAGATCTTTTGGCTTTATAAGCAATCGAAACATAGGACTTGTTTTCTGTAATTCCGTCTTCTTCAAGAGAAAGAATGGCGTCACCAACAAGGCCACCCATAACAGCAGAAGTACGAACTATCGATGTTTTCTTTCCAGTTTTAGTGTAGCCACCATTCAACGTAATACTACCCGAAGCTGTAGAATTTTGAATCGTTAAATACAGGTCATTTCGATTACCAGAATTATTTAAATGGTAACAAGATGCATAACCAGCAATTCCACCCATATAATATTGGAAATTTCCATTTTCCAATATCGTTTCTTCAATGTTTGCGCCCACGACATCTGATTCACTAATTTTCAAAATACCGCCACTGCAAAGGTCACTATTTCCGATAATGCCGCCAAAATAAAGTTTTTGCTTTGCATCGGCATCACTGATTTTAAACTTGCTTTGCTTTATATCCAAATTCGTCACTATCGATTTACTAATAGAGAGCTCTGTGACCGGTGAATTATTTTCATCAAGTCTTCTTGCAGCACCCAATATACCACCCATAGCAGTACCACCGGAAATAAGAGCATTAACACCCACATCACCGGAAGAGCCGTGAATATTCACTTTGGTAATTTTAGAATTTTGATCGGAAACCTGCTCTTTCGGTGCATAAACGTAATGCCCAACAAGGCCGCCCAAAGCAGACATATCTACAGCAGCTTTATTTTCCACTTGGACAGCAAGATCAACATTTACAAAATTTGTAAAGAATGCGGCACCCGCTAAACCACCCAAAAGTACCTTGTATGGCTTAAAAACATTAGTATAATCGCCACTAATCACGCTCCCGATATAACCATCTGTGATTTGACTTTTATTAGATATTTTAATAAACGAGTTATCAATAGTCGAAATATTTTTAATCGTAGAATTTTCAATATACCCAGCTAAACCACCCGCAAGCGGAGCTTGAATAACAACATTCTTCAATTTTACATCTTTCACAATACTATTAGAAATTTTAGGAGCAAGAGCGCCTACCGGCCGATAATCACCACCACTCGTTAATGCAGGTTCCCCACTTGTAACGACAAAATGGACATTTGAGATATTTAGATTTTTTACAGTTTTTTCAGTTATTTGCCCAAACAAACCTAAATTCTGCTTGGTCTGTCCATCATCAATACTGCAAAGGTTCGATATCGTGTGGTCCTGTCCATCAAAGACACTACCGGAGAAAAACAAATAGACAAAATTGTCCGAGCATTTTCCATTCTCAAAAGTATAGCCAAAGTCAATGTCTGTAGCAAGATTCAGCGTATTCGATTGCATCATGGTCGCATTCGCTGTACCCGATACCCATTGATTAGTAGTCGCATTAATGAAAGCCGAGCGAACAGTTTGCTCGGACGTTATTTCATAAGATCTGACACAAGTACCTTCATCTTCAGAAGAACTTCCGGCAACACAATCTTTTTTGTACAGACCTACAAAAAGTTGCGAATTTTTATAGTAGAGATTTAGATATTTTTTTACAGGATTAGCCGCCTGCGCCCAAACAGCCGTGGGGAGCAACATGCTTACAAGAACGAGCAAACTGTTTAGATACTTCATATCGACCTTCTAGAAAATTTTCTATGGTAAAAATAATTTTTGTGACGAAATTCGCAACCGTGACGCAATAAAAAAATAACATTTGTGAGCCCGAACACGGTTTAGCCGATTTGCTTACAAATATTTAATTGCCCCAAAGTTACAGGTTTACTAAATTAATAGTAGCCATCAGGGCATTTCATAGGAGTTATAATGATAAAAAAGGTTATTCTTCTCGCTGCTGCGATTGCTACATCCAGCTTCGCAACATGGGATTATTTTGGACTGCTGCAAAATAATCAGGGGTCTGCTAAAGCTGGGATTTACTACGATACAGACGATGACTGGTCCCAAATGGGCCTCAAGGTCGCTGCACGAATGAACGCTACCCCGCAATTGGAACTTTCTTTGCAGGGTTTTGGCTACCAGTTCTGGGGAGAAACGGATTGTGACGCCTGTTCTGAAGGCGGTAGCGGGCTCCGCGATTTGGCCATTGGAGTACGCTATGCACTGGATCCGGAACTTTACTTTTTCCTCGACTTCAACCTCCCCATAGGCAAAGACAAGGCTAAAGGTGTTGGAACTACGGCTCCGAGCAGCCACGAAATGTTCCTCTATTTTGGCGCCCAGCACCATAAAAACATCGAATCAATCAAAGGCGCCGCTTATGGTACTGAAGCAGGCATTTTCTGGGGATTTGAACACCACAATGTAGAAAGAGGACTCGAACTGCGCTTGGGCGGCGAATTTGACTACACACTCCCCTCCATGCCATTAACTCTTGCTCTTGGCGGTCAGTTCTGGCTGCGCCTTTTCAAGTCCGAATACGACAACGGCAACAAGGACGTTGACCTGCACGATGATTGGTCCAACCAGTTCAAGTTCTGGATTGGCGCAACCTACGCTGTCAATAGCAACATATCCGTCAATGGACAGATTATCGCCCGCAGCGCAGATATCAAAAAGAAATCAAAGGATCCGTTCACAATCGGTATGGAAGGAGACGCCCTCGGTTTCACCTTTGATGTTGAGTTCAAGTTCTAATTGCGATTTTTGCCGCATTAGACAAGACTTAAAAGATACTGTGAGCTAGCCCACATTAAGGGCTAGCCATTTTTTAATGAGAAAAATTTTCCCCTTTTAAAATAACCTTTTTGTAACATTTTTGTTATATTGAAATAAAACTTTACAAGGAGACTCAATATGTTAAAAAAAATCTTGCTGGGCGCAGCTATGCTCGCCACATCCAGTTTTGCAACCTACAGCCAGTTCCCGGTTCCGCAAGCAAATAGCGGTGAAGTCAAGGTCTACACCGACTTCACGATGCAGGACAAGCGCAAGGCATGGGACCTCGGTCTCAAGGGTCGTTTCGTTCCAGTTCAAAATTTGGAAATTTGGTTACAGCTCCCGTTCACGTTGATGACCCGCTGGGGTGGAGAAGACACCAAAGGCGATGGCATGAAAAACCTGACATTCGGTGGCCGTTACCAGATTACCCAGAATGTGGCCGCCTTCCTTGACATGACGTTCCCGACCGGCAAGAAGAGAATTAATGATGATGGTTTGACATTCAACCTTGGTGCTCAATACTCTCAAAACTTCGGAACAATTGATTTAGGCTCTGAATTGGGATTCATTTTCCACACCGAAGGCTCAGACAAATTCAAGGCTGCTCCGGAATTACACCTCAACGTTGAAGTGGACCCGATCGTATCCCAGACCATTTCTCCGTACATCGGGTTAGACCTTTATATCGTCGTGGGCGACCCGAAGTTTGACGGACACAAGTCTGGCGACACAAGCGGCAACGTCGGTGTATTCCCGTACCTTGGTGCAAACTTCAAGATTACCGAAATATTCTCTGCTGACCTTTGCGCAATCTTTGGCTTTGGCAAAGATTACGTAGGCGACAAGACGCCAATTACATTGGAAGCTTCCTTCAACGCAAGTTTCTAATAGAACACTTAAAAATGACAGAAGTCCCGGCCTATGGCTGGGACTTTTCTTATGTCTTGAGTTAAGCAAGATGCGCGGGATGCGCAATGTTTTCAAGATGCGCGAAAGTAGGAATGCGCCGGATTGCGCCCACTTTCGTCTATCTTATGTCGTACTCGGGAATCGGGAGGCTTTCGCCGGACTTCATCGCCTTGTCGAGGGCTGCGGACTTGACCGGATCCACCCACCAATAGACGGGGATTGCATCTTCGCGGTTGAACTGGTCCAGCACCTTTTCGGGGGTGCCATAGCGGTTCCAGTAGAGGATGCGGTGGTGGTCGCACTGCCACATGAGCACGTACGGGACGATTTCGGCGAGGCGGTTGTCCAGCGCTTTCAAGATTTCGTTGCGCTTAGCAAGGTCGAATTCGGTCTTTTGCAAATTGATGAGGCTATCGACGACTTTGTCCTGAACGCCAGCGAGATTGTTCGTGCCCTTCTGCAAAGCAGTCGTAGAAACCCAACTTGCTTCGGGGTCGCGGAGGCGGCCCGCGCCCCAATTCACCCAGTAAAGGTCGAAGTCCGCATCGTCCAAGCGCTTGCGGAGCGTGCTCTGGCTCATCTGTTCGATGGTCGCCACCACGCCCACCTTCTTCAAGTCTTCCTGGAAAAGCGTCAGGTGGCGCAGGTCTTCCTGGCTCGTGATGAAGTTGATGCTAAACGGCTTGCCACCCTTTTCGAGAACGCCTTGAGCATTGACCTTGTAGCCCGCTTCGGCAAAGAGCGCACGAGCCTTTTCGGGATTATAGCTATAGACCGGTGCCGTCGGGTTCTGGTTGTTCGCCCAGAGGTCCGGATAGTAACTGTTGAGGAGGAAGTACTGTCCGTACATGTACTTTTCGTTCATGGCTTCGCGGTTCAAGAGGTACGAAAGTGCGCGACGGACGCGAACATCCTGGAACTGCGGCTTGCGGAGGTTAATCGCCATGCCCTGGAAGCCTATGGGTTCCTTGTTGTAGATGCGCTGCTTGACAGCCCAGCCCTTCTTCACGGCGTCAAAGTCGGTCTGCTTCATCCAGATGCTGCTCGTGTAAATGGCGTAAGCGTTGAAATCCTGCTTCTTGAACGCTTCGAGAGCCTTTGTCTGATCGTTCATGAAGCGGTAGCGGATTTTCTGGAAGTTGTACTTGCCGTGGTTCCAGTTTTTCTTAAAGCCCCACCAGTCGCTGCGGCGCTGGAGCTCCACGTAGCGGTCTTCGCGGAAAGTCTTGATGATGTACGGGCCAGAAACCACCGGAAATTCGTAACGGATCTTGTTGAAGTCCTTGCCTGCCCACACGTGCTTCGGGAATGCGAGCATGCCGGCAGCTTCCCAGAAGTTGCCCCAGTGGGATTCCTTCGCAGTCATGCGGACGGTGAGACTATCCACGACTTCCGGGCGTTCAAAGCGGCTGAGGCCCACCTTGAAAATCGGCGTGAGGTTTTTCTCGTCCATGATGACGTCGTAGTAGAACTGAACATCTTCGGCGGTGATTGATTTGCCGTCGCTCCACTTCGCGCGCGGGTCCACATGGAACGTGAATGTCTTGCCGTCTTCGGAGACTTCCCATTTGTCCGCAAGGATGCCCACTTCGCGGTCTTCGGTACTGTGCAGGCTCACCAGCGGTTCGAACATCATGTTCATGAGTTCGGCAGAGAAGCTGTTGTAGTCTTCCCACATGTTGAATGACTTCGGCATGGCGGAGCCCCAAAGCGTAATGGAGCCGCAAGCGCGAGCGTTCTTGGAAGCAATCGGGTCGAACTCGCCGGTCGCAGTCGAGTCCAGCGGAAGAATCGGGCAATCGGCTTCGGAAACGGAAACGCCTTTTTTGGAAGAATTGTTCGCGCCTTTGGAAGCGCCGGATTCTTCGCAAGCGGAAAGGGAAAGCGCAAGTGTAACCGCAAGGACTGATGTCACAGGGTGCGCAAGCAAAGTACGAAAGGAAAAAGTTTTCATGATGGATAAGATAGAAAGGTTAGACGAAAGACAAAAGACGAAAGACGATAGAATAGTGCGTAAGCAGTAGGAAGTACTGTAGGAGTAGCGGGCGTTGAGCGCGCTTCGCATTGAGGTCGGGCCTTCGGCACTTTGAGGTGTGAGGTTTTAAAAATTAAAAATGAATAATGAATTTTTAATTCTTCAGATTTCATTCTTCATTTCTTTCGTCTCTCGTCTAAAGCCCGCCCCAGCGGGCGTTCTTTCGTCTAAATCACGGTAATCCCACGTGGTGTGCGGGCTGCTTGATTTTCTGAGCTTCGGCCTTTTTCTGTTCGGCTTCGGCAGCTTCGGCCTTGAGCGTTTCAAGCGACAAACGAGAGGCTTCTTGCTCAGCCTTCTTCTTGTTCGGGCCTTGACCGCGGGCATACGCCTTGCCGTTCACGACGACTTCGACCGTGAACACCTTCTGGTGCTCTGGGCCTTCTTCGCCAACAATCACGTACTCTGGAGAGCAACGCAGCTTGCCTTGGCAATACTCCAAAAGTTCGCTCTTGTAGTTTCCAAAATCGGTCGCACTGATAATTTCTTGCACACGCGGGAAATGGAACTTGTTCAAAATAGCGCGGACTTCTTCGAGTCCACCATCAAGATACACGGCGCCAAGCACGGCTTCGTAGGCGTCCGCAAGAATGCTTTCCTTACCGCGACCGCCCATCTTGGCTTCGGACTTTCCGATTTTCACATACTCGCTCAAGTTCCATTCCTTAGACGACTGGGCGCAAGCATGTCCTGAAACAATCGCGCTCTTACGCTTGGAGAGTTCGCCTTCTGGGTCTAGCGGATACGTCTTGTACAAAAATTCCGTCGTAAGCATGTTGAGCACGGAATCGCCTAAAAATTCCAAACGTTCGTTGTTGCTTGCGTAAGGCACATCCTTGCCAACAAGGAACGAGCGGTGCACAAGAGCATGAGCCAGCAGTTCAGGATCGCGGAACCTATACCCAAGCTTAGCCTCAAGCCCGTCACCGGACTTCTGGCGAAACCAGAGTTTTAGGATTTTATGAAGCAGATTTTGATCTTCCAACAGAATCTCCTTATGTGGTTTTTATTGCGGTTTTAAATTTAAAAATATGGGTCTGAGTTACTAGTTCCAAGTTACTAGTTACTAGAGGAAAATTCGGCGTTCAGAGTTACTAGTTAATAGTTACTAGAGTAATTTTATACTGACCAGTGACTATCGACTAACAACTAAAAAAAAGAATCCCCGGCGAAACCGGGGACCCAAAGCTCAATCTTTGCCCAACAGTTGCGGGCTAAAGTAAAACTAGATTACTTCTTGTGTGCTTCGAGGAAAGCAACAACGTCAGAAACCTTCTGGAACTTTTCAGCGTCGGAATCGAGGATTTCGACATCGAATTCGTCTTCGAGAGCCATAACGAGTTCAACACGGTCAAGGGAGTCTGCACCGAGGTCATTACCGAATTCAGATTCGGGCTTGACATCTTCAGCCTTAACTTCCAACTTAGCAACGATCACGTCAGTGACCTTCTTGAAAATTTCTTCGTTCATTTTTTTCTCCATGGGAAAAAGTTTTGTCCAAATTTAATAAAATGTT
>CACYRP010000010.1 GCA_902776765.1 Fibrobacter succinogenes
GGCAGCCGATAAGAACGCAGAGTGGCTATAAGCCAGCCCCGACTTACTTCTTATAGATTTCGTCGCTAACGGTGAGGACCTTACGGCCCTTAGCACGGCGACGGCTCAAAACAGCACGACCCCAACGGTCTTCCATACGGGCCATAAAACCGTGCTTGTTAACGCGCTTACGATTGTGAGGCTGGAATGTTCTTTTCATGATAAAACCTTTCTATGAAAACAGAATTTTTTTGAGACTCAAATTTAGTAAAATGTTAGTATTTATCAAGGGGTTACACCTCCCCTAAAGGTTAAAAAATTACCCCAAACGGGACCCAAACAGAAAGCATTCAACAAAAACACAATGTATTAACATGATGTAAACAGGTATTTTTCTGAGGACGAATCGCGGCCACACGATTCCAGAACTTAGATCTTCGCCCGCTTCGCTCCTAGAACTTAGAAAACACCCCTAAGTTCTAAGTTCTACCAACTAAGTTCTATACAACCCCACCCCCTTTTTATATCTTTTAATTACATAATAGATAATAGCGCAATAGTAGGATTTTATGGAACTTACACCACTTGACATCAGAAACCAGACATTCCACAAGAAAAGCTTTAGCGGCTACGATCCGGATGAAGTGAAGGCGTTTTTGGAGACGACCGCCACGGCATTCGAGAACATGTTCCGCGACCGCACGAACTTGACAGAACGTCTGAAAGTTGCCGAAGAACGCGTAAACTACTACCGTCAAATCGAAAAGACAATCCAGGAAGCTGTTGTCACCATGCAGCGCACGATTAACGAAGTCAAGGCGTCTGCCGAAAAAGAAGCCGAGATTATCGTTGCCGAAGCCAAGGCACGCGCCATGCGCGAAGTCGAAAGCATCAAGCGCGAAAGCGAAAACTTGCGTACTGAAATCGAGCAGCTCCGCCAGCTCCGCACCAACTATTTCATCCGTTGCCGCGCGCTCATCCACAGCCAAGACGAACTGCTCTCTGCCATGGAAAACGACCAGCAGAAAGAATTCGAAGCCCCCGTGAGACCGAATAACGGCGGCATCGCGCTCACTTAACTTACGCCATGAGAATAAACATCAAGGTACATGCGCGTAGCAAACGCGAAAGCATAACGCCGCTCCCGGACGGGAGCTACAAAGTCGATGTCAAGGCGCCACCGGTAGATGGCGCTGCAAACGAAGCCATCTGCGAACTCATCGCAGATTATTTCCACGTTCACAAACGCGATGTTTCTGTAGTTGTAGGCTCCACGAACAACAAGAAAGTTATCGAAATCTTAGGTAAATAAATACCGCAAAAATCGAGGGGCATCCAACACGCTATTTTCTTGAGTAAGTTGATTATGAAAATTTCAATTCAGTCCAAAATTTTACTTCTTTCTTTATCTTGCACGCTTATCAGCACGCTCTCGCTTGGCATTCTGAGTACCATATTCATAAGCCGGACGACGCAACGCAATTCCATGCAATACATGAACGACCAGGCTAGTGCCGAAGCCGCGAAGCTGAACTACATGTTCGAATCGCATGAGAAATACATGATGGCTGCAGCCGCCGGGGTTCTTTCGCAAATAAAAGAAGATTCCACATTTTTAACCGACGAGACAAAGCTTCACACCAACATCGAAGGTATCCAAGAACGACTTCATTCAACAATTTATAACCTTACAGGGACAAAAAGCGTCTACGTCAGATTCAGCCCGCAAATTGTAAATTCAAACGAAGGCATTTTCCTCGTTAGAGAGAGCCCCGACGGCCAATTCAAACCATACAAATTAACAAACATTTCGCAGTTTAGCCCAACAGATCTAGAACACGTCGGTTGGTATTACAAGCCCATTCTATCGGGCAGCCCCATCTGGCTCCCTCCCTATTACAACAAGAACTACAATTCCTACATCATTTCTTACGTCATCCCCATGTTCCTGAACAACAAGGAAATAGGCGTTGCAGGTATAGATATCGACTTTGAATTATTGAGCAAGCAACTTTCGCAAGTCCGCATCATGACATCGGGATTTGCATTCCTAGAAGACAACGAAGGGCTTGTTGTTTACCACCCCACCCTCCCCGCAGGGCTCACGTTCAAACCCGAAGACGATCAAGTTAAATTGACGTACCCGCTCCAAAACGGCATGAAGCTCATCATGGTCGTGCCAACGGTCGAAATCAACGCCCAACGCGACAAGCACATCAAACAAAGTATCATCTTTATTCTACTCCTTTTATGCTTCACAACAGCCATTTCGATATTCTTTTCGAGAAGCATTACAAAATCGCTTAAGAAGCTCACCGCAGAAGCAAAAAAGATGATTACCGGCGACATGAATGCCGATTTCAATATCAATCAAAACGACGAAATCGGCGATCTCGCCAAAAGTTTTACTGCCGCTAAATTCCACATCACTCAATACATGAAGCAAATGCAGGGCCTAGCTTTCCAGGATTCGCTCACGGGCGTTCGCAACAAGATGGCCTACGACAATTACCTGAGCGATTTGGACCAGCGCATACAAACAAACGATATAAAATCTTATGCCATCGTCGTTTTTGACCTGAACAACCTTAAGGAAATTAACGACACCTACGGTCACGAAAACGGGAACGAATACCTAATCAATTCGTGCAAGTTAATTTGTCAGGTGTTTACGCATAGTCCAATCTTTAGAATTGGCGGCGACGAATTCATTGCCATTCTGACTGGAGAAGATTTAAAACAATCCCACAACCTTCTAAAGAAACTCAGGGAAGGCATGGTGGCAACCAAGAACGCGGCGTTCCCGTGGAAACACATTTCCATTGCATACGGCATTGAAATCGCCCAATCTGCCAAAGACACAACTATCGCGGAAACGTTCAACAAGGCCGACAAGAACATGTACAAGAACAAGCGCGCCATCAAGCTTGCAGAGCAGGGGCAACCTGTAGAAGAAAAAAAGCCACAAAGCTAAAGCAAACGGATTACGCCTTGTTCCGGAATTCCTTGGGAGATTGCCCTGTAAATTCCTTGAACGCCTGAGCGAACTTGCTGGAATTGGTATAGCCCACACGGCCCGCAATTTCGGCAATATTCAATTTTCCATCCAGCAAAAGCTGGGTGGCTTTTTTCATGCGATACGTTTTGAGGTACGAATAAATAGAATCGCCATACGCTAGCTTGAAATACTTTTTCATTTGCGTCGGGCTCATTTCGATTTGCTTAGAGAGCTGTTCGAGCGTCAGATGGTCCTCGATGTTTTCGCGAAGAATTTCGCGCAAGAGTTCCATTTTGCCTTTGTATTGGCCTGGGATTTTGGCAGCAGTTTCGTATTTGGCTTCGGAATCGAGGCGGCTCAAGAAAAGAATCAGTTCCAGCACTTTAATCTTGAAGTACGGCAAGCGGATGTTTTTAGGGAGCCTGTACAGTTCCGAAAAGATATGGCTTACATGTTCGCTCGACGGGAGTTTTAACGGGAGCGTTAGCGGCTGGATTTTTTGAATGAGGGCCGCAAAGTCCACGCCGACCGCCTTAAACATGTTCATGAGTTCGCTCTGGCAGCGATCCATCGAGAATATCACTGCGATACCGTGATAGCAATGCACGGGGAATTGGTATGTTCTGCTAGCCGGCATTTGATCCAAAAGCAACAAGCCGTTTTCTTCCATGGAGCGCGGCGAAGAATTCGAATCGAGCCATTCCGAACTGCCGTTATGGCAGTGCAAGACAATCAGGCTTTTCCCTTGATTTTCAAAGTTAAACGTAAATTCCTTGAGATGGAAATTGCTGTAAAAGACCTGAAGCCCTGGCAAAACATTATACACTAGAAGATGTCCGGTTCCCGTTTTATTTTGAAGCATATAATGAGAAAAGAAATCTGTATTCTGTATTTGAATCAGATTTCTATCGGGAACAGGCCTTATCATAATTTACACTCTCTTAAAAATTAGATTAAACCAAGTATTTTAGACTTAACCAATTTAATTAGCTTTGATTAATTAAATTAGTTTTATCTAAATTTAGGCAATTTTCAAGAAAGCGTCAAGGAGTTTATCTAGAAGAAATACTTACCTTTTACCCATATTTGTGTATTTTTCTTGTAAGTTTTGAACGTTCCGCGCCTCCCTCCAAGCCAATCGGCGCCTAAAGAGAGCGTAATTTGGTCACTCAGCAGGTAATCGGCGGCAGGGCGCACATAAAAACCGACATTATCGACATCGAACATTCCGTAAACGGAAAACTTGAGCGTATTGTTCAAGACTTCCTTGGAAATTCGCGCCGTAATCATGGATGTATTTTGCTCCGTTCCCAACACATCACGATAATCCATAATGACTTTATGCATGTATTGCGCCATGACTGTCCAATTGTTACCCGCATACCAATCGATACCGATTAAGCCATTGAACGATTTTCTGAACCAGTAATCCATTGAATTTTTCAACGCAATGGGCTCACCGAAATACACCGCCACTTCGCCACGAATCACAAGTTCACCTGCCGGGATCGAAACATCGCCACCGACAACGTTCATCGGTTCGTAAACGCCCTTAATCACGGCAGATTTCGCCTCTGGATCAAAGCTTGCAATCGTAACAGGCGACTTGTTGAAAGTGCGCAGCGCCGTAAGCGAAAAATCCAGATTTTCGAGGAAGAATCGGAAACGACCGCCGACTTCGCTATTCTTGATGTGTTTTGCAGGCGTACCGCTCAAGTCCATGCGCATTCCGTCAGGCACAGGCATTTGCCACGGATTGTCATCGCTTGTCGGAATCACGAAATAATCAGGAACAGGCACAAAGACGACTTCGGCAGAAAAGCTTTCGCCCGGAAACTTGAGGTTAATCGCATTTACCGGAACGCGGATATCGTCATAATCGTTCGCCATGAATTCGGTGTAGTCCATAGGCGAAATAAGGTCGGTAATGCGGAGTCCATCGGCAACGCCCCACGTGACGATTTGGCGACCGGCCTTGACTTCGAGGTATTTGCCGGCATAGTCGAAATACGCCTCGCGGAGAAATGCTCCCGTCTGTTTTTCAATAATGCCATTGTAAGCGAGATTCACACTCGAAAAGAGCGAAGCCTCGCCGTAATCGGCGCGCATTTCAAGGCGGAGGCGAGTCCGCGAAGACATAATCTTGTGCGGGCTTTGCAACTGCAATGCGTGATAAGAATCCACAAAGCCATTCAACTGTAGCGAAAGCTCATCCTGGGCATGTGCGGACAACGCGAACACTACGAACGACAAAGCGAGACTCAATTTTTTTATCATATTTTTCTCCTTAATGGGAGATGCCCGCTCAGTAGCGGGCATGACATTCAAGACTTAACTGGATCCTTCGTCCCTACGGTCCTCAGGATGACGTAGAATGCGTCCCCCCCCCTAATAACTACAGCCCTCTTTCCAGTTTGTTCACCGTAAAGATCTTGGAATCGAGCTGGATGTTGTATTTCGGATCGAGGAAAAGAAGTTCCGTCGAGTGACCTGTTTGAACATTCTTCATTTCCATCTTGCCGACGGTCCAGAAGCCATCCACCTTCTTGATGTCCGAAGAAACCATTTGACGATGGAGCTTGCCGAGCTTGTCGTAGAATTCGACTTTCTCGACCACATCGCAATCCTTGCGGATCCAAATGAGTTTCTTTGAGAAGATTTCGCCACTCTTTTTCGGAGTCGATTCGATAACCCAATAGTCATGACCGTTTGCGTTTTCTTCACGAACAAGCTTATGCGTATCTTCATCGACATTGCGTTTGCCGATATCATCATACGTGAAGTCGGAACCCATGAAGTAATCGGTCTTGGAGCTTTTTCCGCTGATGCGGCGAGTCTTTTTCAAAGCGGGCAAGTAAAGCCACTTGTCGTCTTCTTTGTTGACATCGTCATAATTCACGGTCAAGAATCCCGTACCCTTCACGTCGTTCGGGTAAAGGAAGAACATGATAGTCTTGGTATCGGCACCGACATCCATTGCATACGAAGTAATCTTGCGGACGCGGGTGTTTCCGCTCTTGTTCACGAGCTTCATTTCCATTGATGAAGAGCGCGTATCGCCATCGGGACGGTCCTTGACCTTGATCATGATATCGCGGGCACTCGGTTGTGCCACAGACATTGTGCAGAGCGCAACAACGAGCATCGCAGCGGTTTTTGCAATTTTCATAAAATCCTCCTATTTTCCAAAGATTTTGAATTTCTTGATTAAAAGCGGTGTGACAAACAGGTCAGCAAGCAAAGCCGAGACAAGTCCCACAAACACCACAAAGCCGAAGTTGAACATCTGCGTTGCAGCCGAGGTGGTAAAGCCCGCAAAGGTTGCCACCATGATAATCGTCGTCATCACAAGCGCAGGGCCTGCCAAGCGGAACACACGGAGAATGGCTTCGCGATAATTCCTGTTGCGATCAAATTCCACATGGCCATGGTTGATAAAGTGAATCGTATCATCGACGGAAAGGCCGATAATCATCGGGATAAGCGTTGCCGTCATCATGTCAAGCGGGATGTTGCAAAGTCCAAGATAGCCACCCACGAAAATGCCCGGCGCGATGTTCGGAATCATGCCGATAAGCCCCGTGCGCACAGAGCCAAAGACAATCATCAAAAGCACCGCCACAATCACAACTGAGATGAGGAACGATGTCATCTGTCCCACTTCCAAGTATTGCTGCATAGCAGTAAACTGCGGCAAGTTACCCACAGCCGTTACCTTTGCATCCTTGAAAAGTTCACGGGCGAAGCTCTGCAAATCCTCGATTTCCTTCTGGAGTTCATTGGAGTTGTAGCTCGAAATTTCCACCATCAAGCGGAGCTTCTTGTAATCGTAATCCATCCAGTAGCTTGCTTCGGAACCACCGGCATTCTCGTACAGCAAGAGCAGCTGCGCCACCTGTTCTCCGGTTTCGGGGATGGCGTACTTTTCTTGGCGGTTTTCATTCAAGGTGCGATCAAGATCCTTGAGAATGTCAAGAATGGAGGTAGAACGCTTCGTGAGCGGATACTTTTGCGCATGTTCCTGTAACTGCTCCAACTTCTTGAGATTTTCGACTTCTTTCGCCTTGTCGTTTGTACCAAAGTCAATGACCAAATCGTAAGAATAGAAACTCCCAATTTCGGATTCGGCAACGTAGAGCATCTTGTTCACGTATTCCACCTTGCGGCCCATGGTGCGTTCCACATCAAAGGCGGGTTCCATTTTGGTAACGCCGTAAATGGAAATGACGGTAATAACGGCAAACACAACAGCAATCGGCTTTCCATGAGTAAGAACAAATTCACCAACCTTGTTCAGGATAACGCCCATACGGGTATCACCGCGTTCGAGTACTTTGGCGTTTGGCTTTTTGTCCTTGCCAAAGCTCAAAAGAATCGGTGAAACCGTGAGCGCCACCAGGAGAATAAACGCAACCGCAATGGACGAAAGGATACCCACGGAGCGGATAGGCTTGAGCATCACCGAAAGGAACGAGAGGAGTGCCACAATTGTCGTAAGGCCCGAGAAAAGCACAGACCAGCCGGTTTCTTTCATGGCATAAAGCACAGATTCCTTGCGCTTACCCGTGAGCATCATATTTTTGCGGAAGAACGAATTGATGTGAATGTTATACGCAATAGAAACGGCGAATGCCAAGATGACAGGCACCATGATGTTGGTCGCATCCATGTAAAGCCCGAGATAGCCAACAAGTCCAAACGTCATGATGACGCCAGCAAACGTGGTAATCAACGGAGAAACGATTCCACGGAGCGAACGCGTCACTAGGAACATCACGACAATAGCACAGAGAATCGTAATGACAAAGATGCGGCTCATTTCTTCACCAATGAACTTCAATTTTTGATGACTCAGGTAGGGCATACCTGTTGCACGCGGGTGGAGCGGTGCATATTTTGCCTTGTGAATGATTTCATCGGTTTCGCGGCCAGTCTTCATGTCCGGTGCTTCTGCCTTCACGCCTTTAGCTTCGCCTTCGGCCTTCCACACTGAATCTTCTGGGAAGGGGCGGAGCTTGATATTGATGAAGGATTGCTTGCGGTCGCTCGAAATGAGCTTTTTCGCAAGTTCCGGCTTTGCGGCTAGACGCTTTTCAATTTCGGCAAGGCCCGCTGCACCTGTCGGGATTTCTTCGGGGACAATCTGCGTGATTTCCATGCCCTCATCGGTACCGAGCATGTATTCCAAATCAGTAATCGATGTCGCCTTGCCATCGGAATACGAAAGGCTATCACGCAACTCGTTCGACAGTTCGCGCAACAGTTTCAAATTATCGGGGCTGATGATGGAATGGTCACTTTCAACAAGGACGCCCACAAAATAGTCATTACCGAAAGTTTCCTTAAACTTGTCCGTTTCGATAAGCATCGGGTCGCCTTCGATAAAGTAACTATCCCATGAAGCTTCGACATAAATCTTTTTCATGCCCACGATAGAAATTGCAAGTAGCGCAACAAAGGCGACGAGCAAAAGAGCTCGGTGGGCAATCAGAAACTTCGCGAAGTTTTCAAACTTTTCGTTTACTTTTTCGATATTAATTCGAATCTTAGACATACTCACTCCTTCTTTAGTTCATTGACAAACTGTATGTTGTAGATTTTTTCCAGCTGGAGGACGTCCAAAACTTCAGCGACTTTTTCGTAGGGCGTTTTTTTGTCGATTTTCAAGGCAACCGGAGCCTTTTTATTTTGCACCGCAGCGCTCTTGTTCTTCAAGATTTCAACCGATGCAATTTCACCATTGATGGCGATTTCCGTTTCCGAGAGTTCAATAAAGAATCCTTCGGAAACTTCTTGCTTGACTTCGCTCGATGTCTCGGGCAAGAGAAGTTTAAGGACAGACTTGTCCTGCTTAAAGACTGATGTCACCAGGAAGAATACAAGCAACAAAAAGACACAGTCAATAAGCGGTGTCATGTCCAAGGAGATTCGATGACGTCTTTTTGCCATTTTAAACCTTTTCACTTCTGCGAGAGTCGCCAAAATGACGAGCATCGCGTTCTTGCAAAGTTTTGCCCAAGTGCAAAAGCACCTGGTTTTCGACTTCGTCCTGTTCTTGCTCCATGCGAGCGTTCAGGTAGTTGAATGCAAGTACGTGCGGGATAGCGACCACAAGTCCAAGGACCGTTGTCACGAGGGCAAACTTAATGCCCGTCGCAAAAGCGGATGGATCATCAAGACCTGAAGCCGCTATCACCGTAAATGCGTTGAAAATCCCCACGACAGTACCTAAAAGACCAAGCATCGGAGAAATAGATGCAATGTTTTCGACGGTCGTGAGGCCCTTCGTGAGAGGAGAAAAAGCAAGGCCAATTTCGGTGCGGATACTTTCCGTAATGATGTGATGATCTGTATTGCAAGTTACCACGCGGTGAATTACCTTATCTGTCAAACGCGGTTGCACAGTCTTATTAAAGACAATTAACGAAATCACCTTCCAAATGATAATCGCATAACCAATAAAGTTCATGGCAACTAGGATATAGCCAATAAAACCGCCCTGCTTTACAAATTCGAGAATGAAATTCATTACGATCTCCCTGCATTAAGTTTATACTGGATAGGAATTTCAATCCTCCAGCGTTCTTTTTCTAAAATTTTTGGAATGGGATGAAACTTTTCCATTTTTGCAACCGCATCCATCGCGCTATTATCCAAAGATGAATAGCGGCTCGATTCCGAGACTTCAACCTGTTCTATCTTGCCATCGGCAAGGATGGTGAACCTCACACGTACTATGCCCTCCTGCTTCAAGCGTTTCGCCGTGGCAGGATAATCCTTGATCTGTTCCAACTGTTTTTTGAGCGAGCGCAAGTATGTGCGGGTCACCATTTTTACAGAATCAGCCGAAGGCCTGGGCGGTTCCTTTACTACAGGTGGCGCGGGCGGAGCCGGTGGAGCTTCGACTATGGGCTCTGCAGCCGCAACAGGAGCTGTTTCTACAATTGGTTCTGGCTCCGGTTCCGGGACTTTTTCTTCAATCGGCTTTTCAACAACCTTCGGGATTATTTTTGCGCGAACCACCTTTTTTACGACAGGAGGCGCTTCGGGCGGAGGCGGAGGCGCAATATACACACGTTCGGCATGAATCACGGGAGAATCCGGACGATTGACCGGAATTTCTTTTTTTTGGAAATATGGATTCAAAAAGACCGCAACATGGATAAAAATTGCAACAACAAGCCCAAAATAAAAGGCCCTGTTGAACGAAAGTGCTGAATAAATCCGTTTTTGCGTCATTTTTACATTTCTTTCTTCACAAAGACGCTAAAAAATAAATCTAAACGAGCCTTTTTTTCTACTCTAAAAAGTCTTTAATCGGCCCAATTAGACGAAGGTAACATTTTTTAAATAACTGGCAATTTTACACAAAATTCGGCCACAATCCAAAAAGTTTTGCAAAAATCCAATCCGTCTTTTTTTTGAGAAAAATCCACAAAAAAACATTCATCTGTTCTAAATTTTGTTAGCCAAATCTATCTTTTTCAGGAATTTCACAGCCATGGTTACAGACAACACTCAAAAAAATTCATTCAAATTACTTTGGATGTACGCAGGGAATCAAAAAACAAAACTCGCCAAAGCCTCTTTTTTAGCAATCATTGGCGTTTTTTGCGGAATTGTTCCTTATTTTTGCGCAGCAAAATTGCTTTCTGTTTTTTATAATAAAATAGTAACGCTAAATGACATTCTCATTTATGGATTAACAGCAATTGCAGCCTTTGCCTTAAAAGCATATTTTTCGACAATTTCAACAATGACTTCGCACGAAGCAGCTTTTTCCATTTTAAAAACATTGCGTACAGCAATCACCAAAAAAATGGAACACATTCCCATGGGCGTAATGCTAGATAAAGCCTCGGGTTCATACAAAATGTTAGTCGTCGATACCGTTGAACGCATCGAAAAGCCTTTTGCGCACATGGTGCCAGAAATGACGGCAAACATCGTGACCCCTTTAACGATAATCGTTGTTTTATTCGTGATGGATTGGCGCATGGCACTTGGCGCAATCGCAACAATTCCCGTGGGATTTTTGGTAACCATGGGGCAAATGATTGGCTACAAGGAAAAATCTGCACGCTATTACAAAGCCAATGCCGACATGAACGACGCCATTGTGGAATATGTAAACGGGATTGAAGTTATCAAGGCATTCAACCAAAGTGCTTCTTCTTTCGGAAAGTTCACAAACGCTTGCAAATACTACCGCGATACAACTCTTGAATGGTGGCGCAGTTGCTGGTTTTTCTCGGCAGCAGGTCTCAATACACTTTCTTCGACATTGCTTGTGACGCTTCCGCTCGGTACTTACTTGTTCATGAACGGAAAGATTGAATTTGCCACATTCCTCACTTGTGCGGTTCTCAGCATGGGCATTTCTGGGCCGATTCTTGCATCCATGAATTATGCCGAAATGTTCGCCTCCGTATTCCAGTCCTTCAAGCAAGTCAATGATTTTCTTGAAGAAAAAGATCAAATCCGACCGACCGAAAATGTGCAATTCAACGGCTCATCTTTTGAATTCAAAAATGTTTCTTTTGGCTACAAAGACAAGAACGTTCTGAACAACATTTCATTTAAAACCGCAGAAAAAGGCGTTACCGCAATTGTCGGGCATTCGGGCAGCGGAAAATCGACTATTGCAAAATTGATGGCCGGATTTTGGGATGTCGGCAAAGGGGATATTTTACTTGGCGGCGTAAGCCTTTCCAAAATTCCGTTCAAGCAGCAAATGCAAAAAATCAGCTATGTGGCACAAGACAACTACTTGTTCAACACTTCTATTATGGAAAATATCCGCATGGGCCGCCCAGAAGCCAGTGATGAAGAAGTTTACGAGGCAGCAAAAGCCGCCGGATGCCACGAATTTATTAGTGCACTTGAAAACGGCTACGACACCATGGCAGGCGATGCCGGCAACAGGCTTTCAGGAGGCGAACGCCAACGCATTACGATTGCGCGCGCCATTTTGAAAAATGCAGACGTCATCATCTTAGATGAAGCTACAGCTTATGCGGATCCCGAAAATGAAGCAGAGATTCAAAAGGCTCTTTCGAGACTCATTCACGATAAAGTTCTCATTGTCATCGCGCACAGACTTTCGACCATCAAGAACGCAGAAAAGATTCTCGTCATTGAAAACGGCGAAGTTGCCGACAGCGGCACCCATGATGAACTGATGAGCAAAAGCGCACTTTACAAGTCGATGTGGGAACGACACATGGCAAGTTCTGATTCCAAGGAGGTCGCATAATGCTTAAGACATTGAAGCGCATCATCAAGCTTTCGGGCAAATACAAGAACCGCGTTTATTGGGGACTTGTCTGTAGCGTTTTAAATTCCATTTTCAATAGCTGTTCTGTACTCGCCATTCTTTGGGTATTACTGCACATAGAAAAGCTCAATATGGATGTCATTTGGCAGACAGTCGGCATTCTGGCAGCAGGTCTTATCGGCAAAACGATTCTAAAATTTTTGACGAACATATTCATGCTGGCATCTGGGTACAACATTTTCACGGACAAAAGACTTGAACTCGGTGACAAGCTGAAAAGCGCTCCCATGGGTTATTTTTCCAAGAAAACGCTCGGACGCATCAACAATACTATTACAACCAACATGGCAACGCTCGAAAACTTTACCATGATGGCCGTCGATAATGTGGTAGGCGGCATCTTGCAAGGATTCGGCGTTTCCATATTCTTGATGATTTTCGATTGGAGAATTGGTCTCGTTGCTATTCTTGGAATTCTGCTTTCCATTATTTCACTTTCTACGATTCAAAAGAAATCAGGCTCACTTTCGCTAAAGCGCTACAATGCCGTTGAACGGGTCACCAACGATGTCATCGAATACATCCGCGGCATTGCAGTCATCCGCTCATTCGGTCGCGGAAACGCTTCAAAGCTTGACGAATGCTTTGACGAATTTGAAAAGACAAGCATCACGATGGAAAAAGCAATCCTTGTGCCGCACGGCTTTTTCAGGGCAACGCTGGAAGTTTTCAGCGGCATTATTATCACGACAGCCGCATTGATGACATTCTATGGAGCGATGGATTTTACATACGGCATGATGTTTCTTGTTTCTGGATTCATTATTTATGGTCAAATGGAACTGCTCGCCAATGGAGCATTCATCATGGAACAAATCGAAACAGCAATGGACCAGATGGATGAAACTTACAATGTTCCAAAACTTACAGGAAATCAATCCGTCAGCGAAAATAGCACAGATATCGAAATCAAGAACGTTACATTCGGTTACGATTCACGCATTGTATTGAACAAAATAAATGCAAAAATTCCCGCAAAATCGAAATGCGCTATTGTCGGCTATTCAGGCAGTGGTAAAACAACATTGTGCAACTTGATTGTCCGTTTTTGGGATGTAAATTCCGGATCGATTACTTTTGGCGGCAAAGACATCAGAAGTTATGCGCCCGATGAATTACTCTCGCACTTTTCCATGGTATTCCAGAACGTATTCCTGTTCAACGATACTGTAGAAAACAATATCAAGTTTGGTTGCCCTAGCGCTACGCATGAGCAAATTGTCGAAGTCGCAAAGCGCGCTCGTTGCCACGAATTCATCGAAGCGTTGCCGAATGGATATAACACCATCATCGGTGAAAACGGCAGCAGTCTTTCTGGCGGCGAAAAGCAGCGCATTTCCATTGCACGCGCTCTTTTGAAAGACGCCCCGGTTGTCATTCTCGACGAAGCCACTTCTTCTGTGGATCCTGAAAATGAATCAGAACTGATGGAAGCTATTGCAGAACTCACTAAAGGCAAGACCGTGATTTCTATTGCACACCGCTTGAACACCGTCAAAAATGCCGATCAAATTCTTGTGATTGACCACGGAAACATTGTGCAACGCGGAACCCATCAAGAGCTCTGCAACGTCGATGGAGTCTACAAGAAATTTTTGGATATAAGGCAGTCTTCTGCAGGCTGGAGCATTACCTAAACAAGGGAAACGACAAAAATGGAAAAAACTCTTGAGGAACGTTGGTTCCCCTTTACCACTTATTGTCTTAACGATACCGAACACAAAAAAATTTTCTGTTTCCACCACGCCGGTGGTAGCGCAAGCGTTTACCGCAAATGGACTCTTGAAAAGAAGAATATGAATTTCGTTTGCGTTGAATTGCCAGGCAAAGGAACACGCCGCCGCGAGCCATTTGTAGGCGATTTCACAAAACTTCTTGAACCACTTTGTCAAAGCATTATCAAGGTCACACACGGCAAGCCATTTATTCTATTCGGTCACAGCATGGGCGCTGCCATGGCATTCTATGTCGCTGAATATTTGCAAAGCAAGTACAATGTCAAGCCAGAAAAATTGATTGCAGCAGGCCGCCAAGCCCCGCAAGATGAAGATCCCAGCGAATTTAAGACTTGGATGGATGATGACGCCCTCATCCGTGAACTGAAAAAATACAATGCGACACCTAAGGAAATTCTTGAAAATCAAGAATTACTCCATTTCGTTCTACCAGAAGTCCGCAAGGATTACACATTGAATGAAAGCTTGATTTATCACGGAGAGCGCATCGATACACCGATTTACATCAATTGCGGCTCCAAGGACTTTGGCGCGACCGCTTCAATTATGCAACGCTGGCAATCAGTGACTACAAAAGAATTTAAAGAAAAAGAATTCGAAGGCGATCACTTTTTCGTTTTGAATTCTGAACAGTATCCCGAATACCTCGCTACCGCAGGCTAAAAAAATATGTTCACCAATAATCTCGAATGCATCCATTCTGCCGTTTTTGCAAAGGCGAAAGAAACACCAAACGCAACAGCACTCGTTTCGCGAAATGCAAATGGCAGCTACAACCAAACAACTTACGCAGAACTTTCTGAAAACGCTTTGAAAATTGCAACAGCGCTTAAAAAGACGGGTATAAAAGCGAAAGATTTTGTCGCCATCGTTCTCCCCAAAGGCATGGAACAAGTGTTCTGCACGCTAGGCATTCAGGCCGTTGGAGCGGCCTATATTCCCGTTGGCATCCACCAGCCCATCGAAAGAATGCACAAGATTTTTGATGCCGCAAAGATTTCGGGAATCATCACAGACACAGCTCATGCAGAACAAATTCGCAAAGAAAATCCAGCTTGGAAAGTGATTGAAATTGACAACGCACTGCAAAACGAGCCTTTGCCTATTGACGAAATCATCGAAGACCCAACAAGCCTAGCCTACGTCATTTTCACATCAGGCACAACAGGCGTTCCCAAGGGCGTCATGATTTCACATCGTGGTGCAAGCAATACCATTCGCGACATCAACGAACGCTACAACATATCGGCCAATGACGCCTGCATGGCCATTTCAGAATTGGACTTTGATCTTTCCGTCTATGACATTTTCGGCATGCTATCCACCGGCGGCAAGGTCATTGTCCTCTCTGAAGAAACCAAAAAAGAAGCAAACGTCTGGAAACAAATCGCAGCAGAGCAAAATGTGACATTGTGGAATTCTGTCCCAGCCCTTTTTGAAATGTTCACAATTGTTCTCGGCAAGAGCGCAGAAGGAATTAACCTAAAGACAATTTTACTTTCGGGCGATTGGATTCCACTTTCACTTTTCGAAACGACCAAAAAACTTTGGCCGAATTGCCGATTTATTTCTTTGGGAGGTGCAACCGAAGCTTCCATTTGGTCGGTCTATTACGAAGTCAACGCCCTTTCTGCCGACTGGAAATCCATTCCTTACGGCAAGGGATTAAAGAACCAAAAGATTCGCATTGTTAGCGAAAACGGTATCGAGTGCGCGCAAGGCGAAGCTGGTGAACTATGGATTGGAGGCATCAGTGTTGCCGAAGGTTACTTGAATCAGCCAGAACTTACTAAAGATCGATTCCCTATAATATACGGAGAACGTTGGTACAAAACGGGAGACAAAGCCCGCATAATGCCGAACGGCAACTCCGAATTTTTAGGACGCCTCGATACGCAAATCAAGCTTGGCGGCTACCGCATAGAACTTGGCGAAATCGAAAATGTCATCAAGAAAAACACACGAATCATAAATGCCGCTGCTGTTGTTGTCGAAAACGGAGCAAAAAAAGAAATTGCAGCAGCGATCATCCCTGCACTCGCCAACGATAGAATTGCGAAATACGATTACAAATTCATCGACAATTACGCCGATGAAACATTACACGACCGCACCAACGCTGTGGCCGCGCTTATCCACACCATCCGTTCCAACATCAAAGCTATTCCTGAAAAAACAAAGAACGCTTTTGCGTTATGGGGCCATTGGCTTTTCCAAAACGGCTTTGAAAGCATACGGCCTACGGTTGAATCTGATTTTTCAAAAAAACTGAACAGTAACGAAAACATCGAACTGCTACAAAATGTACTTCTCGGAAAACGCCCAGAAGCGGACCTGTTAACAAATGAATTTTTCGCTCCCGAAAAATTGCTCTGCGAAAGTGCCCCTTTCAAGACGTTTATCAATAAAGTTGTATCTCACGCCGCAACTACCGAAGCAAAGAAAATCGCATTCCTCAACGCACGTTCTGGAATTGGCGCCAGTGAATTTTTGAAGGAATACGAAAAGAACGGTATGGAAGTTACGCTATTCGATGAATCTACCGGCATGCTTGATGCCGCAAGAGATTCGTTAACCGCATGGAAAAATCGCGTTAAATTCAAGCAGCTCGATTTAAGCGCAGGCGTAAAGGACTTAGACACATTCGACCTTGTGATTGACGCAGGTTTCTTGCACACATACAACAACCCCGCCAACGCACTTGCTTTCGCCTACATGATTCTCAAGAAAGGCGGAACATTCATGGCACTTGATTTCGAAAACTTTGACCCCGTAGCCATCGTAAGCTCAGCGGTCCTCGAAAATGGCTTTGAAAAATACACACGTTTGCGCCGTTTCACATCACTTTTATCCGACGAAGAATGGGAATCCATTTTTAGAGAATTGCCATTCGATACAATTTCGCTCGAAAATAATTCGCACTTTGTACAGACGATCATTGCACAAAAGGCAATGGATGCCAAGGAAATTCTCGGCGAAGCATTCAATGCGTACTTGAAAGAAAATCTCGTACCCTACATGATTCCAGCCAGGACTGAAGTTTTCGTCAAGTTTCCGCTCACAAACAACGCTAAAGTTGACCGCAAAGCCATTACGGAACTGCTGAAGAAAGCCGCAGACAACGAAAACATTGATGAAAATTACCAAGGGCGTGAAGCTGACCTTGCCGTAATTTGGAAGCAACTTTTGTCTTTAGAAAAAATCGACCGTCATGCAAGTTTCTTTGAAATCGGTGGAGACAGTTTGCTCGCCACGCGATTCCTCGAAAAAGTCCACACGCAATATGGTGTTGAAATTTCGCTCAGGGAAATTTTTGAAAACGCAGAGCTCAACAATCTTGCCAAGATTTTTGATGAACGCATTAACGCCTTAGGCGATATCGAAGAGGGGGAAATATGATAGGAATTTTGGGCGCTTACGGAGCTACAGGCATCTGGGCAACTCGTTTTATCAAAAATAATTCAAATAATAGTCTTCGCATCGGTGGACGCAACATCGACAAAGTTCCACAAGAATTACGCGAAGAATGGAAAGATGCCGAATGGGTTAAAGTAAACGTTTCTGACAAAGAAAGCATCGAAAAGTTTATAAACGGATGCGAGACGATTCTTGACTGCGCCAAGCTTTCGGTAGAACAAACTAGACTCATGGACGAGATAGCCGAAGCAAAAGGAGTCTCTGTTTTGCATCTTGGAATTGCAGGATTCGAGCGCCAAGAATCGAAAGTTCCCATATTCTACGGAACGGGAGCCATTCCAGGACTTTCTGGATTGATTCCACAATATCTGTCTAAAAAATTCGATCATGTAACATCGCTTGAATTTTATTATGGCGGGTTAGGAGCATTTTCGTACACTGCAGCAAATGATTTCATCGACAGTCTCCATAATGACGACAATCGCACCATGGTCTATTGGAAAAACGGTGAAATTCTCCCATTCGAGCCATCAGCAAACGATTATTCCGAAGATTTAAAATCGGTTATTCCCATCAATAAAATGTTTCCATTTTTCGATGGCGAAGCCGAGGCCATAACGCGCAAACTGAATATAGATGAAGCACGATTCCACATGTGCCTCAGCGGCAAGCGCATGATTGAAATAATGAACTCCGCAAGGCATCAATACAAACAAAATCCTGACGAGACAATTAAAAAACTTTGCACCGCAAGCAAACTCGATACGTTCGGAATCAAAGAGAACACATTCTATTTGTGCATTATGGAAGGCGTCAAAGATAACGCCCCCGCAAAATTCAAGATGACCGTTTCTGGGCTCGGTCCCTCGCCATTGACAGGCGTTAGCGCTGGGGCAGCAACACTTTGCCTTACTAAAGATGCAAAAAATTGCAAAACAATATTGCTTGGCGAAAGCGATTTAGCAACACCCATCATCGATTCACTCATAGCAAACGAACCTGATTTTTCTTGCGAAATCAAGGATATGAACGCAATAGAAATCGAGGGAGAAATTTAAAAATGAAAAAAAGAGTTATTGTCTGCGGAAGTACTTTTGGGCAATTTTATATCAATGCATTGCAGCAACTTTTAAGTGATGAATTTGAGCTCGTCGGACTTTATGGAAAAGGCAGCGAACGATCCAAGAAATGTGCCGAAACATACGGCATTCCACTTTTCACTGAATTCGAACAAATTCCACAAGTAGATTTTGCATGCGTTGTGATTAGCTCTGGAACTGTCGGCGGTATCGGCACAGAACTCGCTTGCAAGTTCATGGAAAATAAAATTCATGTACTCCAGGAACAGCCCATCCATCCGCGAGATCTTACAGAAACCTACCGCGTTGCAAAAAAGAATGGCGTTTACTTCAAGACTTGCGACCTTTACCCCAAACTCCCCGAAGTGGCACGTTTTATACGCGTTGCAAAGGAATTGAATAAACACGAGAAACCGCTTTACATCAAGGCCGCCTTCGGCCCGCAAGTTTCATTTCCGGCGATAGACATTCTTTCGCAAATTCTCCCTTCCATTTACAATCTGAGCGTAGAACACATTACGGAATGTGTTGGCCCGTTCGATATTCTTACAGGAAAACTAGGCGACACGCCCATCACCATCGAATACAACAATCAGGTAAATACGGATGACCGCGACAACCACGCGCATCTCTTGCATAATTTCGCCATCGTTTACGAAACAGGCCGTTTGATTCTCGAAGATACATTCGGCCCCGTACTTTGGAAGCCGCGCATGTACGTTCCCAAGTATTTGTACAATCCCGAAAAACGCAACGAAATCCCGCCTTACTTGAAGGAATTGACCATGGAAACTTTGGGCAATTACAAGGCAAAAGATTTTGTGCACGTTTTATTCGACGATTGGAAACAGGGAATTGCAGACAACATCGTTGAATTTTCAAAAATGATTGATCAAAAAGTAAAACTCGCTCCTTATGCGCAACGTGAACTTCTGTGTTCACAAAAATGGTCCGAAATCACCAACATTTTCGGCTTTGCAAAGCTAATTCACCCCGAAAGCAACAGCGAATACATCCCGTCGGCAGAAATCCATAAATATAGCGAAGAGGTTTAAAATACAATGGACAAGAACATGAAAGAATTGGTCAATCGTTTTGAAAATAAAGGAATCCATCTTTGGGTTGATGGTGGAAAAATAAAGTATAAAGCATCAAAGGAACTGATGACACCCGAAGTTCTTGCGGAACTCAAAGCAAATAAAAATGCATTGATTGATTATCTGAGTTCAACACAAGACAAAAGTTCCGTCGCTATCGTCATCGACCGCACCAACCGTTTTGAGCCATTCCCACTGACTGACGTACAATCCGCTTATTTGCTCGGTCGCAGCAAGACATTCGAATACGGTGGAGTTGCTTGCCATGTGTATTTAGAAATCCGTTACGCGGAACTCGAAACATCTAAAGTCCGCAACATTTGGAATGCCATCACACGCAAATACGACATGCTTCACGCATTGATTAACGAGGCTGGGTATCAGCAAGTAATGAAGGAAGTTCCAGAGCTTGACATTCCGGAATGGGATTTGGTAAAGAACCCCGAAAAAGCAAACGATTTTGAAAAGTTCCGCAAAGAAATGGGCAACCGCGCCTACACTGTCGGGAAATGGCCCATGTTCGGTCTTGCCGTAAGCCGCAATAACGAAAGCGCCATTCTTCATTTTTCGATTGAATTTTTGCTCGCCGACTGGACAAGCATTTGGAAACTCGTTGCAGAATTTGAAGCCGCTTATTTTGACGGGATCGCCGTCACGGGTGAAGAAGAACTTTCTTTCCGAGATTACTTGATTGCAGAAAAAAAACTCAAGGCAACACCACAATACGAAAAAGAAAAGAAGTATTGGATGGAGCGCATTGCAAATCTCCCCGATGCACCTGAATTGCCGAAGCTCCCTGCATCAGAAGCGAAGGATTCTTTTGGTCGAAAATTTTTGAGAATTCCAGTCGAATCATGGAATCGCATAAAGGAGCGCGCAAAGCAATACGGATTGACGCCAACCGTTCCGATCCTTTCGTGCTATGCCGATGTGCTTGCTAAATGGAGTCGCAATAAACGATTCTGCATCAACATGACCGTTTTGAACAGACTCCCGCTCCATGAAAAAGTCATGGACATCGTAGGCGATTTTACATCGCTCAGTTTACTCGAAACCGATTGTTCTTCAAAAGAAAATTTCCTTGCTCGCAGCCGGAAAATTAACGGTCAACTTTTTGCAGACTTGGACAATCGCCTTTTCAGTGGCGTCGAAGTCATGCGTGAAATCTCTAGACAAAGTAAAAAAACAGGGCTTTCGATGCCAATCGTTTACACCAGTGCGATTGGCCTTGCCGATTCGGGGGCACCATTACGCGGAGACTTTGTCGGAGGAATTTCCCAGACGCCGCAAACATTTATCGACTGTCAAGTGATGGATGGAACGTTCGGATTGCAAGTCAACTGGGACTATCGCGAAGGCGTATTCCCAGAAGGCGTTTTGGATTCCATGTTCGAAGCTTTCGAAAAACGCTTGATTACGCTCGCTGAAGAAAATACCAATTGGGAAGATGTTGCAGAAATCGCCCTCCCCAACCGCGACGCCGCAGAACGCAAGGCTGCGAATGACACGCGAAAAGATTGGAACGTGCGAATGTTGCAAGACGACTTTATCGAAAGTGTCAAGCGCACGCCGAAAAAAATTGCCATTGACGATGGCAAAGTCAAATTCACATTCGAAGAACTTGACGCACGCGCTAAAGTCCTTGCCGACCAGCTCATCACCTGCGGCGTAAAGGCTCAGGATTGCGTCCCGGTCTTGATGGAAAAATCATCATGGCAAGTTGTAGCCGTATTCGGCATCCTGTATGCAGGCGCAATTTACGTTCCAATCGCAGCGAACAAAGCAAAAGGCCGTGCCGAAAAAATCGTCAAGAAGACAGGTGCGAAAGTCGCCATTGGAATTTCTTCTGACGAAGCAATTCTCGAAGGCGAACTCACAACAATTAACGTCGACTCGCTTAATGCCAATATCTTTGCCGTAGACTGCTCAAGATTTCCCAAGCGCACTCCCGACGATATCGCCTACATCATCTACACCAGCGGAAGTACGGGTGAACCCAAGGGCGTCGTGATTACGCACAACGGAGCCATGAACACGATTGATGACATGAACAGTCGATTCGGAATCACGGCAAATGATGCGGTTCTTGGACTTTCGCAGTTAAACTTCGACCTTTCTGTCTATGATATTTTCGGAGTACTCGCTTGTGGCGGAACCGTTATTTACCCCACCGCCGAAGATTACATGAATCCCGAAATTTGGGAATCTCTCATTCACAAGAATCACATTACGGTGTGGAATACCGTTCCCGCATTAATGAAGATGCTTTTAAACTTTATCGAAAGCAAGCCCAATGCAGAGCCGCTCCCGCTTCGTGAAGTATTCCTCTCGGGCGATTGGATTCCTGTTGACATGCCCGAAAGAATCCGCAAAGCAGCTCCCGGCGTTGATGTGATTTGCCTTGGCGGTGCAACAGAAGCATCCATTTGGTCGAACTACCACCGTTACGATCCGAATGATGGTCTCAAAATTTTGCCGTACGGTCGCCCGCTTGCAAATCAGACAATGCACATTCTCGATGAGAATTTACAACCCTGCCCGACAATGGTCGCAGGGCAAATTGCGCTCGGTGGCGACGGCGTTGCACTCGGCTATTATCTTGATGCAGAACGCACAGCCGCTCAATTCGTAACACTACCACAAACAGGCGAACATGTTTACTTAACAGGCGACATGGGCCGTTATTTACCGGGCGGTGAAATCGAATTTCTTGGCCGCGAAGACACACAAGTTAAAATTCGTGGGCATCGCATTGAACTTGGTGAAATTGAAAACATCTTGAAAGACTTCCCCGCCATCAAGGAAGCCGCTGCCGTCGTAAGCGAAGACAAGCGCGAAATCTATTCCGCCATTGTCGCTGAAAATGCTACACCTGACGCCATTAACGCAAAAAAGCAAAAGTTTGTCGAACGCGAAAATGCTGTCGAAAAATTCATGCAAGAAAGCATTGGCGAAATAAACGTCAATGAAGTTAACGCTGGCTATAAAGCCGAAGAAAAAGCAAGTACTTACAGTATTTTACTCGCTCTTCAAAAGATGGGTGTTTTCCAAAAAGATAAAACCTACACCATCGAAAAAATCAAGGCTCCAGTCATTTCCAAATACCATTATCTTGTCACACAATGGCTCGGTTATCTACTTGCAGAAAAGTTTATCGAACAGCAAGGTGATTCCTACGTTTGTCGTATTGATGCCACCGAGCAAGAAAAAGAGAAACTTTGGAATGACGCCTATGAAGTTTGGAACGGCGAATACATTGCAAAAGATTTCCTTGAATATGTCAAGCTCAATGGCGACAATCTTGCAGAAATTGCGCAAGGTAAAGTCGATCCAGGTAAATTCTTGTATGCAGAAGAAGGCGACAAATATCGTTATACCGATTCGCTTTATGTCAAAAATAAAATCATGCAGATTGCATTCAAGACTTTAGCGGAATACCTAAAGCAAATCTTGGCCGAAAATCCTGAACGCACAATCCGTATTCTCGAAGTTGGCGCAGGAACAGGCTCTGCAACAAGGTATTTATTACCCGCATTAAAGGGTCATAAATTTGAATACTACTTCACGGATTATCTAAAGCACTTTTTCCCGACCGCACAGGAAATGTTCAAGGATTATCCGGAACTTGTATTTAAGCAGTTGGACTTGAATGAAGATTTCCACAAGCAAGGTTTAAAATCCAATTCATTCGATATTGTCTTTGGCGGTTACGTCATGGATAACGCTATTGATTTCGAAAAGACATTGGAACAGATTGAAGATGTCATCGTTCCTGGCGGACATTTCATGTTCCTAGAATCTTATGAACTTTCGGCATGGATTACAATTACACAGGCGCTTTTGATGGATGTTCCGTCCGACGATTTGGAACGTCAAAGAGAAATTTTTGAACAGCTAAAAACGCCTCGTCACAAGTGGGCAGAAAAACTCCAGCATGGTGAAAAAGACGCTAGCATAAGTTCGTTCCCAGCAAACGACAATGCGCTCGATCTTTTGCACGTGCTATTCTTTGTCAAGCAAGTCAAATGCAACAAGCAAGTTATCGACAGCGAAAAGCTCAAGGAACACCTTGATAAATACCTTTTGCATTACATGCACCCTGGTTACATTCAGGAATTCAACGCTTTGCCGCTTTCTGCAAATGGCAAAATCGACCGCAAGAAGATTCTCAAGTTCTTCGAAGAATCAAAGGCCAAAACGGGTGCGTTAAACCTTACGCAAGTCGAAGAAGCGCTTGTCAGCAGCCTACCGATTGAAAAAGCAACCGCTTTCTTGGGCAGCAATAAGGACAACCTCATCATTGCAGTGGAACCGCGCCAAAAGCAGGGCAAGCAAATCGAAGCCGCAGAAAGTTCTTTTGCACAAATCACCGCTCAGGTCAGCGAGGAAGTCGATAAACAGTTGGCCGATTGCGATTGGGAAAAAATCAAAGTCAGTTCGAAAACACAAGAAGATGCCGCAGCGGATTCTATTCTTCTCGGACTTTTGAAAACAAACATTCTCGTATTCGGGAAAGACTTTACCAAGCAAGAATTGGAACAGGCTTTGCCTGAAAAATATCAATTCCATGCCCAAGAATGGATTAACGCTCTCGTAAACAATGGAAAGATCGCCGCCTGCGAAAATGGTTACAAGATTTTGGAAGAAACCACTCCTGAAAAGAACGAAAAGAAGTGGGAAGAGGCCATTCAAAAGCTTGACAGCCATATCGCAAAGCCGGAATACCTCCTTTACCTCAAGGATAACGGAACTCACTTTGGCGAAATATTAAAAGGGACTGTCAATCCAGAAGAATTTGTTTACAAGAACTATACCGGTAGCAAAGACAAGAATGCACTAGAAAACTGGACTGATATCATGCAAGCCCAGAATACAAACAAGAGCATCAACAAGTATCTTGTCGCATTCTTGGAAAAGACCATGATGAAGGATTCCAAGAAAACTTGGAGAATTCTTGAACTTGGCGCTGGCACAGGTGTAATCACCAAACAGGTTTTCGATTATCTCAAGAAATCGGGAATTCCGTTCATTTACAATTTCACGGATAAGTTCACCCAATTCTTCGCAACAGCCTCGGAATACACTCATAAAGATCCTGCCATGATCTTTACACAATTGGATTTCAATGAGGATTTCGAAAATCAGGGCATTGCAGAAAACAGTGTCGATATTGTCCTATGCGGTGGCGTAATGGCCAATTCCGTCGATTTGAACTACACGCTAGAACAAATCAAAAAAGTCTTGGTCCCTGGCGGATACCTCTATATCGGAGAAGCGGTCGATAACATGGCATCCGTATCTGTCTCGCAGGCGTTAATGATGGACAAGCCTACCGACAAGATTAGAGAACAAAATATGTTCTTGTCGAAGGACGAATGGATTCATTTCATTTGCAGTAAAGATGGGCTCAACAACATTGCCACATTCCCGCAAGACGACGCCAAGGCTCAAATGTTGGGCGGTCACTTGTATGTCAAGCAAATGAAGTACGACAAGGATGAAGTTGCTGAATCTTCTGTGAAGTTGATTCTGAATGACCTCTGCCCTGAAAAGAACACATCCATCCATATCCTTGACAAATTGCCCTTGACCGCAGGCGGAAACGTTGACCAGCGTGCGCTCAAGCACTACGCAGATGCATTCGAAGCCTCTCAAGGTAAAGACCAGTCCATCGAAAAACGCCTTATCGAAATCGCCATCAAAGCTTTAAACATAGATTCTATCGGCAAAGACGACAATTTCTACGATTTTGGAGCCGATTCCTTGCTCATGGCGCAAATGGCTACAACGATTCGCAACGAACTCGCGCCAAACAAGACATTCGATGCAATATTAAAGCAGATGCTCGATTTTCCAACAGTCAACGACGTTGCGAGATTCTTGAAAGATGAAATCGAAGAAAGCGCAACCCATTCTGGAGAACTGATTCAACTTCAGCGACACGGCAAAGCCAAAAACGATTGCGCAAGAATTCTTCTTCCGACCGTTCTTTGGAACGATGAAATATTCCATGAAATTATTCCGCTCATGGAAAAACAAGACGAAGGTGAAATTTACACATTCAAGCTTTTGAATACGCAACAATTCTTTGAACTTAAAGAAGACGAAGTCGCAAGCGTCTTAGCCAAGGAATTTGCAGATAAAATCATTGCTGCCCACGTGACAAAAGTTCAAATTATCGGATACAGTTTCAACGGAAAACTTTCGCTTGAACTTGCCGAACGTCTAGAAAATGCAGGAATCGAAGTCATAGACCTTGCTATTGTCGAAGGCGCACGTTTACCATTCGAGCTCAAGCAAACAAACATGAAAGACTTCTTCTTCGCGACATTGATTGGCGTTGCTCCAGAAAAAGTCGGATTCAAATTTGAAGACATCACTTATTTAATGGTCCAATACCTCGAAGAAACAAAGAAGAAAATCATTGATGAAACCGATTTTGAAAAAATAATCAGCAGTTCTTCTGATGCGGCAGCCATCAGAGCGTTCAACGCATTATCGGCCAACGAACGTTTTGCAAAAATCAAGGAATATTCCGGAGCATTTGCCAAAACAACAACAGACGAAGCGTTTACTCGAATCAAGAAAACATTCGATCAAAATTTCAACGTCATGATTCATTATAATCCAACTCCGTACTTTGGCGATTTACGCTATTTAAAGGCGAATAACGGCAACAGCATCTTCAAAAATGCAGACAAAATGTTATTCCAAAAATGGGATGATCTTTGCATTGGCGAAATCAAGTACGAAGAACTCAAAGGCGATCACTTTACTGCGTTCACTTCAAAAGATTACGCCGTAGATTTAGCAGAAAAACTTTCATTGAATAAGCTAGAGGAACTTGCCTAATGGATTATCAAAAAATTAGCGAGCTTATCGACAGCTTCGCTCATCGAGGCGTTACGCTCTGGCTCGAAGAAGGAAAGCTCAAGTTCCGCGCAACAAGCGGGGCACTTTCCGCAATCGACAAAGAATGCCTCAAAGCGAATAAAGCCGACATTATCGCATTCCTCGAAAAGAAGGACGAAGACGAAAAAGACTCCTTTCCGCTTTCGCCCATTCAAAAATCGTATCTCGTCGGACGCGATCCCATTTACGATCTTGGCGGGATTAACACCCATTACTATATGGAATTGGAGCTTGATGAATCTCTAGACGTAGAACGTTTGCAGAACGCATGGAACGAAGTCATCGTCCACGATGATGCACTTCGCCTTGTCATTTCATCAGCGGGAACGCAACGTGTTCTTGAAACTGCGCCATCCTATTCCATTGAAATTGTGGAGCTAGAATCTCCTGAACAGCGACTTGAAAAACGCAAGGAATGGAGCCATCACATTTATCCGTTGAATCAATGGCCGTTCTTTACGATGCGTGTTTCCCGCGTTCCGAACACAAAAGATGTTCTGCATTTCGATTTCGACTGCATGATTATGGACGCCTGGAGCGCAAAGATTGCTTTGTCGCAAATGTTCAAGTTCTATCGCCACGAAAATGTGCAATGGGTGGACTACAGTTTCAAGGATTACTGCACAGACCTTGTCGCCTACGAAAAACAGCAAGATTATTCACAGGCAGAAGCATTCTGGAAATCGAAGGTAAATGAATTAGTTTGCGAGCCTGACTTGCCCTACGCAAAACCACTTTCTGAAATCCACAACCATCGTTTTTCAAGAATTTCGGGCGAATTGTCCATCGAAGAATTTGCGCTGTTCCAGCAGAGATGCCGAGAATACCGCACGACGCCCGCTGCGGTCATCAGCACCGCGTATCTTAAAGCGCTCCTTGGCTTTAGCAAAAACGATTCGCTGACTATCAATTCGACATTATTCAACCGCCTTCCGCTCCATAAAAACATCAACTCGGTTGTCGGAGACTTTACAAACATCGCATTCATCACGCTCTCCAAAAAGTGCAAAAACTTTTTGGAATGTGTTCAGTCCGTACAAAAGGATATGTGGCAACTCGTGCGATTCCACACATTTGATGGCACAAAAATTCTCAAGTTCAAGGAAGGACTTTCGCCCATGCGCGCGCAGATGCCCATCGTCATCACCTGCGTTCTAGAAAACGGACAAAAATCCAACAGCGAAATGCCCAAAGGACTGCACCAGATTTACGCCCTCAGCAAAACACCGCAAGTCGTGTTGGATTACCAAGTAACCAATTTCGACGGGAAACTGTCCGTCAACTGGGACTATGCAGAGCCAGCATTTACTCCAAATACGTTAAAGCAAATGTTCGCCGCGAATGTCGGTTTGCTCAAGCGATTACTGACCGAAAAATGGGAAGAGGTTCTGTAATGCTCTACATTTTTTCAGAAACAGAATCATTCACTGAATGCGACTTGGCGGGGCTATGGCCCCTGCTGAGCGAACAGCGCGCAAAACGCGTCGACAAGTACCGCTATTTCAAGGATCGCAAACTTTCCGCACTCGCTTACATTCTTTTGCGATATGCCTTGATCGAAGAAAAAGGCATTGATGAAAAAGTAGAATTTGAATTCGGTCCTTACGGAAAGCCGTTCATCAAAGGCTTACCCGAACTACAGTTTAACTTATCCCATACCGCGGGAGGAGTCGTTTGCGGACTTTCAAATACCCCCATCGGTGTTGACATTGCCGATGTAACCGCCAGTAATTTAGACTGTATCAAAACAGCAATGCACCCTGCCGAACAAAAGATAATAGCGCTTTCAAATGACAAAGCACGCACTTTCGCACGTTTCTGGTCGATGAAAGAAAGTTATCTCAAATACACCGGTACAGGAATCGGCGAAAATATTTACAGCATAAATTTTTCAGATTTCAATGAAAATTTATTTGACTATAAAAATGGGAAAATGCAGGTCATTGAATGCGAAAAAACAGTCGTCAGTGCATTTTGCGCCGAAGCCCTAGCCATCAAGCATCTCACCAAAATAGATCTATTTGAATTTTTAATCGGAGAACCCCAATATGGAAAACTTGCCTACGCTTAATCAAAAATTAAAAGAATATCTCGAATGCGATTCTCGAATTCTACTTTGGAAGAACGGGATTGCAACGCCATTTTCTAAAGCGGAGCTTAAACAACGTATTCTCTATGCGCGACATACTTTCCAAAACGCAGGACTCAAGCAAGGTGATTTAGTCATTTTCCAAATCAACGGGGCTTTCAAAAAAGCATTCATGGGAAATTTCTTTGCGCTTATCAGCATGGGTGTCGCGCCAGTATTATTAACAGCAGCACGTAGCAAAGACCATGTGACACGACTGATTCGCGTTGCAAATGACAATCCCAAAGCTGCAATTATCGCAGACCCCGAAACCGCAGAATTTATCAAGTTTTTTTGGAAAGAATGTGATGCAAGCCGCCTCATCATAGTTCCTGAAGAAATCACGGAAATTCCAGCAGGCATGCCAAAAGAAATCGAATATGTCAACGCTGACCCCAAAGCCCTTGCACTAGTACTGTATTCATCCGGCAGCACATCGGACCCCAAGGGCGTCATGATGTCTAACGAACGATTCCTTTTGATGCTCAAGAACCTGAACATCGCATTAAAGACAAGTTCTAAAGATACATGGCTGCAATGGCTTCCGCTCGAACACGCCTTCGGCATCGTAACCCTTATAACGATTCCTATGTATTACAAGACTGGCGCGGTTCATATGGATGCAGCAGAATTTATCCAGAATCCCAAATCCTGGTTTGACGCCGTCAGTGCAACACGAGCCACAAAAACCGCCGCACCGAATTTCGCCTACCCACTTTTGCTCAAAGCAATGGACGGCAACGAGAAATGGGATTTAACCTGCATCGACTTCATTTTGAACGGCGGCGAACCTCTTTCTAAAAAAGTATTCAACGATTTCGTCAACAAGATGGGCGAATTTGGAATGCACAAGGACGCTATCGTTCCGCTTTACGGGCTTACCGAAGCATTGGGTGCCGTAACATTCAACATGGATCACGAATATCCTGAACTTGACATGAACAAGGTTACTTCGGGCATCGATTTCGACATGAAGGGGCTCCGCGAAAACGCAAAAGACATCGTATGCCAAGGACGCCCAATCCCCGAAATGCAAATTCGCATTTGCGATGACGACAACAAGTCCCTCCCTGACAACACCGTCGGCTCAATCCAAGTCACAAGCGACTACATCTGTACCGGATACTTGAACAAGGACTCATCGGACATGTTTATTGATGGTTGGCTTGATACCGGCGATCTCGGCTTTTTAAGCAACGGTCTCCTCTATGTTGTCGGTCGCAAAAAAGACATGTTCTTTATCCATGGCAAAAATATTTACTTGCGCGATATCGAGCAAGTCGTCACTTCAAAATTCGGCTACCGCTGTGCAGCCTGCGGCGTCAATGATTCCGCAGCCTCTACCAATTACATTTATCTCTTTGTTGAATACGGCGAACCCGAAAAAGTAAATATCAAATCGCTCAAAGACCATGTTTTTTCAGAAATGGGATTCGGTCTCAAAGAGGTCATTCCGCTCAAATCGCTTGTACTTACAGGCACCGGAAAAATCGCCAAAGAAAAACTGTACGCGGCTTATAAAGAAGGTAAAATTTAAGGAGTATCCATGTCGCAATTTTCGCAAAACGAAATTCTCGAAATCGTCAATCAAATTCTAAAGCAAAACACACAAACAGACACTTCACTTTACGAAGTATTCGAAGATTCCATCCAAATGTTCCGCTTTCTCGGAGAAATCAAGGAAAGGCTAGAAATAGAATTTGGAATGCTTGATTTAGTTAAAGCCGAAACTATAGGAGATTTGGTCGACAAGATTCAGGAAAAAATCGGCAAAGCAGCCGATGTCGAAAAAAAAATCCCCTTGACGCCCATGCAACAGTCGTACCGTCTAGGGCGTGAACAAAATTTCCATGGTTCTGTAAATTCCACGCATATTTATTTTGAAGTGGAGCACACCCTAGACATCGACAAGGCCGAAACCTGCATCCGCAAGCTCATTGAAACGCACGAAGCATTGCGTGCATTTGTCCATAATGAAGATCAATACATTTTATCAAAGGATATTTCTAAGAATTTCCGCATTGCGCGCGAAATAATTAGCGAAGAATCCTTGAATGCGAATCTGGAGCAAAAGCGATTTAAAGCACAAACAGAAATGCGTGATTTCGGCAAATGGCCGCTCTTTAGCATTGCAAACATCACGACCGAGAATCGCTCCATCGCCTGCATCGATTTAGAGCTCATGTTCATCGATGGTCTCAGCGCTCAAGGCCTAGCCGCCGAATTTTTCTCGCTTTATCATGATGGAACTTTGCCCACATTCGACTTTGAAAATAATCCGCAGTACATCGAATGGATTAAGTCTCGAAAAGATTCCGCAAAGCACGATGCCGACGCTGAATTTTGGCACAAGCTCGAAGAATCTATCCCCGCAGCACCGAAGCTTCCGACTGTAAGCACCCGCAATAGCGAACCCAATATTTGCAAGAGCGTTCAAAGAACATTCGACAAAACGACTATGAAATCACTCGAAATCAACTCCCGCAAAAACGGGGTGACTTCAAGCGTTGTCTTGTTCTACCAGTACTTAAAAACTCTTGCCCGTTTTAGCGAAAGCAACGAATTGTCCGTAAACATTACGATGCTCAATCGCCCTTACGGGATCGAAGGTATGGACCACATCATCGGAGATTACACCAGCAATGTCATCTTCGATTTTGCAAATTCTAAAATTGCGCAGTTGCCGTTAAAAGAGGCGCTCCAGCAAATCCGCGATCAAATGTACGAACGCATTGACCACAGCGCTTACGAGGGTGTCGAAGTCATCCGCGACTTGATTCGCCAAAAGAAAATCGACAACGAAAATCCGATGCCCATCGTTTTCACAAGCATGTTATTCGGAAGACTTCCCGAAGCAAAGGGTGTAAAAGTCATCTACAAGCAATCGCAAACATCTCAAGTCAGCATCGATAACCAAATTTGCAAAACACACGATGGAGGTCTTCTCATTTCGTGGGATTACCTCGAAAAGATTTTCCCAGGGAACACCATCGAAGAAATGTTCCGCTACTATACCGAAAGCATTGAAGCTTTCGCAAAAATGGGTGAAAGTTCTACTGAAGATTTGCAATTCGAAAAAGACGTTTTTGCATACAACAAAACAGAAAAAACATTCGACATCGAGCACCCCATCACACGCTTGCAACGATCCTTCGAGAAATTCCGTGACCGCACTGCTTTACGCAATGGTGTCATGACGGCCATGACTTACGGAGAACTCGAAGATTCCGTTCGCAAAGCCATGTACGGGCTCAAAATGCAAGGCGTTGCTTGCGGTGATTCCGTTGCCATCCTCTCGCAAAAGAATTTTTCAACCGTCATTGCGATTCTTGCCACAATGGGGCTTGGTGCAACATACATCCCCGTCGATTCCAAATGGCCCGAAGACCGCAAAAAATACATTCTCGAAAATTCTTCGTGCAAACTTTTGGTTGATCCGCAAAAACTCGTTGAATTGCAAACTCGCGAACGCAGCGATTTTGCACCGAACACAAATCTCGACGCCACCGCTTATGTCATTTACACTTCGGGCAGTACAGGCGTACCCAAGGGAGTTTTGATTTCGTACAAAGGCATGATGAACACCATCATCGACATCAACGAACGTATGGGCATCAACGAGAACACCTCCATTCTCGGGCTTTCGTCTTACTGTTTCGACCTCTCCGTCTATGACCTTTTCGGCTCACTCATCGCAGGCGCAGAACTCGACATTGCCAAGGATATTCGCGAAACCGACGAAATCAGGCACTTCATGGACCATTCCAAAAACATCCTCTGGAACTCAGTCCCTGCCGGCATGGAGCTTTTCATCGACAGTCTCGAAGAATCCTACGTCAATCACGAGCTCAAATCCGTGCTACTCAGCGGCGACTGGATTTCCGTTTCGCTACCGGCCCGCATCGCAAAGCACTTCCCCGAAGCCAAAATCTACAGTTTAGGCGGCGCAACCGAAGCCTCCATTTGGTCCATCATCTTCCCGATTGAACATGTCGAAGATTCTTGGCAAAGCATTCCTTACGGCTATCCGCTTGCAAACCAGACGATTTATGTGCTGAATGAATCTCTCGAAATTTGCCCGCCCGAAGTTCAGGGAGAAATCTACATCGGTGGCGCAGGCGTTGCCCAAGGTTACGCCAACAGCGAAGAAAAAACGAAGGCTGCATTTATCGACCATCCAAAATTCGGACGCATCTACAAGACCGGAGATTTTGGGCGTTTTTCAAGCAACGGCTATGTAGTATTCCTCGGACGCAAAGACAGCCAAGTCAAAGTCGGCGGTTACCGCATTGAGCTCGGCGAAATCGAGCAGCGCATGAATACCCTCGACAATGTCGATAGCGCCGTCGCTCTCCTTGACGCAAACAAACAAATCATCGCATTCTACACAGGCATACAAACAGAAAAGGACATTTTCAAAGCTGCACTCGCAAAGTTCTTGCCCTCATACATGATTCCGCATCGATTTGTACATCTCGACGCGATGCCGCTATCTTCGAATGGCAAACTAGATCGTAAAGCTCTTTTACAAAGTCTTGAAAAGAATGCAATCGTCGAAGCGTCTCGCAAACAAGAAACACTCACATCGACCCAATCGCAAATTCTGGATATTTGGAAACTCGTGCTCGACCTCAAGGAAATCGATAGCAGCCTCGACTTCTTTGAACTCGGCGGCGATTCCATCAAGGCACAGCGAATTGCTCAACGCATCGATCAAAAGTACGGCATTCGCGTTCCCTTCGTTTCCGTACTCAACGCCAGAAGTGCAAGAGAATTCGCAGAATCCGTCGAAGACATGATTGTTCCAAAAACAGAAACTGCAATAGTGCCATCCAGCGAAAGCGGCGAATCTGGCAACGGCGGCGAATTTCCGACAACAGGCGTTCAGCTGGCCTACTTGAACGGGCGAAACGACCACTTTGAACTCGGCAAATACAATGCGCATTACTATTTCGAAATCGAATCGCAATACACCGCCGAAGAAATCGAAAACGCCATCCGCAAAGTCGTCAAAAAGCATGACGCCTTCCGCGCCATATTCCTCCCCAACGGAATGCAAAAAGTCTTGACGGATGTGCCGGATTATAAAGTCGAGGTCATCCATTGCACTCCCGAAAATCGCGAAAGCGAGATTCTAAAAATCCGCAACGACCTTTCGCACCACATTTACAAGCATGATCAATGGCCGCTTTTCACATTCAAAGCTGTTGACTATGGCGAAGCCAATCGAATGATTTTCGTAAGTTTCGATTTGATGGTATGCGACGGCGACAGCATGCAAATCTTTTTCTCGGACTTAGGGAAAATTCTCCGCAAGCAGCCTTTTGAAGAACGCATCGGTTATTCTTACGAACGCTATGTACGCGATTTGTCGCAATCCCGCAACGAAAAACGCTACGAAGAAGATAAAGCCTATTGGATGGAACGCATCCCCAATTTCCCGGAATACCCGCATGTGCCTCTTGCGCAAAAAGTTTCAGATTGCACCGAATACACCATCGTCCGCAAGCAGGATGTCATTTGCAAAAAGACCTGGGCGAAATTCAAGGAAGTCGCAAAAGCACATCGCATTTCGCCATCATCATTACTTTGTACTATCTACGCCAAGGTTCTTGCACGTTGGAGCAACCAACAAGACCTGGTTTTGAACCTTACCGCTTTTGAGCGCAAACCATTCCACAAGGATGTTGAAAAAATCATCGGTGACTTCACCAAGCTTTTACCTCTCGCACTTTCGATGAACGAAAATGATTTGTGGAAACAGGCATCCGATGTGCAAACACGCATCATGGACGGACTGGAACACTTGTCGTTTGACGGCACCGAAATCATGCGTGAACTCGCAAAGTCCAAAGGGCAATTCGGCAAAGCCATTTTACCAGTCGTGTTCACATGCGTTCTTTTCGATGCCCCCGAAAACTACTTTGAAGTTCTCGGTAAACTGAATTACGCCATTTCGCAGACTCCGCAAATTTTTATTGACAACCAAATTTCCGAAATGGGCAAAAAGCTCTATGTGACATGGGATGTCGTTAAAGAATTATTCGATCCCGAAATCATCGACAAGATTTTCCACGACTTTGTCGAAAACATCCGCTACATCGCAAACGGAGAAATAAAAACAAACTTCCCCGAAATCGAAAGCATTTGGAACCGCTACAATCCTGCAGTAAAGCCTGTCCCTAAAAAGACATTGCACGGACTTGTCGCAAATGCCATGGCGAAATTCCAAAACAACACTGCCATTGTCGGGAAAAGCAGTTCCTTGACCTACGCAGAACTGGACTCCTTTTCAAACCGTATCGCAAATTTCTTGCACGAAAAAGGCATTATTCGCGGTGACCGCGTCGCCGTTTTGGGAGAACGCATTCCCGAAACCATTGCAAGCATTTTCGGCATTCTCAAAGCCGGTGCCGTTTATGTTCCCATCGATGTTTCTTACCCCAAGGAACGCGTAGATTTTATCTTGCAAGACGGGAACTGTAAATGCCTTCTGCAAAAGTCCTATCTTGAATCCAACGGAATCCAGAACTATAGCGACAAGCCGCTCCCCGCAATCAACCATTTTGAAGACGAAGCATACATCATCTACACTTCGGGCAGTACAGGCAAGCCCAAGGGCGTCATCATGCAGCATGGCGCAACGGCAAACACCATTATCGATGTCAACGAGCGTTTGTCCTTAAACGAAAGCGATACACTGATCGGGATTTCGTCCATCTGTTTCGACCTTTCTGTTTACGACATTTTCGGAGCCCTCAGCAGTGGTGCAAAACTCGCCCTCGTCAGCGACGCCCGCGATATGAGTGAAATTTGCAGGACACTCGTTGAGCAAAACGTGACCGTTTGGAACTCCGTGCCCGTACTTTTCGACATGGCCATGAAGCACCGCATTTCTACAAATGACTCAAGCAAGCTTTCGCTCCGCAAAGTACTCCTTTCGGGCGACCGCATTCCGCTTGACATCTGTGAAACAGCAAAGAACGCAGGCAGCAACGCAGACCTCATCAGCCTCGGTGGAGCAACCGAAGCGGCCATTTGGTCCATCATCTACCCATTCATCGAAGTACGCCCTGAATGGGATTGCGTTCCATACGGATATCCGATGAAAAATCAGACATTCTATGTTCTTGATTCCAATTTGAACCTCTGCCCACCAGAAGTTCAAGGAGATCTTTTCATCGGCGGCGTAGGCCTCGCAAAAGGATACAACAACGATCCCGAAAAAACGAACAAAGCATTCATCAAGCACCCCTTACTCGGTCGCATTTACCGCACCGGCGATTTGGGCAAGCTCAAGACAGAAGGCTTTATCGAATTCTTAGGACGTTCCGATACACAAATCAAGCTCAACGGCTTCCGCATTGAACTCGGCGAAATCGAATCAGCTATTATGCATACAGGGCTTACCACACGTGCTGTCGCAGCACTCAAGGATGTTCCTGGCAGCGGAAAGCAAATCATTGCCTATGTTCTTGCGGCAAATGCTGACGCCGAAAATCTCGAAAGCGAAATCAAGGAAGAAATTTCCAAGACGCTTACGGGCTACATGATTCCAGCGCGCATCATCACGCTCGAAACATTCCCGCTTTCCGCAAACGGCAAAGTCGACAAAAAACAGCTCCCGATTCCTGAAATAGCGGCGCAACCCATCGAAAAGGCCATAACAACAAACGCAGACTTATCGCCAGAAGAAAGGGAAGTTCTCGGGATTTGGCAGCAAGTATTCGAGAATCCAAACATCACCATCGAAGACGACTTTTACTCCATCGGCGGCGATTCCATTACCTTGATGAAACTTGTCGATAAATTAGCGCTCGACTTAAAGAAAACCGCATCAATTGACCAAGTTTTGCAAGCGAAAAGCATCAAGGAGTTCATAGATCTTATCCACTAACATCTCTCCTTAGCACATCCACAGCGTCGGGCATAAATGTCCGGCGCTTTTTTATTACTAATGTCCCCCTCATTCGGTCATGAAAAGAATAATGGATCGATCCCCTTACAGCTCCAAAATGACAATTCTAAAAAAATATGGCACACCTTTCGGCATGCCATACTTTTTTCTTCTATGGGAGTCTGGGATTATAGAAGATGAGGAGTCTAGATTTTAATCAACGCTAGTCATCAAGCGGAACGATATAATAAGCAGTTCCTGTCGTTACATCCATTTCCTTCGTGACCTTTCCAGATGCAATGTCATAGCGGTACACGGCACCACCCTTCTTATCGGCATGGCCCAAAAGAACGCTCTTGCCATCGGCATCCAAATGAATGGACGGAGCAAACCACGGAATTGTCGGAGAAAGGCCTTCAATCTTTTCAATAGTCTTTTTCTTCAAATCAATGACAACAAATTCCCATTCGTAATTGTTATAGTTGCTCGGATCTTCGAAGTTACCGAAGAAGCCAAGGAACTTGCCCTTACCCAAATAAGCACCACCACTCATCAAATAATTGTTATTGCTTTTTTTGCCAGCGTAAGCGGCATCATGCAAATGGAAAACCCAATCCTTATCAAATTCAGTTTTGCCCTTCTTAAGACGAACAAAGCCTTCTTTATAACCATCCATCCAACCCATTGCGGCATTGGAATAGTAGTAGATATCGCCATCTTCATCAACGAAAGACATGGTATTGTTCATATCGTCAATAACGCCAACGGCAGCTGTAAGGTTTTCCGTAATAACCTTTTCAACCTTATCCGTCTTGACATCAATAACAGCAACAGACCCCTGAGCACCGGTAATCATGCTATTAAGATCCACCATCTGTGAAAGGGCAACGAACATTTTGCCATCGCGAATCACCGCAGAATTCGGGACCGTAGTCACAGCGCCATTCTTTTCGTCAATATATTTGGAAAGGTCAATTGTAGCCTTTTCCTTAAGGGTAATCGGATCAAGTGCTGTAATGGCATCACCCAAAGTCTGTTCAACATACATTTTGTCCTTATCGACAAATTTCATCATGAGAGCATGTGTGCCCTTGAATTTAGCCGTAGCAGCCGGCTTATCGGACATATTGTTATCCTTGTCCAGTTCATAGCGTACAAGCGTGCTATTCATATCTTCGACATAGAGCGCATAGAGCGAGCCATTAAAATATTGGAAACTGCCCTTATTGGGGATTTCAACAAAGTCATCCACCACTTTTTTCTGATCCGCAGAAATTGACGCTGTTCCAATGAACTGGGAATTTTCCACCATGAAAGAAAATCCGTACTTCTTTCCGCTTTCATTGGAATCGTCGGATGCATTGGAGTTCGAATCGCTACAAGCGGCAAGTCCAAAAACGAGACTGGAAACAGCGAGACCTTTAAAAAGGCTCGGAATGATTTTGTATGTCTTTTTCATATTATTCCTTTTTGTTGTTTAAATTTTCCGTCACAATGTCATCCTAAAGTCCGAAGAGCAATAGGAGCCATCATTTTTCAAATCGAAAATTTCACCTTCGTCGCAAAAGCCCTGCCCGGTTTTGATTCACCGTACTTATCGTAAACACGTTCATCCGTTAAATTATGAACTTCAAAACTCCATGAAAGTTTATTCGCAAAAATTGAATATTCCACGCCCAAATCTTGCGTAAACGAACTTGGAATCGTACGATCCTGCTTTTTAGAAACCTTCCAGGTGTAGTAATAATCATCCGTATAATTTGCAAACCAGTAAAGTTTTAAAAAATCTTCGTTGAAAAAAAGATCACCACTATGAAATTCTGCACCAAAATTCATATAGAATGTCGGCATATTCGGCACAACCAAATCCTTTGCAATGCCATAAGAAAAATCAGCTTCGCGGCTCTTGGCATCCTGTTTTGTCAGGTTAAACGAAAGCGCTATATATTCATTCACATCAACGCCCAAGTCTATTTCAAAGCCACTCGTTTTTGTACCAACGCTGTTATAATACGGGCGCGGCACAGCAACATAGCTGTTCCAATAAATCCGGTCATCCATCAAAAGGTAGAACCAGTTGAATTCAAGATGAAGCTTTAACAAAAGCGGAATCTTATCTAAATCAAGTTCTGCACCCGCCGTAAAGTTATCGGAATGTTCCGGTTTTAAATTTGGAGAGCAAGCCACATAAATTCCGTCGCCAAAAATTTCTTCACGAGTCGGGAATCTCAAGCTGTGCTGATACCCAGCCTTGACCGCCAACGCTTCCATCAACTTCACCCGCAAATTTTCGCTAAAGCCAAAATCTTTCTGCGAATACTCATCATTAATCAATTGCTGCACTCTATTTTCGCCGTCATTATCGGCTTCGATATTGTAAAAGTATCCCTTGATTCCAGCCACATTCTGGATTCTTTTATTCCAAAAGTTATTTTCAAGAGATAACCCCGTTATAAGCGAATAAGCGTGTCCTGGAAAACCAGCATTATTCAGCTTTTTATTTTTCACAGACAATTTATCTTTCGAATCCTGAGATTCATAACGGAACAATCCGCTCCACGTCAGGTTATGATTTTCAGAAAATTCATAATTAACATTCCAAGGGACAAGCAATGAATAATTTTTATATTCATAAAACGAAGGAGAGCCGAGAGTAATTTCGCCTAGTGAAACTTCACTTTCTTTATAGTCCGACTTATCCCAACCATAATAATACACATGAGTCGTGTCAACAACACTTTCTTCACCATAATTAAAGCCTATAGAAATAGCAGCGGAAAGTCCATCCACAAACAAGTTCGTTTTTTCCAATGATAATGAAACTCCGTAGCCGAAGGCATCAGCAGAAGCATGTTCTACACGATGCGCTGTCGATTGGATTTCTTTATCACTTGCACCAAAGCTTGCTCCAATGCTGATTTTATCAAAGTAGAAGTTATTCAAGTTGACAAATGGGGAAATATTATAACTGTAATAACGGCCATAATCTCGCGTCACCACCGTATCCATATACGGAGTGGTAAATTCGTAATCATTATCGGAATAGTTATAATATGCAGAGAGCCCCGTTTCAACAGCACGTCTTTTCAGCGAGTCCGTCACCCACACGTATTTTGCATCAAGCGATGCCTTATGTGTATTGAAACTTCCGAACGAATAAGAACCTGTAACGGAACTTTCGAACAAGTTCTTCGTCACAACATTGATAACGCCGCCCATGCCATCTGTTGCAAAACGTTCCGGCACATAACTCTTGTAAACTTCAATGCGATCAATTTTATCGATAGGAATATCGTTAATTGAAAGGCTACCATTTCCATTATCCACAGGAACGCCATCCACAAGGACTTTGACGTTCTTGCCTTCCATGCCGCGAATATTGATTTTACTTTCGCCGCCGAGACCGCCCGATTGACGGACTTTCACGCCCGATGAACGGTTTGTCGCTTCGGCAATTGTCGCACTGGAACCTTGCAATTCCTTTGTATCCAAGACCTTGACGGATTCAGCCTTTATTTTTGCATCAATGGGAGCCGTTTCCGCTTCAGTTTCATCTTCAACAGATAGCCCTTCAAGAACCGTAACATCCGAAGGCTTTGCGGAACGTTCAGAATTCGGAGATGTACTTACTGCAGATTCATTAGATGGCGCAGCACTAGCCGCATCTGTAATAGTCGCAGGCTCATCGAAAAATGCGTCATCATAGCTCGTGACTTCTTCGTTCTGTGCAAATACGCAAATCGAAGAAAGAGCAATAGAAGCAAAAACTTTTTTCATCTTTGTAATCTCATCCACCCATTTACTTTTAATTTTCAATCACAAATTGTCGAGTAAAAATAAATTCAAAACACCACCATTTTCTACTCTAAAATGTTTGACTACAATCCAATTAGACGAGGATAACTTTTTACAAAAAAAAGTATGGCGCACCGTTCGGCACGCCATACCCTCTTCTATTGTAGTCTGGGTTTTAGAAGAAATCCTAAAGCACCCACAGAGCAACGTGGTAAACTATAAACGCCAAGCCGAGTGAAATAGCAAAGTAGTAGCCAGCAATGGCAGCGGTCCATTTCACGGAATGCGTTTCGCGATATGTTGTACCCATCGTAAGCACGCAAGGCACGTTAAACATGGATGCAAAAATAAACGCAAGCGCTTCGGGGATCGTCACCACAGCACGCATCATTTCACCAAGATTTGCACCAGCCGCGTTACGCGACACAAGTGAGAACGCATCGTTTGTACTCGAGAACACGACACTCATCACGCCAAGCGAAGCTTCCTTGCTAAAGACGCCACCCAGGTAAGAGATAAACAGTTGCCAACGCATACCAAAAATTTGCGTGAACGGTTCAATCACGCCGCCAATGCGATACAAAAGGCTATGCGTCACCAAACCATCGCTCGAATAAGATACCGCCCAGAAAACAAACGAAACAAACCAAATAACAATAATTGCTTTTTTGAATACACTCCAAACATTGCGACCAACAGTCTTAATCAAGTTTTTCCAATGCGGTTTATGGTACGGCGGAAGTTCCATAATCATCCCGACTCGTTCATTAACAGGGACAAGCTTGTTGCCAAAAAGCTTTGCCGAAAGCCAGAACGACGCAAAAATCAATGCCACATAGATTAGCCCAAACAATGGCGCGGCAGAGCCAAAGAACACCGAGGCCAAGAACAGCACCACGGAAACTTTAGCACCGCAAGGAATCGACCACAAAAGAGTCATCGCAAACAAGCGCTGTCCACGAGTATCCAGGACTCGCGTACCACACACAGCGCCACCCGTACAAGCAAGGCCCGAAACAAGCGGCATAAACGCCTTGCCATGCAAGCCAAGTCGCGAAAGCCAAGAATCAAACACGAACGACGATCTTGCCAAATACCCCGTATCTTCCATCAATCCAAAAGTCACGAGAATCGAGAATACAAAAGCCATCATTGCAATTGTTACTGCAAGTCCATCAACAACAACGCCATTGATGAACGATGCAACAGAAGGCCATAAGCCAAGCGATGCGCAAAATTCATTCACATGCGGAACGGCAGCTCCCTGAGCAGCAAAACATCCCATAATTACCGGCATTGCAATCATCATGCTTACGGCAAGCGTAATCACCAGAATGAAGAACGCCACAAGCTTGCCCCAAATGCGGTGCGTCGCTATTCTATCAAATTTCGAAAGCGGTTTGACATTTTCATTTTCCAAAGATATTCCGCGAAGCACTTCTGAGATAAAGTGGTATTTCGCCTCGCCCGTCACAAGGCCACCTTCTTCATCCAAAATTTTCTTGATTTTCGTCCAGCGTTCGGGAACAACGGACAAAACAACTTCGGAGGTAACTAGCGAATCATTTTCCAACAGTTTTGAAGCAATCCAAAAGCTATTGCGTTTACCAAAATCTATTCCATCGAGCAGTCGCCCTATTTTCTCAATCAATGAAACTCCGCGACCTTCTGCGGCACCATTTGCGGCACTCTCGGTAACAGCAGTACTTTCCTTTAGCACAGCACAGATTTTTTCCGAAGAAATCATTGCCGTCTTTTTCATAGCCCGTTCAAGAGTTTCAAAAAAGCGCGGATAGCATCCCGTTTCAGCAGCAACAAAGCCAAGCACAGGAATATTCAAAAGACGCTCTAGCTTTTCGACATCTATTTTTTTGCCCTTTTGCTCAGCAACATCCATCATGTTGAGCACCAGCATCACAGGGATTTTGATTCCCGCAAAATCCGCAAGCATGTAGAGGCTGCGTTCCAATTGCGAAGCATCTACGATAATGCATACAAGGTCAGGATTACCATGTTCAATAAAATCGCGCGTCACAATTTCTTCGGCTGAGTTTGCCGTAAGCCCATAACTGCCAGGCAAATCAATAACGCGATAAACATCTTCACCCTGCGAGAAAAATCCCTCCGCTTTTTCCACCGTTTTTCCTGGCCAGTTGCCCACATGTTGGCGAGAGCCTGTCAATGCGTTAAAAAGTGTAGATTTCCCTGAATTCGGTTGTCCCAAGAGAGCGATTGTTCTCATACAAACACCACCTCAATCTGAGCACATTCTTTGCGGTTTATTGCAATCATCGTATCGTGCGAATACAAAAGCACCGGTGAACGGCCATCATTTTGCAACACCAAAAACGGGCTGCTTGGCGGGAGTCCCATAGATACGACACGAGAAATAAAACGGGAATCCCCGTTGATATGCCGAATCAGACCATGCTGATTTTCTTTCATTTCTGACAAAAACATTTAAGCCCCTTCTATCTAAAACTGTAGCGAATCTTTGTTGCAAAACTTCTACCCGGCTTGCTTTCGCCAAACTTGTCATACGAGCGAGCATCAGCCAAGTTATCAACTTCAAAGCTCCAGCCCAATTTATTATCCCACAAGGAATATTCGACGCCAATATCTTGCGTGAACGAGGATTTAATTTTACGGCTCTGGCGGGAGCTAATTTTCCAGCCATAGAAATATTCATCCGTATAATTTGCAGACCACCAGACTTTCAAAAAATCTTCCTTGCTAAACAAGTCGCCAATATGGAACTCTGCAAGATAGTTCATAAAGAATCGTGGAATATTCGGAACGATTGCATCCTTGGGAATGCCCTGTTTTGCATTATATTTTACATTGCGTAAATCTTGGAAAGTCCAGTTCGTTCCTAATAAAATCCACTCATTTACATCCAACTTTACATCACCTTCATAGCCCCAGCTACGGATCGGATTCATGTTAAAGTAAGGCGTTGACATCTGTGCCGAGTTCATGTAATGGATTCGATTCTTGTAGTACGAATAAAATACATCACCGTCAAAGCGGAGTCTTGTTACAAGCGGCAATTCCTGCAAATCCACAGAAATTCCAAAATTGAAATTATCCGTTTCTTCAGGCTTGAGTTTTATCGCAGCACTCACGCGAAGGCCGTCACCAAACAGTTCTTCGGGAGACGGCAGACGCACCGCATGTTGATACGAAGCCTTCACAGAAAGCGGTTTTGCAATTTTGAACATCAAATTTTCATCATAACTGAAATCCGTGTAGTCATTCGATTCTACCGCAGGTTCAATCAGAAGGCTCGTCGGCATATTCGAAATTTTGGCATTCAAGTAGTGGAATTTGAAGCCTGCGAGATTTTGGATTCGAGAATTCCAGAAACGATTTTCAAGCGAAATGCCAGTAGTCACAGAAAACATTTCACCTGGAAGCCCTGCCGTATTGAAACCCATCTTTTCCGAACCAAGATCATCTTCAGGATTTTCCTTATGATATCTGAGAAGCGTATTCAAATAAACAAACTGATCTTTTACATATTGATAATCAAGATTCAATAAATTATTAAAATCGTAAATTTCAACAGTACGAAGTTTCGGGAGCCCCATTGATGTAAGCTCTCCCACATTTTTCTTTGCGACATCGCAGCTAAACCAATTGCGGCAATGAACGCGGCTTGTATCGATTATTTTGTTTTCTGCAAAACCAAATGAAAAATAGTCGCCAAAATTCAAATTCTTGGCAATAAAGTTTTTCTTGTCAAGACCAAATGAAACACCGAAATTGTAGCCTTCGGATGTTGTTTCCTTAATACGATATTCGATGCCCTGAATTTCCTTGTCAAACGCACCGAAACTAGCACCAAGCGAAAATTTATCAAACCAGGCATTCATCAAATTTGCGAAAGCCTGCACATTGTAGGATGTATAATGGTCGTGATCGCGAACGACACTCGTATCCTTGCCCGTAGAACTTTTCATATACGGCGAAGTGAATTCATAATCGTTATCGGAATGGTTAAAATATCCCGATACACCAATTTCAAGGCTTGTCGCACCCGCAATGCTGTCTATCAAATGGCTTGCACTGACCGACGCTTTGTGTGTATTAAAGCTCGAAAAACTGTAAGATGCGTCCACAGAATTTGCCGGGCGTTTCTTTGTCACAACGTTAATGGCACCGCCCGCGCCGTCTGTCGCAAAACGTGCAGGAATATAGCCTTTATAAACCTCGATATCCGCAATTTGGTCAATGGGAATATCGTCAAGCCCCAAATTTCCCTGCGTTTCGACAGGAACGCCATTGACAAGCACCTTGATGTTCTTGCCTTCCATGCCGCGAATGTTTATTTTACCTTCGCTGCCCATTCCGCCAGACTTGCGAACTTTCACGCCAGATGCGGAATTAATCGCCTTGGAAATGCTCTTGCTCGTATTCTGCAATTCGGCGGCATCAATCGTAGAAACCGTTTCGACCTGTTTCGCAATTGCAGCCTGCTCAGCTTCCGATTCCGTCTCGACCGAAAGCAAATCCAATCGCGTGACATCTTCCGAATTTGCAGAGGAGTTCGTAGCTGCGGCACCATTCGCCGAGACATTCGCAGCATCCGTGCTAATCGCCGGACTTTCATTTTCATCCGCAAAATCATCGAATTGCGTCACTTCATCATCTTGCGCAAAAACAGCCACAGTCAAAACTGCGGCACAAGCAAGCACAAATCTCATTCTTTTATAGATATTCATTATCAAAAAATTTTCTAAAGTGAAAAAAGCGTCGGCCAAGGTATTTTCTTCGCAGTAGCGCGCAAAACGAGTGTTGCGACGGGCTGCTTGCAGACCGGCATAACCGAGTGAAGCCGCTGACGCCGTAGGCGTCAAAAGCATCAAAGGCGAATGCTGCGGTTCCGAGCTGGGGCCCCGCCCGCATGATTTTTTCGCTTAGCCGTTAGGCCTCATAATCTTACTTCAGCGGAACCATCCACATCGGGATTTGTTCGGCCTTGGCAATCTTCTTGGCTTTATCCGTTTTCGGATCATAGCGGAAGTAGGCGTTGCCATCTTTTTCCGTAGAAACCGCAAAGATCACCTTGCCATCTTCCTCGACATACTTACCGTAACTAGCCCAGCTCGAAGTATAATCAATCGGCAAAGCCTTCATCTTTTTCTTTGCAAGGTCAATCTGCACCGGCTTGCAAGTGGGATTGTGGTAACTTTCCGCATCAAGCCAACCCTTTTCCAGATCCTTCATCACGTTCAAGAAAGAGTAAACGTAACCATCGCTCGGATGTGTTGACGGCGCGAGATATTTGAAAACACCTTTCTTGGTGATACCGTCAATGGCAACATCCTTGCTCACAAACCAAGCGTAATCCTTGTCAAACTTGGTTTCGCCCACCTTGATACGGAGGAAACCATCAACCTGGCCGGGAGCGTAGCCCCAAGAAGCATTACTGTAGCAATAAATATAACCATCAAGTACCGTAAACGACTGATTTTCCGAGTCGTCTAGAGAACCCACTGCAGCGACGCGGTCATCCGTAGCAACGGCAATGACTTCGTCCTTCTTAACATCGATAATGGCAACTTCAGCTTGATTACCTGTGCGGTACTCATCTTGGTTCTGGATGAGACCTACATAAAGGCGATCATCGACAATCACGCCCGTACCAGGGGTTACCACATAAGCATTCTTACTCTTGTACTTGGAAAGATCAATAGCACCTGTTATCTTCATTGTTTTCGGGTTGATGATGAGTAGGGAATCCATCAAGCCACCGACATATGCTTTTTCTTTGTTTACAAAGTAGATATGGTCCGACCATTTTCCTGGAAGGGAAAGTACAGCCTCTTTTTTGCCAAGCTTATTATTTTCGGCCAAGCTGTAACGGGAAATAGAGCCGACATCCAAATCAGCGATAAACAAGGCATTATCATAATACACAACGCCTGCACGCGTGCCAACTTCAACAAAGTCCTTGCCCAAATCATCCGTGTGGTCTAAAGACATCGTGCCGATAAACATCGTTTCGCCCGTCGAAATGGATGTTGCAAATTCGCGTTTGTAATCATCATCGCCGTTTGAAGAAGTCGAAGAATCGTTACCGCAAGCAGCCAAAACACTTGCCGCAACAAAAGAGAGTGCTAAAAGTTTTTTATTCATACAGGACTCCTAGTTTTATACACCTTTTTAAGTTCGACCGCATTTTAGAAATCCAAAAAGTTCGCCTCAACTCCAAATAGACTCGGAACAATCCGAAAAGTTAGATTTAACTAATTAAGTCTTTAAAAGAATTCATTAAAAAATTAAAATTGGGGCGAAAACAAAAAGAAGGTCCAACATGAGTGTTTTTAAAAGATTAACACATTATATGCAATCAAGGAAAATTTTATTTCCGTTTGCACTTTTATTTTCTGCACTAAGCGCCATCGCTGGGATGATACCATTTATATATGTATGGTTCATTGTCCGCGAACTATTCACCGCGACCGGGAATATTTCATACGATATGGTCAAGCATTATGCGATAATCGCCGTTATTTTCTCGGCGGCAAGCGTTCTCCTTTACTTTGCGGCACTCGTCTGTTCGCACTTGGTCGCGTTCCGCGTCGAAGGCAACATCCGCCGATTCACAATCAAGAAACTTCTCATGCTTCCGCTCGGATTTTTCGACAGAAATCCATCCGGTCGCATCCGCAAAATTCTTGACGACAACGCTACAGTCACTCATACTTTTATTGCGCATGAGCTTCCGGACTTATCGGGAACCCTTATCATCCCTATCGCGGCACTCGTTCTTTTATTCGTTTTCGATTGGCGTTTGGGCATTGCCTCTATCGTCCCCATCGCATACGCTATCGTGACTCTTGGAACCAAGATGAACAAAAGCAAGGACTTTATGCAAAAATACATGAAGTCGCTCGAAGATATGAACACCGAAGCCGTCGAATATGTGCGCGGCATCCCCGTCGTTAAAGTTTTCCAACAAACTATTTACTCCTTCAAAAACTTTTACAACACCATCGAAGATTACCACAAGATGGTTGTTGCCTATTCCAGTAGCTGGAAGTTCATCATGTGTTCCTACACAACGCTTATCAACGGTGTTGCGCTTTTGCTCGTTCCTACGGCAATCCTCATCATCACGAATTCTGGGAACATCGCAGCAACAATCATCGACTTGATGCTTTACATTCTCGTGACTCCCGTTTTCTCGCAAAATATCATGCGCAGCATGTACTTGAGCCAAGCCCTCAACAATGCAAGCATCGCCATCAACAGCATCGAATCCTTGACAAACTATCCAAATCTTGCGGAACCTACTAATCCGCAGCAAATCAAGAATTTCGATATCGAATTCAAGAATGTCGATTTTACATACCCCGGCACAGAAAATCAGGTGCTTAAGGGAATTTCGTTCAGCATCAAAGAAGGCCAAACCGTTGCACTCGTAGGTGCATCGGGCGGTGGCAAGAGCACTATCGCAAAACTCGTCCCACGATTCTTCGACGTGACAGGCGGCGAAATCCTCATCGGAGGCGCCCCAATCAAGGAAATACCCAAAGAAGTCCTCATGAAAAAAACATCATTCGTTTTCCAGAATACTCGACTTTTCAAGAAGAGTATTTTGGAGAACGTCCGTTACGGAACTCCTGAGGCTTCCATCGAAAGCGTGAACAAAGCGTTAGACCTCGCGCAATGCCGCGAAATCATCGACCGCTTGCCAGATGGCATCAACACTGTCATCGGTACCAAGGGCACATACCTTTCCGGTGGCGAACAGCAGCGAATCGTACTTGCACGAGCCATCCTCAAGAACGCCCCCATCGTCGTTCTCGACGAAGCAACCGCATTTGCCGACCCCGAAAACGAACACCTCATTCAAAAGGCTTTACAGACACTTTCCAAAGGCAAGACAGTCTTGATGATTGCACATAGACTCACAAGCATCGTCAATGCAGACCAAATTCTCGTTGTACAAGGCGGCGAAATCGTAGAACGCGGCACGCACAAGGAACTCGTCGAAAAGGGCGGCATATTCGCCAAGATGTGGAAAGATTACCAGCAATCCGTCACATGGACCATTGGCGCAAACGCAGGCAGCAACAATAACGGAGGCGAAAATGTATAACTGGATAAAAAAACGTTTTGCCCTTTCTGACGAAGGCACAAAGACATTTATCAAAGGCGTATTTTGGACAACATGGCATTACCTCTCGCTCATGTTCCCACTTTCCTTTGTATTTCTATTTTTGAAAGAATACATGGCAAAGATGGAAAACCCGTCCGCAGAACCGCACAACATTTTCATCTATTTGATTATAGCAGTTGTCATTTTTGTCGTGATGTACGGTCTTTACGCGCTTTCGTACAGCAGTACTTACGATTCCGTTTATCTAGAATGCAAAAAACGACGCATCACGCTTGCTGAAAAACTCCGCAAGCTTCCGCTCGCATTCTTCGGCAAAAAAGATCTTTCCGACTTGACATCCACCATCATGGCCGACGTCAATTCACTCGAAATGATTTTTTCACACGCCGTTCCAGAAATCTTTGCCGTCGGTGCAATGCTCGTCCTCTGCGCTATTGCACTCTTCATTTACAACCCCCTGATGGCAACAGCGCTCTTGTGGGTCGTGCCGTTTGCCGGTTTACTCATTTTCATCTCGCGCAAGATGCAGTTCAAAAACTACAAACACACATACGATTCTGGGCGAGTCATTTCCGAAGACATTCAGGAATGCCTTGAAAACATCCAGGAAATCAAGGCTTACTGCGAAGAAGAAAGCATTTGCAAAGCCATGGATGAGCATTCCAGGAATCACGAAAATAGCCAAATCAAGGGCGAATTTTCAACCGGTGTCATTCTGAATGGCGCACAAGTTTTCTTAAAATTCGGCCTTGCATCCGTCTTGATTTTCGGTTCCATTCTCCTGGCACAAAACAAGCTCAGCATTTTCGATTACCTTGTGTACATCGTTTGCGCTTCGACAATTTACAGTCCCATCTATCTTGTTCTCAACAACATGTCAGAACTGTTCTTCTTGGATGTGCGCCTCAACCGCTTCAAGGAAATGGACAATATGGAAGTGCAGCGCGGTACTACAAAATTTACGCCCAAGAATTTTGATATCGAATTCAAGGACGTGAGCTTCTTCTACAACGAAGACAAACAAGTTTTGAAGAATGTATCGTTCACCGCAAAGCAAGGCGAAATCACCGCACTCGTCGGGCCATCCGGCAGCGGAAAGACAACCGCAGCAAAGCTCGCCGCCCGCTTCTGGGACATCCAAGGCGGAACAATCACGCTCGGCGGCGAAGACATTTCAAGAATCGATCCCGAAACGCTCCTCAAGAACTTCTCCATCGTCTTCCAGGATGTCGTACTGTTCAACGCCTCCATCCGCGACAACATCCGCATCGGTAAACGCGACGCCACCGACGAAGAAATCCTCCGCGCCGCAAAACTCGCCAACTGCGACGAGTTTGTCCAAAAACTTCCGCAAGGCTACGACACCGTCATCGGCGAAAACGGCGACACGCTCTCCGGTGGTGAACGCCAGCGCATCTCGATTGCACGCGCCATCCTCAAGGACGCCCCCATCGTGCTCCTCGACGAAGCCACCGCAAGCCTCGATGTCGAAAACGAATCCAAGATTCAAGAGAGCATTTCGAAACTCGTGCAAAACAAGACCGTCATCATCATCGCCCACCGCATGCGTACCATCGCCAATGCAGACAAGGTTGTGGTCCTGCAAAACGGTCAAGTCGCCGAAATCGGCTCCCCCGCCGAACTCAAGCAAAAAGGCGGACTCTTCTGCAAGATGCTCAAGCTCCAGGAAGTGAATTAAGACTCATTCTATATACCACCTACAAAATTGCCCCAGAGAAATCCGGGGCAATTTTCCTATTTAACGCCTAAAAAATCTTTCAGCAAATCCTTACAAAGCAAAATGGCTAAATTCCGCTAAATTCGCCATTTTTACACTTTTTCGGTCGAAAAAGTGCACTGTATCAGCACTAATTCGGTTGAAAAAGTGCAGTAAAACATTGACAATTCGGTTGGAAAAGTGTAGTTTTAGGACATGTTCAAGCGAAAAATCCTTAAAGAATTTGAAAACTGGAAGACCTCGGGGGGCAAAAAGAAGGCCCTGGTCGTTAAGGGTATGCGCCAAATTGGCAAGACGTCCAGCGTCCTGGAATTTGCCCACGCCAACTACGAGAACGTCGTCTATATCAACTTTAAGGAAAACGAAAACGCAAAGCGAGTCTTTGACAGCGACCTGAACGTGGGCAGGATTACCATAGATCTTTCGGCACTCTTTCCCAACGCGCATTTTGTCGAAAACAAGACAGTCATCATCTTCGATGAAATTCAGGAATGTGCGAACGCCCGCGCCAGCATAAAACCATTTATGGAAGATGGCCGCTACGATGTCATCTGTACCGGTTCTCTGCTTGGTATTAAAGGATACAACCGTAAAAAAGCGAAAGGCGTTCCGACCGGTTTTGAAAGCATAATTTATATGAAACCCATGGATTTCGAGGAATTTCTGTGGGCGAAGGGTATCGGCGAAAACGTCATCGCATACCTGAAGGATTGCTACGAGAAAAAGGAACCCGTAAGCGAGGCGACACACAACGCCATGCTCCGCTATTTCAAGGAATACCTTTGTGTAGGCGGCCTCCCTTATGTCGTTTCACGATTTGTCGAAACCAGCGACATGAATGTCGTTTGGCAAGAACAGCAGGACATTCTCGAAGAATACAAGGACGATTTCGGCAAACACCTTGACGAGAATGAAAACGAGGAAATCGACCGAACGCTTCTCGGACGCATCAATCGCGTATTCGATTCCATACCAGCCCAACTTGCAAAGGAAAACAATAAATTCGTTTATTCACAACTCGAAAAGAAAGGCCGTTCCGAAAATTACCAAACGGCAATCCAATGGCTCTACGACTGTGGCATAATCAACATTTGCCACAACCTGACCAACATCGCAGAACCCCTTGAAGGCTACAAAATCGAGAATACGTTTAAGATTTATGTGCAGGATTCCGGCCTGTTCGTCGCCATGCTGGAGCGCGGCACCGCAGCCAAGATTCTGAGCGGGGATCTGGGTTTCTACAAAGGCGCCATCTACGAGAACATCATCGCAGATTGTTTCTCCAAGCAGGGCCGTAAGCTTTTCTACTTCCGCAAAGATTCTGGGCTAGAAATTGACTTTGTAGAAAACATCGGCGGCGAACTCGCCATTATTGAAGTCAAGGCGACATCGGGACGTTCCAAGTCGGCAAAGACCGTTTTGAATAACGATAACTACGCAGCCAAGGTTTGTTACAAACTTTCCGAAAACAACATCGGTGTTGCAGGCAAAATGGTTACCCTGCCGTATTACATGGCAATGTTTTTGGAGTAAAAATCGAAAGAAAATCTTTCGGCATTTCTCTGCAAAGCCAAACCTTGTCATTGCCGATGAAAAACTGGATGCCCGCTTTTTGTGCGGCTTCCGTATCTATTTTCAAGATGACCGGATTACCATCGCGGCGTTTACCAACACGAGTAGCAGTGTCAACATCAGCAGAAAGATGAACATATTGTCGTTGCATCGGCTTTAAGCCATCATGAAGAATCTGCGATAAAGCCTTGTGCGTTGTTCCGTGGTATAGAACGGCAGGGGGAATCCCTGGTTCCTTCTTTATAATTTGAGGGACAGAGTGACCATAAAGTGCCCGAATTTTGTCCCCAACAATTTCGTGGCGTTTCTTTTCGGAAGTTGCGATAATCTGCTCCAAATCCGCTTGAACGATTTCCCGATCGTAGCCGTTTGACTCGTTCAATGCATGCAGTAGTTGTGCAATCGGGACAAATCCCTTCTCGTCAAGTTCCAACTCGTATTCCCACGGAGCGTGCCGAAGTGCATAGGAAATTTCTTTGGAAAGGTCAACTAGATTCATTTTGCCAGCTCCACTTTTTCTAGATCGTCGTCAAAGTACATACAGGTAGATCTTCTGTCAGGATATTCTACGTAGTAATAAAAACATTCTCGTTTGTAGTGCCAACATAGGCAATAAATAACCCCTTGCTTGTTCTTATTCTTGACTTTGACTTTATCGCCAATAACATAGGTTGGTGAACCGATAAAACCGAATCCTTCCGGTTTTATTTTTATTGTTGGGTAACCCTTTTCATAATTAATCGACTTAAGCGTCAATTCGTCAGGCTGTTCTTTGACAACAATAAAGCCGCCGTACCACCAACCCGACATTTTTAAATCAACATCCTCTGGAATTGGAGGAATAACGTCGTCATGATTGGCTATTTTTCCGTACGAATTAAGGAATTTCATTTTTTCCTCCATTTAGATTTGCGACTAAACACTTGCTTTGGCAAAGAAGATAGTATTTTTTCAACTTCTTCAATCGATTTTTCGTTAGGTTTGTAATGACCACTATCTGTATCAGCATTGAAAATTTTTCCATTTCTAATGTCAAGCATCCCTGCACAACGAACTTTTGGATTTTTGCCTCCAATGAGCATTGGATGTGGTGAACGAGTTTGCATTGGATCCGGATTATTTCGTTTCCCAAAAATGAGATTTCCATTCTCGTCAATAACATAAGTGTATTTACCATTTGCTTTTTTGCCCTCATAATACACAGTGTTGTTTTGTATGCAATCAGCTAGATTTTTTGCACTTGGATTCTTCGCATAACCAATTTTATCGTTGTAAATGCCTATTTTTAAATCATGTTCCTTCATGTCAAGCATAACCTCATACGTCGGTGCATAAGGTTGTGAACCTCCTCGCGTTCCCGAATATAAGCCTTTATTTCCGCTACCCATGTCGGCCCCCTTTCTTGCGCGTAATCCAGTCGGGATAGTTATGGAACTCCGCATATTTCAAATACGGTCCAAAGACTTTTTCTGGCATGGCTCCATGAACTAGAACTACGCGGGGCGTGAGCGTTCGTAGGCATGCATCAAGCCCGGCTTCAAAATGATATTTGTCATCTTTTGTTTTTATGCATCCGTAGGTGCTGACGGCTATAATACTGTCATGGGGGATTCCCGCAAATGCAATCGGTTCGGATAGAACGTCTGTCGTATAAGTGTCGCGGCTGCCCCAGCGAACAAGAGGAATCATACCCACGCCCATGCTTTGCCAATAGTGAGTTACGGCGTTCTTCTTGTAAACATTCGCAATTTGCACGGTCAAGGGGGCGTCCCTGTAAAGCGAACAATCGGGCGAAATAACCGCAGGAAATTTCTTGAGTTCTTCAACATAGGCTTGAGGGTTTCTCAGGACATCGGCAAACATCGGGTCCATTTCAAAGAATCCGATAGCCTCATTTTCCGTCGGAGCCTCGTTTCTGCGGCTAAACGGCGTAATTCCATCAGGAATGAAGACTCTTTTGGGCTTGTCAATGACAGGGATCTCGAAAACGCCCTCAAAACGGGCATTTTTAACCAGCTCCGGCTGAAAACCGTCATCGATAGTAGCTTTGAACTTATTGTTTTTGGGCAAATCTGTCTCCTTGTTAATTGTTCAGAGACAAATCTGTTTTTTGAGGTGCGAAAATGCTTTTCGCAGCGCGAAAGGAAATTCCGCTAAAATCGCCACTTTTAGAAAAGAGGAATAGCGAAAACGTTGTTTTTAAGCTGTTTTTGGCAAACCATTTTTTCGCGGTGCGAAATTTTTATTTTTGTAAATATACCTGTCGCTAATGGCTTCAAAACCTTTTTTTATTAGAAATGCGTTGGCTTCGTCTATGTCAAATCGTTCATAGTGAGTCAGTATGAATTTGTAACAGCGATCTCTTTTTGAGTTTGTTAAGGAATAGCCACAGTGATTTAGGATTTCAATCGAAAAATCAAGCGGAATTTGCAAGCCTACACAAATGGCAACGACACTTTGCAAGGAGGGAAACGCGTCATCCTTATAGGATTTATTCTTGATTTTAGAGAAAATCGTTTGGCTCAATCCTGTAATTTCGCAAAAACGTACTGCATTCCATTTTCGTAGCTTGAAGCAAATCATAAATGCATCAAAAGCATCTGTACCCCTTATTTTTTGTAATTCTTCGGCTTCGGCACATTCCTTCAACCACAGGTCTTGTAAGGCCAGCTCTTGGTCGGGTTTATGTGTCGTTTCCTTCTGCTGCATCCTATATTATTTAGTCATCTAAATTCCAAAAAGTCGAAAAAAGGCACAAGTTTTTTTTACTCTGGATAGTTTCGGGGATTTTTCAAAAACAAAAAAAAAGCGTGGTGTCGAATGCACATACACTACTGAGGCTCTGGTAAACCTATCCACAATATGTGCAAACGACCCACGCCCAATTTGAGCGAAGATTCTTTTTCATTGTGGATATTCTTGATTCGCCTAAAGCAAACGACCAGATTTTCAGTAGTGGAATCAGAAATCTTTTCAGTCTATGTCAAATACAATTATCTAAAGTGTTGAAAGTCTCCTTAAATTTTTTAATCACGTGAGCCTCAATAATTCCTACAGCCCCTCTACAATAGCCTTTAAATTGTCCTGTTTGAGCTGTTTCTTAAAGTAAACGTTCACGCCTTCGTTTTCCAAATTTTCAAAGAACACTTTGGCAGATTCTATCTTGAGCTTCTCGCCACCGCGTAGATCCTTGTCGGCATTCTCAACATCCTTGCATTCTACAATGAGATTCAGTTCGTTTTTGTCTTTTCGACGAACGATATACATAAAGTCGGGACTGTAAGTTTCTCCCAAAATAGTTGGAATGCGTAAGGTACTTTTGGGGATTTTCCCGAAGACTTCAACGCCTTCCACATCGTTTAAGATGTCGTCCTTCTCTAACGGAGAATCATAAGCGATACTATCGTAGAGATATTTTTCAGGAACTTTGCCAGCATCCACAAACTTGCCAACAAGTCCTTGCGTTATAAAATCCTCAGCGCCACCATCAACCTTATTTAGGCTCGTCTTTTTGAAATGAGCACGATCTATCTTCTGGTAACTAAAACGCCCAACAAGCGATTTAATTTTCCAATCATGAATAACCTTGCAAATATTCGCAAGACTACGTTCATTAAACATCGGCTTACCACCGCCTTGCACAAATTCGCAAATAGCCTTATGCATCAAAAATACAGGTACAGATTCTTTTTGCTGTATTCGTTGCAAGAATTTTCCGTAATCAATCGGTCGTTCCACCTCGAAACTTTTTCCACTATTATCGTGAAGAGCTGCAACACCATTTTCAGTTGAAACTTGCTGACGTGAACTTTGCAAAATACTCTTCGCAAACAATTCCTGTTTAATCAAACTAGGCAAAGATTTTTCCAATTCAGTATTTAAATTACCGTCAAAAGTAAGCAAATAATGCTCGTTCATTTTGAGCCAGAGCGACTTTAATTGATCGTAACGGTCGCTACGGATTTTAATTTTGTCTCCGTTCTTTTTCTTGTTACGATCAATAATTCGGCGAGCTGTATCGCGACCTTTGAAAAGCTCTGGATATTCATTCGAAAAATCCGACATAGCATCCTGATTTACAGGATAGCCCGGCATACCAGCATCTTGCATCGATATATAATTTTTCGACAAGAGTTCAACAAGAACAGCGTTTGCGTTTTTACCGCATTTTTCGGCATACGATTTCAACTGTTCGCTAGTAATGTATTTCAGCTCTTCTCGGTCGCCATTGATTTCATTGACAAGCTTTTCAGCGAATTCGGCTTCCGTATAATCAACAATATAATTGAGCGTAAAATCTTCGTCCGTAATTCGTTTGCCATATTCATTCACAGGAAGTCTGAGCCCTCGCCCCACTTCTTGCAACTTGCTAATTTCAGAACCGCTACTGCGAAGTTTCGCTATCGTAAATACGTTAGGATTATCCCAGCCTTCTTTAAGTGTCCATTTAGAGAAAATAAATCGTCGAGGATTATCCATAGCGAGAAGCGTTTTCTTATCATGCAAAATTTCAGAGACCTGTTTTGCAACTTCTTCATCGCTACTAGAATTATCCTCGCTAAAATACCCTCCATGAGTCAATGATACATTTTCCAAAGTCTTCTGCAAATACGCACGATATTCGTCTGTTTCCGCCAAGTTTTCAATCTTTTTCGTAATCTCATCTTTCAGGATTTTTTCAAAGGATCGGCGTAAATAGCCATTTTCGTTACGATAAGCGGCAATATCATCAATAAAGAACAAAGCAAGTGTTTTGATTTTGTCTTCGCGTCTATAGTTAAATTCTTCCGTTTCGATATGTCGCTGCACAGCCATCCGCATCATCGCTTCTTGATACGGTGTCGCATACATATCGGGATGCAACGAATCTCCTTCTTTTAGAACAAGACCGTTAGACAACGTAATTCGTGTTTTCTTTTTATCGAAATCTTCAATAAATAAGTTTCCAAAGCTTTCATGAATTTCAGAAAACACCATCCTCGTAGAAAGAGTTTTCTGATGAGATTTGCCAAGTGCATCTTTCCACAGGAATCTGACAGTTTCATCTTCTTTGTTGATTTCTGCAACCTTAACGCTAATATTTTCGGCTTTTTCTAGCGGTTTTATATGCTCTTTGGCAACGCCCTTGATTAAATTCTGATTAAACGATTCATAAGCATCTAGATTATAGACAAGATTTTTATAATCCTTAACTTTCTTTTTCGCTTTTCCCTTACCCACTTTTATTTCTGGGAACGTTGCCCCAAAGCGGATTAATATTTGCGGACAAAGCCTATTCATGATAGCGTCCATTGCCTTATTATCATCAGCAAAACGATGAGGTTCGTCAATAATAACGACAGGACGCATAGCCTTGAGTGCGTCTAGCGGACAATAAAAGTTATCGATGCCATAATCAAAATCATCATTCTTATAATTAGAATTTGTCAACAGCGCACTATTTAAAAGCAATACAGAAATATAGCGTTCGGATTCACCGGGATTTTGATAGAATCCCGATACCGCTGACGGGAAAAGTTTCTTTTTCTTGTTGCCCTTTTGCTCAGTTCCTTCAAACAGACGAATTTCTGCGCCATACCCGCATGTGTCGCGAAAGTGCCTGCGCACATCGGGATCTTCAATGAAGTTTTTTGCGCCCGCCTTGATTGCCTTTCCAGGAACAATTAAAACAAACTTCGTAATCCCCTTTTGCCGATGCAGTTCATGCATCGTTTCAGTATAGACGTAAGTCTTTCCCGTTCCCGTTTCCATCTTGACATCGATATAAAGACACGGATTTTCAGCAATTCCCGACTTCATTTCAGCAGAGACAAAATTATCTCTCATGCTCGACTGAAAATCCGTTTGAAGACTATCGAGAGCGGCTTTTATTTTGGAATCTTTCGGATGAATTTCGCAGTTTGCAAAATGATTCAACGAACGATCGGTCCAAAGAGTTTCAGTAATCTTGAGAATACTCTCAACCGCATGACGTTGGTGCGACAAGTCTTTTTCAAATTGCAGTTCCATTTAACGCTCCCTATCAATAACGCATTTCCGTATGGATGTCAATGCCATCGACATTTTTGGCATTCGTCTTCAACGTATCAAGCGTTGTCATGCCGAAGCTATAGCCGAACAAAACAAGATGCTTGGGCTTGAAGTTTTTATCTTCGTCGTATTTTTTGAACAAAGATTTGATATGTTTGTCTTCTATTCCGCCATTGATGAGATAGAGATAATCGTTCACCTTGTAAGCTGTATAGCCGTTCAAGTCGATTTCTTCGACATTCGCGTTGAACGTATGGCCATCATCGACCATCCAAGTGGTAAGAACAGTTTTGGCGCCGAATTGTTTCAAGATGGTTGATTCACCTAAGCTTGGATTTGGTACAAATTTTTTGATGGTATCAAGTGACTTTTCGGCAGGTTTTTGAATTGTGTAGTGCTTGAACCCGAAATCGCATGTGCTGTCGGGATGTTCTTCCTTGATTTTGGCGGCGGCGCGGCGAATGCGTTCCATGCCGATTTGATCTAAAGTATGGGGTTTTTCGATGGAATCAAGGAATTTAATTGCATTTTTTGTAGTATCGTTAGGTTTCTTTATTTCATCAAGGTTCACAGGCAATTGAACCGCGATAAATCTTCGGTCATCATTTTTCTTTACGTTCAGTTTCATTACTGCTTCAGCTGTTGACCCAGAACCCGAAAAAAAGTCTAGAATGATAGATCTTTGTTCTGTTGTGAAGTCAAATAATCTAGAAAGAATGTCTGTTGATTTTGGATGATCGAAAACACCTTTCGACAAAAGCGTATCCAACATCTTTGTCGCGGCTCGTCCATCTTCATAAATCACAGATTTCAACAACTCCTTTGCATCATCAAGTCTCTTTTTGGGCTTGATTAAAACTGTTTCATTTTCGCCAAAAAGAATATCGTTTTCTCTTATCATGGTTCTCATTGTGTCTTCAGCAAAACGATACCCTTTTTCCGGAATTTTACAAGGCTTTCCTGTTATGGGATGAATAACTTCGTATCTATATCCACCCATTTTTGTATTTGCAACATCACCATCGTGGAACACACCCTTTTCATCCACATTGTCATAATGGGTCACTTGCTCTAATTCATCTTTATGTTCTTTAATCCATTTTCTTAATTCAGATTGAATTTGATCTATTGATATGTTTTTTGCTTTTAGTTTTTCATATTGCTTCTTTATTTTTTCCGCATTCTCGTTTTTTCTTATCCAAACATTCTGCCAAAAGATGTCTTTTACATAGCAGAGCATATATTCGTGTTCAGTGCTGATTTGTCGAGCGTTATTGTCGGTTGCAGTTTGAATAATCAACTGTCCGCAAAAATTTTCTTCTCCAAAAATTTCATCGCATAAAATCTTCAGATTCGCTTGTTCATTATCGTCAATGGAAATGAAGATAACTCCGTCATCCTTCAGCAAATCACGAGCCAGTTTCAAACGCGGATACATAAATGTGAGCCAGGCGGCATGGGAGCGTGAGCCACGCTTACGCATGTTCATGATTTTTTCTACTTGGGCATCGTCGTCTAAACCGAGTTTTTCCTTCAGGTCTTTTTCGGTAAAGTCAAAGGAGTCGTTATAGACAAAATCGTCCGAACCCGTATTGTATGGAGGATCGATGTAGATGCACTTGACTTCGCCTTCGTAAGAACGGCGTAAATGCTTGAGAACTTCAAGATTGTCCCCTGAAAGGTAAAGGTTTTCGCTATTCTTGTTTTCTGATTTGGAGTTGTTTTCTTTGTCGGGAGTAATGACCGTTTCCGTATCCAATGCGTAAAGCAGCCGAGCATAATCCTTACCCAAGAAGTTGAATGTCTCGCGTTCTTCCGTCACGAGCCGAGAATCTCCTGTGGCGCGTTCAGCCCAGTAGCGGATGGCATCGGCATCAATGGAGCCGTCTTTCGCAATGACTCCCGGTATCAGGGACTTTAGCTTTTTCAGAAGGTCCGCATTTGGGTTAACCTTTTCGTTCCTCTCAATAATGTCGCGCACCATAACGGCTCCTTGAATAAACATTCACGAATCCGCTCTATTCTGTGCCACGATGTCCGCAAATAAAAAAGGCGTGGAGTCGTAGGCACTTACTGACGCAGTGGGTCACCACAACCCAGTCAACAAATAAGCACAAAACGACCCACGCCCCAGATGGGACGTGTTTGAAGTGGTGAATTTCTGCGTCAAAGAATAAGAGACGAATCTCAAAAATTCCGGTCGCTCCGCACCATTCGGTACAGAGCTATGTCATAAGGAAATATAACATAAATATGCTGGCTAGAGATTGCTTCGGCCCCTTACAGGGCCTCGCAATGACGTTTGAAAGCTGGATTCCGGGTCAAGCCCGAAATGACGTATGAAAAATAGATTGCCACGAGTTCTACGAACCCCTGCAATAACAAAATTATCAAGAGCCAGCAAAAAGATTAATTTAGTCTAATACCCGCAAGTAATCCATCCGACTATTCAAAATGCGGACGACAAGCACCCTCTTGACTTCAATTCGATAGAAGACCAAACAACCGGATACAGATAAACTTCTATACCGTGCAAGGGAATCGATTTTACCTTTTAAAGATGGACCAATTTCAGGAAAGACCGAAAGATTTTCGATGGCATCAAGTATCTCAAGAACTTTTTCATTCGCCGCTTTGGGACTTCCCAATTCAGACTCTATGTAGGCCTTGATTTCGTCCAAATCCGCAGCGGCTTTTGGCGAAAATACGACAGCAAGCATTTATACCTCGTATTTCTTTCGCACATCAGCAGCAGAAAGCCAGCCGCCCTGTTCGGCAGAACGCTCTCCATCGGCAAGCGCCTTCTGGAGTTTCAAAGCAGCAACCATCCGCTCGTATTCCTTAATGTCGATGACAACATAGCATCCACGACCGTTCTTAGTCAGAAATACAGGAGATTCCTCAGACACATTTTGAAGAACCTCATTATAATTACGCAAATCTGAAACAGGCAAGATACAGGGCATAGAATCCTCCGTTTTCAAAATACATAATTTTAAGTAAAATTTCAAGTAAAATTTTAAGAATGATTACTTTTACATTCCACGTACGCCAAATCAATTCGGCCCTTGAGTACATAGCTCATCTCAATCGTCCAGCCATTCGCTTTCAAAAAAGACTTGTATTCGTCTTCCGTCCACTCGTGCGCAAAACGGACACCGACAAGGCTCAAAATCCGTTGCCACAAGTTTCTTTTGCCACCCGCTTTAAAGATAAAGTTCGGGGCAATCAGTACGCCGTCATCTTTCAAGACGCGCCGGATTTCTGCAAGCGCCTTTTCAGGATTGGGGATAATGTGAAGCGCATTTGCGATCACGACCACATCAAAAGATTTATCCACAAATCGAAGCGACGTCGCATCTGCCACTTCAAAGCGCACGTTTTCAGGATTCTTCGCCTTGCGAGCCGTCTCAATCATTTTCGGCGCAAAATCAGTTGCAACCACATGATTCGCATGCGGAGCAATATGCCGCGCAATCATCCCCGAGCCAGTCGCTAGTTCAAGTACATCCTTTCCCCGCACTACCTCCCCAATCCGCTCATACATATAATCATAAATGTTCTTCTGCGAACGCATCGTGAATTCATAAACCGGCGCAAAAATATCCCAAATATTTTTACTCATAATTATCTCCTAAAAAACGCACTCCCCTCATGACAAGGAAAGTGCGCTAACCGATTAAAACAAAATTTAATTATTAAAAATTCTGTGCAACGACAATCTGTTTCCGCAGAACGGCACCATCCAAAAATTCAAACATCGTGCGGTAAGCGTTATCGCGAACATCCTTGCGCGAAAGGAACAAGTCATGCATGCCATCCTCAATCGTTACGGTCGTGACATCCGATCCCAATTTCGGTGCCCATTTTTCAAGGAGATTCACATCGAGCATGCAGTCGCAGCGCATGTAGTCTTCATCCCACTTGACCGTGTTCACGGTGCAGCCACTGCGCATCATAAGAACAGGTGCCTTGATCTGCATTCCCGCATGGATCCACTTGATGCCGCGTGTTGTCGCACGGAGGTAGCCAAAATACTGTTGCGGCAATTCATCGCTTTTCAATTCACGATTGAATTCCCACTCCCCCTTTTCACTTTTCAAAAGAGATATGTTGTACTTAGGGGCTTCCTGTTTCGGGGCAGGGACATCGGGCAACAACAGCGCAATGTCCGAGAACACAGGGAAAGCCACATTGCGGACAAACCAGCTATTTTTATAATCTAGGAACGGGCTGTTCAAAACGAGAGCCGCAAAATCTTCGCTATTGCGTTCATTCAGGTAATTCGGAGTAATCAGCCCACCCTGCGAATGGCCGAGAATGACAAACGGCAATTTCGTCTCCGAGCCTTTGGCCGCAATTTTCTTGCTAAGCGCTACAGCCGCATCAAGCTCCGCATAGTATTCCTTGACGCTACGCATATCAGAACGCGGCTCGCCTTCGCTATACGAACGACCGTTATAATGCAAGTCTATTGCAAAGAAAGCATACCCCGCAGAATCCGATTTTTCCGCAAGTTCTTCCTGGAAAAAGTAATCATTGTAGCCATGCACGTATAAAATAATCCCACGCGGATTCGGTTCATGCGCCACAGCACGCGGAGAACTTCCGTAAGGATATTCAATCAACGTTGCATGAAAATCCTTATCATACGGTTTTACGTCAATCGGGTAAACCTGATAAGGTTCGCCAAGTTCCGGGTCCACCGACTTCTGCGGCAAGGAAGAATCAATGATGGACTGCAACGTAGCAGCCGTAAGAGGCTTACTGTACGCCTCGTCGCGTTTCTTTTCCTTGCAAGCGGCAAGGCATGCATTTGCAGAAGTCGTAAAACAGAATACGGCAACAACAGTAACGAGAAATATTTTTGTTCTATTCATGCCCACATGATAATAAAACATTTATACTAAAGCTACTCCAATTAGGCTATAAAAAATCCATTTGAGACTTGCATATTGTTAGATTCATCTAATTTCAAAATTAAAGCCACCACAACATCCCCACGAAAAGCTATATTTAAACCATGAACAAAAATGTCATCGCGATTATCTACGCTATCGCAGCAGCAGCATTTTACGCATTGAATGTCCCCTGTTCCAAAATGCTGCTTGCACAAATTTCACCCATTTTTCTGGCAGGATTACTTTATATCGGAGCAGGACTCGGCATCGGCATGCTTTATTTACTCCACTTCAAGCACGAGCCTCAATCAGAAAGACTCGGCAAGAAAGATTTGCCCTACACCTTGGGAATGATTCTACTCGATATCATCGCCCCCATTTTACTCATGTTCGGCGTAAAATACGGAACATCGGGCAACGCATCTCTACTAGGGAATTTCGAAATTGTCGCAACAACACTAATAGCTCTTTTCATCTTTAAAGAAAAAGTTTCTCTGCGCTTATGGTTTGCTATTTTATTTATAACGATATCTAGTTTCATTCTCTCTTTTGAAAATGATGAAGGTTTCAAATTTTCAGTAGGTTCCATCTTCGTTCTCGGAGCAACAATCTGTTGGGGTCTAGAAAACAACTGCACCCGAAAAATTTCAGACAAAAGCACATATCAAATTGTAACCATAAAAGGACTTTGTTCAGGAATCGGTTCAATAATCGTTTCCATAGCAACAAACGAAACCAACGTTGTTGCCAAGTACATTCCATTGGCGCTATTGCTTGGTTTCATAGCCTACGGCTTGAGCATTTTCACATACATCCGGGCACAAAAATATTTGGGAGCGGCAAAAACTAGCGCATTTTATGCCATAGCACCATTTATCGGCGTCCTATTTTCCATAGTTCTTTTGAACGAAGAAATCACAACGCAATACATCGTAGCGCTATTGATTATGATTGCAGGAACCGCCTTCGTCATTTACGACACGTTAATTCGCAAGCATTCACACTTGCACAAGCATATTTTCACGCACACGCACAATGGGATATCCCATACGCACACCATTGAGCACTCTCACTTGCATAGCCACATTTTTTCAGACACAAAACACGGCCATCATCACAACGTCAAAGATTTAGAGAAACTCGCAAACGATTTACACGCATAATATTATCTTTTAACGCATGAACCAAGCAATTATTCCGATTATCCAGGGGCTCGCCATTCCGTTTTTAGGGACGGTTCTCGGCGCCGCATGTGTTTTCTTTGTCCGCGGGCAAATGAAGCAAAATTTAAAGCGCGGGCTTTTGGCATTTGCTGCTGGCGTCATGGTGGCGGCATCCGTTTGGAGTTTGCTCCTCCCGGCAATCGAGGCGAGTGAAGATTTAGGCAAATTATCATTTGCGCCCGCCGCAGTAGGATTCTGGGCAGGTATTTTATTTCTATTCATTTTGGATAAAATCACGCCACATTTGCATTTGGGCAGCAAGACTCCCGAAGGCCCGAGAGCAAAACTCAAACGCACCACGATGCTCACGCTCGCCGTGACGCTTCACAACTTGCCCGAAGGTATGGCCGTCGGCATCGTCTTTGCCGGCTGGCTTTCCGAAAACGTCGCCATCACGCTCTCGGCCGCATTCGCACTTTCCATCGGTATCGCCATCCAGAACTTCCCCGAAGGAGCCGTGGTTTCGCTCCCGTTAAAAGCCGAAGGAGCAACGCGCAAAAAAGCATTTGCTCTCGGAGCGCTCTCTGGAGCCGTTGAACCTGTCGGCGCATTGATTACGCTCCTCGCCGCAGAAATGCTTTCGCCATTCATGCCGTACTTGCTTTCGTTTGCCGCTGGCGCAATGATTTACGTTGTCGTCGAAGAAATGCTCCCCGAAGTCAGCGAAGGCGACCATTTCGATGCAGGAACAATTTTATTCGCCGTCGGATTCACGCTCATGATGGCTCTCGACAGCGCACTGTAATCGCTACAGTTCAATGTAATGCGGATGTGAAACCTCCAGCACTATCGGGTACTGTAAAAATCGCTTTGCCAACGGCATTAAAATATCAGCCGTAATTGGGATATGTTTTAGCCAGATTCTTCTGGTTTGAGCGTTATTCGTGGACATTTTCGTCCACACCATTCGAAAAAAATAATTGATAAATATACTTGGGGAATATAATTTCGTGAAATGGAGGAACCCTTATGATTTATAGAAAAAGCTTCTTTGTTTTGGTCCTTGCTCTTTCGAGTATGGTGTTTGCTACTAAGTACGAAGCCGAATCAGCAACTCTTTCCGGAGGAGCAAAAAATGTCAACGCATCCGGAGTTTCGGGAACGGGTTATGCAGACTTGCAAGAAGGAAATATTTCTTTTAATGGAGTCACCGCAGAAAGTGCGGGCAAGTACCAAGTAACCATCCATTACAAAGCCGGAGATTTCAAAGCGAACTATTTGAAAGTAAACGGCGCAACCGCAGGCACCATCGACTTTAACGCCACCACTTCGTGGGCGGATGTCACGACTGTCGCAACACTTAAAGCTGGGACAAACACAATCTCTATTGAGAAATACTGGGGCTGGATTAGCGTTGACTATATCGATATCGAACCTTACCAGTCATCGCCTTTCAAAATCTCCGCAACGCCAGTTACCCCAAATGCCACCGAAAGTGCCGTCAAACTCTACAGTTTTTTGCGAGAAAACTTTGGCAAAAAAACGATTAGCGGTATGATGACCGGCGACATGAGCGGTTACACCATGGGAGCCGACTTCAAGACGCACGACGACGTGAAATACACCTACACGCGCACAGGAAAGTACCCGGCTCTTGTCGGTTTAGATTTCTTGTTTGCAAGCGGTCCGAAAGCAAACGAAAGCTGGAACAAGGAATACACGGACAAGGCTATTTCAATCGCGAAAGGCCTCTGGAAAGCGGGAGGCATCCCAGCATTCACTTGGCACTGGAAAGACCCGCTAGATAAAAAAGACGCCTTCTATATCCAGAGTGCGGCAAACGGTGGCGAATACACTGATTTCGATTTCTCTACAGGTTTCAAGCCAGGCACCACCGAATGGAACACCGAAAGCGCAGCTTACAAAGGAATCGTAGCCGACATTGACCACATCGCCGATTATTTCCTTGAATTGCAGAAAGATGGTGTAGCGGGAATCTTCCGTCCTTTGCATGAAGCGGGTGGAAAGTGGTTCTGGTGGAGTATCAATTCCGGAGAACAGTTCGCCGCCCTCTATCGCCTCGTCTATGACCGCATGGTCAAAGTCAAAGGGGTAAAAAACATGATTTGGGTCTATAACCCTGAAGGAAGCACAGTCACCTCTTGGGATCCGGGTAGCGAATACTACGATGTACTCTCCATTGACATCTACAACAGCGCAAATGACCATTCCAGCAACGCGAGCGCTTTCGATAAATTCAAGAACGCCTCGAAAAGCACGAAAATTCTCGCGCTCAGCGAAAATGGCCCCATTCCCGATGTGAACAATATGCATACCGACGAAGCCGTATGGAGTTGGTGGATGCCGTGGTACAGCACTTGGAGCGGAACTTGGCCCGGCCAAACAAAAGATGGTGTATGGAAAAGCAACATGAATGACGAGCGTATCATTACTCTCGAAGACATGCCTGGTTGGAACAAGTATACAATTGCTAAACCAGACACTAATACCATCAGCATCGCAATATTGCCCCATGCCTCAAGAATCGCGACCATCGTTGGAATTTTTGACATGAACGGACATTACTTGGGAATCACCACGCAAGGACTTCCGAAAGGTCGCTATGTTGTACGTAGAAAGATTCAAGGACACATTGTGAATACGGTGTATTTCAAGAAATAAAAAAAATACCACAAAGTAAAATTTACATCACCTGTAGTCTATACACATCACAGTCATTCATGGCAAAGGATTTCGCTTTACCTCCCCTATCGTAGGGAAATAGATTAAATAAGTTTCAGCCTATCCTCCTGAAATGTTAGACAAAATAAGATTTGCATTCAAAGATGCGAATCTTATTTTTGTTTTTAGCCACTCACGTACTTAGATTCGTGGACAATGTTGTCCACGAAATAAAAATTACATGTGAAAGAAACTTCATTTCGAGAATATTTTTTTTGGAGGGACAAGAAAAATAAAAAAGGAGCAGCTTATATGAAAAAAGTCCTATGGAATAGATTACCATTTAGTGTAATTCTGATGATTTCTGCTATGACTGCAAACGCATTCACCCTGACAGGAACAGTGAATAACGACAGCGGCAAGGCCATTCAGGGTGCAGACATTTCACTTATTCAAAAAGGACTCAAAACCAAAACCGACGCATCTGGCGCATTCACAATCCACCAAGACGAAGAATCGCAAGCGATGACAAGCAGGATTGATGTCGGATATATTTCCGTAAACAACGGAATCCTTTCTTTTTCACAGGGGGCTAATACTCCAGTACAGGTGCAAATTTTTGACATGGTCGGAAATCGCTTGCTGAACGAAAAAATGTACGGCTCGGGAACGGTTGACATGAAAGCGACCGTGAAAGCGAAGGGCGTGTATGTCGCCCGCGTCCACGTTGGTTCGGCACAGCAAAATTTCAAGTTCACAGCCGACGGAAGCTTTATTACAACATTTGGCGAGCAATATAGCGCCAAGGCTCTTCTAAAAGCAGGGGACTCGGATAACCTACGCGTCGTTGCTGACGGATTCGACACTCTCAATGTAAAACTCGACAATCTCGACACGAATCTTGCGCTTACACTCAAGAAAACGGCTCCACCGCAACCGCAGTATGAATATGGATGGGGCCTAAAGAACAATCCGGTGCCGACTCGTGGCTGCGGCAAAGACACTAAACTCGATTACAAGTACCGTGGCAATAAGCCCTACATTGATTTCAGATGGAGTAAAGGCATGCGAACCGTGCGCATTGACATGCCGAAAAGTTATGACAAGAATAAACCGTACAAACTCATTTTCGGAATGCAGTGCATGGGCGGTTCTGCAAGCACCGTGCAGGACGAAGGCTATCACGGCCTCAAGTGGATTGACAAGAACGAATCAGCAATCTTTGTCGCGCCCGAAGGCAATGGCAATCAGCTGCCCTGGGGACAAGATGATTACCTCCTATTTGACGAACTCCTCGCATATCTCGAAGGCAACTTCTGCATTGATTCTAGCCGTGTATTCTCTATAGGATTCAGCTATGGAGCCATGTTCAGCAACGGTCTTTCGTGGAATCACCAAGACGTACTCCGTGCAGTAGCGGTTTATGAAACTGCAGAACGCAACATTTGGCTCCCGCAGCGCAAAAAAATGGGAATCGGTTGGATGGGCGTACTCGGTCTCGATGACGGCATGTGCACCCCCGAAATGGGTCGAAACGCACGCGACATCATCTTGTCGCTCAACTCCGAAGGTGACAAGGCGAAAAACGAACGCGCCGAAGAAGCCCCGCGCAACGCCCCGCACAAGTGCTACGACTACACGACTGTCGAGGAACGATTCCCTGTTCGCTGGTGTACTCAAAGCGGAGGCCACATTTGGGATCACAAGGACCCTGGCCAGCAGCAATCCTGGGTTCCGCAAGCCACATGGGATTTCTTCAACAAATTCTAACGGACAACACAATTCAAAATCGGATGTCGAAAATTCGGCATCCGTTTTATATTTCCATTCACCCGTTCCGTTCACCGGCCTGTTGCAGTCAAGTACGCACAGACAGCAGTGTAATACCCTGTAACGGCTTCGGTGTAAGAGTCTGCGGCCTGCTGGCGCAACGTTTCAGCCTCAAGCATATTGCTAAGCGTCGCCGTGCCCGCATTGTAATATTCACGTTGAATGCGGAGATTTTCTTCAGCTTGGGCAATGGCATCACGACTGATTTCTATTTGTTTGAAGGATTCGTTCAGCGTGTTCCATTTGGCATCAATATCCACCTTGATCAAGTTCTTGTTTTCTACCTCGTCAATCGCCGCCTTTTGCGCCTTCAAGTCAAGCTTGGCGGTAGAATAGCTATTGCTCCACCAATCCGAAATCGGCACCGTAAGCGATGCAAAAAGCACGCCATTCACAGCATCATCGTCAAGCAAGTTTTGATAAAGCAAACTTGCGCCAACAGCAAGAGTTGGGAGAACTTTGCCGCGTTCCATCGAACGCTCCTTTTCGGCAGCTTCGCGACTGATGGCAAGCAACTTACTTTCGGCACGGCGTTCAACACCATCGTCAGCAGAAATCGCGTAAGATTCAGGCGGCGTTATTTGTGAAAGATCAGCATCGGCAAGGTCAAAATCAGCATTGTCGCGGTTCATTTGCCGCGCCAGCATCAGCTTTGCGACCGAGATTCCATTTTCAAGTTTCAGACGATTGCTTTGCAACTTTTTCTTTTCGAGTTCAACACGAAGCAAATCATTTTTCACAGCGACCCCCGCTTCTACAGCAACTTGGACATCGCTATAAATTCCATCCACCTGTTTTTCGGCTTCGGCAAGTGTTTTCAACTTTTCCTTAAGCGAAATAATGAGCCAGTAATAGGTCTCCGTATTCTTGCGGATTTCCGTTTCGGTAAGAGTTTCCTGCAATTTGGCAGCACGAGTTCCAATTTTGGCAAGCTGATTGCCGTTGTAAATTTGTCCGCCCACAAAAATCGGCTGAATCAAAGTCAAATGCCCAATAATTCCTTTATCAACCATTCCCATATTAAAAGTCGTCGGAAGTCCTGACAACAAAGAAGGGTCAATCCCCGCCTGCACCAAGGTCGGCGCAACTTGTTGTCCGACACTTTCCATTTCTTTGGACAGATCTATTTTTTGTTTTACCAAGAAATCGTTCGAGATAAAGGCAAAACCACCGGCAAACACTTTCGGGAAATACGCCGGAAAGGCGCTTCCTTCGGTTTCTTCGGCCATTTGGCGATTCACTTTTGCACTCTTCAAAGTCGCATTATTTTCGCGGGCAACACGCAAGCAATCATCAAGCGTAAAAACATCCGCCGCGAACGATGCGGAAATGCTAAAAATAAGAGCAACCATTATGTTATTCAATTTATTCATTTTATAAACTCCCTGGATTCTTCGTCCCTTCGGTCCTCAGAATGACGCAAAGAGAACGTTTACTTCTTACCATCCACTGCCTATCGCCTACTTTTTCCTAATCACTAATCACCAACCACTAACCACTAATCACTTTTCTGCGTCTGAATTTCATACAACTGACGCCCCAATAAGCAACGGGCAGCACAGTCAAAATCAAGCACATCGTCACAAGCGTTCCCCAGAAAATGATGATGGCCATAGGCACCCACAGACCATCTCCACTCACCATCATAGGTAAGACCCCCGCAGAAGCCGCCGCCGAAGTCAGGAATATCGGACGCATACGCCTAAGTGCCGAATTGTATATGGCATTTTTGGGACTCAAATGTTCCTTGCGCTTCAATTCCTCAGCATAATCAATCATGATAATTCCATTACGCACCATAATTCCAAACAAGCTCACCATGCCAAGGACGCCCGTAATCGTGAAATCCATATCCGTAATCCACATGGCAACACCCGTCCCGAAAATAGAAAGCGAAAGCAACGAGAACAACGTGAACGCGATACGAATTTTTCGGAAGTGCCATACCATGATAAAGAACATCATAGCAACAGCCACGACGAGACCTTTAAGGAGTCCAGGGAGCGTTTCGATAACAGAGGCAGCTTCGCCGCCAAGCTCCAATTTAACACCTTCGCTAGCAGTCAACTTTTTCAGCGATTCAAAATGCTTTAAAGCAAGGTCATTCGCACTGACGCCAGGCGAAACTTCGGCAGAAATCGTCACCGTCGGGAGACCATTCCTTCTATCGCGCGCGCCCTCGTTGAATACAGGCGAGAATTTCGCAATCTGGCGGAGCGGCGCATTAGAAAGTCCGCCATAAGTTGCGATTTGTTCATTTTCAAGATTCAAGAAACTTGCAGAATCAGCATGCGTTCCCTTAAGCACTACAGGAACATTTCTATTGCCTTCCCAAAGAGTTGCAATCGGGAATCCGGCATTGTAGCGAGAAGCAAGCATCGCCTCGACAGAAAACTGGTTCACCCCAAGTTTCGAAGCATTTTCGTCAAGCGAAACTTTAATGCCGCTCAAAGGTTCTCCATAGGAACTGCGAACAAGATAAACACCTGGGAGACCCCGCAAATAATTTTTCACCTTTTCGCTTGCAACTTTACGATTTTCATCCGTTCCATCGGAGATTCTAATTTCTATTGGCGATGCGGCATCGCTAAAGCTGAGCTGTTTAAAGCGCACAAATACATTTGCAAAATGATCTACATATTTTTCCGAATACTCCTTGATAATCTCTTCTGTAGCATGAGCACTTTCGGTATTTACGATAAACTGCGCAAAATTTTCACCGGCAAATTGCGGTGCATAAGTCATATGAAAACGCGGCGAAGACATTCCCTTGAATGTCGTAATGTAGGTGACTCTCGGATCTTTTTCCAAGATACACTTCATGCTATCCGCCACGGCAGAAGTCTGATTAATTGAAGTCCCGTTCGGCAAATAAAATTCCACAGAGAACTGGTTGCGTTCCGCAATCGGCATGAGTTTTATGGGGCGAGAAATAATCATAACCGCGCCCAAGACAACACAAATAACCGCCACAAGAATGGTCAATTTTGGGAACCTGAAACAAGTTCTCAAAACGCGTTCATAGATAAAGTTCGAGAGACTCTCAAAAGAGAACTTGCTCTTCTTTTTTGTTTTCGGTTTTAAGAAAGCAAATTGCAAATAGGGAACAATAAATATCGCCACGAGCAAAGAAATCGAAAGAACGATAGTCACCGCCCACGGGAATGTTGTCACAAAATCGCTAAACATTCCATTCATCGTCACCAAGAACGGGAAGAAGGTAATGCTTATGGCGAGCGTAGCCGAAAAAATCGATTTCAAGAAATGAACGGCGCTATGTTCCGCCGCTCTCCAGCGTGTACCAGAACCATAAATTCGTTCTTGATAATCATCCAATATCACGATGGAATTATCTACAATCATTCCCAGCGACACCATCAAGGCTGCAAGCGTCACACCATTTATTTCGTAGCCGAGGCCAAAGAAAAGCCCAAGCGAAATGAAAATGGATATTGGAATAGTCGAAGCCGCAATCAATGCCACCTTGAAAGGTTGCAACAGAACAACCACAATAATAACCGCCAATACGGCAACCAAGATTTCTCTCAAAAAGTCATCAATACTTTTGCCAACAACTTCCGTCTGGTCCGTAATGCGGAACATCTTGACTTCTTCAGGCAAGCTGCTTTCAAATTCAGAAAGCACTCGTTTAATTTCTTTGCCCATTTTCACGATATCGTGGCCCTTTTTCATTTCGACGCTAAGCATCACGCACTTGTTGCCATTCACCTCGATGTAGGCTGTACGATCAGGATATTCGCGTTCCACACGGGCAACATCTTTCAGCCGCACCACACTTCCATCAGGTGCGCTAAAGACAATTGTTTCGCGGACACTTTCTAAGGTATTCACGCCACTTTCCACATAAATCGGGTGATTGTATTCGCCATCCCTCAAAGTTCCCGCAATATTCACAAGGCCTTGCCCCGAAAGGAATGCCGCCACCGACTTGTAACCCAACCCGTACTGGGAAAGTTTATCGTTGTCCAGATAAATAGAAATCTGGTCTTTCTGTTCGCCAAAACGCGTAATGCGGCCGACACTTTCAAGCGGTCTTAAGTTATCCGCAAGCCCATCCAGATATTCACCCAATTCACGATAAGTTTTATTCTTGCTTTCTATCGCCAAGAGCATCGACGAAGCATCGCCAAAATCATCCATCACAATAATCGCAAGGACTCCAGCAGGCAAACTCGACTTGAACTGCGAAACACCATGCTTAAAGCGACTCCAAAACCCATCTTTGTCATACACGTAATCTTCGAGCGCCACCTGAACAATCGCCATGCCATCGCGAGTCATAGAAGTCGTTTTACTTTTTTTGACATCGCCGTAAGTAAAGATGTAGTCTTCAAGCGGTTTCGTAACACGGTCTTCCACTTCTTTCACAGTTGCACCTGGATAAACTGCAATCACAACGCCCTGACGCACCGTAAATTCAGGGAACTCATTTTTTCGATTAGCAGAAAGGCCATAAACGCCAAACAGCACCAAAATGCAGCAAAGCATAAACACAATGCCGCGATAACGCATGGCGGTTTCAACAAAGGAACGTTTCTTTTTCATAGAATTCCCCTATCGAGCAACAGCCTGATTTGCCGTTTGAACTCGGTCACCCTCGCCCACCTTGGACATTCCCTTTACCACAACGGAATCACCATCGTCAATTCCCTGCACCAAAAGCTGTGAACCATTTCCTAGAGAGGTTTCAACATTTTTTCTTGTCGTTTTTCCGTCACGGACAACCCAAACAAAAGAACGATTGTATTCATCCAAAAGCACCGCAGATGCGGGGAATTCTACACCAGCGAGAGAATTTTTACTATCGATGAACATTTCCAAAAGCATTCCCGGCAAAAGCTCGCCACTCTTATTTTTCAGTTCAGCTTCGATTTGGTAAGAACGCGAAAGCGGATTAGCAGAAATTCCCTTATTTGTAATCTTCCCTTCAAAAGTTTTATCGCCAAGTGCACCGACACGGACTTCTACTTTGTCACCCACATTGAGCATAGCAACATCTTTTTCGGGAACGGAGGCAACCGCCTTGACCGTCGCGATATTCACGATGCGAAACACAGGAGCGCTCGGCACCACATTCTGCCCGACTTCAAGCGATTTGCCCACCACAATTCCCGTTGCAGGGGCGTAAAGTTTGCAATCATCCAGCGCCTTTTGCGCAAGCTTTTCAGCCGCAATCGCCTGCCTATACTTACTTTCGACATCCATCCACTGGATTTCAGAGATGGTCTTGTTCTCGTGCAACTTTTCCATACGGGCGCGCGCATCTTCCGCCTGATTTTTCAAAGCAGAGGCAATCTCCAAGGCACTCTTTGCAGATGTATCATCCAAGGTCGCCACAAGCGCACCCTTGTTCACCTTTTTGCCTTCGGTCACACGCACCGACTTCACCGTCCCCGGCGAAGAAAAGCTTACCATCGTTGTCGCGACTTCGGCTATAGAACCCGCGTAACGCAACGAACTGCCGACATTTGAATTCTTAGCGACAATAGTCTCGACTTTAACTATCGGCGTTTGTTTCTGAGCGATTTTCTTGTCATTGCGAGAATTGAAGTCACTTTCGCAAGCAACAAGAGACAAAATCAAAAAGGGAAGTATGTACAATTTCGTATTCATACTTTCAAAAATATGATTTAGGCACGTCAATTTTAAGGTTAAAATTTCGCCAAAAACAGAAATTTTTACCATTATTTGCGCTTTTTCACACCTGTTTAGGAAAATTTGAGGTAATTTTTACAAGGAGTAATTTCAAATCATCGTTTTTAGTTTTTATGAAAAGAAAACCCACAAATATAAACAACATAAAAAAGGCAGACCTTTCCCTATTAGATTTTTTAAAGCAGTCCAACACTGTTCCAGGGAAAATTGTCTTTTTTGAAAACATTGAAGGGTTTGATACATCCGGCTATTTTTACCTACAAGGTATCGCATTATTTTTGATTGAAAAAGGCCACAGCACAATCGAAGTGAATACAACAACATACGAGCTTGAAAAAGGCTGTATTTTTGTTGCATTCCCCGGGCAAATCATTCATGTCATTCAAACAAGCGATGATATAAAACCGTTATGTATCGCATGTTCTATAGACACGATGAACGATTTAATGTCACAAGTCAAAGACAGTTTGCAACTTTTTCAGGCCGCAAAGCAAGCGCCCATCCAGCAAAGGGACGGAGAAGATTTCGATCAAATAAAAAAATCTTTCAGGCATCTGCAAGAAAAAATCAAAGTTACAAAAAATAATCCATACCACTACCAAATTATCAAAAGCCTAGTCATTTCCATCGTCTTTGAATGCATGGACTTTGTAAAGCAAAAGAACTACGAACCACAAGGATCCAACCGCAAGAAAGTTTTGTTCAACGCATTCCTGCAAAAAGTCGAAGAAAATCACCGCGAGAATCACAGTGTCAAGTATTATGCCGACGAACTCTTCATCACCCCAAAATATCTTTCTACAGTCATTGAAGAAATGAGCGGCAAAGGCGCAAAACAATGGATTAATGAATACATCGCCCTAGACGCAAAAGTCCTTTTGCAGTCATCGCAAAAAGACATTCAAGAAATTTCAAACGAGCTAAACTTTATTGATGTCAGTTTCTTCGGAAAATTTTTCAAACGCATGACAGGGATGACGCCCAAAGCCTTCCGCGAGAAAAAAGAATAAGCGGTTTGCGTAGTTCGCAAAAAAAATGTATGGATTCTCCTTCGGAGAATGACTAACCATTATGATATTGAAAATTATTCAATTACAGTCTCTATAGTTTTCCGGTCATCGTCTTGATAAGCTGATTCTCATTCCCTGAAAGCGGATACTGTTCTACGACTTTTCCATGTTCCATACGAATCACAGATTGGCAACTGTTCAAAATAAATTCTGGGTCATGGGTAATTACGAGCAAAGTTTTTCCGCTTGCAGCAAGTTTTTTGAGCATTACAGAAACAGCAAGCATTTGCCTGTAATCCAGACCGCTTGTGGGTTCATCAAAGACAACGACATCGCAACCGCTCGAAATTCCACTGCCGATAGCGACACGCTGTTTTTGCCCGCCCGAAAGAGCCATCGGATGATTGTCCGCATATTGTTTGAGATTGAGACCTTCAAGAATTTCAAGAGCCAACTTTTCATCTTGCGGTTTCATGCCGAGCAAGACTTCATCCAGAACACTTTCGGTAAAAAGCTGGTGGTTCACGTCTTGCATAATTAGGTATACGCCGCGCTTGCGTGCTGCACGCTTTTGATGCCAGCTCCCCTGCAATCCACAAAGCACCTGCGCAAGCGTCGATTTGCCCGCGCCGTTATGACCAATCAACGCCGTAATTTGCCCGCACGGGAGTTTAAGACGATCAATGTCCAGAATCGGATGCTTTTTGTGATACGCAAATGTCAAGTTCGTAAAGACAATGGATTTCGCTATGGATAGCTTCGCGAGATCCAGCTCCTTCGAACCTTGCGGCCCTTCGACAAGCTCAGGGACCTTACAAGGTTGGTGAGCCTGCCGAACCACACCTTCGCGTAATTGCTCTAAATTCAAACAACGGAGTCCAAGGCTCGATGCGTATGCAGCGCCTTTGGCTTCAAGTTCTGCGGGAGTCCATTCGTACGCAATTTGCCCGTTTTTCACATAGCAAATTCTATCAGCGACATCACGCAAATAGTAAAGGCGGTGTTCCACAATAACGACCGTTTTCCCAGCCCTTTTCCATCGCGAAACAATTTCCTTCAAATCCGCAATCGTCTTGAGATCCAGATTTGCAGAAGGTTCATCCAGCACAAAAATTTCAGGGTCCGTCGCCGCGACAGATGCACACGCAATTCGTTGCTTTTCGCCACCCGAAAGATTAAAAATGCTACGGCCCAGCAAATGCTCTAAATGGAATTCCTGGACAACATTCTCCACACGCTGTTTAATTTCTTCGGGATCCATTCCCAAATTTTCGCAGCCAAAAGCAAGCTCGCAATCCGTGTCAATGTTGAAAAACTGCGAACGCGGATTCTGGAAAACGGAACCCACAACCCTTGAGATTTCGGCAAGCGTCATATCGGAGGTATTCTTGCCACCGAGAAACACATCGCCATCCATCGTTCCCGAATGGTAATGCGGAATCAAACCGTTAATGAGTTTTGAAATCGTCGTCTTTCCGCAACCCGACTCCCCCGCCAGCACAATGCACTCGCCCGAACGAATCTCCAAATTCAAATTCTCGAGAATCGCATCATCCAGGGAATCGGAGTAAGAAAAGGAAATGTTTTTTAAAGAAATGTTCATAGGTTGGGAAAGACAATTAAGATGGATTGCTTCGCTACGCTCGCAATGACGTAACAGCACTAATTACGGAGTAAAAACATTACAACTACAACAATACAATAGGCCCATACAACAGCATCCGCCCAGCGAAATCCAATCGTTGCAACGCAAGTGCGTTTCGTTTCTGCCGAGAGTCCACGCGTCACCGCCGCAATCGAAAGTTCATCGCCAATTTTCGTAATAGAAACCAAAAGCGGTACTAGCCTATATTCAAGGAATGCCACTGGACTTTTTAAAGTCCGCAAGCTGAACAAGCGAATTCCACGCATTCTCATGGCATTGCCAATCGCACGGGATTCGTCAAATACTGTCGGAAAAAATCGAATCATCACAATCAAGGGAATCGTAACCTTGTTCGAAACATGCATCCGCGACATGCACGCCAAGAACTCATTGACTTTGGTAGTTGTTATAACATAATAAAGTACAACGCAAGCAGGCATAATGCGGTACATCAAAAATAACGACGCGAGAATTATCGTACCCGAAGTACCAATATCCAAATTTTTCATCAAATCAAAGAAAAAGGCCGCTCCTATATAAACAAAAAGGAAAGTACAAACAAATTTCCACTTTCCCTCAAGCAAAAGCAAAATAGATGTTACAACAACCATCAACAAACTATAGACTAGTGGAGCGGTAAAAATCATCCCATTCGCCACCACCGCTAAAAACAACTTTGTTCGCGGATCCAGTTTCACTGAGCAAGTCCAATGCGTTCAAAATGCTTTTTCATCACGCGACGAGCAATGAATCCACCCACCACAGCGCCTGCGGCACCAAAGCTAAAAAGTCCAATCAAAGGCCAATAGCTGCTAGAAAGCTCCGCCAAATGAGCAATATAAGCCTTATCGCAAACAGAACTGCAATACGCCAAGTATTCTTCGGTCGAAGACCAAAGCGGAATCATCATTGAAGAAGGCACAAAACTAATCATCACATTAGCAAGCAGGCAACCGACAAAATTCTTGTGGAACAGCTTTAAGCAAAGGCCCGCCAAAACGCCATACACCACGCAAAGCAAACCAAAAGAAATTCCGTGACCAGAGATTGTCATGACAATTCCGAAAAGCGTGCAAAGTAGCACACAGCAAAGTAAAGGTCTTTCGACTTTCGAAAAGAAAAGGAATAGCGGGACGCTCGTCACCAAGCTCACTACGCATGTGGAAACCACAATAAACGCAGGGATAAAACCGATACTCGCTCCAAGTCCAGAAAGAACAAGGTAAAGTGCACCAAAAATGCCCACGTTCACGAGGTCACGCACCAACGTATTCGAAGATTTTTTACCAGTAATTCTCGTATTACTCATAGCCCATTCTCTATTGTTGTCAAATACTCCATACCGTCACACATAGTAATTCTGAAACCGAATTCCTTAAACTTGTCATTCTCCGAAGGAGAATCCATACAGTTCTAATCACATTTGTTTTCATGAGAATCTCCTTACAGTCCAAATTGCATTTTTTTCGGGCGTAAATAGAGAAATTTCATCATTAAATTCTACTCCATTTAGACGTGATTTAGCCCCGTTTAACTTTTCGTATACATACTATATCCACCCATGTTCTTTGCGCGTCCGATTGGAGTAGAAAAGCGCTACACGTTATGTTATTTTCGGGCAAATTTTTTGGGGAGGACTTATGCAAGTTTCTCGAGTTAATAAAGTTTTCGCCCGTCTGGGGCGTTTTCAAGTCAAATTCCGTTGGTTGATTTTACTCGCAACAATTCTTGTGACTCTCGCCGCATGCCTCGGGCTTCCGCAACTGCAAATGACCAGCAGCGAAGAAGAATGGTTTGACGACTGGGATAAAGTCAAAATTGACCAAGCGCATTTCAATGACGTTTTCGGTAGCGATGACGGCTACATGGTGATGGTCCGTGCAAACGATGTTTTCGCCCCCGAAGTTTTAAGCGCCATCGACCGACTTTCCAAGCGTCTCGAAAATGAGGTCCCTTACGCCGACCGCGTCGTTTCACTTACACACAACTTATCCATCCCAATAGCAAACAACGAAGGCTTCGAAGTCATCGACCCATTCGAAAGCGGCATCCCGACCGATTCTGCACAACTCGCCGCCAAGAAATCGCTCATCATGAGCCGCGAATCGCTGGTAAACAACATCGTCTCTGACGACGCCAAAGAAACATGGGTTATTCTCTCGTTGAAATCATACGAAGGCGGCATCGATTTCGGCAAAGACAGCATCGCACCTTTCGCCCGCAACGTCATCCTCTCCGAAGAATTCCAAAGCGACAAATTCCAGTTCTTGCCAACCGGTATGAGCTACACAGAAATGGAAGAAAACGAAGTCATCTCGCGCGAATGCGCTATACGCATTGGTATCGGCTTTGCCGTCATGCTCGCATGCCTTATTTTATTCGTACGCTCTTTGCGCGGAGTCATCGTCCCCGCCATTGCAACCGTCGGAGGAATCGCCTCAGTGCTCGGCGTAAACGCTTGGCTCGGCATCATCGGCGACGAAAGCATGGTCGCACTCCCCGTACTTTTGGGCATGGCACTTTCGGTCGGCTACTCCATCCATTACATCAATTCGTTTCGCATGCATTTTAGGCGCACGGGCAACCGCCGCGAATCCGTCATAAACGCCGTCGAAGAAACCGGCTGGCCGATCCTCTTTACCGTCATTACCACCGTTGCCTCGCTGATTTCATTCCTGTTCGCAGGCATCCGCCCGATTCGCTGGATTGGCGGCATTTCGGCAGGCATCGTCTTCATGGTTTACCTGTACGTCATCATCTTGATTCCGATTCTCATGAGTTTCGGCAAAAACGCAAAGCCCGACCCGACAGAAGTGAAAGCGGCAGGCGCAACCAAGGCAGACATTCTCTTTGAATTTTTCGGTCGCAAAGTTTGCAGGCACAGCGGAATCGTCGCCGCCATTTCAGCAGCGATAATGCTAGCGCAAATCCCTGGCGTGATGAACATTGACGTGAACATGGACTACACAAAAACGATGGGAGAAAAAATCCCGTTCGTCACAAGGCTTATGGACATGCTCAGCGGCAAGCTCGGAAGCCTTTACGATTTCAACGTAATGATTGAATTCAACGAAAGCGACGCACTGAAAAATCCCGCCAACATGAAACGCATCGAAGCCCTCGAACAAAAACTCGGCACTCTCCAGCTCACAAAAATTTCAGGCGACAAGCCCCGCGTGCAATCCGTAACGCGACTCGTGAAAGAAATGAACCGCACACTGAACGCCGACAGCACGGAATACTACAAAATTCCCGATGCGCAAGACATGCTCACACAACTGCTGTTCCTCTACGAAATTTCAGATGCCGACGCGCTCTTTGAACGCATGGACGAAGATTACAAAACGACATTTATCCACATAGAACTTTCCGGATACGACGCCAAGAAAATCGTCGAAGACCTCGATTCCGCAAAATCGTATGCCGCGCAAATTTTCCCGGACGCCAAAACTTCAATCGTCGGTGAAGTCGTAAACTATGCCGAAATGAACGGCAAGCTCGTAAATGGACTATTGCGTTCGTTCGGAGGTTCATTTGTCATCATCGCCATCATGATGATTCTCGCATTCGGGAGCATCAAAGCGGGTCTTATCGGCATGATTCCAAACGTCGCGCCCGTACTTTTAATCGGTGGCGTCATGGGCTATTCGGGAATGCCGCTTGACATGATAACGATGATCGTCATACCGATGATTTTGGGCATCGCCGTTGACGATACCATCCACATGAACAATCACATCAAATACGGTTACGAACGCACAGGCAGTTACAAAAAAGCGCTATTGCTCTCTTACCGCGAAATCGGAAAGACGATGGGCATGACGACATTCATTCTCTGCGCAATGTTCTTCGTGTTCATCTTCAGCCCCATGGGCGCATTGCACAACGTCGGATTACTCTCCATCATCGGTCTTGCAGCCACCCTCGTTGCCGACTACACGCTCACCACCGCCCTTGTGTACGTTACCAAGCCGTATGGAGGAGAGAAACGCTCGTAAAAAGATTTCAGCTACTCGATATATCCTTCTTGGTCGTAACACTTGTGATGTTTCTTGATTAGATTCACAAGCGGTTGAACTCTCGAATCGGTCACTTTCATATTCTCGAATTTCAGAATCTGGTTGTCGTAGCGTTCGCGGCTGCCGTTTTCAATGCGTTTTTCAGCATCATTTGGAACAAAGAAAGCGGAACGCTCCTCAAGTTTGGCATAAAATTCGGTAAGATAGATATTGATGCCAGCAAGATCAAAGTCACCGAAATGCACATAATAATTGTCATTTTCACAGAGCCAACGAATTAAATCACCAGACTGCGGGTAACGCGCTACAAAAAGCAACGGCTGAGGCTTTGTAAAAGGAACAATTTGTTTAAAAAGTGTTTTTTGTCGTCCGATGTAGCGGAAATTTTCCATATTTTCAATTCCCACAACAATCACATTTTCAGGGATAAAGAAATTTTCATAGTCCGCAATGAAAACGTATGAACCATTAGGCGGATTCAAATCAAAATGTTTTCCATTGAGACTCACTGGTATCGGTTCATAGCAGTTTACCAAGAACCCCTTGCAACTACGGGCAGTTCGAATTTTTGAATTACCTGTTGATACAGCTTGTTCCTTTCGCATGGCCAACGGTCTGATGTTACTTTCCGCCCAAGAAAGCCTACGATACATCTCTTCGCTTTTTTCTAAATCTTTGAACGCATCATCTCGAATGGCTAGATAAGCTCGTAAAGCATTTCCATTTGGAGCTTTGCAAAAAGAACCTCGTCCTTTTGGGAATGAAATCAGCAAACCTTCCTTTAGCAATTCGGCAAAAATAACTCCTTTACAGTCGCTCGCAGGAAGTTCCCCTCCGTTGACAAGAACAATCAGTTTATTCAATAACGCTGTTGTAATATTGTACGCCAAATTACACTCCTAGAGCTCTTGTCATTAACGGCCTTACCACGGTTTGCGATTTTGCATTCTTTTCGAGCAAATATGTGTAGCGGTATTCCGATACACTCTGCGTTGTGGGAGAACCATTCACCAAATAAATGTTTCGACTATTCGCAAATTTCAAAATGCCATTTGCATTCTTCGGGTGGAGTTTTCCGATTTCATCCATCATGCAGTGGAGTTTAAATTCGCCGAACTTGCGTGAAGCCTGCGTCTTGAAAACATTGATGAGCATGATGTTCACCATTGCTTTCACGAGTACATCCGTACCTTCGGAACCCACATTAGAAATTTTGTCAATCCATCCAGTATCGTTATCGTTTTCTTGTACGCGGAACTGCAAGCGGAATGCATCCGAAAGTTTTAATGTATTACGCGTCGGTTCGTCATTTAGTGACTTCACAAATTGCAAAAGCAAATCAACCGCTCCGCGATTCGCACTTTCCGTATCGCCCATTGAGAACAAGTTTAATTCACCCAACGCATACTGATTTTCTGCATAGAATCTCTGCATCGCAAGCATCAAACGCATCAGCTTGTCATTCGATTCTTCGGTACGCAAAGCGATACTCTTGATTACGCCTGCAAAATTCTTTTCGACAAAATCGCGATTAATATTCAAAACAATTTTCTCGATTTCAGATTTTTGACGCGTAACATCGCCAACTTCTTTTGCAACGCGAGCCAAAATGTCGGAATATCGACCGCTCGTACGTTTGCGATATTCCTCAATCTTTTCGTTCAACAAAAAGTCGCTCAAATTGTCCGCAAAATCCATGAAATCGCTTTCGCTATTCAATTCCATCTTGAACTTGAACGTGTTACGTCTGGAAAAACGCCCCTTGAACTTGTTAATAGACATCTCAAGTTCCTTGCTTCGCTTTTGAGCGTTCATCAACGATTCCTTGAGTTCAGTCAAAATTTCAGTACAGAGACGGGCATTCGGTGTTTCGCCAACGCTCTTTATATTTTCTGGGCAGAAACTTGAAACGGAGAATTTATCCGTTTCTTCAACGGACTCCTTCAACTTGCGATCCGTTTCGCGGTTCTGCTGCAAAATTTTATTTTGTTCCGCTCGCTTCGCTTCAAGGCGTTCCTTGCGAGCATTGAACTTTTGTTGCAAATCGTTCAAACGACTTTCTAAATCGCGTTTTTCATTTTTGAATTCGTCTTCATGATCGAAGAATTCCTGCTTGTCGTATCGATAACGAGCGACAAAATCGCGATTCCGTTCTATTTCGTTTAGCTGTTGCTGTACATTATCAATTTCCGCTTCGCATTCCTTCAAAACGCTGACATCGACATTCTTATTTTTCAACTCTTCGTCACGCTGCTGCAACAACAATTTACGCTCGTTTTCCGCTTCGTTCTTTCGTGTTTCAATTTCTGCAAGAATCTGCACGCGGAAATCATTAAACGCATTTTGAAGAGATTCATTTTCTTGCTGTTTCGCTTTTTCGTTTGCTTTCAGTTCGCGATTTTTATCTGCGATAATTTTATTCTGCTGTTCCTCGGCATTCAACAGTTTTTCAGAGATGACATTCTGTTGCGACTGAATTTCATTCTTACGTTTTTCAATTTTCGCAGCATCATCGCGAATCCATTTTTCGCGTTCATTTTCCAAACGCTTACGCTTTATCGGAATCTGCACGAGTTCATTTTCGGCGTTTCTGATATTTTCCAAAAGCGGCTTAATCTTAGGGGCATACGAGCGTTCTACCGCCGAATTATTCTTTTCAAGAGCATCCGACAATTCCGTCTGTTTTGACTTGTTGTCTTCAACGGACTTCAAAATTGATTTTTTCTCGGTCGCAATTTCTTCGGGCGTTCGCACACGAATCGGCAAATCTTCAAGATTGATTTTCACGCCGAAAAGAGCGTCTCCATCTACAAGTTCCGGAGAAAGATCCGTATTGTACAGAACCGATTCCTCATCGACTACCTTGCCAATAGAATTTTCCCAACCCGGTTTATTCTGGCTAAGCCATTCATAAAGCGAACCCTTTTGCCGTTCCAGCAAATCGTCAAGGCTTTTGAGCTGAGCGGCAAAGCCTCGATTTTCCGCAACCAAGGCATCATTCTCTTTTTCGTATTCAACGCGATTGCGTTCCAGCTCGGCATCTCGTTGAGCAGAAAGTTTGTTCAACTCCGCTTGGCATGCAGACTTCAGCACTTTTATTTCACATTCGTGAGCATTCAATGATTTCAGTTGTTCATCGCATTCATTAATTTTATCTTTAAACGGATGTTCATACTGAAGCCTTAGCAGCTCCTTTTCGCAAGCGACACGATCTGCATTCAAGGCATTAATTGTATTTTTTACGCTTACCAGTTTTTCATCAAACCGAGCAACAATCGTTTCTCGCATTTGTTCAAATTTTTCGAGCACCCGCTGCCGTTGTTCCAACAACTCCGCATTTTTATCGTTCAGGCGAATGTTCTGATTTTGCTTAAATTCTTCCAAAGCCCGCGAAACTTGTTTCAGCAAATTCTCAAACTTTTCGGCGACATCTTCATATTCACGAGTCAGGAGGCGGCGACGTTCTTCCAATCGTTCTTTCTCGATTTTCAAGGAGCCTTCGCGTTCCTGTTTTTTCAGAATCTCATCAATATTCTTTGCTTGGTATTCCTGGAATTTATCGCGACACTTTTTCAAATTATCCTTAACAAGCGTCAAGTCCGCATTCAAGCCGTCGCGTTCCTTGTGGAACTTGCCACTTTCTTCGCTTATAAGACGAATCGTTTCATTCAAAGCTTCATTCGATTTTTCAATTTCAATCGCAATCGACGGGAGTTGCTCTTTAGCCACGCGATAAGAATAATTCAGTTGCTTGCCACAATCCTCGATATTCTTTTTGAGTCCCAAAAGCGAATGATAAATTTTAACAACGCGGTCGGCATCAAACCGCGTCTCGCATTCTCCTCGCTTATTCGTCGTGAACCAAAGCCCGATATCGCTATATTCCTGCTCGAACTCCGAAACTTGATGCCTGAAATATCCCAAGTCGATAAACGAACTTTCGCTATCCATCGATTGAATTATTGTTTCCTTGATAAAATCTGCATCGAGTTTAGAGTTGAGGAAAACATTCTGAATGCTTCGCGGAATGTTCTGGTAGCGGCTACTTTCCGCAATCGAAAACTTGAAAAATTCCTTCCGCATCACCGCCTGATGGTTGCCGTAAATAATGTCGCGGAACATTTCGTAGCGATCGACAATCGGGCTCATATAGCAACCGTTCAACCGAGTGCGAACAGTCGCCATTTCAGCAGTCACTTCGCCATTATCGTCAATCAGCCATTCCTTTTTGTACGGAGAATCGATAAAACGGAATACCGCACGACCATTCGATTTGCTTACCAACACGCAGAATGCCGACTCATCGCGTTCCACTTCATAGACAACATAAGAATTTGACTGTTCAAAATAAAAATCGTCAAAAGACTTTTTCTCTTTTGGGATTCCAAGCTTTTGCTTGTCCGCATTGTAGAAAAAGAGAATTGCACGCAAAAGAGTACTCTTGCCCACGCCCTGCGTACCAATCAAATGAACATTACCGTTCAGGCCAATTTCCGCATAACGCACATGAGCACTGTTGATAAAGACAATCTTGTTAAGGGATCTCATTTTCCGCACCCTCCACAATATTCAAACAATTCACCAATTCTTCGAGATAATGGAATGCAGATGTCACTTTGTACAATCCTTCCAAGTCGTTTTCCAATTCCACAAAACCCGCTTTCATCAAATCATCGGTCAACCTGTCGATTACATCAGCAAAAACTTTCTTGTCGGCATAAAGCTTGACCGCTTTATCCTTCAGTTCCATGTCGCATGAAATCCGTTCCAGAATTTTCGCCTTGGTAAAAACGAATCCTGAGCCAAACGCAGAATTGAAAGTTTTCAAAAAATCCAGACGGTCAATCCAGTCACAAAAACGCAAGAGCTTGTCAACCGCATTCACCCTCTGCTCATGCCGCGAAAAGTAAAAATACCCGTTACCACTCTCCAGCACAAAGCCGATACCTTCGTAATATTCACGGTAGCTTTCAAAATCATCTTCAATCTGGTCGAAATATGCACGGTTCGCCTGCGAAACGCTGTTCATCGAAATGAACGAGCCCTTGCTCAAAATGTCAAAAATTTCCTTGGAGTATTTCAGCATAAAAGAAAAATATAAAAGTTCAACAGTACGTAGAGTAATTTTACCCGAAACATTCAATAATACGCAAAGTATTTCTTGTAAAAAAGCTCATGTTATTTTTAAGAGTTTATCGCATCCATTTATTGCGTCATTTTTTGATGCGACAATCCTGTGCATAGCACCTCTACTATCGGAGGGTACATCGCCGGACATTCGATTTGCAAAGAAAAACATCGTTGGCCACGAAAACCGTATGTCATTTCTCCGCAAGAATTTTTTCAAGTTCGCCCTGCAATTCCTCGCGTTTGGGGAGATAAAGTTGGTACTTGCTTACAAACAAATTGTTTTCTATGCCCTGCATCGCGTATTCCATCAACAACTGGTCCTTGTAGGCTCCGAGTACGATTCCGATAGGCGGATTGTCGTCCTGGGCGCATACCTCTTTTTTGAAGAAATTCAAGTACATATTCATTTGCCCCACATCGTAATGCTCGATTTCGCCTCGTTTTAAATCAATAAGAACAAAGCACTTGAGATTGTAATTGTAGAACACCAAATCTACTTTGAACAGCCTGGCGCCAATTTGCATCTTGTACTGCCGTCCGATAAAAGCGAAGCCTTTGCCGAACTCCAACAAGAACGTTTGCAAGTTGGCGACAACCTTTTCCTCGATATCTCCTTCAAGGTATTTCTGTTCTTCGTTTACACCAAGAAATTCCAGAATATAAGGGTCCTTTACGATATCTTCAGGCTTTTGCGTTTGGACTCCTTGCTTGCTTATTTCCAGCACACCTTTTTTGTCCTTGCTCAAGGCAATCCTATGGAACAGCAGACTTTTCATCTGACGCTTGAGTTCCCTGACGCTCCAGTTCTCGTTTTCGCATTGTCTTGTATAAAAACCTATTTCGAGATCAGAATCAGCTTTTAAAATTTCAAAATAATGACTCCAACTCAATTTGTGAGACAGCGTCTCACGAATTGGAAATGCCGTAAAAAGTTTACGCATATAGATCAAGTTCGAACGACTGAACCCTTTTCCAAATTGCGCAGTCAAGTCCTTAGCGAGGTTATCCAACAGTTCTGCCCCATATTGGGCCTTCGCGTTGCCGCCTTGTTCATATTCTACAATATGACGACCGATTTGCCAATAGGTATTTACGAGAGTGGAGTTCACTGCTTGAAACACCTGTTTACGGCTTTCAATCAGCAATGAACCTATTTGCGTTACAAGATTCTTGTACCCATAGCTCTGGTTTTGGGGAATCTCTATTTCTTTTCCTGTCTTTTTCTTCATTTTTCACTCCAGCCCGCAAACAAGCTTGAAATTGCGGGTCTTTTCTTCTGCTTAGCAAATATACATTCTTCAAATGTCACATTATGACATTTTTCAAAATTTGCTCTTAAAATTTACCCACTTCCGACACTTTCTTCAATTCCTCCACTATCGGGTGGTACATCGCCGGAGTAACCTCGCCGTTCAATTCCTCGCTGAAAGTCCGCACACTCACATTTTTCGCATTTTCGCACAGCATTCTGCGCCATCTGTAAGGAATTTTCCGCTAGGCCAGTGTTTCCAAGCATTTGTTGATTTTCCGAGGCAATGTAATCATTCATTTTCTTGAACAAACATATTAGAGCGATGCTCTGACGCACAGCCAAATTGCCTTTGAGAATGTACATAAGCATATAAATGCCTTGCTCGGTAAACGTGTAGGGAGCGTATCTTTGCCGCCCCAACTTGAGGTGCAAATTTTGCACTCACTTCGGATATATCAGCGGATATTCGTACCCATACGCTTCTTCGTACTTGTCCGTAATTTCAAATTCGTCCGAGAACTGCGATGCAAGCTGGCAAAAGAGCACCAGTTTTCCTTCCAAATCAATTTCGTAGGGATAACTGTAATTCATAACATAGTAAAACAAATCCGTACTCGTCGCCATGAATTCGTTTTTCATCTCGGTCTGATCGACCATCGGGATGACGATATTCTGTGCGGCAATTTCACTTTCGTCAAGCGGGTCTGCCAATTTTTTTCGAAGGTTGTTGCAATTCTGCTTTTGGCCACGCACTTCACGCAATACAGAGAGTCCGTCGTCGTTTCCTCTCAGCCAATCGAGCGATACCTTGATTCTGTAGCTCACATTCGGTTCCATCCAAACAGAGTTTCGACTCGCCAGAACGTTCGTAACATCAGTATTCGTTTCGAGCACTTGCTGGTCGCGGAAATATTTCACCAAGCGAATCTTTTTCAATAGTTCGCTTTGGTAATCAATCAAGTTCAGATATTCGATAATCTGCTTTTCGATTTCTATTAAGTTGTGCGAAGACTCGTTCAAGTCATACCGCAAATCATCAACCACAATTCGCAAATCCGCATCCATCGCAATTTTAAAAAATGCAGCCTGATTGTCTATCACTTTTTCCGCTTCAATTATCTGCAACTTGATACCGTCGCGTTTTTCATCGAGATGCTTGAGTTTCGCCTTTTTGATTTTGTAATTTGGTTCGTTCTTGTAAGTGTTATCGACATTACGCTTCAAGTCTATGACGTTACGCTTTGTATTGAGTGCAATGTTTTTCAAGCTTCGACGCACTTCGCGCAAGTAATTGTACTTTTGCGATTCATTCGTTTCTTGCAAGTAATATTCGATAGTTTCGTTCAGATGGTCAATATTCGCCTTGACGCTTTCGACATTGATTTCTTCGTTGACTTCAAGAACCTCTTCGAAGAACTTGAGATAAACATCTTCAAGTTCCAAAAAATTTCCGTTGTCACGAATGATGCCATAATCCACCAAATACTGAATACGCGACATTTTGTAATCGACAAGTGGCTCCGCCAGATCCATGCGAAACGAGAGCGTTTTTCGCTTCGCAAACATTTCTTTTAGCAAAGCCTTCTCGCGAGAAAGAGCCTGAATGAGTTCATCGATGGAGCGAAAATTATTCATAGTCAGAAAATTATAAAAAAAATCGCCCCAGCATTTAGCTAGAGCGAAACTTAGCGTTATCATTCCCGCGACCCGTGCAGCATAGCCGATGTAATGTGGGAATCTTCTTACATCACCTTCAACTTAGTCATGCTTTTTGCACAAATGCCCATGGTCGATACGTTGTGCAAGAAGGCAGACGTTGTCGGCGAGAGGAGCCCGAGAAAACCGCCTACAAGCAAGCTCGTATTGAACGTCACGATAAAGCGGTAATTTTCAGAGATGCGCTCCATCAGCTTTTGGCTCAAGAGGCGCAGTTCCACGAGGTCTTCGAGATTCTCGCGGCGGAGCGTCACGTCGGCAGTTTCGCGGGCAATGTCACTGGCATCGCTCATGGCGACAGAGACATTTGCCGCAGCAAGCGCAGGAGCGTCGTTGATACCGTCACCCACCATAATAACACGCTTGCCTTCGGACTTCATTTGTTCTACATAGCGGTGCTTATCTTCGGGCAAGACCTGCGCATAGAACGTATCAACGCCAAGATGTTCAGCAACGCGTTCAGCAGCATTCTGGCTATCGCCCGTAATCATCACCACATTCTTGATGCCACTTTCACGCAACCCGCGAATTGCATCAGCCGCTTCATCGCGCGGTGGGTCGCCAATGCAAATGGCACCCGCCAATTCGCCACCAATGCCCAGGTAAATCACGGACGCGGCACCCGCCTGTTCGTCAATAACCGCCTGGTTCGCTTCAGAAACATTGACCTTTTCATCTTCGATGACAAAATGCTTGCTTCCGATGACCACGCGCTTGCCCTTGAGCGAAGTCGCGATACCGTGCGCCACAATGTACTGCACATCGGCATGTTCTTCGGCGTGATTGATATTGCGTTCCAGCGCGGCCTTCACAATCGCACGAGCCATGCTATGCGGGAAATGTTCCTCGATGCATGCCGCAATTTTCAAGATCCGCTTTTCGGAATATTCGCCGAACGGAATAATTTTTTCGAGTCGCGGTTCCGCCTTCGTGAGCGTTCCCGTTTTGTCGAACACAATCGTATCGGCAAACGCAAGCTCTTCCAAGTACTTGCCGCCCTTCACCGTCATGTCCATATCCGCCGCTTCACGCAGCGCAGAAATCACAGAAATCGGAGTCGAAAGCTTAATGGCACAAGAGTAATCCACCATCAAGATGGAAACCGCACGCGAAATATTCTGCGTCAGTAAAAGCGTAAGCCCAAAACCAAGGAAGCTGAACGGCACAATGCTATCCGCCAAATGCTCGGCACGGCTCTGCACGCTAGCCTTCAAGTCTTCACTACGGTCAATCAGTTCCACGATTTTCTGAATTTTCGTATTGCTGTTCACCGCAGTCACACGGACCACAATCGAACCTTCTTCAAGAACCGTGCCCGCAAAGACGATTCGGCCGGCAGTTTTCATCACCGCCTTGGATTCGCCCGTCATCGTCGATTCGTTCACGAACGCCTCGCCTTCAACAACGCGGCCATCCACAGGAATCATGCTTCCAGAACGGATGCGAACAAGGTCATCGACCTGCACTTCCTTCATATCCACCAAAGTATCCACGCCGTCTTTTACGACCCAGACCTTATCAACCTTGACAGCGAGGCTCCCAGTCAAAGCAGTGCGCGTACGCGCCTTGGTGTAATCTTCCAGCAAGCCCGAAACGCCCAAAAGGAACATAACTGTGCCTGCGGACTCGTAATTTCTCTGGAGCAGGCTAGCACCAATTGCAGCCCCGTCCAAAACATCAACGGTAAGTTTTCCGCTCGCAAGGGTCGAAATCCCGCGAGCCACATAACGCAACCCGCGAACAACCGTAATTGCAGTGCGAATCGGGGGCGGCAAAAACCAACGCGACAAATAGCGCCTTGCAATCATCATCGCAAGGTTGTTTTTAAACCCGTCGTCCAAAGCTTGCAACTGGTATTCCGTTTCACCGTCGCATTCGGGCAATTCTTTGGGGTTGAGCGCACTTACAAAATCAAGAATCTGCTTACGGCTCGTCTCGAAATCGCCCGCCTTGGCGGAATATTCAAAAAGGAGGCCGCCATTGACGCTACGCACCACAACACTTTTAACGCAAGGCTCACTCAAGCAAGCCTTGTGAATGCGCGCTTCATATTCACGTTCAAAAGCGTACGCCCCAGCACGCAAGCGAAGGCGACCCGGCTTATCGTAAACGATTCGATATTTCATAGTATTCAGGTTTTAGGTTTCAGGAGTTAGGTGTTAGGACAAGTATCACGCGTTTTTCACGTCTATTGCAAGGCGGCTCCGCCGCGATTATTTTCCTACAACCTGTCCCCTATTACTTAATACCTTTCTCTCGTCTTTAGTCTGTAGGACCGCAGGTCCGTTCTTTCGTCTAATTCAGCCCTGCTTCTGCCTTGGCGTCGTTGCAGATATCGTTGGCTTCGTCCTTCATATCCTGGAATGCAGCCTTGGCGTCAGCCGTGAACTTCATGCCGTGAGCAAGTCCCTGAACGGCAAGTTCGCGGGTTTTCTTTGCCTTGAGCACTTTCTTAGCGACAGCGGAACCCACAGCGCCAGCAATTACAAGCCAGAATTTTTCATTCTTGAACACAGACATATCATTCTCCTTATTAAAGAAAAATCAGCGGAGCACTTGCCCGCTTTTAAAAATTAGATACTCTCCCCTCCCACTGCAAATCACAAACAAATTAAATACACAACTCTTGCAACCCCGCGTCGCAGTTGAGTTTCACGCGATAAGGGCTAACATTGTTAGTGAATTTCTAACAATGTTAGACTCTCTAATTTTGTTAGACTCACTAACATTTCTTAGCGGCGGCTTTCAATTACGAAAGTGCAAGCACTTTGCCAAGTTCACGGCACTTTTCCTTGCCTGTGTCATCCGGAGCGCCTTCGATCGCGAGCGGATCATCAGCAAGTACAAGGCCCGCATTTGTAGCATCTTCTTTCCACGGATTCATCCATTCGCCGCCACCCCAGCCATAAGAGCCGAAAAGCACAACCTTTTTGCCCGAAATTTGCGTTTTCAGTTGATCATAGAGCGGCTGGAATTCACTATCTTCAAGCTCTTCGGCACCCATCGCCGGGCAACCCAAAGCAAACTTGTCAAATTCCTGAGCCTTATCTACTGTAAAATCAGACGTATTGAAAAGCGTCACTTCGGCACCAGCAGCACTTGCACCCGCGACAACTTCATTCGCCATAACTTCAGTGTTACCCGTTCCTGTCCAGAAAATAACAGCAATTTTATTCATTTTTTTCCTTTTTGTTATCGGTTAATTCAGCTTGCAACTGTCAATTCTTCCAAAGAATCGCCCTGTTCAAAGCGCTCATTGAAAATTTTGTGACATTTTTTGTAAACATCAAAAATATGTATCGAATTAGGGACATCGTTATAAACTTTCCAACATCCAATCACCTTGTAATTTTTACCACCGTACGTAATAAAATCTTTCACATCCTGTAACGGGTACCCTAAAAACACGCCCACTTCATGAGGGAAGCAAACAGAACGTGTCATGCGTTTCTGGAAAAAGTTCAACAAAGATTCCGCATCGAAACCCATGTAGCCAAAGCCCTTCAAAAATTCTCTGACTTCACAACAATTCCCCAAGTTTTGTAAAGCGCTATTCCGATAAACGTAAATAAAATAACGGCCACAACGTTCCGCAACAACACGAACCGAAACACCCTTAGGATTCAGCACTCGATTCCAACGCGCCAAAATATTACAAAGCAAAACACCATCAGCAATATCAAGGCAAAAAAGATTAGCCGTTTTAAGCCCGGCAAGTGTTGGCGCACAATGGCGAACCAAACGAGAATCGAGATTTTCAGTCATGCACATCCTTACAATCAACAAATAAAATCAAAAAATCCCACCTACGAATTTTCGCCGCAGGCGGGATAACCTATCCAGTATATATGAGGTAACGAATCTTATACACTAGCTGAGGTTCTATGGCAAATTTTCTTTATACCTATTTTAGAAATTTGAAAATCTTTATTCTACTCCAAGTAGACTCGGAACGCTCCAAAAGTTAGATTAAGCTAATATAAAGAAAAACCCCGCCAACGATTTCTCTTCGCGGCGGGATTTTCATCCTATGGCAAAAATTAGAAATAGTTTGTTAGAAAGCGAATACCGTTTCGAGACCGAATCCGAGACCCGTATCGTCACCGGCGTCATCGCCAACCGGAATATTGAACATAGCAAAGCCAGTCACTTCAAGGCCTTCGACAGGAGTGAAGTATGCGCGAACACCTACGTTAAACGTAGAAGTATCATCATCCTTCTGCAGCGTATTCGTATGGTATTCAAGCGGAAGGCCGAGAGCAATCGCATCGTTAATCTTTACACTCGGTTCGCCATAAGCGAAGAAGTATTCCGGAATTTCTTCACCATGAACGGTCGGATTCTTCTTGTCAATAATGGCATAGAACACAGAGCCCTTGATATTGAACGTGCCAAGATCTAAAGACGGTTCACCGAGAATGGCATGCGTTGCCTTCGGATTCTTTTCGCCAAGAGCATCAGCATGCAAGCCATAAACAGCGTGCAAGGCAAATGCGCCGAACTTCAGATTAGCATCAAGGCCAGCATGCAATTCATTGTGCTTAGCTTCCTGATAAGACTTGTAATCCACAAACGGGCGCAACACATGTTCGCCAAGGCCCAGTTCATAAGCGAGGTGCAAGTCGTAAGCAACGCCTACGCACGATTCTTCACCATCTTCTTCAACGCAGATTTTATTGTCGTTGTCGCCGCGACCAAAGCCGAGGCCAAAAACAAGGCCGTTATAGTCAATTTCAAATCCCCGGATATCGTGTTCTGCCATACCGGCGGCATTATCGGCCGGATCATCATAACCATAGAAGTTCAGGAACGCGCCTTCCGAGAAGGTCAAGTCACCGAACTTTACAGCAAACTTATCGCTATGCGTGTACTGGACAAAGGCGCCATTGTAAATAGCGGTCGGATCCGTCGTCTCGCCGTCAGCTTCTAACTGCACGGATGCAGACCACTTATCATTAAGTTTGACATCAACATTCAAATCAAAAGTTGATGCGTAGCTGTGGCTCTTAATGTCGTCATTGATGACATCGCCAGTGTAAGCATCAAATTCTACTTCGCCAGAGAACTTGACTTCCGGACCTTTAGCCGCTTCGGCTTCCTGAGCGAGCGCAGGGACAGCAAGGATAGATGCAGCAGCAAGGCCAAACAAAAGGTTAGATGTTAAACGAGTCTTCATTTTTACTCTCCTATGACGGTTTGTATTTCTTTTTTGTAACACCCCGTCTAGACTTTTACATTTTGTGTTACAAAATTCTTGGCTTTTCGCCCTTTTTGTTCTTCTTTAAGCAAAGAGCGTGCCAATTATTTTTCAGTTCATTCCATTCAGAATCATTTTCTTTAACGCCCATTTGTTAGTTTCTCCTATCTTTATTAGTTTTGTCTAAGTTAAAGGGTTTAATTAAGGGCCGACGGCTTTTGGCCAATCGGCCCTTAATGATTCTTGACTCAAATGAAACTGGACGTTAGATTTTAATCTTCAAATCGACCTTTCTTGTTTGCACTCATACCGAAGAGCTTGAGGAAGACGAATGTCGCCACAAGCACAACAATCGAGCACACAATCCAGAACTTGTCGCCGCCCACCGGAATCTGGTAGAGGAGTATCGAGACCGCCCAGGCAAGCACCGTCTGGACCACAGCCATCAACACACCAAGACCAAGGCCAATTTCGCGAACGACCACGCCCATTGCAGCAAGGCAAGGCACGTAGAGCAAGATAAAGATCAAGAACGCAAACACCTGCCAGTTAAATCCGTCTACCGGATTTCCATTCTTGTCCGGGTTATGGAAGTAAGAACGGAGGTTGGCATAAATGTCAGCCGTTTCACTCAAGTCGCCTTCTTCGAGAGCGCCGATTTCATCTTCGCTCAACGTGAGGCCTGCAGCAGCGAGTTTTGCAAATACCTCTTCACGAGCCTTGTCGGCACCTTCATCTTCACTGAAGGTCTCGATAGAAGCATATTCTTCACAAGTAATCGCCTTGGTTTCAAGAATCTTGTCGAGCGTCACCTTCTTGAGTTCGGCAGCATTCTGGGCTTCGAGTTCGCCAGAAGTTCCGAGAATGTCTGTGAGAGAACCAAAGACTTCACTCAAGTTTTCAGGAATCGTGCCGAGAGCTTCCTTGAATGCACCGAGAATATCCGGAGCACCACCTTCTTCCTCTTCTTCGGCAGGGCATTCGTCCACGCCAGCAATGAGAGGCTTTTCTTCGGCAGGGGCTTCTGCAGATTCTGTGGCCGGTTCAGCTACTGCACTGTCTGCAACAGCATTAGCGCTATCGGTGGCAGTTGAATCAGCAACAGCGACCTTTGCAGAATCAGCTACAGAGACGTTACCATTAGCGTCGGGGCGTTGCGGGGTGTCCCCGCTAGAAGGGGTAGCGGACGCCGCGTCAGAGGCGGGAGCGAGGGGAAGGCTTTCCCCTTCAACCACTCTTTCGTCTTTCGTCTCTCGTCTCTCGTCTGTCACTGCATCGCCAGGCCCCGCCATGGAGTACAAGGAGTTCATCGTACCAATCACAGCTTCCTTAGCGAGGAGACCCGTGAACAGCGACACAGAAGCAGGCCAGTTGTTGGATTCAACGCCGAACGGTTCAAAAATCGGAGTAATCGCTTTACCAATCGAAGAAAGCAAGCTGTTTTCGGAATCGCCATTGCCAGCCGTGAATTCCGTTTCCGTCTTGATCTTGGATTCGTCAATCACGACACCTTCGGGGAGCGGCACTTCCTTTTCGTCCTGCACCATGGCGTAACCTTCTTCGGCCTTCACGATTTCCGTCTTTTCGCCATTGATTTCGGTGTAGAGTTTATCTACAAAACCAAAGCTATTGAGGAAGCCGAGAATGGCAACGGCAATCGTAATCACCTTACCGGCACGGATAATGTAATCGCGTAAACGGAGCCAGGAGTGGATCATGAGCGACTTGAATTTCGGCAAGTGGTATGGCGGCAGCTCCATCACAAAGTTGCTAGCCTCACCCACAAACAAGGAGCGGCGAAGAATCAAGCCGTACACGATCGCAAAGAGAACGCCCGCAAGGTAAAGCGCAAACACTACAGTCCCAGCCTGGGCTCCAAAGAATGCCGCAGCAAACAACGCATACACCGGAAGGCGAGCGCCGCAGCTCATGAACGGCACAAGGAAAATCGTGAGAAAACGTTCACGCTTAGATTCGAGCACGCGAGAGCCCATAATGCCCGGCACGCCGCAACCGAAGCCCACCATCATCGGCACGAATGCACGACCCGGGAGCCCGAGGAATCTCATGAAGCGGTCCGCGACAAAAGCCGCACGCGCCATGTAACCCGAGTCTTCCAAGAACGAAAGGCAGAGGAACATGAAGAAGATAACCGGGATGAACGTCGAAACCGTCTGGATACCGGCGCCGATACCATCGGCAAGGATAGCAGACACAAAGCCCGGTGCATGGAACACATCCGTAAGCAAGTAGCCAAGACCATCTACAAAGATGGCACCAAACAGCACATCAAAGAAATCGATGAATGCAGAACCAATCGTGACTGCAACCCAGAAGACCAGGTACATCACCAAGAGGAATATCGGGAGCGAAGCCCAGCGATCCAAAAGCACAGAATCGAGCTTGTCCGACCAAGTTCTCTTGGAACGGTTCGAAAGAATCGTCTTACCTGCAATTTCGTGAGCCAAGCTGTAGCGCGCATCTGCCATTGCAAATTCGCTTTCTTCGTTCAGCATCTTGGTCACTTCGGCCTTGTTAATCTTGACCTTGGCTTCTGCAAACTTGTCTGCATAGCTCTTTTCGTTGCCCAAGTACATGAGCGAAACCCAGCGGGCATCCGTTCCCAAAAGCTTTGCAACCGGCTCAACCTGCGGTTCCAAATACTTCACGGCATTTTCGACATTCTCGCCGTAATGGATAGCCTTCGGAGTCATCTTCTTGCCAGCGACAACATGAGCCATTTCGCTGATAAAGTTCGTGATACTTCTTTCATTCACGGCCGAAAGCGGAATCACCGGCACGCCAAAGCGTTCAGCAAGGATATCCAAATCCAAATGCAAACCGCGCTTTTCCGCAATGTCGATCATGTTTGCAGCAATCACCATCGGAATCTGCATATCGACAAGTTGCGACGTCAAGAACAAATTACGTTCAATATTCGATGCATCAATAATATTGACAATGAGGTCCGCTTCGCGAGTGAGCAAATAGTCCACAGCGGCGCGTTCGTCTTCGGCATTGGCAAAGAGCGCATAAGTACCCGGCAAGTCCACCACGCGAATGTGCTGGTTACCGAGTTCAAAAAATCCTTCCTTCTTTTCGACAGTAACACCCGGCCAGTTACCCACACTCTGGCGCGCGCCCGTAAGAGCATTAAAAAGAGCCGTTTTACCGCAGTTCGGGTTACCGGCAATTGCAATAGTAAAAAGCTTCGGAGCCATTAGACCCTCTTCAATTTAAGAACGTTCGCTTCTTGCTTGCGAAGCGACAAACGGTACGACAAAACACTGACTTCAATCGGATCACCGAGAGGAGCCACCTGCAAAACTTCAAGCGTCACACCACGCACAAGCCCCATAGAAAGCAATTTGGACTTGTAGCGGGCATCGCCCTCGTTATAACCAACGATTTCCACCTTATCGCCTTTCTTGAGGTCGGAAAACTTCGGTTCAAGATCCCATTTCTTTGTAGAGGTTTTGCCTCCACAACCGCAATTACAACCCATTTTATTTTCCTTTTTTAGCCTTTAAAGCATTCGCCTTTTTCGCAACAGCGCCTTCATTTCCCCTCTTCATGAAGTCTTCAATTGTCGAAAGAGTTTCAGCAGAAAGAATATGCTCCATGCTGCAGGCGTCCTTGTCAGCAATCGCTTCGGAAACGCCCAGACGGATCAAAAAACCCTTCAAAAGAATATGGCGGTTCAGCACATCAGCAGCCGCCTTGCGACCTTCTTCCGTGAGTTCCACGCCACTGTAAGGTTCCTGAGTCACAAGACCCAGCTTTTTAAGTTCAAGAATCGCCTTAGCCACAGAAGGCATCTTCACAGAAAGGGCGGCGGCAATATCCTTGACACGGGCAATCCCGTTTGCCAAGCGAAGCATGTGCACCATTTCCAAGTAGTCTTCGAGACTCTGGCTAAGCTTCACGTGATTATTTTCCATATTCGATGATCCTTTAAACGTTAACGTCGCCTAATTTTATTAGACAAGACTAAAATTAGTAAGCCAAGGCTAATTAGTCAAGGCTAAACTTTTGAAATTTTGCAAAAAAATGAGAAATGCGAGAAAAGATATAGGGAGGACCTATAACATATTATATGGACTCATCATTTGGGTCACTTTATGCCATTTTTTATAAGAAAATGACCAACAATGCCAAAATTATGTTTTTCCGGAACTCAATTCTGCGCTATTTACGGAAGACGCCTACGAAATCCGCCCCATTGTTTTTCATTTAGCTCTTTTATATATTTCAATACGGATCCACTGAGGATGCCATCCGGCTTAAGCCGGGCGTTATTATATCGATTGGCTATATTCTAACAATCAACAAATAGGAAACTCATGGCGAGACCCATCAGAGAAACCCCTATCTTGTTCGGCGAGGATGCTCGCCGGTTTATCGCCCGTATGCAGGAGAGGCACCCCGAAACTCCAGAAGCTCGTGCCCGCCGCTTACGGAATTACGAATTTTTCCAAAAAGCATTTGAACGAGGCATGCGCGAAAAGCGTGCCCGCGAAGCAGCTAACGGAGGTAAAGATCCATGGTTCGACAATGTGTAGACTGTTCGAATCTTGATTTCATTCGGTTACAGCCCACAAATAAGGTTAAATCCTTTGATTGCGGCGACGAAGATTTGAACGATTATATAACAAATAGAGCATCCTTGTTCGACCAATACATGCTTGCAGCAAGTTATACATGTATTGACTCTGACACAAAATTGGTATCTCGTTTTTTACTCTACATTCATTTTAACCCATTCTCTAAGGTATTTGAACGGAAATGGAATCACCGTTAATTGTTCATTTTTAACAAAAGATACATTCATCAATGTTAAAAGCCTTTCGAAAAATTCTGGAGCATTGCCATACGGTTCAATCGTTCGAATATTGGCAGCATTATGAATAGCGTACTTCATTCCTTCACCAATCACTCCCACAAAATAACACAGCACACTATTGATTCTAAAGGACTTAATGTCTAAGCAGGACGATAGCAATTCTTCACGTTTAGCCTTGCTACGCAACTTGTTATTACCAGATTCCAACTCTTTTTTGATAGCGAAAATTTCTGGAATCGTAATCCAACCAGAATCCTTAATGATATTTATGTTACCATCAGAATCCATCACAACACCCTTCACATTTTCCTTGACGGATTCCGCCTTATCAAAAATTTCCATACAAGCACTATAACGAGATTGACTAAACAAGTCATTCACTTGTTCATTTATTTCAAAAGATCCATCAGGATGTACCGTCATAAAGAAATAGCGAGAAACATCCTCATCATCAACAAATTTCAATCCAAAGGCTACATCACCCACATAGCCTAAGTCTTTCCAATCAAATAAGCTTATTTTACCTCTCCTAAGATCTTCTTTTACCAGCAACTCATGGATAATGGCCTCAGCGGTAAATTTAGAGTCACCATCATATTTTTCGAGAGTTATATGTTGAACTGTAGCATCATAATGCAACGAATGCGGGTCGTCCATACCTTCATAGTAATCTGCATCATGTATTAAAACCACGTTCAGCGAATTCTTCAAAACTTTTTGTTCCATAGCAGCATCAACACCCCAATTTTCTTTCAGCACTTTCTGAACTCGTTTAAGAAAACCTTCAGAATGTTCATCCCTAATTTGATCAACAAGGCGAATTGGCGATTTCAAAGCTTGTTCAACAGCCTTTTTATTTTCTTTTTTTGCACTCAAATCATGATCAATGCATATCGAAGAATTCACCTGAGCAAATTCAATGTGTGCGAAGTTTTCATAATTGTCATTAAAACATTCTACTACGCTAGAAAGAGTTCCCATTTTTGTCGCCTTAAACTTTTCTAGACTTTTAGTATCAAGAAAAACTACATCACTCTTTGAACCATCTAATTGACGAAGAATAAATTCATCTTCTTTATCCTCAGTCAACTTGCGACGCAATGTATTCCTAGAGGAAAAGGCATATTTGGGATAATCACGATACTTTTTCTTCTTAAAAGTAATATCCTTTTGGAGTTTGCCAGAAGTAAACGTTCGAATATTTAGGTCAAGTATCAAATCTTCAGTCACCCGCAATTCCAAGCACGGCACTTGCCAAATCACGCCTTTACTTTTCTTAATCCACTTTGGGTGAAAGCAATACAGATGTCCCGTAAGGTTATTAAACCTTAGTTCCGGCAAATCATAACAAGACAATGCATTTAAAAGCAACTGCAATAATTCATGTTTTCTAATATCTGAAACATCCACTAATTTGAGAGTCATGCAATTAAAGCCTTCAATTTTAGAAATAACATGTTTGAGATTGGCTTTGTTGCATTCATCATGGTGCATCATTACTAAAAGGCTTTTACGAGTATCAAAACGCACTGCACATGTATTGTTTTCTAAAAGTGGAGCATCAAGCATTAACGCCCCTGTCTTTAAATAAGTTTCCGTTGTTTCAATACGGAAGAAATCGTATTTTTCGGCAATCGCAGCCTCATTAAAGGAACATTCTAATTTATTAGTTCTAATCATCAAATTCTCCTAAGGCATTTCGAATCATATTATATGCTTCTATGTTAATTTCTAAATTATTTGAACCAGAGTATAGCGCTGGAATAGCCAAAATTTTCAAGTCATCATGAGAAGCTTTTCTGCATCTATGAGTTTCTGCCGTCACAATATTTGCAATGATCGCACACTTGCAGCCACATTTTTTCGCTTTTAGAGCAATCTTTTTTACCATCCTACCACGATCAGCATCAGTATTTTCGCTCCAATCCTTAAAATCAACGAAAATAGGCTTATCCTTTACGCGATAATCAAAAAGTTCAAATATTTCCTTATCATCAATATCTACAAGATCCACATTAAATAGTTTTTTAAATAAAAACTTTCCTACCACTTCTCCTAAAGCGCCCTTATAAATATTATTCCACATTGTAGGGCACATAATGTAATTATTGGAAGCAAAATCAGTAGCAAAGTTATTTTCTTTAAAATATTCACGTACACCTTCTATAGAAAGCATACGATCAACTCTTGTTTCTTCAGCACATTCCTTGATAAAGCCTGCCTTGAAGCCAAAAGAAATCTCCACCTTGTTAAAATCGCCATCTTGCTTATAAAAAAGAAAATTATTCTTTTGAGGAAGTTCCACATAATAATTGGACGCAGCAAAGCAATCTTTGACTTCCTCCGCACTCATTGTTGGATGTTCCAAAGCAAGTTTTCTAAGTGTTCGCCATTTATTGATTTTATAATCGTTCCAACTTCCTTCCATACAGAGGTTTAGAATGTCCTTATTGACTCGAACCGATTTTAATTCAGCTTTATCAATAAGAGACGTTTCATGAACCTTAGGATAAGCTATTTTACGGCATTCGTTTAGCAAGGCTACAAATTCCTTGTTCAGCATTCTACCTTTATCAATTCGGTAATCAAGAACATCTGCAATCTGCGAATCTGCATAGATGTAAATGTTGGAATTTTTTTGGTTTGTTCTGCAGAGTCTACCAACCGCTTGGATTATAGCTCGCGTCAAATAGCATTTATAACTATCTGACAAATACATCGGATCGACTCCCGCCTGCATTTTTTTTGATGTATATACACTAAATGCTTTCTTGATACAACCAGTTGCCACTTTTGCGGAAAGCTCTACGCTTTCTTGAAGATATTCTACTTGATAAAGATATTTGACAAAATCAACATCAGCTAAATTGTTTCCCATATTGACAAGCAGATTCGTTGGTTTATCTAAGTATATCGCATCAAAATCTTTCCGTTCGCTTGGTTTGCGTTTATTCGAGGGAAGCAATTTACCTATTAAATCCTTCGGAATATTGTATTGTAAATTCTGACCAGCGCCAAGTGTAGCATAAACAGAGATAACGAATAATTTTTCTCCCTTAGCAAGTCTAGCCGCAATCGTTTGTTTTCCCTCATCGAAATTACTTCCATTCAAAAAACAAACATGATTGGAACCATTAGGCATAATCCAATCAAAGATTTTCAGCAATCTATCTTTCCTTAGTTCTCGATCTGTCCCTGGATGTTTCATCAAAATACAAAGAAAAGAACGAATGTCATTATTTTCTGCAAAACGCTTAAACGCCATAGCTATTCGCAGATATCGTTCTTTACAATAAACCTTTTTCTCATCCGGCAAATCCATTTCAAGCCAATTATAGACTTGCTCTGCTTTTTCTTTCGCATCAAACACTTCGAGCCAAGATTCTTGTTTGTAGTTTTTTCGAAACTTTTCACCAATCAATTCAACTTTTATGTTTATGTCAGAATAACCTATTTGAGATTCCTCAAAAGCATTACGCAGACGGTCATCATCTTCTTTGCTTCGATACGGGAAGAGTTTCTGCATCTTGGAATGTAAATAATCTAAATCATAGTTACCGATAACAGTCGGTATTGTCGCTGTAGCAGAAATGCCGACAACTTTAGCCTTTTCGCAGAAACGCAACAAAAACTTTTCTGGAGTATTCTGAAAAGCGAGCATCATCAACTTAGACTGCATATCATTACTTGGCGAATTTTCAAAAGCATAATACCGGAACCCATTATTGTAAAATGTCAGGTCCATTTCATCACCTTGAATGTCTCCCTTAATATGCTTGCCGCCAACAAGAATCTGCGTGGTCAAATAGTCGGCATATTTCGGAGTCAAATGGAAAAGTTCTAGCACCGACCTGATGGCATATTCCATAGAATAGTCATCATCACCTGGCTGTTTCTGCTCCATCTTATTTTGCCAAAAATTAAAGGCCAAAATATAAACATCCGTCATAAAATGTTTTACAAAATAGCGGATGTTACCTAGCAACTTTTGGATACTCTGTTTTTCATTTTGTGGTTTTTCATCCAAAAAACAAATGTCATTTATTTGTTCATCAGTATTTCTCTCTACTGATATAAACGACTTATTTCCATTTAGAATGGCATGATATTGATGATCTTGAAAAAGAAAATTCTGCCCCTGCTCGGGGTCATTTTTTGTTCTATGACTAAAATTGAGCGAATACTCTTTGAAAATGACATCTGAATCAGCTTTAATGTCTTTAATTAATTGCAAAAGGGATTGGTCTTTATATTTTCCCTCAGAACGTTTTTTTGATGGTTTTACAAGTCTCTTCGGAAAATCCTTAACGTGTAAAATAGAGTAAATTGCAAGGAATAGTTCGATATAATCAACTTGATCGCGAAGGCCGTTTTCTATTATGTTCGTGAGTATCGTTTCTTTTGTAGCATCAAACTCATCTATGAAAATAAAGGCATCCTTGATAACGTTATCGTTATTATACCACATGTATGAAGCTTCAACTACAGGAGAATTTCGACTCAAGAACTTATCCATTGACATGAAAAGAATCTGCCGTTCACTAGTTAGCGAAGCTGGATAAAGTTTGGGCACCCAAATCCATTTTTTGTCATTTTGAATTGCATCGAGTTTTTGAGGAATAGAACCTAATGAATCTAATCTGCTCTGCAACAAGCGTCTAAATTTAGGTTCGGTGTCCATGCGAAGATTATCTCTTAAAGCGCTAACTAAAGCAGCGGCATCTTTACTACGTTCTACATTTTTAATAGCCTTTACATCTCGGATTAAATCCTTAAATTCTTGAGATGTTTTTATATCGTCTTGAACATCCTTTTCTACACTCAGCAAATTATCCAACACGCAATCCATATTGGAATCAATTCTAAGATATTTCTGCTTAAATAAATTCAATTGGTTATTATCACTGAACCACTTTTCCAAATCTTTTTCAGGAAGATTTTTGCGCAGTGTTGTCACAAAAATAAAACGCCTATTTTTATTTTCTGGTTTTAAAGAGGCTTCATATATGTACTTGATGACTTGATAAGTTTTCCCATAACCAGTAGGCATATCAACCAAGAACAATCCATTTTTGTTTTCGTTTTCACAAAAATTCTTTATTACGTCGTACATTTTTCACCCCTTAAATTTCCATATTTCATATCCTTGCCGCCTTGCGGAATCATACACAGGTTGCATGTTCTTCCGTAAAATGTTGACAAATTCATTCTTACTGTTACCGGGTTTGAACAATTCTGTCTCCGCCCATATTGAATGGATGTTGTCGCGGTAGCATTTCTCGAAGCGGCCGCGAACGAATTCGTCATCCCACATCAAACGGTACATTTCATATTGATTCAAGGCAAATCGCTTAAAGAAATTCCAATCAGGCAAACGATTACTCTTAGAGGAATTAAGAGAAGAATTCATCGGAGATAGATTCCACAATTCATCATTCATCACAAAAGACCAAGGAATAAAATGATCTATATCGTATCTAGATTTTTCAATAGGCTTATTTGTATATACATCAAGAATTGTTTTCCGTTCAAGAATAAATTCCCATAATTCACGAACACGTTCTAGTTTTCGAGCACTTACATCCATAGAAGAAAGCTTATACACAATCCCTGGAACCTCAGGATTATTGACTTGCAGCCATCTTGACTTTTCGTGCTGAATCCATCCGAGAATGGCAACCGAATTATCCTGAATATACTGTTTCCATATTGGATTAAAAACAACCGTTCGATTCAGTTGACTATTTGTATTAAAAACGTACGGAAGTAAAATACGTTGATTCACCTTCTTCGTGTGGTCAACAATGGATTGTAAACTATTCCAATTAACTTTTTCTCCATGTCCCTGTTCATAGCGGTTATAAAATCCTGCCAAAGCCCTATAAGGAACATATTTTGTCAATGCGTTTTTATATTTATTGATATCTCCGTTGAATTCCTTGATCGCGTTCTTGATTTCGACTTTCGAGGCATTGGATGGGAGTTCACTTTTCGCAGCCAACTGCACGATGGCAAGTTCCAACGCATCACGAAATTCACCTTTCAGCATCCCGCTCAAGTGAACATGATATTCCAGCACAGTGTACCAGGCATTTGCAATCATCTCATCGATAATTGCATCGAATGTCGCCTGCACAAAATCTTCATCAATAAGTTTGACAATCGCCTCAAGCCAGTAAAACTTGTAGCAATATGTCGGATTTTTCATCATGAGCGAAAAACACTCGACATCAAGCTGATTACAATAAGGCGAACTAATATCTAAAGCTAGGCTTTGCGGGAAAGAATTATATTCATCCATTTTTCGTCTTTCCTATTCGGTCTAACATCTGTAGAAATCCAATATTCTCTACATTGTAATTCTGGAACAAGTGTAAGCATTTCATTTAGACGACTTTCTGTAAAATCTATAAAATAGCGCCCTTGACGTTCGCCAGAAAAATCACCATACTTGAAGGATGTATAAATTACTCCAGTATTTTTCAGTGCAACGGCCATTTTATGCAATACGGAAATCAAGTCATCCCATTGCAAATGGAGAATAGAGGCACAAGCCCAAATTCCATCATATTCGTTTACTGATGCAAATTCTTGAAAATACAACTGCTTAACAGAAATTCCCGTATAGGCACTTGCCAATCGGCAAAATTCCCTAGAACCATCAACAGCATCAACGTCATAACCTTTATCCAAAAAATATTTGGTATCTCGACCAGAACCACATCCAAAATCGAGAATTTTCGCATACGATGGCATATATCGCAGGAACCGCTCCTGCGTCGCAGAAAAATCAACACAAACAGTGCTACGAGAATACTCTAGAGCATTTCTATTATAATATTCAATGGTCGATGTCATACAACATCTTTAAAATACTTTATTTCAGCCCCTCTCATAAACTTACTTTTCAAAATGTCACTTCAAATCAAGGATATTCAAGAGAACGGTTACAAAAAATGGAGGAAGTTCATTAACCTCCTCCAAAAGAGACTTAGTAAATCAATCACCATCGTTCATTGGGATTACTTATTTCATTTTCTTCAAAGCACAATCGCCGCAGCAACGAGAGTCTATAACAATCAAACTTTCCTCGCGGCCCTCACAGCGTTGAAAGATTTACGTAGTGCCGACCTTTTCGAGCAACAAGTTCATAACCAAGAGACGAAAGCAACGCATTTAGCGTCTTTAAGGTTATGTTCATCGGTTGCATTGCACGTAAATTTTGAATCACCGATGTCGAAATTCCAGAAGCTTTCGATAAAGCACGAACACTAACATCCTGTTCCGCCATTGCATCTAATATAAGCTCAGACAAAAGGAAATTTGCATATTCCTTTTCAAAGGCCTTTTTTTGTTTCGGGTCAGACATAATCCTTTCAAATGTCGATTTAGCCTTCTTCATAATATTCTCCCTTTTGCACACGAGTGTTATAACTTTGCATAGAAAATATTGCTCTTTGTTTTTCGCTTTCAGGAAGTTTTAGAGACTTCTTGCAAAATGCATTCGTCACAATAATTTTCTTTCCCATAAAAAAGAAGGAAAGGAATCGGTCCGGTTGCGGTTTGAATGCATAAATTTTATCACCTTCATTTCTAAACTTTGTTATATCCGAGATTTTTCCTGAATCACCTATTCTTTTAAACAGCATCAGCACTTTACGTTTTTGCGTATCACCTAATCTATTAAAATAATCTAAAGCCTGACTTATTCCATTTTCATCGTAATACCATTCTATAGTAAAGCTAGGACCCTCATAAGCTAAAATTTCTCTCATTACAAATGTATCTCCTTTTTGATACGCTGTCAAGAGCTGCAATTTCAAACTCAGATACATTTGCAACATTCATGCCAACAAGAAAACCGTCGTTTTCACGCAAAAAACGGCAAATTGCAAATTGAGAAAAAGTGATTAATCACCTTTGATCACTGATTAATCAGTTCAATCACTTTTGAGCTGTCCCATCCAAAATAAAGATTCACTCTCGACTTTTTGCCCACTTCAGAAGAAATTCTGACAACATCACGTGCAATGTAAGCATTTCGAATAATTGCAAAAATGATGCTTTTTGCTAGATTTCAGGTATGAACTTTCTTGAGCAGAAAATCCTCGCCGATGGTGTCGTCAAGCCCGGCAACGTTCTTAAGGTTGACAGTTTCTTGAACCATCAAATTGATATTCGCCTGATGCACAAGATCGGCGAAGAATTCAAGCGTCGTTTTGCCGACGTGCAATTCAACAAGGTTCTCACCATCGAGGCTAGCGGCATCGCCATCGCGGCGTTCATCGCTTATCTCAATGATGTGCCGGTCGTTTTTGCCAAGAAAGGCCAGACTGTCAACAGCACCGACGACAAATACGTGGCAAAAGCCTACTCTTTCACGCACAAAAAGTTCAACGACATTTTCGTTTCGCGCCCTTACCTCAAGCCGACCGACAAGATTCTGATTGTCGACGACTTCCTCGCCGATGGTGAAGCAAGCAAGGCGCTCATCGATCTCGTAAGGCAAGCAGGCGCCGAACTCGTCGGTGTCGGTATCGCCATCGAAAAGGGGATGCAGCCCGGTGGCGCAAAGCTCCGCGCTGCAGGCGTACGCCTGGAATCCATCGCCATCGTCGATAGCATGGACGCCGAAACAGGATTTATCAAGTTCCGCGAACAGTAAACGAGGCTTGCCATGAAGACTTCAGACAACATTTATCAACTTGACGGTCGCGTTCCGCTTTTGCAAGCGATTCCATTCGGCTTACAGCATGTACTCGCCATGTTCGTGAGCAACATAACGCCAATCATCATCCTTGCCAATGTTGTCGGAATCGAAAAGGGCATCACCGCTTCGCTTATCCAAAATTGCATGATTATTGCGAGCATCGGTACACTCATCCAGCTCTACCCCATCTGGAAAATCGGTTCCCGCCTCCCCATCGTCATGGGCATCAGCTTTACATTCCTCTCGGTTTCCATTTCTATTGGCACCACGCAGGGCATGGGTGCGCTCATGGGAGCGGTTATCGTTGGCGGTATTGTCGAAGGTTTGCTCGGCCTTTGCGCTAAATACTGGCTCAAGCTCATCCCGCACATCGTCGCGGCCACGGTCGTCACATCCATCGGATTTTCGCTTTTGCCGATTGGTGCTAATTCGTTCGCGGGCGGTCAAGGCGCCGCTGACTTCGGTTCTGCGCAGAACTGGATTGTCGGTAGCGTCACACTCCTCACTTGCTTGCTCACGCAAATTTTCGCAAAAGGATTCCTGCGTTCACTCTCCGTTTTGGTTGGCCTCATCGTGGGTTACATTCTCGCGCTTTGCATGGGCATGGTCGACTTCTCCGGACTCGCCAACAGCAGCATTATCGCGCTCCCGAAGATTCTCCCATTCACTCCAGAATTTCACCTCGGTGCCATTCTCTCCGTTGTCGCAATTTATCTCGTTTCCGCCACAGAAACTGTCGGCGATTCCAGCGCACTTTGCAGTGGCGCTCTCAAACGTCAAATCCACAAAGTCGAAATGGGCGGAGCCATCAGTTGCGATGGTTTCGTAAGCACCATCTCCGGCCTCTTCGGTTGCACACCGATTACGTCCTTCAGTCAGAACGTTGGTCTCGCTTCACTCTCCGGCGTCGTGAACCGCTTTGCCATTGCGACAAGCGCTGGCATCATGATTCTCGGAGGCATCTTCCCGCCTATCGGCACGCTCCTCACGACCATCCCGCAAGCTGTTCTCGGCGGCTGCACCATCATGATGTTCGGCTCCATCCTCTTCGCCGGTTTCGGCATGATTGCGAAAAGCGGATTCTCGCAGCGCAACATGATCATCGTCAGCATGTCGCTCAGCGTGGGCCTCGGCTTTACTTCGGCCTCTAAGATGTTCCAAATCTTCCCGCAAACAATCCAAACCATCTTCGCCGAAAATTGCGTGGCCGTGGTATTCATCCTCGCGGTCGCATTAAACCTCGTGCTGCCCAAGGACAAGGAAGAAAAAATCGCGGAAAAGAAATAACCAATAAATGAATTTCAACTCAAAAGCCCAGCCAAATCGGTTGGGCATTTTTGATAAATTCATTATTTTTCTTCAAAACTGATTCCGAAAGATTTAGGAATCACGATTTCCTTGTAGATGTTCATCAAATAGTCATCCGTCATTCCAGAAACGTAATCGGCAACAACGCGTGGCAGCGAATTCGTTTCCCTGTACTTTTCGCTCATTTTTTCATACCAGTGATTGATTCCCGTCGCCTTTTTCACGCCCGTACGGAGTTCATCCAGACATGTTTCAAAAACAGCCCGGAACATCGTCCTTATTTTTTCGTCCTGAGATGACTTTTTCGGATTCGTATAAATATTATCGTAATTCCATTTTTTCAATTGATCAAGAGCGTTAAAGACGTCCAGCGAAAAGCTCAACGAATCTTTATCAATACTATTGTTGACAAGGTCTGTGATGAGCGTATTGACGATTTTTTCATTATCGTCACCGAGAATCTCCGTAATTTCTTTTGGAACATTCTCAGGCTTAATCAATTTCAAGATGAGAGCGTCCTTGACATCACGACCAACGTAAGCAATCACGTCCGAGATTCGCATGACGCAGCCTTCCAACGTCATCGGGACCATATCTTTTGATTTGAACGAACCCTCTAAACTTTTTTTGTATTCATCAAGCAATCGATCCGGTGTTTTATTTCGATTGCAGCAGTACTCGTTTTTCAGAATTTCACCATTGTGGCAGATTATTCCATCGAGAACTTGAGCGGTGAGGTTCAGCCCCGTTCCATAAACTTCAAGGTCATGGAACAACCTAAAACTCTGGACATTGTGTTCAAAAATTCCTTCATTTTTTTCTTGCAAAATTCCAGAAATAATTCGCTCTCCATCGTGTCCGAAAGGCGTATGGCCCACATCATGCCCCAAAGATATCGCCTCAATAAGATCTTCATTCAAATTCAAGAAACGCCCGATGGTCCTTGCAATTTTAGAAACAAGCTGCACATGCAAAACACGATGCGTGATGTGGTCATTTTCAACAAGATAAAAAACCTGAGTCTTATCGATATAACGGCTATAACAATATGAATTGACAATCTTATCCGAATCGTGCGAAAAATTCAGGCGTACATCATCAAGCATCTCGTGAAAACGAATTGCATCTGAAGATTTGCAAGCATAACTAGCAAGCGTATTTTCCTTTTCTTTCAAGCGAGACTCAATTCGGTCCTTTACAGCAGCGTTCCATTCCATAAAACAAATCCTTTAATCGGTAGATTACATCTACATTTCATTTAATAAAATATATAAAACAGCAAAAATCTTCTTTCGAAAAAAGTTATTATTTAAAATAACAATTACAGCATGCAAAGCATTCCTTGATAAAATTTTCAATAGAAAAAGGCAACCTACATGAACATTTTAAAAAACAGTTTTCTCTCAAACGTCATCGCATTTGCAATAGCCACAATCCTTGCCGTAGGTAGCGTTTCGCAGGTTCAAGCCAAAGGCGCCAACCGTTCGCAAAGCGCCTCCGAAGAGGATATCCGAATCGTCAAAGTGGACGACAGCAATTTTGAAAAAGAAATCTTGCATTCCAAAACGCCGGTCATTCTGGAATTTTCATCTACCAGTTGCCCGCCGTGCCTCGTGATGATCCCGACGCTTATCGGTATCGCGAAAAATTACCGCGACATCAAAGTGGCCTCCGTGGGCATCGATGAACCCAACATCGAAAAAATCAAGAACACGCTCCCGATTCAAGCGTTCCCAACATTTTTCCTCATCAAAGACGGACAAATTGTAAACCGCCTCGTCGGAGTTGTTAAAGAAGAACAGCTTTTGCAAGCGCTCAATTACACGCCTAGCGCAAACGCAGCAAAACCACAGCCCGCCAAGAAGCCCGCTAAAAAGACAGGCAAAGATAGAAACCTTGTCTGTAAAGTCAACGGCCAGTTTAACGGACTCAAGAATCTCGTTACCATTTCATTCGTATTCGGCGATACCGAAATCAAGAACGTCGATATCGTTACGGACGTATTCGTTCCGCCCGAAATGAGCGACAAGCGCGAAGAAATGATGGCACATATACAAGCAAGCGGCAAAGGCGAAGTCACCCCGACCATGGCCGGCTTCCAAATGCACATCGACAACGATTGCCGCTTCATGAAAGCAATGGACATGAAACGCACATCCACCTACGGCGAAATGCGCGCCGGTCTCGAGCTGCAAGGCTTTAAGTGCGAATAAGTGTGGAGTAAGAAATTAAGGAAGGCGTTGCCGATGGCAACGCCTAATCAACAAATGCACATGGCTCACCTCCATGTTAGCGCCTAGGAGGGTTACCACCTCGTCCGCCACCAGAGGGGCCTTTGCCTCCTCCGTGACCTGTTGGCCAACCTGCTCCGTGGGGGTCAATGGGAGGATTTCCGCCTTTTCTTCTAATCATATTTCATCTCCTATAAAGTTTGTTTTTTGCAGAAATAGCATTCGCTACTCACTGACAATCATGCATGATCATGACTGCGAAACCAAAAATAGGTTCACAACACTTCAATAGGCTAGTTGAAGGAAAAATCTCTAAAATAAAAATTTCGAGTTTTGAAAAGTGGATTAAAAAACTTCGAAGCTGAAAAAGTAGGCTAAAAAACTTCTAGGAAGAGGCTGCAATTTGCTTGGATTCTTGTTTATCAATCTTATTTTGAAGGAGTTTTGGACTTATAGCCAGCCACAACAGGAGTGCGAGAACAACATCCCTGTTATCAAAATCATCCTCTGTAATAAAGAATACGTTCTTTGGGTTTTCTAAACCTTCTGTTACCAAAGTGTTGGCAAAAAATGTTTTTAAAATTTTGTTATTTGTATTTTCTTCAAGGATTGATTCGTCATTCTCTACCACAGCTTCATACTTAGAATCTAAAAACGAACCGACAACAATCATCGCCTTAAATACACCCTGACGTTTTTTTGCAAACTTTCGCAAGTTCTCATCAGACAAATCCAAGTGTGATATAGCTGCTGAACAGGAATCTTGCTCGAGGATGGCTTGGTACACCGGCTTGTACGGGTTTCTTTCTTTACCCTCAATAATTTCATTTGACTTGTATTCCAAGGAATCAAGCAATTCCTTGCGGGGATATACGGTCATTAATACTTCCGCAAGCGGATATGTTCTATTTCCAACTTTTACGGAACTCCGGTTTATCACTTTATCCAAATTTTTTTCATTCCACTCAAGAAATGGAGAATCTCCATCAATCCCTTCAAATTGTTTTATTGCCCGAGGAGACATTTTTTGACCGATGAAATCTAGGTGATAATAATGAATTCCAAAGAATCTCGCTAAAAGCCAAAGAGAGTCGAGAGGTTTTATTCTTGCATTAGAAGGAGAAATCTCAACTATTTTTTCATTTAATTGTTTATTGATACTTGCACGACAAGCCTTCTTTAATAAAAGACTCATATCGTGCATTGTCATTTGCTCTGGCGTAAAATAATCGACAATCTTTTTAAAAAAGTCAGGTTCCTCAATGGTCGATTCATTCAGTTTGCTTAAAATATCAGAGGGTATGCGGCTTACTTCAGTAAAATTGGTTTCGTTAATACCCAAAAAACTTAGAATGTAGTATTCTTGCTTGCGTTCTTTTAGCAACTGCCACAACCGAGCGCATTTCCACGCAAAATCAAATTCTTTGGAAATCGGCTCAAATTCTTTTGGGAGTTTCCCATTCCCTACATTGTCTTTAGGAAACCACTCAAAATCATCAGTTTTAATTTCCGTTCTTCCTATATTTGATTTAAAGCCTCTTATAAACTGAGCGACATGCTTGCCGAACGCAATGTCAGGGTATTCGCTGTTATAATACCTGATAAGAGCTTCTAGGTACTCATCAGCTCTTTTTTCAGAAATTTCATCAATAGGGTCGTTGTCTTTTTTATTGTAATACGCAAAAGCGAACCGCATCGCATTTAACGCAGATGGTTTGGTTTCAACGCATTCCGACCAATAAATGAAAAATGGCATATGAACGCGCATTTCACTGCGAAGAACATCATAGGAATAAATCATCGTTTCCAAGTAGTGTTTGCATGGAACTTTGAGAAACGATTCGGAAGGTACGATTAATTCATTTGCCATGCCCCCAATATACCAAATTTAGCGTTCTCTCAAGAAATAAAATTACAACCCCTCGGCTTCACGAGCCCATTGGTCATCCAAATCAGGGTGTTCCTTACGGAATCGCCTTAGCGCTTTATGGATTTCCCAATTCAGGTTCAAGCCCTCAGCTTGGCACTTAGGTTTCAGTTCGTTATACAGTTCCTTCACTTTTTCTTCTAGTGTCATATTAGCTCCTTGTTTGAGCATAATATATGAAAACAATATGACAAATATTGTCATATCCAAAGCTGTGATAAAGATACTATAAAAAAGGGTGCATACAAATAGACCGCAGCGATTAAGCTACGGTCTGAATTTCTATAAGATCCCCTCCCGCGCCAGCGAACAAGTCCATGATATTCCACTTTGCCATTATCAATCTCTCAAAAGGTAGACACAATAACCGAGTCCGAAATCTAACAAAAAAAAGCCCATTCGTTTTTTGGGATTCCAAACATTGCGTTGTTTTCACGCTAAACAATCTAGAAAAGCCGAACCTGCTCCGATTGACAGATTATGACATTTGGGGAATGTAGATTAAAAAAGAACGAATACATTCCATTCATCTTTCTGACTTTTCAGAAAAATCTTCTTTTATTTTCTTGCATTGTTCTTCATTAATCTTATAGAACTCCTTCTTTGAGCAGTAGCTCGAAAAGAAGCGTTCGTACATTAATTCAACATTGCAAATTTCAGGACGACTATTGTACACCTTGCACAAATTGTCGTCGCCAAGATTAACGCAAACACCATCGCCCCTGTCAAAGTCCGCTAGGGCGGGAACTTTTTTCAGGGAACGGCAGCATAGGCCACAGCAATCGCATTTAAAGTGTTCTGACGGCATTAGTCCATGTCATCATCGTCGTAATCAGCTTCGGCAATGATTTCAGACTGAGGAGTCAGTTTTCCATCCTGAGTCAAGACGGGTGTATCCAAAATACTCTTGACAGATTTTGCCAAAGCTGCCGCGGCGGCCAGCGACTTTTTTTCGTCGTCACTAAAACTACGGAAATCTGCTGTACCGGTACTATCTTCGTAACGCGCGATAATGCGTTCAATAGTCCTATTAGCGGACATCATGCGACTCCTCAATTTATTGAGAATGCCCGAAATAGTGTCGCTTCTCATTTTGATGCACAAGCATGTGGAACAAATGGTTTTGCACTGTTCTACAAATTGTTCGGCCTTCGCACGGTTGGCACGTGCATTTTCCAATTTTTCTTCAGCTTTAGCGTTCATGACAAAACCCATGACTGCAAGAGCCGGCCCAAGAGCGACACTTCCGAGAACAGCCATACCCCCGGCCATTCCAAAGCCACCTGCAGACAAAGCGCCTCCACCGAGGAATGCGAGCGTAGCGTTGGTTGCTGCAGCTCCGGACAAGGAACTAATCAAGGCACCTGTTGTGGCTGTGATACCAAATGTGGTTGCAGCTCCATAAGCGCCAAGAGCGACAAGGGCTCCTGCGGCAACACCACCAGCAGCTCCAGTAGCGACGCTTTCGGCCAGAGATCCCATTTTTTGCAAATCGGCAAGTTCTTCCTTAGAAAAATGCAATTTGGAGAGTTCGTTGAGCCCCAGACTGCCACGTTCTTCAATATTTTTGACTTTTTTAAAGGATCGCATGAACGGCGTGATTCCGTCATTCAAAACATTGATTTTAGCGATACCCAAGTTTTCCAAAGACTTTTGACATTCTACGCGACGTCTTTCAGCATCCTCTTTTGCCTGGTCACATTCGTATTGAGCGCGATTATTTATGCTTTCGGCACGTTTGCTCGTTTCGTGAGCATCGTAAGCTTTTTTGGCTCCAAGAAGTCCTGCAGCTGCGGCAATGCCGCCAATAATTAATGGTATAGGCATGATTCACTCCTTATTGAGTTCGTTAGAGAATAAAGGGTTCGTCTGATTCCATCAAACGGTTAAATTCTTTGCAATTACTGAATTGCGTTTGGCATCCCATTGCATGGGTGATTTGGTTCGCTCCGCAAATAAATGCATCAACATCGTTCACTTGCAACGCGTTGTCCATAGCATCGAAAGCCGTCTTAAAAACATTTGTTTTTTCGTCAACCCACGCTAGTGTGTTACGTTCAAATTCTTCTCGGAACACCTTCATGGCTTGGATTTGCTCTCGACATTCCTGCTCGATTTGAATACGGCGTTCTCTTGCGATTTTGGGAGCCTTTAACGCGTCTTTGATGACTGTAACGCTGATAGTTGACAATGTATAGACGGTTCGCGCAATAAATACAGCTTGACCAACGGGAGTCAAGTTTGCTAAAGCAAGCGTAGCACTAGTAGCAAGTTGCTTCATACAATCCACGCCGGAGATACTTCCGTTGTAGTAGTTATAAAAAGCCGAAGCGGCATCGACTACGAAACCTGCTATTTCTGTGGGGGCCTTGGCATTTTTTAACAGCTTGGGAAGTTCACTTTTGTAATGCTGAACACCGCCTTCGATAAGCGTTGCCCCGCTTGCTACAGCGTATGAGCGAACAGCCGATGTTGCGGACTTGGCGGCAACATCTTTGAGGGCTTCGTCAATGGGTTTACCTTTGAGCACAGCATCCAGATTGCCGACGATAGCCATGCCACCGCCGATAAGCGCACCAGACATCGCGGCTCCCTTACCCGCCTCATGAGCAGTCCCGAGCATGGATTTTGCAGTATATCGTTTTGGATTAGTGCGGGCTAATAGGGCATCTTCGTTTGTAGTTTCGCTAGCATAAGTGTTGTTGCGGATGGTCTCGTATTTTTTAAGCTGGGCTTTTTTCGAGGCGATTAAGTCCGGACTTGCCTTTTGCGCGTTCAGCGTCTTGATTTCTTGTTTCAAGCCATTGATTTTTGAATCTGCCCTTTCTTTAAATTCTGCGTAAAAGTCTTTGGGAATTTTGACAGGAGTTCCACTCGCATAATACTTTTCGTGCTTTGCACTACATAGTTTATCAAATGTTTCACCGCCGTTTTTACCAATAAATTTCATCTGGACGCCGGTGCCTGCGACTTCTTTCCATGAGCCATCGGACATTTGCACCGCATCAACGGTATCAACCAACTGGTCATTAGTTTTGCCAAGATCATCCATGCGAAAATTGCGGACTTTCTCGCCGTTGATAATCCGCTGTTTGTTGATCTTTGTCGTTTCGATAACTTCTGCCGAAAAACCTGCTTGCTGTTTTAAAATTTTTTTCCGGAGCGCTTCATCCGCATTTTTTCCAAGCTTGCTTTCGGAGATACTTTTTAAGCTACGTTTACTTCGCTCAATGTCGCCGGAGCATCCATCGTATGCAGCTAAATCAAGTGCTGCGGCACCACCATAACGAGAAACAAGGTCATACAAAGCTCTATTCGCCGCAGAATTAGCCAATTTTTCATCGAAATTCATCGTTTTCTCCATCTTTTACTTCACTTAGAAGGTACGAGCAAAAAAAATCACCCTTTAAAATAACACAAAACAAGCGAAATGTTCAAAAAAGATTGCAAAAGCGCATTTTTTCGCAAAAAATGGCATTCATAAGGGTTAGACGCAAACCAAGCTAAGGAAACGCATTTCTCTCCATAAAAAAGACCGCAGCGATTAAGCTACGGTCTTTTGTAAATCACTGGATCCTTCGACTTCGGCGCGGCGCGCCTTCGCTCAGGATGACACACTCTTTGAAAGATATTATAACAATTCCTTAAAATCAAAGATAAAATTCTCGTCATTCATAGCCAGCCACCTAAGATAATCAATATCGATATGAGCAATATTTCTAATACTTTGCCCTTTATATTTTCCATAAGTTAATACATCATCTAAATGAAGATGTTTGATACTCTTATTCCTTTCTTCAATCACTTCATCCTCATCAAAAAAGATGTGTTCCGCATTTGCTTTAGCCCATTTTACCCATCCCCAATCATAGCAAATAACCTCAGATAAGGTTTCTCCCTTATGCTTGCCAACATCCAACACATCTTTTACACCATAAATTTTTGCCGGCTCTGCCGTAGCCTTCCCCAAAATATCCAAAAGCACCCATGATCCACAGGCCGCACACGGGATTCCTTTCGGCTCAGCATCACTCATTTTGCACCAGCTTTGCTCGGGATTATTTTCCACTGCGTCCGCACGTTCTCCATTTCTGAAATAAAAACCATAAGCATGTCCATATTTTCCGCCCTTACCACCAGGTTTTACATCGTGAACTTCTACAAACTGCGACCGATACCAATCGGACACGCGTCCATCAGGAAATCGCTGTGCACGAAACGGCAAAGCTCTGCCAATATTATAATAGATAGAAATAAGGCTATTCCGAAAGCCCTTTTGATTTATTGTCTTTATGAGTTTAGCTTTATCCATTTTTAAAAACCAGATGTTGCAGACATTGCCCCCAATGGCAACCCAGCAACATAAAAAGAAATATCATAATCATGCGCTTCTGCACTATTGTTATACAATATAACATTTCGACGATTATTAGCAATCACATGAATGGATTCGCCTTGATTAATTTCACAATCTGTTGAAATTTCATCGTCAGCTTCATCATGATTGTTAATCCAAAAAGCACGCAAGTTTGGCGCATTGAGATTAACTTCTACAATAGTACCATTACCCCAAAAATTTCTTATAATTAGTACGGTATTTGCAGCTACAGTTCCATTCATTCAAGCCTCACTTTTTTTTATTTTTAAATTTAATACCTTGAATTTCTATAATATCATCAATCTTCTTTATGACAACTCTATGCATAAATAGTCCAAAAAGAAAAACTGCAGCAATCCAATCCTTATGAAGGCAGTCCACTAATTTTTTCACACCTAATATGGGATTATCTTGATAAGCTTCAAAAAACTTTCCCATAACATAAATTGCACCTAACATAAAAAGAACATAGAAGTACATTTCCAAAGGAACAATTACATACGACTTCATTAGTTCCGTTCGACGGTTTCTCTCATCCAAAACAACACTTGCCGAATTGCACATCAAATTGGAGAAGTCTTTATTCGACAAGTCTGCTTTCCCCATATTTTTGATATTTATAGTTTTTCCTTTTGGCAAATTCTTGTTTTCATCTTTCACAGCGGAATCAGATATCAAAAAACGAATCATTTGAACCAATACAATAAGTACAGGAATCACTAAAAAGAGACCAAGCATAATACCCCTTGTCATAAAAGAAACAATCCATTCAAAAAAGCTTATATTTTCCAAACAGATCGCGATCTCATTTAAAGAATTCATCATTTCTCCAATATTTTATAAACCAATTCTATTATGAATTTACGCTAATATACATCTTTCAATTGAATTAAATTCAACCATTCATTAAAATACACCATTTTTTTGTTCGGAATTCCTAGTCCGTACACAAGCATCTAATTTCTAAGCGTCCCTTTCCCAATAACTTACTTCGCCACAATATTCACAAGTTTGACCGGGACCACGATGGACCACACAACAATTTCGCCGTTCTCTAGGAACACGACTTCAACGGAATTTTTCACAACCTAAAAGCGATAAGTCACATCACAAAAAAGCAGTACATTAAGAAAGAGAGCTTATTCAACACATAATCAAATTTTCCGACGCTCATGTCCCAAGCTCTTAGAAATATCAACATCCTTATAATTATGTAATTCAAGCCAAACCTTCACAGAATCAATATAATAATCAGAAAAAGATGGTCCTAATATAATTTCATCAAATGGATTTCGAATGTCCATCCTGTATCGCGGAATACATTTTTCGTCCACTTCAAACTTTTGTTCAAAATCACTTTTTTCATGTTCTTGATTATAAACAGATCGATTTAGAGCCCCCACAGACTTCGTCAAACGCCATTCCCGTTCCGATTTCCATACGCTATTTTTTATCACCCAAAACGGAGCCCTATTTAGGACAGAAGCCCCTTGCATATCAACAATAGGTTCGCCGTCTTTATCAATTTCTTCTTTATATTTTATCAAATCAGCTTCATCTGTAACTATTTTTATAAATTCTGAAAAGATTTGTTTCATGGTATCATTTCCAAGATAATGAACACATTCTAGTTCAGGAACAGGATATGGAAGATCATTGTTCTTATCTTTATACAACTCTGTATTAAAACGAAGGGCGACACCATTTTCGTTCGCATAATCCTGTCGCCAAAACTGCATAGAATCCTTCATCTCAGACAATGAAAATGAATAATGTTTACCATAATGTTCATTAAGGCGATAGAAATAACTCTCATACCCCAAAAAATTGTCAATAGCAAATTCGCAATATTCCCGTTCATTTTCCTTTTCGAAAATATTTACAACATCTTTTTTATGATTCTTTAAGAAATTATAGAACCAAATTCCTTCATCGGCATCATTAAGAAAATGATAATCAGTAAACCGTAAATTTACTTTTACTCCATTCGGATCGTTAAAAATATGTTGAAGAACATCTATTTTCGTATAATGATAGAGAAATTTATCCGATTCTTCGCAATACATTTTTTTCATATCGTTAAGCATAATCAACTTCCATAATAAAACATTTATTATAGTGAAAAAATACATTTTGTTCAAGAAATAAAAAAGACCGCAGCAGTTAAGCTACGGTCTTCTTATAAATCACAGGATCCTTCGACTTCGGCGCGGCGCGCCTCCGCTCAGGATGACACACTAGTCTTATTTAACGACAATATTCACCAGCTTGCCCGGCACCACCCCGGAACAAGTCCGGGGCAGGCTCAATACTATGCTGGCTTGACAACGATATTGACCAATTTACCAGGCACAACAATCGACTTGACGACAGTCATTCCCTTGGTAAATTCTTTTACTCGTTCGTTGTCAAGTGCGAGCTTTTCGAGAGCAGCCTTGTCCATGTCCTTGGCGACAGATGCCTTCGCGCGGACCTTGCCGTTCACCTGGAACACGACTTCCACGGTGTTTTCCACAGCCTTGGAATGGTCGGCTTCCGGCCAGGCGACATTCGTGAGCGATTCGTTGTGACCGAGGATGCTCCACATTTCTTCGGCGATGTGCGGGGCAAACGGGTGCAGCAACTTCACGAAGGTTTCGCACGGCTCGCGGTAGCGCTTGTCCATCTTCATCATTTCGTTGTTGAAGATCATCAGCTGGCTGATCGCGGTGTTGAAGCTCATGTTCTCGATGTCGCTCGTGACCTTGATGACGGTCTGGTGCATCACCTTCTCGATCGCTTCCGGAGCGGTTTCGTCAACGAACACCGGGGCTTCGTCAGAATCACCCACCACGGAGCGCCAGGCGCGGCCGAGGAAGCGGTTCATGCCTTCAATGCCCTTGGTCTGCCACGGCTTCACGGCGTCCAGCGGGCCCATGAACATTTCGTACAAACGAAGGCTATCAGCACCGTAGTCGCGGACGACGTCATCGGGGTTCACGACGTTCTTGAGGGACTTACTCATCTTCGCCACAATCTGCTTGAGCTCGATGTCAGTGCCCTTCTTGAAGAACTTTCCGTTCTTTTCTTCGACTTCGTCAGTCGGGACCTTGGAGCCAGCGGCGTCTTCGTAAGCGAAGGCAAGAATCATGCCCTGGTTGAAGAGCTTCTGGAACGGTTCGTCGGTAGAGACGAGACCGAGATCGAACAAGACCTTGTGCCAGAAACGGCTGTAGAGCAAGTGGAGCACGGCGTGTTCGGCACCGCCCACATAGAGGTCGACCGGCATCCAGTACTTTTCAAGTTCCTTTGCAACAAATGCGTCGCCGTTGCAGGCGTCGATGTAGCGGAGGTAATACCAGCAGGAGCCTGCCCACTGCGGCATGGTGTTCGTCTCGCGGATACCCTTGCGGCCGTTCTTGTCGGTCACCTGGAGCCATTCGGTGGCGTTTGCGAGCGGAGACTGTCCGCCGTCACCCGGCTTGTAGTCCTTGAGTTCC
>CACYRP010000011.1 GCA_902776765.1 Fibrobacter succinogenes
ACGCGTAAGCGTCAAAAGCATCAAAGGCGAATGCTGCGGTTGCACTTGTGCAAACATAGCTGAGCCGTAATTGCTGATGCTGAAAGCATCCACTCCGAGTTGGGGCCCCGCCCGCAAGATTTTCTTTTTACGTTATAAAGAGTCACTTGGAGCGATAAGCCATTTCTCTACATCTCTATGAGAATTCCGGCTTGCAAGTACCAGTAGCCTTCGCCGGAGTGGTTCAAGAATTGATAGCCTGTCGAAAAAATGATGGACGAGTTGTCGCCATTCTTAATGTCGAGCCCACCACCTGCGCGCCAGAACATTTGATTGTCCTTGCCGAACAGGTAGCCGAAATCGCCCGTAGCAATCGGCAAAACGGTTCGCCCAATGGGCAAGCGCACCCAAAGGCTACCGGACAACGGCATAAGGCCAACATTATCCAGTTCTTGATACCCGATGCCCACGCCAGCAAAAACCATCTGGTCAATCGGATACCACAGATGACCATAAAAACTCATGTTGAAATCACCCATGTGGCTCACGCGATTGCAGAAACCGCCCTGCGCATCCATCGTGAAAGCGCTTGCCGGAACCGCGACGAAAGCCAAAGCGAATATAATAGCTGTCAAAAATTTTTTCATATTATACTCTAATATATAAATTCTAATTCATTTAGGAATGACTTCAAAAGGAGATTCCCGATCAAGTCGGGAATGACAACGCCAGGACAACGATTGCGTAGGGAGATTCCCGCTCGGTGGCGGGAATGACAGCATAATACAAGACATCACTGGATCCTTCGACTCCGTTACACTTCGCTCAGGATGACAAGTCGAAGGCAGCAATTATACCCTAAGACCTAAAACCTACTACCTAACCCCTAAATATCACTCGTCGCTGCGGGCTTCGCGGGCCCAACCGCCACTGCGTTCACGCTTAAACGCCAAGAAGAAACCCTTGAGCATCGCAAGATTCATGAGCAAGAAATAATAGGCGCTAGGCAAAATTCGCGTCACCGCCACAATAAACGCAAGCGTCATGCACCCAAACGAGATCTGGTAGAAAAGGCCCTTTGTCAAAAGCAATGCGTTTGCAACATACAAAAGAATGATGATATGCGGCGAGAACCAACGAACAATCTTATGCGAGAAGAACAAGTAAGCAAGCAACGGGCGGAACGGGTTCAAAAGCGGCAAGTAAGAGAACAAGTAGTTGAAATTGGCGCGGCCAATACGCACCTTGCGTCTGTATTCACCACTGGATTCCTTCGATGTCTGTTCCGTACCGATAGCGCTATCCACGAACGTACAAAAATAGCCTTTCTGCAAAATTTTCGTCGTTACAAAGAAGTCGTCCATGACGCTCTTCTTGACCGGAAGTTCCGTATAAAGTTCCTTGCGAATGGCATAAAGCGCACCGTTGCCGCCAATCAAGCGGTCCAGCACGCCTTCAAACTTCTTGATTTCGCTTTCCAAGTCCCAATAAGAACTTTCGCCTTTACCGAGAACGCTTCCACTCTTGTCCGACAAAATCAAGTGACCGCAAGCGCAACCCATTTTCTTGTCCTTGAACGGGTCCACAAGCTTACGTACAACATTCGGGAAGAACATCGTATTGGCATCACAGAACAGCAAAATATCGTTCTTAGCTATTTTCTGCAAGCGGTTCAACATCGCCGCCTTGCCCGCATTCTTCGGAGCCTTCACCAACGTAATTCCCTGATCTGCATAACGCGCCACAATCTCAGCAGTCTTATCTGCAGAACCGTCATCGCCAATCAAGACTTCTAACTTGTCCTTGGGGTAATCAATTTCAAGAATGTTCTGAATTTTGCGTTCAATCACCGCTTCTTCGTTATAAGCAGAAATCAAAATCGACACCGTCGGGAGTTCGGCGTTACCGTCCATCGACTTTTTTTTGCGCTTGAAGATTTCACTCACGAACGGGAGTGTCATCGGGAACAGCAAATAGCAATGTACAATCAGGAACAATAAAATCCAGAATGCAATTTGTGCATAAAAGAGAACGTTTTCACTCATTTCGAAATCCACTCCTTCTCTTTTTCAAGAATCTGGTAAAGCAAATACTTCATTTCTTCGGCGGTAAAGGAATCCTTTATGGTCATGATGGAAAGCCCCTTCGGAGCGATTAGAACAAACGCCGGCAGCACACTCAATTTCCACACGTCAAAATAGCAGCGCTGCACGGTCTTGCGCATTCCATCGCAAGTAATTGTATCCTGCGAATCCACATCAAGTTTTGTCGAAATAAAACGCGTGTTCAAGATCGAGGCCACCGTTGGGTCCGAATAAGTGTTCGCATCCATGATTCGGCACGGGATGCACCAGTCCGCATAAAGGTCGACAAAAACAATTTTTTTAGATTCCTTTGCTTTTTCCAAAGCTTCGGTGTAGTCCAGCCAACGCACAAGCTTAGGCTTCGCCGGAGGCGCCGCAAACGCAGAAAGAGCAAGGCAAAATACAGCAACAATCCATACACTCGTTTTCATCATTTTTTGTCCTTCTTTTGCACCGGAATAACTTTGGGGATTCCAAGCAAAGAATCTATTCTATCCGAAACAGCCGTCTGGAACACCATCCAACGCTTTCCGTCATCAAGAACGTTGTCACAAGCCTTGACGAACTCTTCGCGGGTGTAACCGTACTTTTTCAAGACATCGCGGCGGACAAGGCGCCCCATGGGAGACTCTCCACCGTAAAGTTGTTCGGCAACGCGCATTTCGACAAACGCAGCAACAAGGCGTTTATCCGCTTTCGGAGCTGAATCCGTACAGGCGCAAAGCGCAAGCGCCACCACACCGAAAAGCAACAAACGCCTCAAGACTACTCCCTATTTTCCAGAGCGTTTTCGAAAAGACCATCAACGTAATCGCGCTTGTTGAATTCCACAAGCTGGTCGATGCGTTCGCCCATGCCTACCCAACGGATTGGAATCTGCAACGAACTTGCAATCGAAAGCACGGAGCCGCCACGCGCGGTTCCATCGAGCTTCGTCACGACAAGTCCTGTGAGCGGGAAACTCTGGTTGAAAATCTTCGTCTGGTTGATCGTATTCTGTCCGGTATTGCCGTCAATCACGAGCCACATGTCGTGAGGCATTTCCGGGCTCACCTTCTTGATGACTCGAACAATCTTCTTGAGTTCTTCCATCAAGTAATCTTTATTGTGCAAGCGGCCAGCGGTATCAATCAACACCACATCGCAACCGCGAGCAACAGCAGCACTGCAAGCATCAAATGCAACGGCCGCCGGGTCAGAGCCTTCCTGGTGCTTCACGAATTCAGCACCGGAGCGTTCGGCCCACGTTTCAAGCTGGTCAATAGCTGCCGCACGGAACGTATCGCAAGCGGCAATCATCACCTTCTTGCCTTGGTCCTTGAGGCGGGCCGCAAGCTTTCCAATCGTCGTCGTCTTGCCGGCTCCGTTCACGCCAATCACAAGCACCACATGCGGCTTGCCCTTGAGTTCAAAGGGAGGCGGGTCCTTGAGCAAACGTTCCGCTTCATTGCGCATAATGTCGAGCACCTGCTCGGTCGTGAGCGACTTGCCGAGCGCATTTTCGCGAAGCGCATCCGTCAAAAGAAACGCCGCTTCGACACCAACATCAGCCTTGATGAGATGCTCTTCAAGTTCTTCGAGCGTCTCGTCCGTAATTTTACCGGCACCGACAATACCCTTCAATTCGCCCATCAAGGCGTCGCGGGTTTTTGCCAAACCGTTCTTGATTGCTGAAAATAAACCCATTAGGGAACCTCTAAAGGACCATTAGATGATACTCTCGACTTTATCCACGAGACCGTAAGACTTGGCTTCTTCGGCAGACATGAAGTTATCGCGTTCGGTATCGCGGTCAATCTGTTCAATCGTGTGGCCAGAAGTTTCGGCAAGAATCTTGCCCGTGATACCACGGATGCGCAACATTTCTTCGGCCTGGATCTGGATATCGCTTGCAGGGGCCACAATTTCGCCATGAATAAGCGGCTGGTGGATCATAATGCGGGCGTTCGGCCATGCACAACGCTTGCCCTTTGCACCAGCAGTGAGGAGCACGGCGCCCATAGAGGCAGCCTGTCCGCAGCAAACCGTCACGACATCGCTCTGGATAGCGTTCATGCAGTCGTAAATGGCAAGACCGCTCGAAATCACGCCACCCGGGCTATTGATGAAGAAAACAATGTCATCGTGATTTAAAGAATCCAAATACAAAAGTTGCTTGACAATACGTTCAGCACTTTCGTCATCGACACCACCCCACAAGAAAATTCTGCGCTTGGAGGCAAGGTATTCTTCCGCCTTCTTGAGCATGTCCGGGGTCTGCTTTTCTTTATTTTCGTTACAATCAGCCATAAATAATCCTTTTGTTCCGCTATAATTTAGAAAATAGTTACTAGCTACTAGTTCATAGTTATTAGAAATAGACGCAATTGGTTGTGTTTAGTTACTAGTCAATAGTTAGTAGTTACTAAAGTTTGCTATATAAACATTTCTAGTAACCAGTAACTTGAAACTTAGAACTGCGACAAAGTCGCCCTAGTAACTAGGAACTCAGAACTATTAACTATATTTGGCGCATGCCAACCGATTCTCAGAAATACCTCGTCGGGCTTGTTGACCCCGAGACTCTCGACGCCGCCGAAAGCGAAGACCTGCACCCATCGCGCATTGACTACGAAAGCTGCGACATCCTCGAAATCCGTTACGATTTTTTTGACGAATCCGACTGGCCAACGCTAGCAACACGCGTCCGCAAGCTCGCCCCAAACGCAATACAATTGGGCACTATCCGCCTCAAGCGCGATGGCGGCGCATTCCCCAACGCCCGCGCCATTGAACGCCCCGCATTGTGGAAGAAAATTCTCGAAGCCGCAGACGTCCCGGAATGGCTGGACCTCGAACGCGACTATCTCCACGACTACAACGAACTCCGCAAAATCGCTAACACGAAGGGCGTAAAAATTCTCGTCTCCGAGCACAACTTTACCCGTATTCCAAACGACCTCGAACTCAAGAACTACCTCACCGATGTCAAACGGGTCAAGGCGGACGGCATCAAGATTGCCGCCATGAGCAACTCCGACGAAGACTGTTCAAGGCTTTACAAGTTTGCCAAAAAGGCTAAAGGGTTCAAGTTCATTGCGGCATTTGGCATGGGCGAAACCGGAAAAATCAGCAGAATTTGGTCGCTAAAGGAGGGTGCGAACCTCACTTACGGCTCCATCGGAAAATCTGCCGCCCCCGGTCAAATCGACGTTGCCCTCATGCGAAAAGCAATCGACAAGCTCGAAACGACCACTTCTCAGCTAGAATTATCTTCTTTTTTAAACATATTTTAAATATCCCCCTCTCCAAACGAGATTTTATTTTCTAAAATATTTGTTTGATTGGTTCATAAAAAGGAAAAAATTACACCATGCGTCTATCTGAAAGATTTGTGGATAATTGCATCTTGATAAATTCTTCCAGTGAAACAAAGGAAGCCATTCTTAACGAATTGGTTGATACACTCTGCAGCGCATACAAGCTTGATCACCGTGACGAAATCTTCGAAGCCATCTGGAACCGCGAACAAAGTCGTTCCACGGGCATCGGTTGCGGACTCGCTGTCCCGCACGCAAAGATTGACTACGTGGATCGCATGTGCATGGTCGCGGCCACCATCGAAAAGGGCCTGGACTTCCAGTCTTTCGACGGCGAACCGGTATTCTTGCTTATCCTCATCGTAAGCCCGGGCAATACCGTAGGCCCGCACCTCAAGGCACTTTCTTCAGTGAGCCGCTTGTTGGCAGACGGAAACGTGCGCAAGGACCTCATCGCCTCGAAAACCCCGGCCGAGTTCCTTACCATCCTCCGCGCCGCAGAAGATAAGTACTTGTAGTTAGACGAAAGAACGGCTCTACGAGCCTACAGACGAAAGACTAGAGATTTTCAATATCATCCCGGACTCCGTTCCGGGATTGAATTTTATAGAAAGCAACTTCTTTCGTCTCTCGTCTACCAGCGTAAGCGGTCTTTCGTCTAAAACCACTTGACAACTTTCAATAGCTTTTCTATATTTGCTCTCACCTCGGACGGTTAGCTCAGTTGGTTTAGAGCGCTGCTTTCACACGGCAGAGGTCACTGGTTCAAATCCAGTACCGTCCATTCGAAAAGGCTTCCCTACGGAAGCCTTTTTGTGTATGTACAAATTTTCTATTTTAAAAAGAAAGGCAACCAAAATATATAGCTGGGGCATCTAAAAGGTATGAATTACAAAAAAGCAGTCGTTCTCGGTATTTTTGCATCAGCATCACTTGTTTTCGCTGACGGTCCATGGACCTTAAGCGCATGCCTCAAGCAGGCAAAAGAAAAGAGCCTCAAGCTCGAATCCGCAAAAATACGCGAACAGAAAGCGGACGTCAGCCTCGAACAGGCTAAAGTTGCAAACTACCCCTCGCTTTCAGCAAGCATCGGCAACACCCTTTACGATTCCCCATTCAGAGATGGTCCACAAGACCATTACCGCTTAAGCGCAGGCCTCAGCGCCTCCTACACATTGTGGGACGGCGGTTCTACGCGCCTTTCCATTCAGGCAAACGAGCTGAATAAAGAAGCAACACGCCTTTCGACCAAGGAAACCGAACGCTCCATTCAAGAAAGCGTCTTGAACGCCTACATGAACTTGCTCGCCACGATTGAAAAGCTCCACACTGCAGAAGCATCCGTTGAACTAGCCAAGGCGGAATTTGAGCACTACAGCACTTTGTTCGAAGCAGGCTCCATCACCAAGAAAGACTTGACCCAGTCACAGGCAAACGTCTTGCAAAAGGAAGCCGCACAACTTGCAGCGCAATTGAGCGTGAACACTTCGAGGACAACGCTCAGGCAGCTCTTGGAACTCCCTGAAAGCGAAACATTCGAAGTTGCAGCGCCGGAAACCGAAATCCAGACACCGGACGCCCTCGCCGCGATCCCGTCATTAAACGATATCCAAAAGACAGCAACGGACAATTCCCCCAGTTTAAAGTCCGATAGCCTCTCTATCCAGGTCGCACAGAAGAATACCGAAATTGCTGGCAAGGGCAAGTCCATCAAGGTCTCGCTCGGTGCAAGCGCAAGCACAGGCCTCCAGGCTTGGGAATCCAAGAAATACGGGAGCCAAATCAAGAACGGCTATTCGCACAGCATTTCATTGAACATCAACATCCCGATTATTGATGGCGGAGCTACCGAGAACAAGGTGTTGCAAGCCCAGCTCAGCGAAACTGAAAGTGCAGTAGCCTTAAAGGAACAGGCCAAGTCGCTTGAAAACACCATCGAAAAACTTTACTTGAACGCCCTCAGCGCCGACATGCAGTGGAAAGCCGCGATCCTCCAAGTCGAAGCCGAAAACGAAGCATTGCTGGTCGCTGAAGAACAACGTAACGTAGGCGCCCTCACCTACACCGATTACCTTTCTCAAAAGAACCGCCTCGAAAGCGCACAGTCCACGCTCACGAACGCAAAATACACAAGCCTCCTCGCCAGGAATTTGCTCGATTTGTACCAAGGCAAGCTAGATTAGACTATCGCAATCGTCATCCTGAGCTCTGCGAAGGATCCAGGGCTATACTTAACTGGATTGGTCGGAGCCCCAACTCTTTGGCTCGGTTATAAAAATGAGTTCACTCATTTTTGCAACACTCGCCTTCTGAGTAGTCTTCGTCCTAAAGGACTCAGAATGACGAAGGAGCCGAGCGATGCAAAAAACGTGTCATGCCCGTCCCGAAACAAGTCCGAGATGACAGCGGGAAAGCACAGTGCACTCTCGTCTAAAACGTACCGCCTACTGCCTACTGCGGCGCAGTCGCCCTACACCAGTTTCTCGGCTTCGCCGTCGGCGTACTTTCCGTATAAAATAGCAACGATATCTTTCTTGGGGACTTTTTGCCCCGTCTCTTTGAGGCTCACGCGGAGCCTGTCGAGCATCGCTTTGTCGATTTCTTTCCAGTACTGGTTTGTCTCGGTGAGAGTCCAGAGTTTGTCATCGCCACCGCTGATGGTCACGAGCTTCGCCTTGAAGAACGTTCCCAATGCGCGGTTGATGATGCTACTTGTCGTGCCGGCAATGTTCTTTGAAACAATTTCTTGCACCAAATCTTGCTTGTTCATCGGCACAAACGACGTGATGTCGCAGGCTTCCGCATAAATCTTTTTAAGCATGTTGCGCGGGAACATGTCCCAGCCTTTACGCTTGAGCGCCTTTGCCAAAATCATCTGTGCATCTTCTTCCACAGCAACCTTCTGTTCGGCGAGCGCGACCGTATAAGAGCCACCGCCCACATCCGTCATTTGCACAAAGTCTGCCGACTTCACAAAATCCTTGAACGTCTTGAACCCGAGGCGCTTTTCGTTAAACGCGTTATCAATCCCGAGCATCTTGGGTTTAATCGCGGCAAGCGCAATCGGGCCATCTTCTTTCTGCAAAACGCTGCGGAGCATTTCCATGGAATCAATTTTTTCCGAAACAAGTCGATTTGCTCGTTCCTTGGCATCCGTCACATCGTCGCCAGAATCTTCATCGGCCACTGTAGTATCGTCCGTATAAATGTAACGAGAGCAAGAATTCTTGACGCACTCGCTCAGCGGGGATTTGGGCCCCACGCCAATCACTTCTTTACCCTGCTCGCGCAACTTGCGGAAAAGCGGCGAAAAATCGGAATCGCCCGTAGCAAGGACAATCCACTGCACCTGGGAATCCAGCGCCACTTCCATCGTATCGACTGTCATCTTGATATCCGTCGAATTTTTACCACTCACCGGGTGGAACGTGTGCACGAGCTCAAAACCGTTCTCGTTGAGCGTCGATTGCATGGGAATCAGCTGCGGCGAAGACCATTTACCATACGCCTTGCGCACGACAATTTGCCCCAACGGCAAAAGTTCGTCCATCAAAGACTGCACGCCGTCATGTTTGATCCAATTGGTAAGGTTTTCTGCGTCGATAAAAATTGCAATGTGGTTCATGGTGGTATATATAGCAAAGTAGGTAGTTACTAGTTTGGAGTTACTAGAATGGAGTTGCTTGGTGAGTTACTAGTTACCGCGACTGCTTAGCGGCATCCTGTTTGTTAATTCCCTTCTAGCTATTAACCAGCAACAATCAATCAACATCTGCGGTACGCCCCTAAAACTTACAAAATTCTGTTTTAGGCCTAACTTTTTGACAAAATGTCCATAACAAAATATTTACATTCGTGATTATTCTATCTTAAAAGAATAAATTTTAATTGGGTTTAGAGGTCCAAAGAGACAATTTTGGATTATAAAAGGAGTGTTGAATGAAAGCGAAACGTCTTTCGTTAGTATCTGCAGCATGCATTGCTGCGTTATGTTCCACGTCATTTGCTTATACGATCAGCGGTAAAGTTTCCGATGATCAGGGCAAGGCAATCAAGGATGTCGATGTCAGCTTGCTCAAGGAAGGCAAGACCACAAAGACAGACGACAAGGGCGAATTCACCATCCACGAAGATGAAAAAGATTCGATCCCAACCGCCATCCATCCAAATTTCAAAAACGCCGTCGGATATATCAACATCAACAACGGCATTCTTTCTTACTCCCAGAGCAGTACTTCCCCTGTTCAGGTGAAGATTTACAACTCTCTCGGCAACCAAGTTTTCACCAAAACTTTGCAGGGTGCAGGCACATACGACTTGAGCAAGGGTCTCAGCGCTAAGGGCACCTACTTTGCACAGGTCTCCGTCGGCAGCGCAAAGCAGAATTTCAAGTTCACGACCGAAGGCAGCTACAGCAGCTCTTTCGGCACACAAGCTGGCGCAAGCGCCCTCATGAAGGACGCACAAAAGGATGAAGCTATCCAATTTACCACCGAAGGCTACGATACGCTCACCATCAAGCTCAACACGCTCGATACCACGCTCAACGTGAAGCTCACGAAGACCCCGCCTCCGGCACCGACATTCAAATTCGGTTACGCCTTGAAGAACGACCCGACCCCGAGTAAGGGCTGCGGCACGACTTCCAAGCTGCAGAAGACCAAGAGCGTCGAAAACGGCGACCGTTTCGAAATGAGAGTCGGCAGCGACAACCGCGAATACTTCATCACGCTACCGAAGAACTACGACAACAAGAAACCTTACAAGTTGCTCTTTGCCATGCACTGCATGGGCTCTAACGCCGAAGACTTCGTCCACCACTATGCGGACCAGGACCATCCGTCTCCATACTACGGCCAGCAGAAACTCGACACCGAAGGCAACTACATCTTCGTTTCTCCGCGTGGCGATACCGACGGCATGCCGTGGAGCGTATCTAGCGACAAGGACCACAAGTTCATCAACCAGTTGCTTACGACTCTCGAAGAAAACTACTGCATTGACACCAGCCGCGTGTTCATGACGGGCTTCAGCTTCGGCGCCATGGTCACGAACTCCATGGCCCAGGATGCAGTCGCAGTCTATGCAACCGCCGACTACAACATCTACCTGCCGAAGAACAAGGGCTTGCCCATCGCCTGGATGGCCGTCCATGGCAAGAATGACGGCACCTGCCAGTACAACCGCGCTCGTGACAGTGCACTCAAGCGCATTCTCAAGAACAACGGCAAGGCCGATGCAGATGGAAACTTCACCGATGCCAGCGCTGAAAAGCCGAAGGAAGTCGGTGGCAGCGGACACCTCTGCTATGATTTCACGACTGTCGATGAACGCTTCCCGGTCAAGTTCTGCAGCTGGAACGGTCAGCACCAGTGGACCGCCTACGACAACGGCAACTGGCAAAATACTTGGGTTCCTCAGGAAGTCCACAAGTTCTTCGAACAGTTCTAATCAAGTTTCATAAATCAGCTCTCTACCAAAAAGCGGTTCCTCCCCAGGGACCGTTTTTTTGTACCGTCATCCTAACGCCACTCACGCCCGTCATCCTGAGGGGTAAAAGCCCGAAGGATCCAGTAATTTTTTGTCGTAACTTTCTAGACTTCACTGGATTCTTCGTTTCACTCAGAATGACGACAATCCCCAATCAAAATGACCTCAGAATAGCGGCATGTTCATCTCTTTACTGTAAATATCTTTTTATAGACAATTCATCAACAGACATAAAGTCTCGCCGTGTAATTTCAACACCATTCGAAACTAGATTCGCATATATAGAGGTGTGTTCAATTAGGAGTTTTGGTAAAAGGAGTAAACATGAGTTTCAAATCACCCAAGCTTTTCACGGCCGCAAGCCTCTTGGCGTTCTGCGGATTAGCATCGGCGTACACAATCTCTGGCACCGTTTCCGACAACGATGGCAAAGCCATCAAAGGAGCCTCGGTAAGCCTCCTCAAAGAAGATAAAACAGCGACAACCGATGACAAGGGCAAATTCACCATTCACGAAGATGAAGATGTGGGCATTAAAACGGCCTTCAGAAATTCCGTCGGGTACATCAGTATCAACAACGGCATACTCTCTTATTCGCAGAGCAGCACAGCCCCCGTTCAGGTGAAGATTTACAATTTCCTCGGCAACCAAGTTTTCAAGAAGACATTGCAAGGTTCCGGCACGTACGATTTGAGCAAAGGGCTCAGCGCACAGGGCACGTACTTGGCACAAGTGACCGTCGGTAACGCAAAACAGAATTTCAAATTCACCACAAACGGTGAATTCAGCCGTTCTCTCGGTGCGCAAGGCGCAAACGCCCTCATGAAGGATGCGCAAGCCGGTGAAGCCATCCGCTTTGCCGCTGAAGGCTTTGACACACTTACAGTGCCGCTGGGAACGCTCGACACGACACTCGATGTGAAACTCGCAAAGACCGTCCCTCCTGAACCGACGTTCAAATTCGGCTACGCCATCGGCAACAAGCCGACACCGAGTAAAGGCTGCGGCACCAATTCTACATTGAAAAAAGTCAAGAGCGTCGAAAACGGCGACCAGTTTCAGATCAGGGTGGGTAGCGACACACGCGATTACTTCATCACGCTCCCCAAGAACTACGACAACAAGAAACCGCACAAGGTTCTCTTTGCATTGCACTGCTATGGTAGCCGCGGCGAAGACTTTGTACACCACAAGGCCGACTACGACCACCCCACTCCGTATTACGGCCAGCAGGTGCTCGACAAGAACGGCGACTACATCTTCGTTTCGCTCGATGCAGTTGGCGGCGTATGGACCAAGGGACAAGGCGACCACGACTTCTTTGCCCAAACGCTTACTACCTTGAACGAAAACTACTGCATTGACACAAGCCGCGTGTTCATTACGGGATTCAGCTTTGGCGCCATGTTCAGCTACTCGCTCATGCAAGATATGCAAAGCCGCGTCCGTGCAGCCGCAACTTATGCTGTCGCCGATTACAACATCTGGCTCCCCGAAGGCAACAACATGAAGAACTTGCCCATTGCCTGGATGAACGTTCATGGCGTAAACGATGGCCGTTGCGATTACAAGCGCGCAAGAGACAGCGCCCTCCCGAGAATCCTCAAGCGTAACGGCAAGGCCGACGCCGACGGCAACTTCACTGACGCAAGCTCCGAAAAGCCCGAAGAAGTCAGGGGCAACACTGGGCACGTCTGCTACGATTTCAAGAATGTCGATGAACGCTTCCCGGTCAAGTGGTGCAGCTGGCCCGGAGACCACCAGTGGACAGCTCACGACACCGGCAATATGGGTGTGGGCTGGAACTGGGAACAAACCTGGGTTCCTGAAGAAGTCCACAAGTTCTTCGAGCAGTTCTAAAAACTCATATAACCTTTTTCCAAACACCTCTCCACATCAAAAAGGCTTCCCCAACGGGGAGGCCTTTTTATACTTATTTCGGTAAGTGAAGGATTCCTGCCTTCGCGGGAATGACGAACACCGAGACTCGTCACCCTTGACTTGATCGAGGGTCTAAACTGAAAAACTTAGATGAGTTTTTCCACCTTACTGCACAAGGATTCGGCTTCTTCAGCAGTCGGCGCTTCGGCAATTACGCGAATCACGGGTTCCGTGTTGCTGGCGCGCACATGCACCCAGGACTTTTCACTCCCAAGCCAAAGGCCGTCGCGTTCGTCCGTCTTCCAGCCGGCAAATTCAGCCTTGACCTTCGGGAGAATGTCTGCAACCTTCTTATCACCGAGTTCGAACTTTTTCTTCGGCATCACATAAGCCGGATTCTCGGCCACGAACTTTTCTGGACCGCCATTGTGGTGAGCCATCCAAGAAAGCACAAGTGCAGCAGCCACGAGGCTATCGCGACCGTAGTGGAGCGCCGGGAGAATCACGCCGCCGTTACCTTCACCGCCAATAACGCAACCATTCTCGATCATCTGCAAGCTCACGTTGATTTCGCCCACCTTGGCGCGGCTGAATTCGCAACCGTACTTGGCGGCAACATCTTCGTTCATGCGGCTTGTGGAAAGGTTCACGCAAACGCTGCCCTTCTTTTGCGCAAGAACTTCATCCGTTGCAATGGCAAGCGTGTATTCTTCGCCGATACTTTGTCCAAGACCATCCACAAGAGCACAACGGTCTGCATCCGGATCAACAGCAAAGCCGACGGCGCAACCGTTTTCCTTGACAGCCTTGCGCAAGTCGCCGAGATTTTCAGGAATCGGTTCTGCGCCACGCGGGAACGTGCCATCCGGGCTGCAATGGACGCGAACAACTTCACAACCGAGCTGTTCCAAGAGGCGCGGCACGATAAAGCTACCGGCACCGTTCACGGCATCGACAGCGACCTTGAAATGCTTGGCCTTGATGGCCTCGACATCCACGAACGGAATCTTGAGCGTACCGTCGATGTGAATGCCATCGGCATCCGGAGCGACTTCGTACTTGCCCATCGTGCGGTAATCCGGATAGCTGAACTGGTTTGAATCAGCGAGAGCAAAGAGCTGCTTTACATCATCCGGGCCGAGGAAAAGTCCCTTGTTGTTGAGGAACTTGAGAGCGTTCCATTCCAACGGGTTATGGCTTGCGGTAATGATGATACCCGCGTCAGCCTTGAAGTGTGTCGTCAGGAGTTCTACTGATGGAGTTGTCGAAAGGCCAACATCTACCACATCCACGCCGGAGAGGCGGCAGATGCCAGCAACATACTGCACAATAGCATCACCTGTCGGGCGGCTATCGCGGCCAATCACTACGCGCTTAGCCTTCGTGATTTCAAGGAAAGCACGCACATGGCTCTGCAAAACTTGCGGAGTGAGGGTATCGCCAACGATTCCGCGAATACCAGAAATAGAACGCATTAATTTAGACATATTTTCTCCATTAAATTAAACTTATCCGAGTTCCGGGACCGTCGCATAAAAGACGAGATCTTCCGGACCTTCATTAATCAAGCTGTGGGAATGGCCCTTCGGGCAGAAATGGCACTGGCCAGCTTCGACGTATTCAACACCATCGTCAAAAAGCACCTTGCCTTTTCCCGAGACAAAGAACATAATTTCACTATTCGTTTCGTGCTTGTGGTAACCAATCGACGCCCCCTGTTCCAAGGTCCCATGCATAATGCGCGTCGTACCGTCAAAATACATCTTAGCCTTATATTCCTTTTCGCCACCCTTAAAGTTGGGGAGCACGGTCGTTTCCATACCTTTCAAATCAATAATCATTATAACCTCTTTGTGACGAGGAAATAATAGAATTTTAAAAGGGTAAAACAGCCTTGACAGCCCGACCAACGCAATAATTCAAGGGTTTTAAAGGCATTGACTATCTATGGTGGCGATATCCGCTCAACGCCAAAGAAATAATGGCCGGAACATAGAATAGCCATATAAAGTTATTCGAAACAGCCGCAAAAATTTCGCGAGCAGAATGATCTTCGCCCGTCAGCAGGGAAGCTCCAGTCAAAATATCGCAAATTGTAAAGCAAATCATCCCGAACATAATCAAAAATGCGTTTTTTTCAGGGAAAAAGCCTCGCTTCGACGCCCTGCATGCCACGAACAGCGAACAAAAAAGCGTTGGGGCGTAAACAAGAACCGCCATCAGTTCGAACGATTCAAGAACATGAAAATACGTAAGGAACGCCATCGAAAAAAATGCAGCAACAGGTATGCAATAAATCCACGGGAAAGAGCAATCGTCTTCACTAACGCGCGTATGGCGGTAAATAAAAATCATCTGCGCAATAAAGAAAAATACAATCCCAACCGTGATAAAGTTGTCACCATTTTCTATAGTACCAAAATAATTGTACAAGATTTTAAAACAAAAGTCCGCACATAAAATCATTGCAAAAGCAATCTGCAAAAACAAGCGGTCGCGACTGGCAAATTTGCGTTTGCCCACAGAAAAAGCAAGCAGCGAAGCAATGGCTGTAACGATGAACTTCGTGACATTTTGAAAATCACTCGAAGTTTCAAGGCAAGACTGTACAGCGCCACATTGGTAAAGGACAAGCCAATCACGAACAAAGAACGCAACAAACAAAATTGCGGCCAATGCAGTAAATATAGAGACTAGCTTTGAATATACCATAATATAAATATAAGGTGTACTCAAGCAAAAAGGAACATTAATTTTAAAAAATTTTTCATAAACATTCCAATAGGGACGCTTACGTTACTTTAAAAGATTTGAACCAAAATTCTGAATTTTAATAACAATGGGATAAGCCGGAATTTCCATATTATTCTTTAACACACCCCGATGGATTTCATGTCCATTAACATCGAATAAAATAAAATAGCATTACGTGCAGCAAGGGAATAATTATTTTTTCATTTTTGCCCTCCACCCAAAGAGATATCGCAAAGTAAAATTAGTATAATTACTTTACTAAAACACATGCAACATAATATATATCTATATATATCATGTCAAGTTTTTTCTCAAATTTTTCAAAGAGACTCAGTATTTATCCGTCTAATTTTTCGGCTTAATCTTTGCCGTCATGTAGCTGAGAACAAGATTTTGCCATACAACGTAGCAAGTCGGCGCAAGCGCTACCACCGGGCCTGCATAAAGGCTAGAGACCCAAATCACAAGCGTCGTGTTCTTTTGGCCCATGCTCTGCGAGCCTTCAATCGGACGGCGACCGCGTTCGCACACCCAGCCAAGCCAGAACTGCACAATGCAAAGCACCAGCGAAACTGCAGCCATGAGCGGGAGCTTTCCGCTATTCCACAAGTCGGCAAAGCCCATCTCGCGAATGTCGAAACTCGCCTTGGACAAAATAATGAACACCGAGAACGTCCAAACGAACATGGTATACTTCTGGTATTTTGCGGCACGGTCGGCAAGTTCCGGGTAAAAGTTACGAAGCCCAAACGCAAACGCCAGGGGAATGCTGATAATCGGTTGTATCGTGTTGAAAATTTTCATGGCGATTTCGGAGAGGTTCGCATTGGACCCAGTCAAATAGCCAAAGACAATCGGAATGCTAAAGCAGGCAATCAAATTGCCGCTGAGGAAGATCTTGAGTGCCAGCGACGCACTGCCACCAAGCATTTTTGCCATCGCAGGGGCCGCATTCGCAGGTGGGCAAAGCGCAATAATCGCACCGCCCAGAAGCACCTCGCGAGGCAAGTGGAAAAGTTCCACAATTCCCCAGAGGAGCGCAATCATGATAAGGCTCACGACAAAAGCTCGAACCTCAATCTTGAACGTGTAGCCATGCGTTTGCGGCGGAATCTTTGTCACGAACGTAAGGAACATCATGATGCCGATAGTGAACGGCAAGAGCGGCGACAAAAAGTGCGCCTGAGGAATGAGGATGCCCGCAAGAATTGCAATGGGCATGAGAATCGCGCGTAAATTTCCCATAGTCTTATTTCCGAGACCAAAGGTAGTAATTTGAGTATCGCCTTGGCTAGGAAAAAAGAGATCCCCGCTCGGAGGCGGGGATGACAATCGAAAAAAAATTTTTTTATTGAATTAGAAACGAGCAGAGCAAGACGCGAGCCTCCGTAGCGTACTAAGATGTACGTAAGGAGGCGAGCAACGAAGCTATACGAAGTTTATAATTCGATAATGCGATCGTTCTGGAGGAGCTGTTCGAAAGTCTGGCGTTCACGGATAAGCTTGATTTCGCCATTCGTGTACATCGTTTCGGCAGCGTAGCGACGGCTGTTGTAGTTGCTGCTCATGGCGGCGCCGTAAGCACCGGCATCATGGAGAATCAAGAGGTCGCCCACCTGAGCTTTCGGGAGCTTGCGGGTCACCACAAAACCGCCTTCTTCCTGCGTGAACACGTCACCGGATTCGCAGAGCGGGCCAGCCACAACAGCGTCAACAGTTTCGTTCAATTCACGACCATCTCGGGCGACCACAGAAATAGCGTGGTAGCTACCGTAGAAGCTCGGGCGAACGAGATCGGTAAAGCCAGCGTCGAGCAAGTAGAACAAATTATTGCCCTGTTTCTTCACGGCACGGATTTCAGCAACGAGGTAACCGCTTTCTGCAACAAGGTAACGGCCCGGTTCCACTTCGAGGTGGACATCGTGACCAATGCTCTGCTGGATGCGCTTGCGGGCGTTGTCCCACAAATCGTAGTAAGCCTTCACGTCAATGCGGTTGCCCTTTTCTTCTTCGTGGTACGGAATCGGGAGGCCACCACCAGCGCTAATCGTGCGGAGGTGAGAACCCAGGCGGCGGCTAGCATCGACCATGGCATCGCAAACCTGAGCCAAGTGTTCAAAGTCCGTGCCGGAACCGATGTGCATGTGAAGACCAGTAATCCACATGCCATTGCTCTGGGCGAGCTTGATGCAATCCTTAATCTGTTCGTGCCAAATGCCGTGCTTGCTCAAATCGCCACCGGTATTTGTCTTGCGGGAATGGCCATGACCAAAGCCCGGATTCACGCGGATCGTGAGTTCAGACTTCACGCCGAAATCAGCGAGTTGCTGGATCATGTCCGGCGAACCCACGTTCACGGCGATGTCGTACTTCTTCACGAGTTCGAGAGCATCGCGGTCGAAGATATCGGCGGTGTAAACGATTTCAGGAACCTTGCCCTTCTGCTGTCCACCCTTGAAACCTGCCTTGAGAGCACGCACAATTTCGCCAGCGGAGACTGCATCGACAACGCAGCCAAGCTTGCGGATAAGCGAAACCACGGAAAGGTTCGGGCATGCCTTCTGGGCAAAGCGTACAGTGTCAAAAACCTGCACGTCCTTTACAGCACGTTCAATCGTCGCACGGTCATAAATCCAAAGCGGAGTGCCGTATTCACTGGCCGCTTTCAAAAGCACTGAATCAGGGATGGAATTTTTCATACGGGAGCAAATTTAGAAAATTAGAACTTAGAACTTAGAACTTAGAACTTAGAATTATAACGATATTTTCGTTTTTCACCAGCTTACTATTTTACACAAAATGGAAAACGCTGGGCGATGCCAACGTTTTACGAATAAAATAGCACTGGATTTTTTTTGCGCCTACGGCGTTCAGAATTATGAAATAAAATCGCGAATCCCGCCGGAGGCCTCAAGCATTACACGTGCTTGATCTTGTTGTCGCCAGCATCCCAGTTCTTGCCATCACAGACAAACTTGTATTCGTAATCGCCGGGAACAAGGGAAATCTTTGCGACCCAAAGACCCGTCTTCTCGTCTTTCTTGAGCATATCGACATCGACAGTCCAGTTGTTGAAAGAACCGGCAATGGAAACAGTCGTTGCAAGGGGGCAATCGGCGATAAATTCCACAGCAACCTTTTTCGGTGCGGCAGCCTTAGCGGACTTTTCAGCAACCTTCTTGGCAGGAGCCTTGGCGGGCTTAACTTCGGCCTTCGGAGTTTCTGCAACAAGCTTTGCAACCTTGGCAGCCGGCTTAGCGGCCTTCGGCGCAGCCTTCTTTTCCGGAGCGGCCTTAGCTTCGGCCTTCTTGGCAACCGGCTTCGCAGCCTTCGTCGCCGTTTTCTTTGCAACTGGTTTTGCTACTACAGTTTTAGAGTTTTTGGACATAATAATCTCCTCTTATTCTTAGTGCTTTTAAATTTAGTAAAAAAAAATTTATTTTGCTATATTTGAACTATGCTTAAACAAATCATCGCACCCAGCGTCTTGAACGCAAACTTCCTTGAACTCGGTAATGGTCTCAAGGCCATCGAAAACGGAGGCGCAGGCCTCGTTCACCTGGACATCATGGACGGGCACTTTGTCCCGAACATCAGCTTTGGTCCGGGAATTTCCGCTTGCGTTAAAAAAGGCACCAAGCTCCCGCTGGATTGCCACTTGATGATCGAGAATCCCGAAAATTACGTGGGCGAATTTGCAAAAGCCGGCGCAAGCATCATCAGCGTGCACGCCGAAACCACAAACCACCTTGACCGCTTGCTGCACCAGATTGCAGAACTTGGCGTAAAGCCTGCAGTGGCCATCAATCCGGCAACCCCGCTAGAAAACATCAAGTACGTGCTCGACATCGTTGACATGGTGCTCATCATGTCCGTGAACCCGGGCTTCGGCGGCCAGAGTCTCATTCCGTATTGCCTCGACAAAATCCGCGAACTGCGCGCGCTCAAGCCGGAACTCGATATTCAAATCGACGGCGGTGTTAAGTTGGACAACATCCTCGCCTGCAAGGAAGCGGGCGCAAACGTCTTCGTTGTTGGCTCGGCAATCTTTGGCAAGCCGGACCCAGAAGCCGTGTGCCGCGAATTCGTGAACTTAGTCAAGTAACACTTGCCAACAAATTCAAATCGCCAAAAACAAATTTAGCCCGCGCGAGCGGGCGTTTTTTATAGTGGCAATTCATTTACATCGGCGAAGCTGCTGTCGAAGCAAAAAGCGCCGATACAAAAACTATTGAAAGAACGATTATAAGATACCAGTTTTGCATGTTAGAAATATATACTGAAAAATTTGGATAAGTTCCACATTCACAAAATATTACAATTTTATTACAAAGTGTAATATAAAACCAAGTTTTTAACAAAAAAGTCCTCCCCGTAAGGAGGGCTTCATTGTTTACTATGAAGAAAATTCCACTAGAATTGCGTGATGAATTCCCAGCCCGTTTCGGTTGTCCAAACTTTTCCATCTTCGCGGGGGTTGTACGTGTGCTCGCCGTCGAACGTGCACCACTTCACGGGGAAACGCGGATCGACGGTCTTGTAGTCGTAGCACACGTGTTTGCCACCGGAGTATTCTTCCGCCTCTTCGCCCCTGGCATCGGTGAATTTTCCATCTGCGCCGGGCTTTCCGTTGTTCTTTAAAATCCTGTCACGAGCGCTGCGCCCAAGCTTTGGCGTACAGAGATTGTCGCTCATGCCGACGGTTCCCATCCATGCTATTGGGAGCCCCTTGTTCTTGGGCATGTAAATCACCTGGTCCATCGTGGAGAACACCACCACACCACGCAAGCGGTGCTGAAAATCTTGAGCGAGCGAGTTACTGAACATGGCGCCAAAGCTAAACCCGATGGAGAACACGCGCGATGTATCGACGCAAAGATTTTCGTTCAGGTAAGTGAGGAATTCATCAAAGAAGACGTGGTCCTTGTCGTCACCGCAGCGCCATGGATTTTCTTTGCCGTTCTCGTCCGTGTATCCGTGCGGTGCCACAAAGATGGTATTTTCCTTGGCGCCTTTCTGATTTCTAAATCCGTAGTAGCCTTCCCTCGTTGCAACGTTCTTGGCAGAGCCTCCCATGTAGTGCATGCCGAACACCAAACGATAGGGCTTGTTATTGTCATAGTTTTCAGGCAAAGTAAGGTAGATTTCGTGTTCGATGCCAGCACTGGTGAACGTGAAGTTGTCCTTCAGCGTGTTTTCCTTGCCACAGCCCTTACTCGGAGTTGGTTCATTACCCATGGCATATCCAAACGCGTAAGTTTGCTTATCGGCAGCCCTGCTTAGCTTAATGTCTAAAGTCGTATCAAGATTCGAGAGCGAAACAAACAAAGTATCGTAATCCGTTGCCACAACTCGCAAGGTATCGCCATCATCCCCTTCTTTGAACAAAGCAGGCTTTTCAGCCGAGCCTACCGCACCCGAAACATTGCCTAGAGTGCTAAAGCGAACAGTTTCTTGTGCAGAACCAAGCTTAATCTTTGCAACATAATTCCCTTGAGCTTGAATAGAAGCCGCAAGATCAACACTTCCGGAACCTCGCAACGTCTTGGCAAGAACCTGATTTCCGTTCATGTCAAAAACCTGGACCTGCACGGGGGCGCTACCGCCCTGCGTAAAATTCAGAATTCCGTTCAATAAGCTAAAATGCCCTACCGCAGCACGCAAGTTTCGTAAAGCAACCACATCATCTTCACGAATGACAAAAGCACCAGAGCGATTCGTTTCTGCTTCAAGCCCCTTCTTCAGCAATTTTACCGTCGCATGAAGTGGAGAAGAATCATTTTTATCTTTAACAGTCCCCTTCAAAGTATAAGCAGATGAAGTCGTAAAAGCAGTAGCCAAAGCAATGAAAAAAAAGTAAAAGAGAGTTCTTTTCATCCTCAGTTTCCTTTTCCCAAGACACCGCAATTTTATTTAAATATACCTCAAGAGTAAGCAAAAAATACAAAGTAAAAATAATTTTCATCAGACCTATATATTTATATTTTGCGCCGTTAAAAGAAGAGTTTGGCGATTATGCAAATATACGCAGAAAAAATCTTTAAAACGCCCATCGAGACCATCGAAGTTTTCAAGCCAAAAAATGTCAGGCAAGCCCTGGACCGAATTGAAATTTTGAAAAGCAAAGGCCTTTATCTCGTGGGATACATGCGATACGACTTGAATACGGCTAGTAACTTGCCTCTTATTTATTTTGAAGCGTTCGATTCCTTTGAGCCGTTCGTGCAAAAAATCCCCGATAAAAAAATCGGCACTATCATAAAGCCACTCATTTCCAAAGAAGAGTACGCCGCAAAAGTTGCGTTCATCAAAGAGCAAATCAAGAACGGCATTACATACGAAGTCAATTATACTTACCCTTCGGCGTTAAAAACAAACGCAAACGAAACCGAGCTGTACCATTATCTTTTGCAAAATCAAAAGACTCCCTACAACGCCTTTTTGCAAAACAAGTACGAGACCATTTTATCGTTTTCGCCAGAGCTCTTTTTCGTAAAGAAAGGCAATAAAATTTTGACCAAGCCCATGAAGGGAACTGTCAAGAGAGGCAAAACAGACGAAGAAGACACCGCGCTGAAAAACTTCTTGTTTAACGACTTGAAGAACCGCACCGAAAACATCATGATTGTCGATTTGCTGCGCAATGACCTCGGCCGAATTTCAAAGCCGGGAACCGTCAAAGCCGATAAACTCTTCGATATCGAACAGCATAAAACGTTGTTCCAAATGACGTCTGAAATTTCATCTGAATTGAAGGAAGGCGTAACACTATACGATATCATCAGAGCGATTTATCCGTGCGGTTCAATCACTGGTGCGCCAAAAATTTCGACCATGGAAATTATTGATACCACGGAACACATGAGGCGCGATGTTTATTGCGGCGCGATTGGCTACATCCACGGCGATGAAATGATTTTCTCCGTGCCCATCCGAATTTTGCAGAAGAAGAACGGCGAAACGGAATACCGCTACGATGCCGGCAGCGCCATCACATGGAATTCCACTGCCGAAGACGAATGGAACGAAACAATTACCAAGGCAAAATTCTTGGAAACAGACTTTTCGCTCATTGAAACCGGCATCACCGATTTCGAAATGCATATCGAGCGGTTGCGAGCATCTTCACATGCGCTCGGGTTCACTTGGAACAGCAACATTGAAAAAGTCAAATTCAATCCGAACGTTGTCAATAGAATCGAACTGTTCAAGGACGGGCATTTCGAAGTCACGACAAGAGCAATCCCTGCGCCTAAAGAGAATCCAAAAGTCAAGATTGCACACAAAGTCAATTCTGCAAATCCATTCCTGTACCACAAAACAAGCATAAGACTTCCGTTCCCGAAGGACGTCTTCGACGAAATCTGCGTGAACGAAAAGGGCGAACTCACCGAAGGAACTTTCACAAACATTGGAATCCAACTGAACGGCACCATTTACACACCACCCATTGAATGCGGGCTTTTAAACGGCGTGACACGCCAAAAGCTCCTCCGCGAAGGAAAAATCAAGGAAAAAATTCTGTACCCAAGCGACCTGCAAAACGCCGAGAAAATTTATTGCTTCAATTCCGTGCGCGGCATTGTGGAAGTGGAATGGATTGAATAAAGGAGATGCCCGGTCAAGCCGGGCATGACAACGCTACGCGGGAATGACTATGTTTCGCGCGCATTCCCAAAGCGGGAATTATATTGCTAAACAGGATTCGCGCTTTTTTAAAGGTCATCCCGCAACAAGTGCGGGATGACAATGTGAAAAATTACTTCACGACAGCGTTAGCGTGGCCGCTGTAGATGGCCTGCAAGGCGCCAGCGAGGTATGCAAGCGGAGCGTTCCAGTTGATAGCCACTTCATTTGTGGCATAGCTGCAGCGGTTATCAATGTAGGCAAGCGCAGGCTTGTCAGCAGTAGCATAGTTCGGGCACTTCCAAAGTTCCGTTCCATCCAAATTAATATCTTGCTTGCCCAAGTGCGGCCCACCCACAAGCATGCCCGGCACCGGATCATCAACAAAATCCGATTCGCTCACGCGGTGGTGCGGGAAACGCGGGCTTCTAAAGCCAAAGCCGGTCACATAAGAAATTTCCATCGGATTCTTGCCCAAGAGATAGTCCAAGCACTGCTGGGCGCCATCCAAGAAACTCTTGTCGCCCGTGACATAGTAAGCATGGAGCAACACAATCCCGTTGTTCGCCATGGCGCTGTTACTGCCCCAGTTCCAGCTAGACGGGAATGCCGGGAGCCTATAGGCACTCGTATCGCCCACATTGCGAAGTTCCTTTGCCACGTGGAGCAAAGTCTTGCGAGCTTCACCGCCAACCTTTGCGCCAAAGTCCGCAGAATCAAGCGCTGCATGGTAAATGGCGAGCATGTTCACATCGCCCCACCACGGGCCATCGGCCCTGAACTTGTACTGCTTCAAATCCTTGAGGTAATCAGCTTTCTTTGTGGCACGGTAAAGCTCCGTTGCGGCAAATGCAAATTCGTCCTTGCCATCCTCTCCACCGTGCGTGTAATCGCCCGTTTGCACATCGGACGGTTGCTTGTACAAAGTCTTCGGATGGCGCTTGGCCCAATAGTAAGCCACTTCAGAAGCCTTGAGCATGCGCTTTGAAAAATCAGCATCGAACTTTGCATACACGCGAGAAGCCTGCGCCATCACCGCCGCAAAATCAAGCGTTGCCGTCAAGCTCTTTTCAATCGCATAACGCAAGGCGCCATCGAGCTCCGGCATCGTACTCGAACCGAACTTGAGCGATGTGAGTTTGTGATAAACGCCGCCATCCTTGTCTTGCATCGAAAGCATCCAATCGAGATTCCAGCGGATTTCTTCGAGCAATTCGGGCATCTTCGGGAATTCACGCGGGATGTTCCAATGGAGCGTATCCACGAATGCCGGGAAATGTTCGTACATTTCCAAAAGCGTAAACACCGTAATGCCGGAATTCACGATGTACTTGCCATAATCACCGGCATCGTACCAGCCGCGCTGTGACTTGATAATTTTCGCATCGGCTTTCTTTGGTTCGGGCTTGCCGTTTGCCTTTGCAACCGTCTTTGCCGTCGGTAAATCCGTGCCGTAAACAATCACGCTGTCATCCGTATGGCCCATGGCGCGCGCCCACTTGCCCGCATAACGCGTTTCGAGCGCCATGCCTGCGCGCTGGAAATAGAACCACTTGAGCGCAGCCTTGGTCACGTCAACATAAACATCCTCACCCACCACGACCGGGTTACCGATATAGCCGTCCCTGAACAAACGGTAAGTGCCAGGTTTCTTGATTGCAGAAATATCATACGTCTGCACTTCTTCACCGCTGTATTCCCAATCGTAAACCATCGGGGCTTCGAGCGAGAGCACCACCTTCCCTGCCATGTCGCGGACTTCGAGCGGGTTGGCATCGTTACCGGGAATCACCACAATCTTTTCGGACTCGGGAGTAAAACCAAGCTGATTTACCAAGGGAATAGCAAAAGACGGAACCGCAACCGCTAACGCAGCGAGCAAATGATTACGCATACAAAACCTCATTTTTTAGGGAGACACCCGACGGGCATGACACCGTAATATATAAACCCTAATTACAATATAAAGATACCTTTAATTTAGAGAAAACGCACCATAAGGGGGCACTTTAATGTTTACCATAGATAACAAGTGTATTAAGTGTGCGGAGGACTGTGAGGGGAAATGTAACTGGATCCTTCACTGCGTTCAGGATGACGATGTAAGGAGTAGTAGGTAGAGCTTAGTAGGAAGTAGAAAGTAGACAGTAGGAAGTCAAACCTTTATGGATTCCCGCTCATCCCCGTCGAGCGAGGACTGGGAGGCGGGAATGACGGAACGCATATAGCGATTTCAAAACAGAGAGTCCACAGTAACAATACAAAAAAATCCTCGGCGCATCTTGTTGCGTCGAGGATTTTTAAAGCGTTTGCGTTTTAGCGCGGATTACTTCTTCTTGCCACTCTTGTAGTTGATGCCCGGACGGAGTTCGAGACCAACAGTCACGAGGAGCGACACAACCGGCTCATAGTGATCCTGAGAGAGGTCATAGACGGCAACGCCAGCCATGCCTTCGCTCTTCACGTGCTGGGCAACAGCCTTCACAGACGGAATACCCATGAACACGATAGATTCGGATTCGCTCACAGCCACTTCGGACTTGGTCGCTTCATCGAAGGTCACCGTGTAATCCGGAGTATCGAAGCGGTTCATGAGTTCTGCGTACGGGAGGTAGCCTTCGTTGCCACTTCCAACGCCCTGATGGCTCGTGCCGAGGCCCTTGGCACCAGCAAAGGACTTACCGTAGAGGAACACGACCGGAGCAAGGAGATCCTTGTTCACACCGGCAGCGGCAACAGCGTCAAGCGTTTCTTGCACAGAGTTTGCACTCTGGTTCGGAACGAGGCTGCTTTCGCTTTCGTTCATAAGGTCAGCCATGAACACATCCACATAAGCGGCGCGGTTCAAGACTTCGGCCTTGTAGGCATCCATGCCGGCGGCCGGGTAAATCACGGCCGTAACTGTAGAGCCCGAAAGACCATCGACCAAGGCGTTCAGCATCTTGGCATAGTCTTCAGAATCGTCCGTCGTAAGGTTCTGCCAGTCGAGTTCAACACCATCGCCACCGTTTGTCGAAAGCCATTCCTTGACGTTCGAAACGAACGTAGAAAGCGTTTCGTCAGAAGAAGCGATAGCCTTGAGGTTCGATTCAGCTTCCATGCCACCCACGGACACGATAAGCTTCACGCCGTTATCCTTCGACATGCTTACGAGATTCTTGAAGTTGTCTGCATCGTATTCGTCAGCAAAGGCAACAGTACCTTCGGCACTCGGGGCGATAGACATGTAATGAATATCGGTCACGAGATTGTAGCGGATATCCTTTGCATAGAACTGAGAATACTGACTCCAATACGGATAGAAGCCAATCACTTTGTCAGCGGCAGCCTGGGCCATAGAAGCACAGCCCATAGCAAGAGCCAATGTAATAACTTTAAAGTTCATTTTGAATACCTCTTATCCTATTGAATCAGACGGTCATTGCCAGCGGCATCACGGCAGTAAAAACCTTCATCCACTATAAAGGTTCCTGTTTGGGAACTAACTATGTTTTGTTGTTCCGCCGCAATTGGCAAACTGCTACGAAGCGGATTAGCACTTTCTTCCGGACGGCATAGGCGGTATGCCCAACCATGATCTCTACCAAAAACGTTAAACTGCTGAGAAACAGCCTGATAGTCTACAGGAACCGCTAACAGGAACGACATGTCATCGTCAATACCGATCAAGTTGTATTCAGCTAAAGCATCACGTGCACTCTTGTATTCATCCGTAGAATCGGGCAAAGATAATTTTTCAAGAAGATCATTCCACTGTTGTTCAGTATGGGAACCAATTTGCGAATGCACGTAAATAGCCTTGACCACATCCTTATTGGCAATGAATGCCTCATTATCAGCATCCTTTAAAGCCTTGAATTCTTTACTGCTAAGATTAAGATTAGCCTCAGCCTGACTATTATAATCAGCCACATAATCCTTAATCTCAGCAATATGCAACTCCGGATGAAGAGCCAAGTACTCTTGAGGATTAAAATCAGCAGGAAGAGCTTCTGCATAAGGTTCATTAACACTCATCGAGCCGCAGGCTCCCAAAACGCCTGCCACGAGAATTAGCATGTACTGGTGAAGATTTTTCATTTTCAGCACCTCTTAGAAATTCACCGTTACATCGGCAAGGAGAACAAGCTTGCTGATGGAAATTTTGTTAGCAGAAACGCCTGGAATGGTATATTCAAGTTCGTTCTTAAGCATACCACCCTGGAGAGAGAGGTAAGAAAGCGAAGCGAGCTTTACACGGGCACCACCCAAGGCAAGCATTTCTGTAGCCTTATTGACAACAGCGGCAGCTATCGGATAGCCAGTTCCAAATTCCTTCTTGTATATCTGGATGCCGCCAAGCAAAGCCAACGGGCCCCAAACATCAGCGGTAAAGCCACCCACAATGCGGGAAGTCTTACGCTTGAGGAAAGAGTTTTCAGAACCTTGGGCAAAAGATCCCTGGACGAGAATCTGACGGTCAAGGCCAGCAAGTGCGCCAGCTTCGACACCGACACCCACAGCAAACTCTGTGAACTTATTTTCGCCCACAGTCAAAGTGGAATAGTCAATAGCATTCGACTGCGTGACAATATTGACGCGAGCATTGAAGGTCACCTTGTCAGCCCAGTTGACATCGGCCTTGGCGGTAATTCCCTTGCGGTCCGGAGTAGCAAGGCCAAGCGGCAAAGCAAGACCCACAGACGGATCAAGAACCATCAACGGATCGAGTTCCATCTTCTTAGCGGTGACTCCAGAATAACCGTTACGGTAGAAGTGACCGTTCTTGTAGTTATTATTCAAGTTAAAGAACAATTGAGTACTTTCATCTTGGTCAAGCAATGCATGACCGAGATCCGTCGAACTCATCAAGTTTGTAGCCTGCAACGTTGTAGAATTGTAGACATTGAAGTAGAGGTTTTCAAGGCTAGAAGCACCGAACGTAGCGAGAACAAGGCTATCGGTCGAATTACCATAGAAAGCGTTCGCATTGAAAATTGTCGAACGTCCCTGATAAACCGGAGAAGAGGCAAGTTCAGACCAGAAACCGGAATCGGTCTGGAAGTAACCTGCATTTACCTTGAAATCGATATCGTTGATATTTCCCTTCACGAAGAGGTCTGCATAGAAGCTCTTGCCATCCTGATCGAGATATTCTTCGTTCTTATTGACATTAGAAGGAGGATCTGTTTTCTTTTTGAGATAAACAAACTTTTGGTTTTTGTCATTATCATAGGTAGTCTCGACAGCATAATAGGAAGTCTTTGATTCCTTAACATTGTAGTCGCGATCAACCGTCCACTTGGACATGGCGAATTCACCATTGAATCCAAATGTCACAGGGAGTTCCGGGAGCACCTTCTTGGAATCGAAAGCAGCATCGACAGAAATCACCCTGTTGTTATCGTAATAAACCGTATCAGTCTTGATATCTCTAGTACGACGGGTAAGTTTACGGTCCATTGCATTAACAAAGTTCACACCAAGGTGAGCACCGTAAGCATCGGCACCGACTCGCGCACCCAAGAGGTAACGGTCAGCGAAGTCAAAGTCGAAGAACACCTGATCCAACTTCTTTGCCGTATTGCGGAGACGGGCACCCGTAAGTTGAGCCGTGATGTTATCGACAACTCCGGCGACATTACCGCTATTATAAACGATATTGAGGCCATGCAACAAGCGGCGGCTTGTCGTATCGAGGTTGCGCTTTTCAAGAGCTTCGCGACGCTTTTCCGCAAAGATTTCCGGTTCCTGCAGAATTTCGGTCTGCGGAGTGAAAATGGTGAGCGGAGTATAGCCAACACGCATGTAACCCAAGTTAAAGTCCACATGCTTGTTCAGAATCGTACCATCGTAGCTGAACCAGTGACCGATAACCGGGTTATTGTTTTCATCATAGGCGCTCTGCCAATCCTTGTGCAAACGCAACTGGACATCAATCATGGTCTCGGAACTCGGACGAGCAGTCAAACGCAGGTTCACATCCGTGAATGCCTGATTTTCCTGAGTCGGAGATTCCTTGGCAAACTGGTCAGAAGTTGCAAAAGAAGCATTAACACCAGCCTTTGCCGTACCATTAATCTTGAGTCCCAGCACAGCTGCATTGAGAGAATCCAGCTTTTCTAACAGGGACTTCTGTTGCGTCACAACCTCGCCCTGATTATCGGCGGCAAAAGCAGATGCAGCCGAGAAAGCAATTGCGGAGGTCAATAAAATTTTGCGCATGTTCATATTGAAATTCATTCTAGTTACCTCCCATTAAAATTCCACATTAATGGAAGCTTCAAAAATAGACTGACTAAACTTATGCGTGTAAGTCGTAGCAGGCAGAGTTCCCGGAGCTGCCTCAGGAGCTTCGTAGTAGTCCGGCAAGTTACGAGCAGATTCGCCAACAGCAGCAATATTGTAATCATTCTTGACATTGATCATGCCATAGTTGATAGCAAGCCATGCATTGTCGCCAACCACATAATCAAAGCCAACCATCCAATGTGTCTGCTGGCTCTTCAGGAGAGGAACATCAGCACCCACAATCGAATTCATCACGCCACCAATGCCATAATCGGTATTGATCATCTGGAAACCAGCTGTAAAGCCGAGACGCGGCAAGAACTGGAAGGAAGCACCAACGTTCACAAAGTTGCTCGTAATCTTCGCCGATTCACCCGTCTTCAAACTTGTTTCGTTTTCGGAATGCTTGATAGAACCAGAAAATTCAGCGGCTTTACTGAAACCAACTATTTTAGCAATGTTAAACTTAGCACCACCGCCAAATTCCTTGTAAGAGACATTGTCAATCACTTCGCTTCCAGTCTTGACTTGATTGAAGATGCTAGCAAGAGCTTGAGCTTCGATCTTTTCTTCCCAATCGCCCTTAATCAAGGCGCGGAAACCCTTGCGGTTTGGAGTAGCAAGGCCGTTCGGCAAAGCAAGCTGGACAGCCGGGTCAATCATCATGCTAAGGAGAGCAAGTTGAGCAGCGGAGTAGACATTGGAACCCCAGGAGTTCTTGTTGTACAAAGCGATATTGTAGCTATTGGACTGCCCCTGCTCGAAACCCTTACCATCCGTCTTAAGTGTTCGAGTCACCGGAGAGAACTTCGGGGAATAATTGTAGAGAGCATCGAAGGTGGAGTAAAGCGGAGAGTTCACGCCATACTTGACCGTTTCGCCATCCTTATCCGAGTTCAAAATGCGCTGGGCAAAGAAACTCGGGGACTGAGCCATGTTATTGAACCACTTTTCGTCGTTCATGATAACATCCAAGGTAAGGCCTGCACTCCAAGAATTATCCACCTTATAGCCAGCGTTCAAGGTAGCAAGTATTGCAGAACCATTTTCGCTTTCTTCGGTTTCTGGAACAAGAACGACGGTTCCCGTTTCATCCGTAACAGCCGGCATCTTAGTCTTGTTGATGGACATAGCATATTCACCGACCAAATCAAGAACAAGGTTCTTATTATTGAGGATACCAGCCACATCGGCACCGACACGACCGCTCAACACGAGCGTGTTCTGAAGACCGACTTCAAGCGGATTGATTTCTTCGCGAGTATAATCCTTTTTATTATAATCATGAACTTCGTAAGAGTAGTGATGTCTATAGACATAGGACTTCGATTTTTCATTATCGAAAATGAGCATCGGAGTCACGCCAACATAAACATTCTTCTGCATCGGCAAAAGTTCGATATTGCCACCGACAAGCCACTTGTCCGTACTAGAAGCAAGGGAAGCACCGGCAATGGAATCGTTCGGAAGAATGTTTCCTTCGGCACCACTCAAATCAAGCACAGACACGCGGTTGACGCGAGCGAGGAAAGCTTCTACACGGAGTTCGCCAATCATCGGGTCGATTTCTTGACGGAACTGGAGATTTACACCCTGAAGGTTACGCTTGTTGCCATCGAGGAGCTGTTCCTTCTGGGCCATGTGGCGCTTGCGGGCAAAAATCGTCGGTTCGTACATGATGTCGATACCGGGATTGTAAATCGAGAGCGGAGAAATTTCCTGACGGAAATCACCAAGAACCCAGTAGAAATTCTTGCCGACATTGCCTTCGACATTGAGCCACTTGGCCTCAAAAGTCTTAGATGCAGCAGCAAAATATTCCTGCATGCCACCACCAATGCGCATAATCACATTGGCACGAACGTTTTCGTACGGACGGAAACCGAAGCTCAAGTCTGCGCTAACGAATTCATTACGCTCGACATCAGGCATCTTCACTTTATCTTTTATGACGCGCTGCTTGTCCTGATCCGAAGAGAAGCCGGAACGCTGTGCAACAGCACGAATGCTACCGCCAATTTCGACACCACGCTTTGCATTGGCGCTATCGGCCTTGGCCTGTAATGCCTTTTGATTTTCCGCAACTACAGATGCCGATGCGGCAACCGATGCAGTAAGAAGGGCGATTAAAATATTTTTCATTTTCATATTCATCTTTAGCATCCTCCCTTAGAACCAAGCCTTGGTTTCGGCAGCAATGTAATGGGAATGCCAATCATTGTCAGGTACGGTTTCGTCAGAGTGCGTCATGAACTTGTAGCGGAAATGGAGACCTACGCGGTCAGAGAAATCCCAGTCAAAGCCCAAGCCGATTGCAAAGTCCTTATAATTGATAGGAGCTTTCTTAAGCCAATACGAATCGACTTCATAGGTGTACGTTCCATTTTGTTTACTAATGTCTTTTTTAATCTTCTCAAGTACATAAGCCTTATCAGACCTAAATGTTTCAAAGCCAAGGATACCCACCATGTGTAACGTCGGCGTCACAGCAATCGTAGGTTCAAACTGGCCATAGAAGCTAGTCATAAGCATGTTAGACTGCTTTTCGGAAACGGCAATCGGAGCAAAAGAAGTGGAGATTCCAGAAAGGGCGAAGTAACCGGTCATCATGATATTGCGGTCGGTACCAAACCAGTGACCGATATCGTAGCCACCCATGAAGGAGAGGTAAGAAGACCACTTGGCATGCATCGGAACTTGATTATGGCCAGCCTGGCTACCGTTTTCATAAGCAGCAAAGGATTCCCACATTTCCCACGTACCACCATAGAGACCACCGCGCTGGCGATACATCTTGGTCCCCATACTAGCTTCATCGACTGCACCAATACGGTTTCTATAAGTAAGAGTAGTATTGTTACCAGAGTCAGCCACAAAGAGCGGCTTATGCTTGGTCCAGGAGTTCGTGCCTTCCCATATATTGCGGCCGTTCAAACGGTAATTGAACATAACCACATCTTGACTAGGATCAATCTGGCGATGCTGGGCATACTGGAAGTCAAAATAACCACGATTGAAGCTCGGTTCCAACTTGAAGTTGATACCGGCCAAGTTCGGGGAGTAGCGGAGAGCGCCTGCATTGAGGTAAGTTTCGTCCTTACGCCAGCCCGGGAAACGTGACGGATTCGTCAAAGAATACGGAGAGTAGAAGCCCGGCTGGAAGAACACGACTTCAGCAGTCATCGGCCAACCTTCAACATACTTGCTCTGAGCCTTGATATAAAGGCCAACTTTCGGATCAGCCATGCTAGAACGGTAGCCTTCCTTGTTAGAAATATATGCGCCCGTCGAATCCGGAACAAATACGGTGGAGTCCGTAATGCTAACACCCACATCGGCCATCAAGTAGAGCTTCGGGGTAACGTTGCCCTTCACGTCAACTGTAGCCACGTGCGTATTGAGAAGTGTCGGATAACCGAAATCATTTCGTTTAGTCCAATCCTCTTTGAACTCCGGTTCATAGAGGGTTGCCTTATCATAGGTAACACCCATGTAGTTCACGCCGACAGTAAGGTTATCAGCAATCTTTTCCTTGGCGATACGACCATGGAGGACTGTACCGCGGAAATCGTAGCCACCGGACATTTCAAGTTCACCCGGCTGACCACCGTACATACGGAGACCATCACGAGTACCCATGTCAGCATCAACCGGCTGAGACACGAGGAACTGAGCCTTCATGTCGTACGGGAGCTGATAGATATTGGCAAAGACACCACCGAAGGAGCGGTTCGTCCAGAATGCACGGCCACCTTCCTTAACCGGTTTAAAAGCCTTTTCCTTATAGTAGGTAGAAACGGTCTTTTCGTCTTCGAAAAGTTCATACTGCCAGACGAAACGCGGATTGGTTTCGCGTTCCCACATGGTAAGCGGGGATGCGTTTGCCCAAATAACACCGCCTGCAGTAACGTAGGCACCGAACACACCAGCACGAATATCGACACCGGCGTTCATTTCTTCGTTGATAGTCGAAGCGTAATAGTCCGTAGAGTGGTCGAACAAGACACGTTCATTGTTGGCATTAGATGGAGACTGCGTCGGGTTCTTGGCCAAGTAGTTTGTATAGATACCACTCAAGTCGAACGGGAACATGAGGTTCGTAAACAACGTAATGTAGGAGTTCGGCATCGCGACGACATTCACGTTCAAGATAGCGTCGACACTTGTGCGGGCTCTATCATCTTTAACCCATGGACTCGGTTCAGAATACTGGAAATTCTTCAAACGGAAAGCCATGTAACCGGAGACTGCCAGTGGCAGATCGTCCTTACCCAAGAGAGTCGATTCCATGTTACCGGAAAGAGTATCCAACGAAGCGTGGAGGGAATCAAGCTGCAACTGCGGAGGGAGTGCCCACGCAGCACCGAGGCTAGACGCTAGTAAAAGGGAAGAAACTGTTTTGCGCATAAAATCCTCTTAAATCTCGTTACGGAACGGATAATGAGCCGGGCCTTCGTACGGCTTGCCGTGCTTCTTAATCACGATATCGTCAATCCAAACCTTGAAGGATTCGTTTTCATCCTTGCGGACTTCGAGACGGAAACCCTTGAAGTTGGACCAAGCAAACGGGAGCATCACTTCGCGAGTGTTCTTTGCATCCCAGTAAACACCGGTATTGCCGAACAGTTTGAGAGGAATGCTGAAGTGCTTCCATTCAGTCGTAATTTCGCCAAGGCTCTTGGAGCGGAGCTTTACCTGGAGGGATTCGCCGTTGCTCTTCACGCCATCGTCAACGAGCACGAACAAGGCATTTTCGCCACCTTGTGCGCCCTTGATCCAGAATTCGAGAACACCTTCTTCGAGATATGGAGTCAAGTCCACGGAACCCGCAATACAAATAGCAACACCGGAGTAGTCACTGGCGATAAGTTCGATTTCCATGGAAAGAGCACCTTCCATGGCATACTTATCCGTGAGTACCGGTTCGGGGTTTTCACGCGGGTACTGGTAGGTATAACCACCACCGCGAGGAATAGCCTCACGCATGACAACGGTGACAACTTCCTTATCAGGACGGAACGGCTTAGGATCCTTCATGACAAAGTGGGACTGGTCGCGGTCGCGGTAATCGCTAAAACCGTAGCCAGCGAAAGAAGATGAAGCAAGAAGCATCGCCGCTAGAGCGGACTTCCAAATGGCTTTTTTTAAGTTTCCATTCATAATAGGTACAAATCTCCAAATTCGGATCGTCTACAATATAGCTTGTTTTTTGAAAAATCAACGATACCCATTTGCAAAAAAGCCTTTGCAAAACACGGTCCCTCAATGGAATACCACTACTGAAGCCGCTTAGACGCTGGACTCAAGCGTAAACGGAAATTTTTACCAGCCCAACGTTTCAGAATGTTTACAAATTAAGATTTTTGACGAGCGTCACAATGGACTCAGGCGTAAACACAACATAAGCAAGTTTTCATTTTTCTATTTTAGGTTTGAATATAGATTCTGAGAACAGGTCTTATTATGAAACCTTTTTTTGGGGGTCAACATGTTAAAAAAGTTCTTTAAAACTATGGCGACCGGTCTTGCGCTCGGATGCTCTTTCTGGGCATGCGATAGCGGTACCGCCACAGTACCGACACCGTCAAGCGGAAGCAGCAACCAACCCGTAAGCACTGTTGTTCCTGTTGATTACACCTTGGGTAGAATGATGAATACCAGACTTGGTCGCGGCATCAACCTCGGCAACTCCTGGGATTCCCCAGGTAAAGACGACAGAGGCTGGAGCAATCCCATCCGCGATACAGATTTCAAAGTCATCAAGGACGCAGGCTTTAACTCTGTGCGTATTCCGGTTCAATGGCACCAAGATGCCAATAAAACAACCCACACTGTCAACGAAAACCGTTTGGCTGGAGTTTTAGAAGATATTCAACTCGCTATTGCAAACGATCTTGCCGTAGTTGTAAATTTCCATCACTATGGCGATTTGAACTGCGCTGGTGGCGGCGGATACAAATGGGATAGCGAAGAGAAAAAACAGGTCAAGTGTACTTATAACGCAGCTGAATTTGAAGCAGAAAAAGCACATTTCCTTGCAATGTGGTCTCAACTGGCCTCGGTCTTAAACGCATTCCCCGATAACATGCTCGTACTTGAAATCTTAAACGAGCCGATAATTCCCAATGGAGAACTCGTTGACAACCTGATGAACGACGCCTACGCCGTTATCCGCGCTGCCGCTCCGGGCAAAACCATCATGTTCGAATCCTACCATGCAGCAAAATTTGCAGACCTCGATATATTGCACTTGCCGCAAGACGGAAACATTATTTATAGTGGTCACTTCTACGAACCTTACAGCTTTACCCATCAAGGACACAGCGATCAATACGAATGCAAGGGCGACGCCCCATTGCTCAATGTCGCACAGGATAGCTTAGCGTATTACAAAACGCAAGCCCTCAAACTCTATCCCGATGTCAACGGGATAGACCATGTTCCCCTGAACATGGGTGAATTCGGCGTGTCAGGCGGTGATCCGGCAAGATGCCAAAAAGGCGACCCTCCAAGCGACAAAACCAAGGCTTATTGGACATCAAAAGCCGCAAAGGCCGCTATCGAAAACGGAATGTCATTCCATTATTGGGGATTTGGCAAAACCGGTGGATTTGACGCTTACGATACCGTCAACGAAGAGTGGTATTATGGATTCCCTCAAGCACTAATCTTCTAAATCGATAAACCCGCCGCAAAACCGGCGCGTTACGCGCTAAAAAATTACGGGCGCACCAAAGTGCCCGACCAGTGTTCATCGAAAAAGGCTTGGAACAAAGGTTCCGGGCCTTTTTTCAATTCCTCGATAACTTCTGCAATGGGGCGCTTTCCGCGGTAAAGCGCACGGAAGGCCTTCTCGAAAAACGCAATACGTTCCGGCGGGAATTCACTGGCATGGATGCGAAGCGCATGGAGGTTGAGGCCCGCAAAGCGGAGCGGGTTTCCGAAGGCGCGGCTGCATGGAGGAACGTCATAATCGACCTTGAGCGTGCCACCCACGAACGCATAGGCGCCCACCTGATTGCGCTGCTGTACCGCAGTTGTTCCGCCGATAGTGGCAAACCGGCCAATGCGCACATGGCCACCCAGCTGGCAAGCGTTCGCAATGACGGCGCCCTCGCCAATTTGACAGTCGTGCCCCACGTGAGCGTAAGCCATAATCAAAACGCGATCGCCGAGGCGTGTGCAGCCGCCACCTTGCGCCGTGCCGCGATTGAGCGTCGTGTATTCGCGAATAATGCAATTTTCGCCAATTTCAAGACGGGTCGGTTCACCGGCGTACTTGAGGTCCTGCGGAGGCGCCCCGAGAATTGCACCATCGTAAACGTGCGTATTCGCCTTGATGGTCACTCCGCCATACACCCGCACTCGCGATTCAAGCACCACATTTTCCCCGATTTCGGCCCCTTCATCAACAACGCACCAAGGACCAATAATTGCGGACTCGTGGACTTTTGCGGAAGGATGAACGAAAGCGGAAGGATGGAGCATGGACTCGATGCGCCGAAGGCGCAGTTACTAGTTAATAGTTTTTAGTTACTAGCTGAATTTAGAAAAAGAAAGCATACTCTAGTAACTAGTAACTCAGAACTCAAAACTCTTTTTGCTAAATTTCAGTCCATGGGTGGCATTATTATCGCATGCCTGACTGCACTTTACGCATTACTGTTCCTATTCTTCATCATAGGACTGTTAAAGACGCATCGCTATAAAGGCCCAAAAGCAACCCCGAGCGTGTCCGTCGTGATTCCCATGCGCAACGAAGAGGAATTTGCCGAACGCACACTCGAAGCGATTGATGCACAAGATTACGTTGGCGAATGGGAAGTTATCTGCGTCGATGACCGTTCCACGGACCGCACCCGAGAAATCCTCGAAAAGTTTGCCGCCACGCACCCGCGTTTTAGGGTGCTGACGCTCTCGCCAGACCTGCCGCAAATCGCAAGCCCCAAGAAGCGCGCTCTCGAAAGTGCCTTCAAGATTGCGAAAAACGAGGTGCTTTTGACCATGGACGCCGATTGCATCCCGCGCAAAAGCTGGATTACGGCCATGGCCGGGCGATTCGTCGATGGAATCTGCATTGTGCAGGGCCCCAAGCAGAACAACGGTACGCGATCCATGCCGCACCTCTACCAGAAACTCGAAACGCTGGGCTATACCGCCATGGAAGCCGCAGGGTTCAGTTGGGGTTGTCCCATTGTCGCAAGCGCCGCTTGCCTTGCGTACAAGAAAGACTTGTTCTTTGCTGTTGGCGGCTTTGGCGACCTTGTGAATCTTTCCAGCGGCGACGACGACATGCTCATCCACAAGATGATGAAAATTCCGGGAACAAAGGTCTGCTACAACCTCGATTGCGACGCCGTCATCGAAACGGCTCCGGTACATACGTGGAAGCAACTGTTTAACCAGCGCGCCCGCTGGAGCAGCAACGGTACCAACTACGAAAGTAAGACTTACATCCTGCTTCTTACACTTATTTATACGTACTATATCTGGATGTTCTTAAGCCCGTGGTGCGCGATATTCCTGGATTTCCCGTGGGAGTGGTGCGTGTTCAGCATTTTGCCCAAGTTTACCGTAGATTTCGTGTTCCTCATGATTGCGTCGTGGAAATTACACGCCAAGCGCAAAATGCTCGCGTTCTTGCCGGTAGAACTGATCCAGATTCCGATGATTGTGTTCTGCGTACCCGCAGGAATCACCGGAATGTTCAGATGGAAATAAAGGCGCCAAAGGCGCCTTAGTTGGCAGAACTTAGCTCGCTTCGCTCTTAGAACTTAGTTATGTTCTTTTAGAGAAAAGAGAGTGTTCTAAGTGAGATTATCGCTTCGCTCTAATCTCAACCGATAGGCTCGGAAAGTCTCGAAAAGCGAATGAAGCAGTCAAAAAATATTTGACTATTTCTGAGCTCAAGAGACAACGCTTTAGCGTTAAATAGGCTTGCAAACTTCTCGCCCATGCGATTGCTTCTTCGGCGTTCTTGATTTTTCCGTCGAGTTGCAGCTCAAAACTCTGCTTGATAAGCTCGCCCATTTGCTTGCCCGGCTTGAAACCCATTTCCATGAGCATTTTGCCCATGAGGAACGGCTGCGGAGCAGCCTCAAGCAAGTCAAGTTCCGCAGCGGCTTGCCACAGTTTTTCGGGGAATCCGGCATCGTTTGCGCAAGCATCGCCAGCGTAAAATTCGCGAGGAGTGCACTTCACTAGCAGGCACAACAATTTTAATCCACCTAGCTTTACCGCCAGGCGACGGAGTGCAGGCGCATCGTCCACAATCGCAAAATCAAGTTCGCTATACACCTGCACCAGCAGCGGAACGATTTTCAACAAATGCGTTTCGTTCGTAATGCGTTCCAGGAACTTAAGCGAAGTTTTCGGGCTGCCGCAAAGGAATGCAGCAAACGCAAATTCCATGGCCTGAGCATCCGAAAGCGGCAAGCATTTCGCACCAACCGCCTCGGCACTAGCGTTCGCAAGGGTCCTGCGCAAGCTCTCCATGTTATCGAGCATTTCGCCTAGCGCATCCCAAGAATCGTGCAGCGGAAAGACTTCCGGGAAAAACTCATTGAGCCGAATGTCCAAAAACGCACGAAGGCCCATTGACGGCTTGCCGGGTTTCAAAAGCCACTTTTTGAATTCTTCAAAAAGCCTTTCTACCGAAAGGTCGGCAAGCGAAAGCGTCTTGCAAAGTTCAACCGTCTCGGGTGCAAGCGTAAGCGCAAAGCGGCTCGCGAACTGCACACCGCGCAAAATTCGCAAGGAATCCTCGACAAAAGCAGGCCCCACATGGCGCAGCAGCCCCTTCTTCAAGTCGTCAATCCCACCATACGGATCGCAAAGCGTAAGCTCCGGCAGTTCCATGCCCATCGCATTAATCGTAAAGTCTCGGCGCAGCGCAGCCTCTTTAAACGAAAGTTTCTCGTCCGTATGCACCACGAAACCGCGATGCCCGTAACCGACTTTACTTTCTGTCCGCGGGAACGAAAAATCCAGCGAAAGCCCTTTCATCGCCAAGTGGATAACGCCAAAAGCCTTGCCCACCAAATTCGTACGGCCGTACTTCTTTAAAATGGGAACAAGTTCATCTTGCGTGAGGTCGTAAACTTCGACATCGTAATCGCGGCAATCCTTGCCCAACAATGCATCGCGCACCCAGCCGCCCACCAAAAAAGCACGGCCTCCGGCTTCACGGATTTCGCCTGCAATAAAAAGCAAGCGCTTGGGCAAGTCCGGTTCAAACGGTTTGCCCGCAAGAGTCATTATAGTCGGCATTACTTGGTTGCCTCGACAGACTTGTAGCGGTCGTAAATGCTCGTCGTCTTTTCTTCAGAAGAATCCTGCAACAACGTCGAAACGGGAATAACACTTTTGGACGTATCACTCGATGCACCTTCCATATTAGCGAAGCGCTCATAAATGCTAGTGTTCGATTGCCCGGATTCATTCTTCTTTCTTGCTTCTTCTGCGCGGCAAGTGCGGAGTTCATTTTCAATATAAGCACGCTGGTCCGGAGAATACGTCTGCGTACTCAGACGGTATTCGATTTCTTCGCAAACAAGCCCCTGGCGTTCGCCGGCACAGCCTGCAATCAATACAGCGGCAAAAAAGAATGTAATTCCAACAAATTTATTCATAGTACCAACACTCATTAATGGACAATCAAGAGTTTACCCTTTTTCACCTTGTTTCTACCACGAACAACATACTGGTAGACGCCTGGCGCCACAAGGTTTCCATTTTCCATACGGCCATCCCATTGAGCACGGCCACCGGAAATCTTGCCACCGCTTAGCGAAACAACCAGCCTGCCACCTCTGTTGTAAATACTAATTACAGCATCGTCGGCAACATTGATAAACGAAATATACGGATGGAGCTTCGGACGGAATGGAATAGGAAACACCTTCACATCTCCGGCGGCATCATTGGTCATGTTATTCTCGGTACTGCGAACATCATTTCTTTGGTAAAGGGTAACTCCATTATCATGAGCAAACCAGACCATGCCAAATACCGTATCTACAGCCACATCCTGAATACTTTCGCTAAGGAGGCCATGGCGGGTTGTGAAGTGTTCCACGGACAATGTATCCGGGCTTGTCTTGCGCGGGGTCAGGCGGTATGCGCCTTGCGTTTTTGTTCCAACCCAAAGATTACCACGGCTATCGACATCAATACTCGTAAAGTCCGCACCGCTAAGGCCATTGGTCGAAAGCGGCGATTTCAAGTCTTTACCGTCCTTATCCCAATACATAAGCGTAGATGCCGTGACCAACCAAAGATTTTCCGACTTCGGTTCATAAACCAAGTCAACCGGCGTCGATTGAGCGCCAGAATACGTTTTTCGATAAGATGTATCAACCTTGGATATATCTCCACCCATTTTATTGGGAGGCGGGAAGGTAAACACATCCAAGCCGCCAGCGGCATCGGTGGACGTCGAAAAACGAGTCCCCACATAGACAACCCAATTACCATTTTCGTCTATTCGGGCAAACATCGGACCGCCAATAGGCATCGACCCCACATTGCTAGCACAAGACATCGGGTTGTCATTCACACCGAGTTCTACGTACACTAAGCTATAACCTTTATTCGATGCCGAAGTGGTCAAATAGCCCAAATTGTTTGGAGCCGGAGTAGTCGATACAGCCAATACCATTGGAGGCTTCGTGGTATCGGAATTCCAATTATCCATGCAATATTTATCACGATTAGGTACACCAAAGTAATCTACACCATATAAGGACATTATATCAACAACCGAATCAGCCCATCCTCTATACACGCCAAATCCGGCACCCCAATGGTGATAAAAAGCGCCATCGGGCGAAAGCACTGACAAGGTTTTCAAGTTATGAGCACGGGCATCAGATCCATTCGCACCAATGCGTGTTTCTTTAGGTTTGCTCCATACATACTTTTTATTCTTGTCCGAAAGAATAAAGTACGAGAAATAGCCATCTTCGGTAGCCGCCAAAACGCCCCCCCGGGGAAGCGCCTGGAATTCATAAACAGATTTCAGCGGAAACGGCTCATATTCCGTCAAGTCCGTAAATTTTCCATTATCATAATAGAGGATAATTTCGGGGCCAGCCAAAATAGCCTTGCCTGACGGCAGCAACGACACCCAGCGCACTTTAGACCTGTAATAGGGGAGCCACTTCACCGTCTCGCCCTTAACCTGAACAGAATCTCGCTCGTACAGAATCGAGTCCTTCAACACCTTTCCACGAATCATAACCATCGATTCAGTTTTGGTAAATACAGAGAACGTATCGAGAGCGACTCGCGTCTCGCCATCCTTGTCCCAAATTCTCATGCCTTCCGTGGGGAAGGTCTTCATTTTACCGTCTTTCCAAGCAATAGACTTGATAGGTTCATTGCCTACCGAAGCATCCTTAATGACCTTCCAAGAATCCGGGTCGTACAATTGCACATCGGTGTCCAAATTTTCCCAGTCCATCTTGCGCATATAAATACCGCCACCAGCAGCGATAATCAAGGAATCACCACGTATATCCATCGCACTTATCGGAAAAGCGGAAACGCTGATGTTAGCAATACGATCCACCGTGAGTATCGATGTCATGGTTTTAAGATTAAAAAACGATAGGCGATCATCAAAAGCGATTACCAAAACCGGGCCACCCAAGAGTGCCATTCCCGGAATTACATGCGTATTGCTACTTGCATAAGAACGGCTAAGAACCTGCCAAGATCCATTCGACAACATTATCGAAACGATACCGGCATCGCTCACCGCAAAGGCTCCAAGATCAGAAATAGCAACGGCACTCATCGACTGCTCACCAAGGCCTTTCGATGTCGTGAAGACGTCGTCGAGATTTTGCGCCCTAAAACGGAGACCACCCCCCGTTGATAGAAGCAAGCCATCACCTGTAGGGATTGCCGCCTTTATCGGGAAAGGGCTTGAATAATTGAACCACTGGTCTTGTGCAAAAACCGATGAGGCAATAAAGAAAATGCAAATAAGATTAAGCAGATATTTCACGTTATAAAATTACGAAATTTTAAGAGCTTTTCAACCAGTAAATTCAATAATTTCTCGCAAAGACGCTTCACGACCTGTAATCATTTTAATCCGGTCTTTCTGCATAGCCATTTTCTCCTGCATTTTTCGGAGCGCCACCTGCTTCCGCTGGCCAATACTCGCCCTAGACAACCCAATCAACTGGCTTAAATCACGGAGACTAAGCCCGCCCACCACCGAAAGTTCTATAATCATTTTTTCGAGCGGATTAAGAGCCTCCAGCAAAAATGAAAATTCCTTCATCGCCGTTTCGTCGAGACTATCATCGGGTTTTACATACGCATCGGCCCCGCACGCCTCATAAACAGCCCTGGGCTCGGAAAGACTAGAAAAAGGTATTTCCTGCACCATGTGCCTTTTGCGGTAGTCATTGTAATGGCAATGCAGAAGTACCGTCTGGAGCCACGCAAAGAGATGAACCTGATTGTTCAACGAACCCGCTTTTTTGCAAAATCGGAGAGCAACTTCCTGAAACAAGTCGTCCGCTTCGTCTTTTGTCGCACACTTTTGCAAGCACAATTTGTATATTCTGTAGGAATATTTTTTCCACACAGACCCAACCCAATCAGGGAGACGGTTATAAAGGAAACTAGTAGATGACATAAACGCTTTTCCAATATTTTCTACTTCTTGTAGCGGGAATTAATTTATGAAAATTTTTAACAAAGTTATAGAATTTGAAAATTTTGCAAACAACCGTTTGCAAAAATCGTCATTTTGCATTTTATTGTTTGCAATGCTAGCATTTGCCCAAGAGTTCAATATGAACAACATGCCGCCTCCCGAGGCCAGCTTGCAATATTCCGCGGGTACATTGGCAAAAGGTTCGAGCGTCACTGTAGACATTACCATCCCCAACAACTGGCATGTGAACGCGAATGTTGCGGCCGATGAATTTTTGAAACCATCGTCTATCGAAATTTCGGCACAAGGTATTCACTTTGGAGAGCCCAAGTGGCCTGAGCCACTTAAGGAATACAGCGAAGCTTTGGACCTTGAGAATCTCGTTTTTAAGGGGCATTTCCAAATCATGCTCCCCATCGAAGGAATCGACGACAAATACGATAGCCTCACCACTTCGGCTACGTTCCATTACCAGGCCTGCGACAATTCCATTTGCCTTGCACCGTCGAAAGTCACGTTTGGAGTAAACTCCACTGGATTTGCAAAGAAAAGCGGCTTGCAACCGGCATCCTTAAAAAAAAACGATGACGACATCCAAAGCGCCCCAGAAACCGCACAAGACCATTTTGCCGAAGAAAGTTCCGCAGGCACACTGATTTTGCTTTTATCGGCACTGCTTGGCGGTATCATTTTGAACCTCATGCCGTGCGTTTTGCCGGTCCTTTCGCTCAAGCTTTTTAGCCTCATCAAGCAAGCAGGGGAAAGCAGAAAGCGACTCCTTACTTTAGGCATCGCGACAACCGCTGGCATTCTCACCAGCTTCTGGATTCTCGCAGGCATTGTCGCAGTAATCAAGGCTGGCGGCGGAAACGCGGGCTGGGGAATGCAGTTCCAGAGCGCGGGTTTCATCGCATTCATGGTCGTAATCCTCACAGCATTTGCCATGAGTTTCTTTGGCGTTTTCGAAATATGGATTCCAGGAAGCGCAACAACTCGCATGGATTTTACAAGCCGAAAGCAAGGTTTTGCAGGCGCTTTCTTTACAGGCGCACTCCTCGTATTGCTCAGTACGCCATGCTCTGCACCATTCCTCGGAACCGCCATGGGTTTTGCATTCACGACATCGACCCCCGTACTGTTCCTGTTCTTTACCGCAGCAGGCATTGGCCTTGCACTCCCCTACATGCTCGTAAGCGCATTCCCGAAAGTCTTGAAAGTTTTCCCAAAACCAGGCGCCTGGATGGTTACGCTCCAGAAAATCATGGGCGTTCTTTTGCTCGCTACCGTCGTTTGGCTTTTGTGGATTGTGCACGAACAGTCCGGTAACTTTGGCGTTGGCATATTCGCCGCCATTTCGCTATTGAGCATCGCCTTGAGTTTTGCCATCGGGAACATCGCCCCGCCGGGTGTTGCATTTTTCCGTGAAGTTCTCGCCGTTGGAGGTTCCGTAATCATCCTCTTTGTAATCTGGTTTGCATTCGCTTCCCCCAAATACGAAGACGAAGTCAATGCGAGATTCAAGGCAAGATCGGTACAGCTCGTCACAGAAGACGGATGGTACCGCTATACGCCGGAACTCATCGAAGATTTCGCCAAGGCCGGCCGCACCGTTTTTATTGACGCCACCGCCGACTGGTGCATCACCTGCAAGGCAAACGAAGCCGCCGTCTTGAACCGCGAAGATTTTAGGCGCGCCATGGATAGCCTAAACGTAGCCCTCGTGAAGGCCGACTGGACTCGCGAAACGCCCGAAGTCACAAAGCTCCTCCGCAGCATGGGCAAGTCCGGCGTGCCCGCCTACGCCATTTACCCCGCCGGCGACAAGAGCAAACAAATCGTGTTGCCGGAATTGCTCACGACAAATGCGATCGTGGAGAAGATTACGGGGAGAAGGAAGTGACTTAAGGCTATTTTCGCTTTTTACAATTTCAACGAAAAATGTATGGATCCTAGCGAAGCGAGGATGACCGCTATAAATCTAGACACGAAAATGCCCCGCTATAAGCGGGGCCATTTTTCTAAGTTCTATGTTCTGCCAAATTCTCTAGCAACTGTTTCTAGTAACTTTTAGCTGAAAACTGCCGCGAAACCGCTATCGCTTCCCTTCGCGCTTGTAGCGTTCGATGCATTCGGCGTAGAAGTCAAAGGTCTGCTTCGCGATGGTTTTCCAGCTGAACACGTCAATGGCGCGCTTGCGGCTGACTTCGCCCATCTTCTTCGCCAATTCCGGATTTTCGAGAATCTTGTTAAGCTTGTTTGCAAAATCAGTCTGGAAGGCCTTCGGATCAGCCGGTTCGAAGTTCGTGGCAGACACGGCCTTGAGCGGCACGAGGTAACCCGTTTCGCCATCGACGATGATTTCCGGGATGCCACCCACAGCAGAACCCACGACAGGCGTTCCGCAGCTCATAGCTTCCAGGTTGATGATGCCGAAGGGTTCGTAAAGAGACGGCGTTGCAAATACGGTTGCGTGGCTATAAAGCACGCGAAGTTCCGTATGCGGCACCGCATCCTGAATCCACACGACACCGTCGCGCGTCTTCTGGACTTCTTCAATCAAGTGCTTGCATTCGTCGGCAAGTTCCTGCGTATCCGGCGCCCCAGCGCAAAGCACCACCTGAGCGTTCTTGTCGATTTGCGGAATAGCTTGAATCAATTGGCTAATGCCCTTCTGGCGCGTAATGCGACCCACGAAAAGTACGAACGGACGATTCGGATCCACGCCCCACTTTTTCAAGATTTCTTCGTCGAAAGTCGGCTTGTAAAAGTCCGGATCGATACCATTGTAGATAACCTTCACGCGGTCTTCCGGCACACCATAAAGTTTCATCACGTCGCGCTTCATGCCTTCGCTCACGGCAATCACGCCATCAGCGGCTTCGTAAGCGGTACGTTCAATCCAGCAGCTCATGTTATAGCCGCCGTCACCGAGCTGTTCGGCCTTCCACGGGCGATGCGGTTCGAGCGAGTGCGTCGTGAGAATGAGCGGGCACTGCAAAAGGCGACTTGCAACAACACCACCAAAATGGCTATACCAAGTATGGCAATGAATCACATCAATATCCTTGAGCGAAGACATCCACTGGAGATTGATATCCAAGGGCTTCAAGATTTTCTTGAAACGTTCATCAGCCGGAGTGCATTCGAGTTTCTGGCTAAAACCAATGGCACGAATATTGTCCGCATCATCATTCTGCGGGCCAAAGCAACGAGCTTCGATGTGGCAGAGCTTGGAAAGTTCCTGACTGAGGAATTTTACGTGGATACCTGCACCGCCATAGATTTCTGGCGGAAATTCATTAGTAAGGATAGCTGCGTTCATAGTTCAGTAAACAGTGGTTAGTGGACAGTGGTTAGGAGTGTTGTCCTGAAACTGTTTCCGCAAATAATTATAAAAAAAATTAAAGGTATCCGCCATGACGCTAAGCACAATTAGAGAAATGTTTCTTGAGCCGCAAATACCAAAAGCCCCCGACCATAAAGATCGAGGCGCTTGGTGTTTGGAGTGTTTAGAATGAAAAGCTAGAAGTTCTTGCAGGTGCCTTTCCAGCGGCCACGTTCACCGATGATTTCACCGTTGATATAACGGCCGCTCGTACCGACGAAATCTGCCTTGCGGAAGTCTTCGCCACCGAGGTGCCAACGCATCCAGGCAACCGTTGCAGCCATGCCGCCCCACGGACCAGAACCATGGCCCCAGCCGCATTCGCCCTGCTGGCATTCATTGCCCTGACCGCCCGTCATCTTGATGAGGCATGCCGGAACCTTGACGCCGGGATTGTTGTAGTCGGCTTCGGCGTTCGGGCGTTCCATGCCACCTTCGCCATACACGATACCGATTGTTTTGCCCTGCGGAACTTTAGACATTGCAGAATGTCCAAGGTCACCGCTATTGTTGAGCATGGCGGTAATAACGCGACTGTCCTGAATGACCATCTGTTCGGATTCGAGACCGCCCATGGAGTGACCGGAGCAGCCGACCTTCGTCATGTCAAGCTTATTGTACAACGGATCGTTCGGATCTTTGTTCTTCTTTTCGAGCCAGTCGAGAGCGGGCTTGCCCTGCGAAGCGTTACCCGGAGATTCGCGGAGCGCAATCACCACGAAGCCGTGAGAAGCAAGGCGACGAATCATTCCACCGTATGCACCCGGTTCCGTGCTGCCACCCGGACCCCACACGACAACAGCGTGTTTCTGGTCGTTAGAAAGCTGTTCCGGATAAGCAAGGATTCCACCACCATCGTGACCGGTGCGTTCAATGTACTTGACTCGCATCTGGTCCTTCGTTTCGTCCTTGCCTTCGGCAAGGAAAACGCCCTTCGGCTTCGCCTCTTCGCTCGAAGAAGATTCGACCTTCTTTTCGGAGCTAGAAGAGCTAACAACAGGAGCCTTTTCGGAACTGGAGCTTTCGACCTTAGCTTCGCTAGAGGAACTTGCCGGAGCAATACCTGCGCTAGAAGCCGGAGCCACTCCGCTTGAAGAACTTGCGGCAACATCAGCAGAAGATTCCGGATTTTGGACTGTCGCGCTACTAGATTCCGCGGCAGAAGAAATTTCGGTGCCACCTTGTTGGTTTAATTCGCCACCGCCCTGAACATCGGATGTAGAGCTAGACGAATCGTCGCCCGGCTGAACTTCACCTGAACTAGACGAAAGCCCACCATAATTGTTAATTGCAGATGTGACAGCATCGTCGCCACAATTGAAGAAGGCAAGCGAGCTCGCCAACACCATTGTCTTTAAAAGTTTGGATTTCATTTTTTGTTCTCCTATTTACCATAACCTGATTAGAAACTACCTTATAATTTCGCAGATTTTCTTCATTTTGAATAAAGTCTCGTGGACAAAAAATCCAAATAGTTAATTTGTATAAAACACATAAATTTCCGCCTTCGCAGGAATGACGATTGAAAAAAAATCCCGGCCACAAGGGTCGGGATTTTTGGTTGTTGGAGTGTGAAAACTATAATTAGATTAGAAATTCTTGCACTGGGTTTTCCATTTGCCCTGCTTGCCAATGATATTGCCGTCAATGTACTTGCCACTGCGTCCAACAAAATCAGCCTTGCGTTCTGTTTCGCCACCGAGATGCCAGCGCATCCATGCAACGGTTGCAGCCATGCCGTCCCAAGAGCCAGAACCGTGACCGTAACCGCCTTCAGAGTTACGCGGGCCACCCGTCATTTCGATGAGGCAAGCCGGAGCCTTCACGCCAGCGTTGTTGTAGTCGTTCTTGGCGTTGTCCTTTTCCATACCGACTTCACCGAAGAGGATTGCAATCGTTCTGTCCGTTGCGACCTTGTTGGCGCCAGCGCCATTCCAGTCACCGCTGTTGTTGAGGAATGCCGTAAGCACGCGCTTGTCCTTGATGACAGCCTGTTCAGATTCGAGACCGCCCATGGAGTGGCCAGAACAGCCGACCGTATTCATGTCGAGCTTGCCAAACAGCGGGCTATTGGAATCCTTGTTCTGCCTGTCAAGCCAATCCAAAGCCTTTATGGCCTGAGAAGCATCACCCGGAGATTCCTTGAGTGCAATCACGACGAATCCGTGAGAAGCCAAACGACGGATCATGCCTTCGTAAGCACCCGGTTCGGTACCGCCACCCGGTCCCCAAACCACGACGCCGTGCTTTTGCGTAGAAGAGAGCTGTTTCGGATACGAGAGGATTCCACCGCCATCCCAGCCGGTACGTGTCTTGTATTCCACTTGCATCTGGTCTTTTTCTTCTTCCTTGCCGCTAGCAAGGAAAATGCCCTTCGGCGCTTCGCTAGAGCTAGATTCCACCTTCTTTTCGCTGGAGGAACTTGCAGGTTTTACAGCCTCACTGGAGCTAGAGACAGGCTTTTCGATGATGGCGCTAGAGCTAGATGCCGGCTTTTGCACATCGGCGCTGGATGCAGGATCCTGAACGTCAGCACTGGAGCCCGGTGCAACACCGCTGCTCGATGTCGGAAGCGGATTCGTTTCCGAGCCGCAAGCATCGGGCAGGCTAGAAGCCAAGCAACTTTCATCAACACTGCTAGAGCTAAGCGTTTCAACCGTCCCCGTAGAACTGGACGAAACTCCAGAGATTTCGCCCTGTTGCTGACCAGCTTGTTCCGCAGAGCTAGAAGAGGCCCCATCACCCGACTGAACTTCACCCGAACTAGACGAAAGTCCGCCATAATTGTTTATTGCAGATGTGACGGCATCATCACCACAATTGAAGAAGGCCAAAGTACTGGCCAACACCATTGCTTTTAAAATTTTTGATTTCATTCTAAGTACTCCTCTTATTTTTTACAAAACCAGCCACCCATCCATTAGCCCTTAAAGGGGGCTATTTTTTAAACTAAATCAAAACGTGAGGAGAAACTATATATGTAAAATTCCTTTTATTGATAAAAAATCCATAACGACCTTAAAAGGAAAAAGCCGGAACAAAAGATTCCGGCAAACAAGCATACGCAAAAATTTTTCGCCCCAATTCCCCTAACTTTGCATCAGGACAGGGCACAAAATAACAATATACCGCAATTATCTGGGAGCGTAAATGCGGGACATGAACTCGGCGCGAGTCTTTTCGTCGGTCTTGAAACGGCCCAAAAGCTGCGTCGTGACCATCATGGCGCCCGGCTTTTTCACACCGCGCATTGTCATGCACATGTGGCTTGCTTCCAAAACGACCGCAACACCCTTCGGCTGCAACACTTTTTGAATGAGTTCGGCAATCTGGCGGGTCATGCGTTCCTGGATTTGAGGCATGCGGGCATAATATTCCACCACGCGCGGGATTTTCGAGAGGCCGACCACGCAATCACCCGGGATGTAAGCCACGTGGGCCTTGCCCGTGAATGGCAAAAAGTGGTGTTCGCACATGCTTGCAAACTGGATGTCCGGCACGATGATCATTTCATCGTACTTCTCGTGGAAACGGGTCTTGAGGATGTCTTCGGCCTTCATTTCGCCCGTAAGGCTCGTCATGAGCTCAGCGTACATCTTTGCAACACGCTTCGGCGTATCGATAAGTCCTTCACGGTTCGGGTCTTCGCCCATGCCTTCCAGAATCATCCGGAAGCCGTCTTCCATTTTCTTAAAATCCATAATGTACCCGCAAGCTGTGAGGTATGAGGTAGGTTGCCTACGGCTCCCTTCGAGGTATGGGATACATCTAGAATCGCCAAGGCAATGCAAAGATAGCAAAAAACGTCAAGAATTACGATTTCCTAGTTATGGGGCAAAGCTGCTACACAAACACGACTTCGTTACCTGTGCGGGGCGTTTCCGTACGGTTCGGGAGTCCCGATTCGGTGTCGGCATAGCCAATCGCAACGGATGCATACACGCGTTCATCTTCTTTAAGGCCAAAGCCGCGCAAGTATTCCAGAAGCGTCGGGTCTTCGTTAAGCCACTTGAGCTGATTGATATAGCAGCTGCCAAGGTCGAGTTCATTTGCGGCAAGCATCATGTTTTCGACAGCGCAGGCGACATCTGCCATGTTGTTGCCATATTCCTTCTTGTTCGCAACGACGATAAGCACGGGCGCCGTGTAGCAGAAAGAATAATTGCCCTTGCGCGAAAGCGTGATGGAATTCTTGAGGCTCTTGTAAAGGTCTTCGCGAAGTTCCATTTTTGCAAAAGCAGCCTGCACGAGTTCCTTGAGCTTTGCAATCACCGCCGCATCTGAAATCACAAAAAAGTGGTTGCTCTGCGCATTGCCGCCGGTAGGTCCAAAGCGCCCAGCTTCGACAATGGCTTCGAGCTTTTCGCGCTCCACCGTTTTTTGCTGAAATTTCCGCGTACTGCGGCGTGTCTTGATAGCTTCGAGTGTATTCATATTTTTAAATGTAATATTATTCTTCTGGCTCTTCAATGCCGGACAAATACCATGTGCCACTTGTCGTCGGAGTAAAACGATAAACCATCCCGTCAACATCCACGGTATAAAGCATGGTGCTTACACGGGTTCCGCCTGCAAAACGGCTCAAGTCTAGCGGGTCCGGCAAAGAAACGCCTTCCCTTTCACGCAATTCAACTTTACCCCACCGAGTTTCGCTACCGAATTTAACGCAACTCCAAAGCGCCGAAGTTTCCTTGTTCCAATGCAAGCCCACATTCGAAAGAGTATCACAGCTTCCAAGGCTATCGCGATACGCATAGCTGACAGACGTTACGGTATCAACATCAAACCACATGTTCAACGTAGTGCATCTATAGTAAACCCCATCGTACCTTTTTACGGTATCATAAAGCGCCAAGGAACAGATATCTCCCGCCTTTTCCGGAGGCGTCAGTTTTTCCTTGTCTACAGGGTGCCACTTTCCATTCTCGCACATGTAATAATTTCCATCATAAACCTTTTTCAAAAAGTCATAGGGCATTATATTTTCACACGAATCCATGTGAATCACAGGAGGAATCACTTCTGCACTATCGAGCTTACGCCATTTGTACACCACGCTGGAATCACTCTTTTTCAAACCGCTATTTTCGCAAATGAAATAATCCAAGCTGTCTTTTGATATCTTTCTCAATTGTTTTCCAGTGCAGGGTTCACCCGCATAGACTGGCCACGGGATTTCGGCCCATACGGTATCGCCGGCACCGTAATCAGCATAACTACGGCATCCATAATAAATTCCAAGGTGTTTCCCTTTTTCATTATCCTTTGCACAATGGCCGATAGAGTATGTCAGCGAATCCACCTCAAACCATTTTGAATTAATGCACTGTATATACAAATTATCTAGCTTTTTCGTATCGCCATAACCATTGGTATAGCACCTTCCGAATTTCGCGGTCGCTTTCGCTTCGATATACTTTACAAAAGCAGCAGAATCCCTCCGGGAAACTTCCTTGCCGGCATACTTATCGCTCCAGGCACAATTATCCGATTTGTCGCATTCGCAAATGAACAACGAATCCCTGGTATAAATAGCCTCGCCATTCTTGGAACTCCCACAGGAACCATAATAGCTATCTAGCAGTTTATCATGATGCACATTCTTTTTCCAAATGTTCGAGCCATTTTCACATAAATATTCATCGCCCTTGAACGAGACAATAGACTTTGTACTAAGAATACACAGTCCAAGGGTATCCTCAATAGGATTTTTAAATCTCCATTGCGCATCATATTCGCTATAGCCATCGCGGTCATAATAAAAGTATTTCCCATAGAACTTACTAGACTTCTTCTCGATTCTCACAGAATCTTTCGTCGTGAATTTTATCTCATAGACTTGGCCAAAAAAGTCCTTCTGCATATTCTTCAAGCCCACGACTGTATCCCTCGAAACACTCTGGAATACAGTCTCGCGCAAATTTTCGTCGGGAACATTTTCAAAAGTCGAAAGCCATGCATCTGCCGCCGTAATAGCCATTGCCGTATCCACAAAGCTCTTCTCGGCATAGTAATCACGCAACTTCTTAAAATCACTGTAGAACAGGCTATCCGAAATTTCGTGCCTGCAAATTACGTACAAAAGCAGATCGCTAAACCCAATATCGTGAGAAGAAATTTCATACGTTTTGATTCGATTTGCATTGAGGCCAAACCGTTTCGACATTTCTTCCAAAACCGTATCTTCGGCATCTGTAAAACTATAATTTTCCTTCTTTACAAAATGCTCGATACGCGAAGATGCAAGCGCCATGTAAATATTCTGGCTGATGTTATAGTTACGGCTATTCGAATTTAGGCGATGGTACTGCGTAAATTCCATCTTGGATTTTTCGCCATACGGGAACTCCGTTACAATCCTCAAAAGCGGATATTCAATATCCCTGGAAACCATGGTGAAACAGTTTTCTCTCCAATTCGCAGAATCCCTCGACAACTCGATTGTATCTACAGCATTCAGTTGCTCATCGACAACTTCAATACGGACCATCGAAGGCATCATCGTTGGCAAATACTCAACAGATACACTCACTGACGCCGGTGAATACTGGTATCCGTTTTCGTCCATTCGGGCAATAATTACACCCTCATCGTTATCGGAACATGCGACAAGATACATCGCCGCAAATATCGTTAAGACTGCACTTTTAAATTTCATTATCTCCTCCAGAATTTATTTATCTTGGACGCAAAGCGCCTGCACCATCGGGTACAAATCCTTGGGGCAATCTACGATGCGACGGCCCTTCTCTCCATCTCGATGGTGCCAAGCATATTCAAAACATTCCTGAGTTGATTCGTCCTTTTCGTTACTCGTCCAGAACAAATCCAAATAAATCAAGTTACCGTAAACAGAGCACCCGCTTATATAATAGTCCCACATAAGTGGAGAATCGTTTCGAAGAGTCATATCTGTAGTCAAGTAGGCAATATAATCCTCTTGCATAAATTCTTCCGATGAAGGAATATGATATCCTGCGGGGCAGAACTTGCTTGCTCGATTCCAGTCCATATAATCCTTGTAGGAGTCTACGTTAAAACGCGTCAAGTACACCGTATCCACATTCGCAGTTTGATTATTGCCACACAGGCTATAACTTGTGATACCGGAAACCCATGTTTTATAAAATTCCTCAAACGTTTCTGTCGTACTTTTTAGGGAATCTACACGGAGCCTTTCTTGCGGTCGTTCAACATGCAAGAACAAGTTACCGTTATAGAAATACGCATCGTATCCACCGCTAGGCAAATCAACATGTGAAAGGTACAATGTATTTTTCAAAAAAACAAAACGATACGTGACATCATTGACTTCTACAGTATAAACAGAATCTCCAACAAACTTACCGCCCTTGAAATTTTCACGCTTGAAAGATTCCGGCATTGTATATGGTTTAACACCCAAAAGTATTTCAGACCAATCCCATGCATTGCCTACTTTTGCACAACCAAAAAAAGTAGATGCAGATTCATTCCAATAAATAGTCTTATTTGTAATCGAGCCACAAGATCCTAGACTATCGCGATATACATAAGGAGCGCCCTTGAGTGCAGGCACAGTACGCCATTGGAAATATCCATCGCACATGTAATAGGTATCGCCGTAATGCTTGACATGATCATACAAGCTATCGGAACAAATAAAGCCCGCTTTTTCAGGAGGCGACAGAGAATCCTGAGGCACCACGTTCCATTTTCCATTCTGACACTCGTAGAAAATGCCATCGTACGTCACTTTCTTATTTATGCTATTCCTATCGCAAACATCCATATTCATGACGGGTGGAATCATCTCGGCATTTCCCATCTCTTTCCAATAGAAATCGCAACCTAAAGCACGTTGCCGTTCGGAAACTACAAAGTAATCTTCATCTTTACACGGACCCGTTGATTCACAAATAAAATAAGTGCTATCGTAATTTACAACTTTACCATAATTCGATATAGAACAATTTTGCCCATAATATTCTGGAGCCGATATTTCCTTCCATATATTCAACCACGCCAAGTAATGATCATCATACCGGCTCCCTTCACACGAATAGTAAGCTCCCAAATGTTCTGCTTTATCCCTTGAACAGCCTCCCAGATAATACGTCAGTGAATCAATCCGCACCCATTTACCTAATTGGCACTCGACAAAAACACTATCCAGTGGATATTTTTCGCCCGAAGAGGAATTATTCGATTGGCAAGTTCCAAACTTTTGCACCCCCCTCGCATTCAAAACGGTCACATACAGCGAGTCTCCTTCCCCGATATCCTTATTCACATACTTATCCGACCAAGAGCACTTATCACCTTTACATTCACAGAAAAACAGCGAATCCTTCATATAAAAAAACTGATTTTTTGTCGCAGAAGAACCGCACTCCCCAAACCTGTATTTCAATAAAGTATCGATTTCGCTTTCGACTTTCCATACATTGTCTTTTTCTTTGCACACGTAATACGCATTGTTATATTCAGCAACGGTAGAAGTCTGCATCAGGCACAAACCAAGCGAATCCTCAACAGGGTCCACCAATCGATAATAACACGTAGACGACCAACCTTCATTTTCGCAGGGGCAAACAAACTTGCGACCATAAAACTCACTTTTTTTATTTTCTATTGTCACCTGGTTATTATAACTATTGCATGGTGGCATGGTTATTCCATATAAACGTTCAAAAACGCGACCATAATTGGCATAGCTGACAAACAAAGTATCTCTCGAGAAGCTCTTGAAAGTAGGCCTGTTATTTTTATCTTTGCCCGGAGCAAAAGTAGAAAGCCACGCATCTGCAGCGCGGACAATCATCGAAGAATCGATTTTCCCCGTCTTGGCAAAATGTTCGCTCAGTTCCCTGTAGTCGCTATAAAACAGGCTGTCCGAAATCTCATGACGGCAGTAAAGGTACGGTTCATACAATCCCCACGTGTTTGCACAATGCACACCGTTATACCGATTCGCATAGAGAGCATTAAAATCAAGGCCAAACAATTGCGTCATTTCTGAACGCGCTTTTTCTTCGGCTGCGGCATAATCAAAATTTTCTTTTTGCATCAAGTAATCGATGCGGCCAGCAATCAAAGACTCGTTAATATTCAATTTCAAATTGTTGTTACTTTCCCAAAGTCGCACATATTGCGGAAATTCAACTTTCTTTTTTCCATCCATAAAAACCGCCACAATTTTCACGAAAGGGCTTTCGTAATCGCGCTCACCGACTTTAAAGACAAAGGCATTTTTGATAGTAGAATCAACTGGGACTTCAACAGAATCTATCGAATTAAACTTTTCATCAAGGCGTTCAACCCTTACCAATTCCGGTATCATGAGCGCATATTCAACTGCACCCTGCAATTCCGTCGGAGAATACTTGAATCCAATATCGTCATATCGAGCAACCACAACATCGTCCTTGTCGCCGGAACAGGAACTTGCCATTAAGCCAAATAGCGCTAACAATACAAAAATTAATTTAGAATTCATTCCATTTCTTTCCATGCGCAATCGTCCTCACTAGCACAAGTACATATAAACTTAGAATCACCTATATTGACAATTTTGTCTCTCTGATATTCACGATCCACACATTTTCCATACTTATAAATCAACAGAGTGTCAGAATTTATTTCTTTTTTCCATAGGCGCAAATCACGCTTACACACATAAGAATCTCCTTCATATTCAGCATAATTGGATTCCCAAACCGTACAGGAGCCAATCGAATCTTCCAAAACAGATGCTAAACGCCACCTATAAACATAAACTTTTGATTGAGGATTCTGTGCATAGTCATAAACGAAAGACCTTCCATAATAAGCACTTTTTTCGTTTGTTATTTTAATGGGATCTTTCGAATACCATGAGCAATCAAGACCATAGGCCCATTCAAAAAATTCATCATCTGTAGTTTTTAAATCGTTAACCGTATCCCTCGATACGCTCCTGATATGAAATGTTGAATCGCTAGTAGATTTTTCAAATGTCGAGAGCCAAGCATCGGCAGCACGCACTAGCATAGAATTATCGACCGTTCCAGTATTACCGAACTTTTCGCGGAATTCCTTGAAATCACTGTAGAACACGCTATCCGAAATTTCATGACGACAAAAAACATACGGAGCCAAATCATTCAAATCGCCATTATCAAAAACTCCGCCATCCCAGCCCTTATACTCATGATGATAAAAATCATTGATTTCCAGATTGAGCGCTTTCGATAATTCCTGATAAGCATGATCTTCGACTTCTTCAAAGTTCATCTTCTTTTCTCTCATAAGCGTTTCAATTCGATTTGCGACCAAGGCGCCATAAAAATGCAGCTTTATGTTTCCATTATAATCAAATAAGCGCACATATTGCGCAAATTCCATATTCTTCCCATTATTCTCTGCAGGGAATTCAATCAATATTTTCACATACGGATATTCATAATCGCGAGAAAAAGATGTAAACTTATAAGGTTTCCAATAGTAACTTTGCGATTCGCTAGAATCAATCAAAATATCAAAAGTATCAATAGAATTCAACTGTTCATCTACGCGAACGACCTTCATGTTCACCGCTTTCATGGAAGGCAAGTATTCAATGGAGCCTTTTAATTCTGTTGGTGAAAATTCATTACCGTCTCCATCATATCGACCAACAACAATGTCATCACTAGAACTGCACGCGACAATAGTCAACAACGCAGACGACAAAACAATGGCTGATTTTCTAAATCGCATCTTTTCTCCAAATTTCTTATAAATATACAAACAATACTTTGGACAGAATTAAAAAAAATGATAGAAGGGAACATCACACAAACAAAACGACAAAAGCGCCGCCCAGAATGGCGACGCTCAAAATAAAACGCTATAAGCGGAATTCTATTTATCCAGTGGAAGCATCAAAATGCGGGACTTGCGCTTTTGATTGTAATGTTCGCGTTTGCTCTTTGGCAAATCGGCAACGGTTCCATCCTCAAATCCAAGCTGATAGAACCAATCGAGCGCCTGAGTCGTAAGCAAGAACAAAGTCTTGTAACCCTTCATGCGACCTAGCGAAATCAAGTGGCGCACAATCGCTTCGCCAATACCCGACTTGCGGTAGTTCGCGCCAACGGCGATTCCTGCCACTTCGGCCATTCCGTCTTCGAATGCATGGAGTGCACCGCAACCGTGGATGCTGTTGTCAATACTATAGACAACATAATCTTCCAACTTTTCGGAAATAGAATCCTGCGTGCGCGGAACCAAATAGCCCTTTGCAATGTAGTCCTGCATAATGCGCAAGATATCCGGAATATCCTCGATATTTGCCGGACGGATACTCGAATACTGGTTCGCGTACACCATGGTTCCGTCACCGCGGGCACTGAAAACTTCTTGTAGCACGCTGCCCTGGAATTCGCCGCTCAACAAATGCACGCGGTTTGCGCCAGCCTCGCAAGCATGGATGGCATTCATCAAGTAGTCCATCTGTGCAAAGTCAAGCACATCGGAATTGAGTTCCAGAAGTTCCTTCGCCTGGTCCACATCCATTGCAGAAATAAGCCCGTTATCCGTCGGTTCAAGATACTTGGTGTTCTTGCCCGTCACAAGGCCTTCAAGCTTGATGCCGCTTTCGCTTCCGATAAAGAAGAGTTTGCCGACTTTGAGGTACTTGCAGAGTTCCGTCGCCAGTTCCGTACTCGAAATGTTGTATGCATGCCCAATCTTGTTCCAGCCAATCGGCGGAATAATCGGCACAAACTTTTCGTCCATGAGCTGTTCCAGCAAATCGCGCTGGATGCGTTCGATACGCCCGGTGCGCATGTAATCGACACCGTTAATCACGCCCATGCTGCGCGCCAAAATCCAGTTGCCCTGAATGCCGCTAAGCCCGCTCGCCGTAAGGTGGCTCATGATGCGTTGCGCAACGCCCAAGGATGCCTGTTCCACAAGCGGCAGCGCTTCTTCGTTCGTGAGCCTCACGCCATTATAGAATTCCGTTTCAAGGTCCCACGCCTTGAGCTGAGCGTCGATGCTATTTCGCGTTCCCGGCACAATGATAATGCGGATGCCCGCCTTGTGCAAAAGGGCAATATCGCGCATCAGCACGGGGAACATCGGATGGTCCATCAGGCTATCGTCGATTTTCAAGACGAAAAGCTGGTCCTTGAACCGATCCATGTAGCCAAACACTTCCCGGATGAACCCGGCAACTTCAAAGTGTTGAGAATAAAAATCAGACGCTGCGTTATTCATGGGCTAAAAAGTAGCAACAGAAAAAGCGAAGGACATAAAGTTCTTCGCCTTTTGAACAAAAATTTGGCACTTTTCGTGCGAATCAGCTCTCGCCCACCAAGTTACTTGGAAGGGAACACCTGCAACAATTCCACTTCGAATACCAAAAGGGAATTAGACGGAATGGACGGCGGAGCGCCAGCTTCTCCATAAGCAAGATGACTTGGAATCCAAGCTCTCACCTTTTCACCGACTTTCATATCCATGAGCAAGTCTTGCCAGCCTTCAATTACAGCCGAGACCTCAAATTCCATCGGGGCACCGCGCTTGACGCTATTGTCAAATTCGGTTCCATTGAGAAGGGAGCCCACATAATGAACTCGAACCTTATCGTTAGCCTTTGGCCTAACTCCAGTTCCTTCCTTGAGCATTAAATACTGTACGCCCTTTTTCGTGACCCAGATTCGTGGATCCTGGATATTCTTTGCTAGGAATGCGGCCTGATCGCAAAGCGCCTTGCGTGAAGCTGCCGACTCATCAATTTCCTTTTGCACCTGCATCTGGTTCAGCAAATCCTGAAGTGCGGCCTCGGACTGCGAATCCGTCATGAGAACTTCACGGCTGGAATCAAGGACATCGCGCATGGCATCGACAAGGACATCAAACTTTACAGGAACGTTGATATTAGAAACAGCCCTGCCAAAATCAACACCAAGTGCATAGCTATAGCGGTCAACGGCATTGTCCAAGAACACCTTCTGCTCATGGACTTGTTTGGGTTCAGGCAATGGCGATAAATCGGGAACAGCGGGAGCAGGTTTTGCGGTTGCTGCAGCTGCTGGGCTCGGATTAACAGCTGGTGCAGGTTTACTACCACCACAGGCCACAAGCCCATTCACTGCAAGAAATGCCAGCAAATAACAAATTTTTTTCATAAAAATGTTTCCAATCCTAAACTTTTAAAAAAAAGATACCTTTTTTGGCGAAAAAAAACGAAAAAAATTGTGACTTAAATCTCTAATTTTTGCAATTGTAAAATATTTCACACATTCCCCCTTTGAAATTAGATATTTATTTACTATCTTACAATCAGAAGGGAAAAAACAATGACAAATAGCTTTAAATGTTATATCGATTCTGCCGCGGCTCAGAAAAAGCTGTTCGATGAATCCATCGGTAACGTTAAAGATTCTTTAGTGAAAGTCGTAGCAGAATCCACATTGCATCGCAATAATGAGCTACAATTCCTGAAGAAACCTGAACCCGTTTACTCGACCGGCTGGCTTAAAGGTTCTCTCTCTTATCCTTGGGCCATTATCGTCGGCATCATCATTCCCTCGTTCTTCGGGAATAAGTTTTAATTCAAACCAATTAAAATTAATTTTTTCTTGTCATGCCCGCCACCAAGCGGGCATCTCTTTTTTTAAGCCTTTAGAAACAGGCCCAAATTTTTTAAATTTGTGGAAAATGGAGATTTTATGGCAGCACTCATTCTAGACGGCAAGGCTCTTGCCAAGACTACTGAAGAAGAACTCAGCGCCCGCGTGGCAAAGCTCAAGGAAAAGACCGGCAAGACCCCGATTCTTGCAACGATTCTCGTGGGCGACGACCCGGCAAGCGCCACTTACGTCAAGATGAAGGGCAACGCCTGCGCGCGCGTGGGCATGGAAAGTATCCGCGTGGTGATGGACAAGAACACCACCACCGAAGAACTCCTCAACAAAATTCAAGAACTCAACGAGAACCCGAACGTGCACGGCATCCTCTTGCAGCACCCGGTTCCGCGCCACATCGACGAACGTGCCGCCTTCGAAGCTATCGATGCTCGCAAGGACGTGGACGGCGTGACCTGCCTCGGCTTTGGCCGCATGTCCATGGGCGAGCGTGCTTACGGTTGCGCAACGCCGGCCGGCATTATGCGCCTCCTCAAGGCTTACAACATCCCGCTTGCAGGTAAGCACGCCGTAGTCGTTGGCCGCAGCGCCATCCTCGGAAAGCCGATGGCCATGATGCTCTTGAACGCGAACTGCACCGTGACCATTTGCCACAGCAAGACAGAAAACCTCCCGGATTTCGTGAAGCAAGCTGACATTCTCGTAGGCGCAGTCGGCAAGCCGGAATTCATCAAAAAGTCCTGGATCAAGCCGGGTGCAGTCGTCGTGGACGCTGGTTACCATCCAGGTGGCGTGGGCGATATCGAGAAGGGTCTCGAAGATGTCGCATCCGCTTACACTCCGGTGCCGGGCGGTGTCGGTCCGATGACCATCAACACCCTCATCTACCAGAGCGTGGAATCTGGAGAATCGTTGATTAAGTAGGTATTAGGTTTTAGGTGTTAGGGATTAGGTAATGTCATCTGAACAAAAGCCTGTCTCCCGAAACGAAACCTTGTCATCCTGAGTAAAGAACCACAGGTTCGAAATCGAAGATCTAGAGCATTTAATGATTGATTCATCCGTCTGCAAATGGTTTAAAGTAACGAAGAGCGCCCTAGTGGCGCTTTTCGCTTTGTGCACTTTGTGGCCTGCGCAAGTGAATGCCGCATCCGAGCTCCACAAGCAAATGGTGCGCGACATGAAGAAATGCGGCAGCGACCAAGTCGAAATGACCTGCGTTGTCGAAGGCAAAGACGGATGGTTGTTCTTGCAAGAAAGCCTGCTCAATGCAACCAAGCGCTGGAACGACAACACACCGCAAATCATCGCCTTCAAGGATTCGCTCGAAGCACGAGGAGTCAAGCTGATTGTCGTTCCCGTTCCAGACAAACTCTTAGCTATCCCCGAGCAATATTCCGACAAAGCGAAAAAAGGAATCAAGTTACCACAATACAAGAAGTGGGTCGAGAAGTTACGCAAGCATAACGTCACCGTCATCGACGCACTCGACAAAATCAAGGAACTTCAAAAGAACCAAGGCAATGAAATGCCCATGTTCGAGCCGTATGAAAGCCACTGCACTGGCCCCGCAAGGCTCGTGCTCGCGAACATGGCCGCTGATTCCATAGCACCACTCCTATATGGCATGAACCGCAAATACTACCCGCACAGAGACACGATTGTTGATGGCACCGGGAATCTCTACGATTTGCTCCACGGTCAAGAAATTGAATATAAAATAAAAGAACAAAAAGTTCTAGGCACAGACGGCTATAAATACCGTGGTTCCAAAAAAGCCCCTATCATTGTCATTGGCGATAGCAATGTAGGCCAAGGAAAATCTTACGGAGCCCACATCGGCGCATACATCGCAGCAGCGACAAGCGTCGAGACTTTCACCATCAGCAAAGTCGGCGGTGGCAATATCGGCCCGCAAATGTTCAAAGGCAAAGGGAATTTCCTAGAAGGCAAAAAAGCTGTTGTCTGGGTATTCGACGGTCGTGAACTCTACGGACATTTCAAAGACCCGGAATTTTAGGGATGCGGCGTCACCGCAATTAACAACGATTAGTTACTAGTTAATAGTTACTAGAAAATTTAAGAGAAAAGGTTTCTTGTTTGAAAGCTAGCTAGTAACTTAAAACTCAGAACTACGCCGAAGGCACTTTTCTATAAATTCCTTGGCGTCGCACGATTCAACGAGTTTTTCGCCTAGCAATTTTTGCAAGCGTTGCAAGTCATGTCGATCGACGCTATCGAGCACAACCGCTTTTTTAAAACGGTCGCGGTGGCGTAACAGAAATTCCAAATTGTTGATATCCGTCTTCGGAAAGCCGTAACCGATAAAGTAAATTTCTTCGGCATTTTTCAAGTAGTAATCGGCCTTGGACCAAAGCAAATTGAAAAGGCTCCCGCGCAAAAAAGATTCCTTTGCATGTGCCATCGGAATGAATATCGGGGTATCTTCGCAATAAATCGGGAAACTGCGGTCATGCGGTTCAACCACACAAACATTTTTCAAATCGAGTTCATCACTTGCGCCCTTGACCGGGAACCAGTTGAGCGAACCATGCAATTTTATAAGGTCAATCGTATGGGGTTTCAAGCCGCGCTTTGCAGAACGATCAGCAGGGTCAATTTTCACACCGTAATCTACAGAAACTTGTTCGCAAAATTCCTTGTCATTTGCAATTGCCGTTTCAATCAGCGTGTCATAATTAAACGAAAGCAAAAGCGTTTCGCGAGAACCTGCCGTCGAATCATTTTCGCAAGACACCAAGAATTTTTTAAGGATTGTTGCCGCCGATTCATCAAGCGCATTGTCGTTGCGGATGACGCTTGCAATAAAGCGCAAAAGTTCAAAGCGGAGCGATGCATGATAAAGCCTTTCGCGCTCGCCCGGGAAAATCTGCGCCGAGAGAATCGAAGTCGCCAACGGCTCAATGCCCAAGTATTCTTCATCACCATTGCACAATTCGAGGAACCGCTTGCAGTAATCGCGAAAGTGCGGAAATTCGTCAGGAATGCCAAAAGGGATAAGCTCGTTCAAGTCGCGGAGCGTAGGCATCTGCGGCGAAAACGACTTGCTGAAACCAGAGCCAAGCACAAAAATACGGCGATAACAATTCGACTGCATCATGGTGTTAATGTATAATTTTTAGGTGAAACGCGCCCTATTGCATGCGCATTTTAGATTATTTATTTTTTTTGGTACGACGAGAAGGGCCTGCCGACCGAGGCGTACGCATCCACGGGCAGGAACATTCCTCCTCGCAGTTGTAGGTCCGGTATTGACGGAAGCGATAGCTTGACTATCCCTGCCTTGGAAAACCCATGCGGAATACGCTGCGATACATATCCCGATACAGGTAAGTATCGGCTTTAAAATATCAATCAACAAAAAAATACACCAACAGTGTACGTTTTTCAGCGTACACATTCTTCCGTCATTTGACGGAATTGGAGCTCTATGACTAGAGAACAATATGCAGCAATGCTCAAAGACATCTGCGAAACCCATAAAGCCGGTGGCGACACGGCCGCTTGCATCGCTAAATACAATGAACGCTATAAGTTCATGTACGTCTATAATGATAACGTATTCAAGATTCTTTTCGGGAGTCCCGAAAACGAAAAAATCACCATTGATTTTCTCAATGCGGTTCTTGGCCTCATCGGAAGCGATTGCATCAACAATCTCGCATACATCAACCCCGCTCTTCCCGATGCATTTGGCAAAAGCATCACCTCGGATATCGTAGCAACAGATCAGCGTCTCGATAGGATTGTGCTCGAAGTTCAACATGTCGAAGACGATTCGTACAACGCACGCCTGGTTCTTTACACGGCAAAGCACACTATCGCAAGCCGCATCAAAGGAGAAGGCTACGCTTTGCAGAATCTGAACCTCATTAGTCTCCAAATGTTCAATGGATTCCCCAAATCACCTAATTACAGGCATTGCATCCGCCTCAAGAATCAAGAAAACGAAGAATTCTACGACAAGCAAACCATTACGCTTGTAGAAATTCCCAAATTCTTGAAAGGGAACTTCGCCACCGACAACAGCAGAATCGCAGAATGGCTACGCGTAATCGACGGATTAAACAACGAAACGCCCGTAGCCGTCCCCGAAGACTCGCCATTCGCTCTATTGCAAGAAAAAGCTCAATTGAGTATATTTACAGAGGAATTTCTTGTAAGCGAGGCTATGAAAATGAGCGACCACAAGTATGAACTCTACGTCGAAAAGAAGCACGCCCGTAAAGAAGGACTCGAAGAAGGACGCGCAGAAGGGCGTGTACAAGGGCGCGCAGAAGGGCGTGCGGAAGGACGTGTAGAAGGTCTTCGCGAAATGGCTGCAGCAATGCTTGCAGATGGCGATTCCGTGGAAAAAGTTGTGCGAATTTCCAAGCTTTCTGAATCCGAAGTTCTTGCCATTAAGACCAGTCTGGAACAGAAATAGTCGCTTTATATAATTAAGAAGAACGGGCTGGATTTTTCCAGTCCGTTTTCAATATCAATCCGATTAATATTTTAGAAATGCAGCCAGCCCGTTTCCATGGCTGTTATGGGAGTCACCTTGACATTGCCTTTTTCGGGCACTTCGAAAGCAAGGCCTGTCAGAAAGTTCATCCAGCATTTCGGTTCAAACTTGATGCCGCAAAAATGCGAGAGGCACGGCACAACCCAGGCGTCGTGTGTCACAAAGATATTAAATCGCGATTGCGCTTTTTCAAACATCATCTCACGCATCTGTTCTGCACGTTCATGGAGTGAATAGAACGCAGCGTGTTCGCCCGAATCCAACCACTTGCAAATGCCTTCGTAAAAGCCTTCACGTAAAGTTTGCTCATACGCAGGAACATTACGAACAAAGAAATCACCTAAACAGTCAAGCGGCGTAACTTTTGTCGCAGAACTTTTCGAAATCGCAAGACCCGCCGAACCATTTGAAGCCGCGGAACTTGCCGAACCACGTGCCGTACCACAAAAATTCGCGCTATCCACGTAACCCGCAAGCTTGCGACCTTCGTGAATGCATTTCGCAGTTTCCATGCAACGCCCCACTGGGCTCGAAAAGTACACCGCCTCGCCAAACGCTGGAATCATCTTTCCAAGCGCTACCGCTTGGCTACGCCCGCGGTCTGTCAGCCCCACATGCGCCCCGAAATCCTTATCCTGTGGCGTGATGTGGTTGCGTTCGGCATGGCGCAATAGCAAATAAATTTTAGAGTTCCAATCAGTCTGGGCAAAAAATTCAGATGCAGGGAGAAATTCGGTAGTCATTAATCGGAAGTGGTTAGTGATTAGTGGTTAGTAAACAGGATTGTAAAAATAAACCTTATCTGCAACAAAAAATGTGTAAGGAGATCCCCGAACGGGGGCGGGGATGACATGTAAAAGGCCCGGGGACATGTCGCAACACTCCCGACATAACAAATCTATCCGCCGATTGCGGCAGAAAAAGGAATCCACAAAGCATGTCCAAGGGCAAAGCTTACAACGCCAAGAGCAAATCCGCACAGCACATCCGTAAGCCAGTGCACGCCAAAATACACGCGCAAAAGTCCCCATGTGAGCGGCATCAGCATCATGATCCATCCGTACTGCGGCACGCAATAGAACACCGCACTCGCCACCGCCAAATTGTTCATCGTATGCCCCGACGGAAAACTGTACTTGTCCAGCGGCGGCACCTCCGCCTTGATTTGCGGATTCGCAGCAAACGGGCGCGGACGCTTGGTGCTGAGCTTGACGCCTTCGTAAATCACAAGACTCATCGCCAGCGAAACAAATGCCTGCCCAAGAATCGGCAAAAAACTTTCCCACCCGATTTTCCAAATCAAAAACGCAATGAACAACGCCCAAATATAGCCATCGCCCAAACGCACATAGAACTTGAGGAACCTCGTCGTTTTCACGGAAAAATGGCGATTCGTCCAATAGACGGACACGCGATTGTCAAAGTCAGAAATTTTCTCGAGCATGGAAATGAATTTAGAAATTTTCGCCAAAGCCAATAACAAATCAAAATACTATTATTTAAATGTAATAGGCGGCAAGCATCAGGTCTGCTCCACACTTCGTCATCCTGAACGACAGTGAAGAATCTAGAACTATTATTAAAAATGACTGGATTTTTCGGCTACGCCTCAGAATGACGCTTCTATCAGGTCCTGCCAGCTAAGCCGAATGCACCACTAACCCCTATAACCAAAACCTAATACCTAACTATGCGCGTACTCGTTCTTAATTGCGGCTCATCCTCGGTGAAGTTCGCCGTCATCGACACACAGACAAAGCAGTCCATTGCAAGCGGACTCGTTGAAAACATCGGCGTCAATGGCCACACTAAAGCCAAGGGCCCCGAAGGCAACATCGACTTCAACTTCGATTGCCCCACGCATGCCGAAGCAGTCGATCAGGTCAAGAAGTTCCTCGACGCCCAGAAGCTCACTTCTACAATCGAAGCTATCGGCCACCGCGTCGTGCATGGCGGTAAGTACATCAAGAGCGAAAAGGTCTCGCAGGAAGTTATCGACTACATCCGCAGCATCACGCTCTTTGCCCCGCTCCACGAACCCGCACACGCTACCGGCATGGAATGCGCCACCAAGTTCTTCCCGGGTCTTCCGCAGGTCGCCGTGTTCGATACGGCATTCCACCAGACCATGCCGCAAAAGGCTTACCTCTACGGCATCCCGTACAAGTTCTACGAAAAAGACGGCATCCGTCGTTACGGTGCTCACGGCACAAGCCACCGCTTTGTGACTGCCGAAGCTTGCAAGGTTCTCGGCACCAAGCCCGAAGAAACCTGCCTTATCACGGCTCACCTCGGTAACGGTTCCAGCTGCTCAGCCATTTTGAACGGCCAGTGCGTCGATACCACCATGGGCTTCACCCCGCTCGAAGGCCTTATCATGGGTACACGTTCCGGCAGCCTCGACCCGGCAATTCTCTTCTACATCGCAAAGAAGTACGGCGAAGAATACGGCACCATCGACAAGCTCGATCACCTGGTGAACAAGGAATCCGGCTTGCTCGGCCTCTCCGGCCTCTCGAACGACATGCGCACGCTCACGCAGGCTGCAAGCGAAGGCAACAAGCGCGCCCAAATTGCTCTCGACGTTTTCTGCTACCGCCTCACTCGTGAAATCGGTGGTCTTGCCATGGCTCTCCCGCGCATCGACGCTATCGTTTTCACGGGCGGCATCGGTGAAAACAGCTTCTACGTCCGCAAGCAGGCTCTCGACAACCTCAAGCTCCTCGGCTACCAAGTTGATGAAGAACGCAACCTCAAGAGCGGCAAGGAATCCAACCACCTCATCACGAAGGATGGCACGCCGAAGGCTATCGTCGTTGCAACAAACGAAGAATTGCTTATCGCCCTCGACACCGAAGCGCTGGTTAAATAATTAGGAATTAGGATTTCGGAATTCGGAAATGGATTCCGAACAAAAAGTTCTTAATTTAAAATTGTAACAAAATAAGGCTCCGCATCGCGGAGCCTTTGCTTTTTAGCAGTTTAACCAAATCCAAAAGCATATCTCGCCGCTACATAAACATAATCAGTCTGTTCATCTATAGCTAAATTTCCTACTATTTCTTGATAGGAATCCAAATTTTCGCAAACTTCTCTCGAAAAAGAAAAGTTGCAAAACACCAATAAAATTATAACAATCTTTTGCATCACTTATCCACATTCTTTCTATGTTTTACTAAGCTATCCAATATCTTTTTTACTTTTTTTTCATGTTCTTCTGAATTTGCGCGTCCATAATCTCTACGTTGTGCATCTACAATTAAACTATCCAAATATTTGTTACGCATAAGACTATCTAAGATGAAGAAACAATCCTTCCTATACGCGACCGAATCCACTCTACGGGCACATCGGCGTTCTGTTCTACATATTTTATCAACAATTCTTTTTAATATTTTCTTACTACCAGCATAATTCCATTTAGACGAAAACTCTTTTTCGGCAGAAAGAAACGCAGGAACGCCCAATTCATTTAGATTAAATTGTTCAGGTTCCACTACAATTGAACTAGCAAATGAGTTAACGTTTTTTTCGTCAAAATCTCTTTTTTGAACATTCTTCGGTTCTTCTTTTTCATCTGAACATCCCACATTCATCAATGCGAGAATAGCAGTAACGAATATTAAGCTTTGCATTTTCATATAAAACCCCTTCTTTTTAAAATTTATAAAAGTTTATCCAAAATCCAAGTAAGTTTTTTTACAAACTAATATAGTTTATCCAATCACAGTTATAATCACGCAACTTATAAAATCTTTTCATTATGCCCCACATAATCATCAAAATCATAACATTCTGTTTTAGCAAATAGTAGGGAGGATACAGATAGAAACAAAAGAAACGCAGATTTCATTTTATTTTCCCTTCCTTCTTTTCAATTCTTCTATAACTTTTCTTCTAACCCTATCTTCCGATTCCTCATCACATTTTTTCTTATTTTTGTTATAGTTATCCCCAAAACAAGGTCCATTCATTTCTTGTATTCTTGCCTCAATAGCACCATCAAGAAGATCATTGCGCATAAGACTATCTAAAATAAGAGTCACAGCTTTTTTATACGCAATCGAATCCTGCATACTAGCACACGGTCTTGCCTCTCTACAAATTTTATCAACAACATCCAAAAACAACTTGGTATCCTTGGTGTAATTCCACCGTTTCACAAATTCTTTTTCCGCAGCGTGAAACGTCCTAATTCCAACCATAATAGAATCAGATTGGTCTATATCCTTATATCTGAGAATTTGGGAACTGTCCAATGGGACTACAGATTTCTTTTGGGATACAGGCTGTTCTACCTGTTGCTGGCTCTGCGGTTCTTCTTTCTTCTCCGAGCACCCCACGTTTAGCAACGCAAATGCCATAGCGAATATCAAATATTTAGCTTTCATACAAAGTTCTCCTAAGATTAAAATAATAATATTTTGTGCAAAATCAAAATTCACAATCTAAATTTTCAAATAAAGACAAAAAACTCAATAAAAGAAAATGCCCACCCGAAGGTAGGCATAACACTCTAGTAACTATAGACTAGTAACTGCGCCTCGGCGCGCTTACTTAATCGTCCATGTCTGATTGTTGACGCGGAGAATCTTGCGACCCTGAACCTGAGCAGAAGCACTCTTGACTTCAGCCGGGTTCACAGGGAGCTTGGCGTTCCAAATTATACGGCCATTCATATCCATGATCTTTACGATACCGCGCTTGGCCATCACAGCGTTCTGCCAAGTGTTCTTCGGCTGAGCGATTTGCGGCTTTATGCCGGCACGTTTTTCATCAATAACAACGTACAAAGGAATCGTCACGTTCATACCGCTCGGATCAGAAACCTTAACGCCAATAGCGTATTTGCTACCTTCTCTGAAAGTGTAATCCTTAACAGCCGTCACGGTAAGTTCAGAACCCTTTAGAGAAATAGTCATATACTTCGCCAATGCGCTCGTTTCATTCGGCGTGTACGTAAGCACGTCACCGTCAACGTCCTTGACATACTTTTCAAGATTCCACTTGACATTCCAATTCGAGCCAAACACAAAGGCTGTATCGCCATGCAAAAGCACAGGCTTGTCGTTGACCGGAGTAATATTCACGCAGAATTCAAAGCTCTTGGTGCCAGACTTCTTATCCTCCGCAATCACGACCACATAAGCCTTGCCTGTAGAATCCGGAGTGGAGTTGATTTCGAGAACGCCCTTGTCCGTAATTTCGACCTTGAGCTTTCCATCCTTGCTCTTTGCAGAATAGGTCAACGAATCACCTTCCGGATCCTTGAACCAAGAGGCCACCACAGACTTCGTGTACTTCAAAGCTCTCGAAGTCGGGAAATCTTCGGTCACCGTCGTATCAAGCGTTTTAGCGTCCACAACAACAGTCGGGAGCAAATTGCGCTTATCGACCATAATCGTCACCATAGCAGCCTTCTTAGACTTCATACCATTGATAACAGCATAGTAACCAAAGTAATCAATACCATCGAAACCGGCTTCAGGCTTGTACGTAAAGCTTCCATCCTTATTGAGGGTAAGCGTTCCATGAGCAGGCATCTGAGCAAGTTGAGCTTCCATGCCCTTCGTTACGCCTTCTGGATACACGTCATTGGCAAGAACACCATTCTTGGCATCCACAGTCAAAGTGCTGTCATTAAACGTAGAGTATTCATCCTTCACAGCCTGAGCAACATCCTTCGGGGAGACGAGCTTTACACTTAGAGTGACACCAACAGAATCCTTTCCATCCGAAGCGTAGAAGAAGATTGTTGCAAGTCCTGTTGCGCTTGCCACCGGTTTGACAGAAATAAAGTAGTTGCTTGCATTCACGCTATCAACAACCGCCACAATCTTCGTACCGACAGCCTTGTATGTGAATTTCTGCGTACCTTCAGTCACTTCGCGATCGCTAAAGATCAAGGACTTTGTCGAGATCTTGATTTGCGCAACTGTATCTTCGTCGAAGTCCATGTCGAGTGCCAAAGTATCCTTGAGGAAGGCGCTATCAGCAACTGTAACGGTCGGTTTTGCATTAACCGGATCCACATGGATAACCACAGTAGCCTTGTTACTAATCATATCGTGGTTTGCAGTTTCCACGAGCACGTAAGTCAAAGTGTCATCGCCACGGAAATCCTTATCCGGCGTATAGACAAACGACCCCAGCTGAGAGAACTCCGTCAACTTGCCATGCTTTGTAGAATCTATAGGCACAACGAGGAAGTCATCGCCATCCAAATCATAACCAATTACAGCAAGTCCACGAACAATGGGAACAATCAAAGTTTCACCTTCAGTGGTCGTGTACGAAGTATCGGCGGCAACAGGCGGGGAGTTCGAATCCTTGATAGATACGACATAGCTAACATGGACCAAGTCCGACTTTCCATCCGTAGCAGAGACGGCTATAACAACAGTAGTATCCTTTTTGACTCCAGACGGAACAATCTTTATGGTATCCTTCAAAGTAGCCTTGTCGAGCAGAGTCAAGATCTTCATCAAGTTAGCAGACATTTCCACAACAAAGGTGAGCTTGTCATTATCTTCGTCAGCGAACAAATCACCAAGAGGAATCTTTAACGTGTCTGCTTCGTTCAAGCTCTTAACCACGGCTTCAACAGTATCATACGGAGCAAGTACCTTTGTGGGGTGGTTTTCTGCAGGAGGATCGTCGGGGCATTCTGGGTCACCCGGGCATGTCGGGCCAACCGGTCCTTCGCCTTCATCGGTTATTGTAATGTTAAACTGAGTCTTTGCAGATTCTGTTCCGCTCAAAGCAAGAACGGTAAGCGTCAAAGAGGTATCCTTATCAAGGTTCCTCGAGACATAGACGAGATCGTCACTCAAAGTCGGTGCACCTGCAGGCTTGACCATCGTCAAAATATTAGATACCGTCAAAGACGTTGCAATCGTCACATCTGCGCCTTCTTTAGCAGCAAAAATCTTCGAAAGAGGAATCTTCAAGGAATCCGATTCTTTCATAGTTACAGTTTGAACTTTATCATAGGGTTCAAGAAGCTTAAGGGCAGGTTCTTCAACAACCGTTTCGCATTCACCGAGAGAAATGGCGGCTACCGTAATGACATTCTTGGCAATATTTTCGGCAAAACCTTCCTTGTAGCTCATCTGGATGGCAAGCTGCTGGGTAAGATCCAAAGTTGTCTGCTGGCCCCAGCCTTCTTCTTGCGCAAAGTTTTGGAAATCCAGGAACTTCGACGAAAACTCGCTTTGAGCGGGCACAACAACGCCAAAATAGTTGTAGTCCGTAATCGTCGCCTGTTTCAAATCCACACGGAATGGGCGATCGGCCTTATAGGTAAGGCAAAGTCCAGAATGGGCGGAAATATCTACAACGGCATCTTTCGAGTTGACTTGCTTCCAGACAAAACCAAAGCCCGCAACGCTGTATTCACTTGACTTGAGAGCCAGATTTGCCGTAAATTGCTTATATCCTTCATCGGTATCTGCACGCACGCCAGTTGCGCCATCGGCCGCAGGCTGTGCATAATCATACCAGTAGGCCGGTTGCATGTCATTGCCCGTTTTCTTGTCAAAACTCCAAACCGTCGCGCCGGCGAAACCCATCGTCACGCCAGTCAACGCCATCACCAAAGACAAAGATAGCGATTTCATTTTTCAAACTCCTCTCAAGTTATCACCTTCACCCATCAGGATAAATCTATATTATCCTTACGAAAATGTCACTAGGTATGTAAAAAAATTATCCCAAATTGTCCAGTATTTCAAACCGTTCGTAGGCCTGTTCGAGAGCCGCTTCGGCATCTGAAATCTTTTTCTGGAGTTCCACAATGAGAGGCGCGTTCGTATAGACCTCAGGTTTGGAAAGTTCCAACTGAAAATCGGCAATTTCCTTTTCGAGTTTTTCAATTTTTTCGGGCAATGCGGCGTATTCGCGCTCTTCGTTGTAACTGCGCTTTTTCTTTTTCGCAGGCGCGGGGGACGCAGCGGCGGCGGCGCCAGCGTTAGAGCGGGCTTGCTTTTCGGCCTCTTTTTCGGCAGCGATGCGGGCAGCGTTTGCCGCTTCCTTGTCGCGGAGCTTCTTGTTCGCCTCGTAATCGGAGTAACCGCCGACCGCCTCGAACACGTGGCCATCTTCTTCGATGGCGAGAATACCTGTCGCCACGGAATCGAGGAAGGCACGGTCATGACTGACAGTCAGGACGGTGCCGTTATAGTCCGCGAGGAGTTCGGCCAGAAGGTCAAGGGTTTCCATGTCCAAGTCGTTCGTGGGCTCGTCAAGCACCAACACATTGCTCGGGTGGCTAAAGAGGCACGCGAGCAAAAGGCGATTGCGTTCACCGCCACTAAGAGCGCTGATTGGCCCGCGTGCGCGATCGGCAGAGAACAAGAAGTCTTGCAAATAACTTAACACATGGCGTTTGACGCCATTCAGCGTGATGTAAGCTTGACCGTCTCCGATGTTTTCGACGAGCGACTTGTCTTCGCGCAGGCGGGTGCGCATCTGGTCAAAATATGCAATGTGAAGGTTGCTGCCCAAACGGACTTCACCCGATTCCGGCTGGAGTTCGCCGAGAATCAAGCGCAAAAGCGTCGTCTTTCCGGAGCCATTCGGCCCCACAATGCCAATGCGGTCGCCACGGCTAATTTCGGTCGAGAGGTCGTTAATGAGCGGACTTCCGTCATATGAATAGCTCACGTTCTTGAGGCGTGCAACGAGGCGGCCGGAACGGTCGGCTTCCGTAATCTGCATGTTCACATTGCCTGTACGGGAGCGGCGGGCCGCGCGTTCTTCGCGCATCTTGATAAGGGCGCGGACTCGCCCCTCGTTGCGCGTACGGCGTGCCTGGATGCCCTTGCGGATCCACACTTCTTCTTCGGCAAGCTTCTTATCGAAAAGCGCATTCGCCTTTTCTTCTTCGGCAAGCGCCTGGTCCCTGAACTGCACAAACTTATCGTACGGAAAATTCCAACTGCGCACACGCCCACGGTCCAGTTCAAAAATGCGAGTCGCGGTACGGCGTACAAATGCACGGTCGTGACTCACGAACATCACCGCACAAGAAAGCCTCGTCACAATACCTTCCAGCCATTGGATGGCAGGGATATCCAAATGGTTCGTCGGCTCGTCGAGCAAGAGCAAATCCGGGTCCTCGGCCACGGCACGCGCAAAAAGCACACGGCGCTTCTGCCCACCGCTCAAGCTGTCATAAGGCGCATCTGCATCGATGCCCGTTTTGCCAAGAATCGCCTCGGCAGTCGCATTATGCGCACCATCGTCCAAAATCTTCTTGGAAATCACGGAACCGCCACTCACCACGGGCACGCGACCCATCACAATGTCGCGAACAGTTCCGTCGAGATGTGCCGGAATTTCCTGAATCATGCGAGCTACCTTGAGTCCTGACTTCTTCACAATTTCGCCGGAATTGGTATCCATTTCGCCCGTCAGCACTTTCAACAGCGTACTCTTGCCTTCGCCATTACGGCCCACAAGGCAAATACGGTCTCCCGCCTCGATATCGAACGAGACATTATCCAAAAGCGGCGGACCGCCAAAACGCAACAAGATATTCTGAGCAGACAAAATGGGCATAAATAAACCCTTCCATAATAACTTTTTCACTTCAAAAAATAGAAAAAACGTTTATTTATCTATTTTTGCGCGAAATGCGATTCTTGACCCAAAAGCTACTGGCACTAGCCGCCTTCGCAACACCTGCTCTGGCAGGCGCGAAGGCCACCGTGGAAACCCCGATAGACAGTTCCACAACTGCAATATGCAATGATTCGACAGATAACTTCCAACGTTTTTCTGCCGTTCCTGTGCTTGGCTACACCGAAGAAACGCAGTACCAGTTTGGCGCCATGGCGATTATCTTTTTCAAGCCTGAATTCGAGGGCGGACACGCCTCCGAGCTGGACCTCTCCTTCTATGGGACCTCACGCAAACAGGTAACAGGCTCCTTTTCACCCAAGTTCTACCTCTTGAAAGACCGCATCTCAGGCAATGTAGACCTCCACTACGAAGACTGGGTCGGCAATTATTTTGCGCGCAAGAACAATCCCGATATCGACGACTACCGCAAGTTCGATCGCCAGACATTCTACATCAAGACACACATCAATACAAACTTCGGTACGTTACAATGGCACCCTGACTTTAAGTACGGGCTATTCCTTGAAATCAACAACACCAACGTCAATTTCAACAACTACCACTACCACGGCAGCATCGAAGAACCCCAAAACACCGATGGATGGCGCAACGGCATCGGCTACCACCTTTCCATCGACACCCGCGACAACACCAACTGGGCTCGACATGGATACCTAGTCCAATGGGGGCATTATTTTTACAACAAAGGAATGGGCAATTACAACTACACCCATCAAGAACTCGACATCCGCGGCTACTCTGAATTTATCTGGAATACATCCATGGCTGTCGGTTTCCTTTGGCAACGCGTCGACGGACACGCTCCTTTCGACAAACTAGCAGGGTCCGACGGGCTCAAGCGGTTCCGTGGCGTCGAAAAGAATTACTTCTACGGCAACCAGGCGATGTTCTTGCAAGTCGAATTCCGCAAGAAACTCTTTTGGCGACTTGCAGGCGACATCTTCTTCGAAGGCGGAAAAACAGGCGATTACTTTAGTGACCTTATGCGTAACAAGTGGCACAGGAGCCTTGGCTTCGGGGGGCGGTTCGCCCTCAACAAGAAGGAAAACTTGTATGCCCGCTGCGAACTTTCATGGGTGGATTTCAAGAACGTCGGCATGACAATGTACGTCCGCGATGCGTTTTAGTTACCAGTTGATAGTTAGTAGTTACTAGAAGTTAGGTAATAGAATTTAAGGATTAGGCATGTCATCCTGAGGCAAATGCCGATGAATCTAGTTACGGTTCTAGTAACTTAGAACTCAGAACTTTAGAACTTAAAGTTTTGGACTGCTTCGAAGCAGCTTCAATAAAAAAGCGAATGCAAACCCGAAAGCCTGCATCCGCCATTTTGAGATAGAATAATCAACGGTTTAAGGATTAGTCCTTAACGCTGTTCCAGTCGAGGACGCCCTTCTTCAAGAGGTAGATATAACCTGCTTCGAGAATCAGGAGGAATCCGAGAAGGATGAACAGCAATTCCCAGCCGCCAGCGAGGAACTGGATGGTCCAGGGATAGATAAAGGCCACTTCGAGGTCAAAAACCAGGAAAAGCATGGCGACCATGTAATATTTGACCGGATAGCGTTCGTTTGCCGTGCCGGAAACGTGAGCTAGACCACATTCGTAAGCAGAACCTTTGATGATGGTCTGCTTGATTTTGCCCGGGTGGAGCACCCAGTTGGCAATCAAAAGAATGGTCGGAATGCAAAGAGCCATGATCACAAGAATGGTCATAGCGAAGGTTGTGTCGAAAATTTCAACATTACTCATAGTGATTCCAAAGATAGTAAAAAAGTTTTTGCCATTTCAATTCATTTTTGTAAACTATATTTGGTATATCATGAAGAAAAGAATCCTATCTATTGGTGTTATAGGGGTTACTGCATTTTTGTTTGGCTGTTCTGACGACGCACCGAGTCCGGTTGCGCCACCAGTTTCCTATAATGAATCTTCCTCCTCTACAGTTGTTGTAGCGTCCTCCAGTTCCATCCAGCAGTCGGCATCATCGTCATCTGTAAATAACGGTGGCCAGAGCGAGAAAGGCACAGTCTACGAGCACAAGATTGTCGACGTTCCTGCACCGGACATCGACTACCCGGACATTGTCAACAATCCGGTATTCTGCTGGACTCCTGGCTGCGAGGCAACCGTGGTACCACCATCCTCTTCGTCCAAGGCCACACCAAAGTCGTCCTCCCAGAACGTTATCACAATAGACACTCCCGAGAACAAGCCGCCTGTCATTAATGGCATGACGATGACGGATGCTCGCGACAACAAGTCTTACAAGCTCATGCAGATTGGCGGCAAGCTCTGGATGGCACAAGACATTGACTATGCCGGTGTCACTAGCGAATGCTACAACGAACAGGCCGATAAATGCGCCTCCAACGGCAGACTCTACACGTTCAACTCGGCACAGAAGGTATGCCCGACAGGTTGGAAACTCCCCAACCGTGAAGAAGCTCAAGCAGCTCTCGACGACGAAAATGTTCCATGGACATACAGCGGCCGTTGCAAAGATGGCGACTGCAACTTCATGGGTGACATGGGCTTCCACTGGACGTCCAGCGATCCGCAGAGTACCGACAAGAAATACAACGATAATGGCGGAAGTAGCGGAGCACTCATCATCGTGGAAAAATCGCCCGACTATTTCAAGCCTAAGGAAGACGACCCCGACGATAAGGCGAAGTTCTTCCAGGTAGACTCTAAGAGCAAACGCTTCAGTGTTCGTTGCGTCCAAGAGTAAATCACAAAAGTTTCCTCCTTACACAAAGGACCTTACCTGCTTATGCAGGCGAGGTCCTTTTCCTTTTTACACGAGAATCGTACATCCAACTTTACTAAATTCTCTTTTATGCTACGTTCAAAGTACCAAATGTTCACGGACTCGCTATCCGAGAACGTTTTCAAGACGAAGACCCAAGCCAACCCCATCATGTTGGTGGTGCTAGGCTATCTTCTGCTGATCGTTATCGGTACGGGGCTCCTAACCCTTCCGCAAGCAGCATGCCGCCCCATTAGTTTAATCGAAGCATTCTTTACAGCCATGTCTGCTGTCTGCGTCACAGGGCTTTCCGTTGTCGATATTCCATCTACGTTCACACACACCGGACTTTGGATTATAGTTGTATTGATGCAATTCGGCGGCCTCGGCATTATGACCGCATCTACAACGCTTATCTTGCTTGCCGGGATGCACCCGGGATTTAGCCACCAGTCCGTATTCCTTTCCGAGTTTACGCAAGAAGGCAGCATCGATGCTGGCCGCATTCTCAGAGCAATCATCCCCTTTACCTTCGGGTTAGAACTGATAGGCGGCGTGGTCTACTTCACGCAGTTCGAGTCCATGGAAATGTACGACCGCGTCTTCTGCTCGATTTTCCAGGCGGTCAGCTCCTTCTGCGGTGTGGGTTTCACGCTGTTCCCCGACTCGTTCGTGGGCTTCCAGTACAACCCCGTCATGAACATCACAACCTGCGTCCTCGTGCTTGCAGGCGGTTTCGGATTTTTGGCCATTGCAGAACTGCGCTACCTCTTCGATTTTAAGCACAAAGAAGTCCGACGCCTTTCGTTGCACACGCGCATCGCTACTTACGGCACTTTTATTGTCATTGGCGTAAGCATCGCCGTCTTTGCATTCACCGAACACAACAACCTCTTTAGCGGCCACACCTTCGGCGAAAACGCCCAGTCCGTATTGTTTATGGCGTTCTCAAGCCGCACCGCCGGGCTCAATTCCATCAACATCCCCGACCTCACGCAAGCCTCACTCTTCTTCTTTATCATCATCATGTTCATCGGCGCAAACCCCGGTAGCTGCGGGGGCGGCATCAAGATCACTACAACAGCGGTCATCGGGCTCCTCGGCATAAACAGACTTCTCGGCAGGGAAAAGACCCAGGTCATGGGGCGTACAATCCCGAACAACACCATCGACAAGGCCATTCGAATTTTCGTCGTCGCCATCGTGGTCATCGGAACCGCAACGCTGACCCTCCTCTGCACGGAAATCCCCTCCGGCACAAGATTTGCGGCCGACAGTGGACCATTCCTCGAAATTCTCTTCGAAGTCGTGAGCGCCTATGCCACATGCGGACTATCGATGGGACTTACCGAAGAACTCTCCCTCATCGGAAAAATCGTCATCTGCTGCGTAATGTTCATCGGCCGCATGGGCCCCTTGTTCCTCATCTCCGCAGTCGCAGCCAAGCTCCAGGACACCGCCTATTATGCCGAAGAAGACATCATGGTGGGGTAGCGCGCCCTATCGGGCGCAGTTGGCAGAACTTAGTCGGTAGAACTTAGATAAAACACATCAAAATCCATTTTTTTTCACTCTATTTTCCAAATACTAAGTTCTAAGCTCTAAGCTCTAAGTTCTATATTTACCGCATGGCTTCTAGACAATTCGTTATTATCGGTCTTGGAAATTCGGCAAACTACCTTGCGCGTCATTTGACCTCGCTCGGTCATGATGTCATGGTCATCGATTCGCATCCCGAAAAAATCCAGGACATTTCCAGCATGGTCTCGCAAGCCGTCGTTGCCGATAGTACGCGCAAAAAGCAGCTTGCCTCTATTCCGTCCTTGACCAAGGCCGATAGCGTTATCGTCTGCATTGGCCAGGACCTCGAAGCCTCGCTCCTCACCATCCTCAACCTGAAGGAACTTGGAGTCAAGCACATCATCGCAAAATCAAGCAGTGCCGCCCATACAAGCATTTTAGAAAAGCTCGGTGTCACGGACATTTTCCACCCGGAACGCGATGCAGCCATCAGCCTTGCCGAACGCCTCAACCGCCCGAACATGGTCGACTTCCTCCCGTTCATGGAAGGCTACTCCATCGTGGAACTCGTCTGCCCCAAGATTTTTATCGGAAAGACTTTGAAAGCGCTGTCGCTCACGCACAAGTACGGCGTACAAGTTATTGCCATCCGCGATCCGCAAGAACCCACGCCTAAAATCGGTAACATCGCAGACGTCATCTTACAAGAAGACGACGTGCTGTTCCTTATCGGACCGAACGAAGCACTCGATAAGTTGAAAGATTAATTTTTATCAGCGTCGCACACCGCGCATTCGTTAGCCACGCAGCTATTTGCGCTGTTGCCCGAACACTTGTCGCAAAGCCCGAACATGTAAAGCGATGTCCCCATCAAGGTAAATCCCGCAGGAATCATTTGCGAACAATCCGGCGGCGGGAGCATCACGTCAAAAACGCGACCGCAACCTTTGCACTTGAAATGGCTATGCGGCGTGCAATCTGCATCGTAACGCAAAAAGCCGTCGCCAAAATCCAGCGAAATTGCCAAATCGTTTGTTATCAACAGCTCAAGCGTGTTGTAGACTGTCGTGCGCGAAAGCGACGGGTATTCCGGCAAAAGTGCCGAATAGATTTCATCGACTGTCGGGTGCGTCTTGACGCCCCGCAAATAGCGATAGACAAAGACCCTCTGCAACGAAGGCCTGATGCCATGATCTTTGAGTATGTTTGCCGTTTCTTGCATAATCACACCCTCTTAAAAATTCCCTTAACACCCTAAAAAAGGCGGCCCTCATGAAGAGAACCGCCCCTACACCTCAAATTACTTGAAGTAACGGCCGAGCAAGCCCTGGAATGCGCCTCCGTGGCGAGCTTCGTCCTTGCACATTTCATGAACGGTGTCATGGATTGCATCGTAACCGAGTTCCTTGGCGCGCTTAGCGAGAGCGAGCTTGCCTTCGGTAGCACCAGCTTCTGCAGCAACGCGGAGTTCCAAGTTCTTCTTGGTGTCGGCATAAACGACTTCACCCAAGAGTTCAGCGAACTTGGCAGCATGTTCGGCTTCTTCGAAAGCGATACGCTTGTAAGCTTCGGCAACTTCCGGGAATCCTTCGCGGTCCGCCTGACGGCTCATCGCGAGGTACATGCCCACTTCGGTACATTCACCTGTAAAATTCTCGCGCAGACCCTGCACCACTTCGGCATCGAGGCCCTGAGCCACACCGATCTTGTGTTCGTCTGCCCAGACGATTTTGCCGGCTGCCGGCTGTTCGACCTTTTCGAAGAACTTGCTCTTCGGAGCGTGGCACTGCGGGCATTCATCCGGAGCTTCCGGACCCATGTGAACATAACCGCAAACTTTGCAAACCCAGACTTTCATATTTTCTCCTTTCCGCTATGCGGAATTGGTTAAAGAAATTTGTAATTGATTTTGTAATCATTACAAATATATAATTATTTTAAACTTTGTCAAGCCTAAAACAACCTCGTTATACAAATATTCAAAAAAAATTTCGAGAAAAATCCAAACAAATAAAAAAAACGACCCTTACGAGCCGTCAATACCAATGCATTTTTTCGACTAGAATACCGGAGCTTCAACCGGTTTTTCACGAGAGCGCTTGCTTTCGGCTTCCGTGGCAAGTTGGCGGTGCGTCACGGAACCCACAGCATAATAGCGACCACCCTTCTGGATTACCGCCGTATAGGCATCCAAAATCTTAACCGAGAACCATTCCTGGTACAGGTTATGCACATTTTCCTTAAGGGTTGATGTTTCACTAATTCCCGGAGCTCCAGAAGGTTTACCGTACTTGAGCGTGAACTGATCCGACATATAGGCGACCGCTTCGAAAGTTTTACTCAAACGAGCACGTTCGACACGACCTGTACGAATTTCAAACGCATAAAACTTGTCGTTCTTATTGAAAATGAAATCGACTTGAACAGGCAGTTCACCAAACATATATACGGGAATAACCACGCGTTCACCGACACCAGTCTGACCGTAAGGTTCATAACCTTTTTTCATCATTTCTTCAATGACGGTTTCGCGAGCGGAGCCAAAAGGAATGCCTGCAAAATTATTTTGAGACTGCGCTTGCACATGCAGCGAGAGCGCAAGAATCAAAAAAGTGATGACCATTCCAAACTTGGACACGATAGACTCCTCTAGATATTGTAAAAGATAGTAAACTTTTTCCAAGTAAGTAAAAATTTTTCACAAAAAAAAGTTTTTTTAAAGCAGTATCTATATTTGGTGGCATGTCAAGCACTTTTGGAAAGATATTTTCAGTCACCACATGGGGCGAATCCCATGGTCCCGCCGTTGGAGCCGTCCTCGATGGATGCCCCGCCGGCCTCCCGATAACCGAAGAGATGATCCAGGCCGAACTGAACCGCAGGCGTCCGGGTCAGGGCAAGGTCACGACCGCCCGTAACGAAAAGGACCAGGTGAAGATACTTTCCGGCGTTTTCGAAGGCAAAACGACAGGTACGCCTATTTCTTTCGTCGTTTTCAACGAAGACCAGCATAGCAAAGACTATGCCGATATCGCCAAGTGGTACAGACCGGGACATGCCGACCTCTGCTATGACCTCAAGTACGGTTTCCGCGATTACCGCGGCGGGGGCAGAAGTTCTGCCCGCGAGACCATCGGTCGCGTTGCCGCAGGCGCCGTCGCGAAAGCATTCTTGAAAGCTGTCGCAGGCACCGAATTTTTCTCTTGGGTCGCTTCCGTTGGCGAAGTCGATTGTCCTGCATTTGACGTGAGCAAGCTCACGCTAGACCAAATTGAAGCCTCCCCCGTCCGCTGCCCGGATGAAGCCGCCAGCAAAAAAATGGAAGAAGCCATCCTGGAGGCGAAGTCCAATGGCGATAGCATCGGCGGAACGGTTTCGCTTTTCGTGAAAAACGTCCCCGTAGCTCTTGGCGAACCGGTATTTGACAGGCTCGACGCGCTCCTCGCCCAGGCAATGCTTTCGATTCCGGCATGCAAGGGCTTTGAAATCGGCAGCGGATTTGCTGCCGCGCGCATGCATGGCAGCGAGCACAATGACGAAATTTACGTTGACGGCAATACGTACCGCACACGTACGAACAACGCGGGCGGTAGCCTTGGCGGCATTTCAAACGGCGAGCCGATTTACTGCCGCATGGCGTTCAAGCCGACGGCCACCATTTCACTGTTGCAAAAGACCGCCGGGCGCGGTCACGAAAATGGAGAACTTGCAGCCAAGGGAAGGCACGATCCTTGCGTTGCCGTCCGCGCTCCGGTAATTGTGGAAAGCATGGCAGCCCTCGTCCTTGCAGACCTTTACTTGCAACAGAAAAGAAACTGCCTTGGTTAATTTGGAATTTTTCCACCTTGTAGCATCCGCATTCTACAGAATTGCGTACAAGCTCCATCACAAGCTCTTTTTGCGACCGCAGCCGCAACTGCGCGTTCCCGTCGTTATCGTCGGGAGTTATTTGGCTGGCGGCGCCGGCAAGACGCCCTTTACAATCTGGCTTGCAAAGCACTTACAAGAACAAGGTAAAAAAATAGCCATCCTTTGCCACTGCGCTGCATGGGATGAAATTAATTTATTGAAAATACAATTACCGAGTACAAAAGTCATCGCCACTTCAAACCGTTACGCCACGGCAAAAGAAATTCAAAACAAATTCAGCATCATCATTTGCGATGACGGATTCGAGGATACCCGCTTTACAGGCGCCACCCGTATCTGCCTGGACTGGCAAGAGCCGCCACAATCCATAACAGACCTCATACCGTGCGGGCCCTTCCGCAGCCTAAAGCAAGACCACGACGAAAATGAAATCATCCACCTCGATTGCTCCGATGCAAGCTCTCCCGCCATCCGCTTTTCAATTGAATCCCTAACAAACTTCACCCCCGGAACTCCGCTGACAGCCACTCTCGTTTGCGGTCTTGGCACCCCCAAACGTTTTATCGAAGACGTTTGCGCATTCGGTAGCAAAGCTGGAATCACCATCGAAAAAACAATTACTCGCCCCGACCACGACAGGCAATTTTCAAAAATCATTGAAGCCGAACTTTTAAAAAACAACGATATCGTCATCTCGCAAAAAGACGCGTGCAGACTTCCGCAGGCACTACTCTCCCACCCTAAAATCCATATTACAATTCAAAAAACAACCGTTTCAAACGAAACCCTAAATATTATCCACAGCATAAGCAGCAAGCGCGCTGAATAAGCACCCCTAAAAGAAAATTTTATTTAACACTTCGCCTTTTTTATTGTATTTTTAAAAATATGAACTAGGGAGAGTTAACATGAACCTGCGTCAACGTTTTGCCGAACTTCTTCAGATAATTACAAAGAATATTCCCGAAAGAGAATATCATGTGCAGCTGGGCTTCCTCACCACGCTCATTCAAGAACCTTTTTACTTGTACGGACGCCCTGGCTGCGGCACATCTCTCATCATCCGCAGAATTTCAAACGCATTCAAAGATGCAAAAGTTTTAAGACTCGGTAAAAAACAAAAGCAGCTCCCAGACAACACGAACGATTTCAATCAGATTATTTTTGACAATTTCACGCCAAACGACGAACAGATCAAAAGCAATCTTCAGATTGCTATTCATGATCACGGAAAAAAATCTATCATCATTTCGGGCAATCAAAAGCCAGAATCCGCATTGAGCAGAGCCGAAGTGACCGACCAGGTCACGCTCACCATCATGCTCCCTGAAACCATTTCGTCCGACGCCCTTTGCACGTTACTCCAAATTCAAGGGCACGAAAGCGATGTAGCCATTCCGGACAACCTCGCAATCAACGCCGAAGAACAGGCTGAATGGATCCAGGAAATACACAAAGTCACCCTCTCCCCGAATACGCTTGCCGTTATCGGCAAAGTCGCAGAATCATGCACGCGCAACGGAGTCTATGTTTCCATCCGCAGGTGGATCGCCCTTTCGAATATGATCAAGGCCATCGCCTTCCTCAACGACCGTAACGAAACAAAGCTCATCGATACATTCTTCTTGGGGACCTCCATCTGGGGACGCAGCGCTTCGAACACGGCTATTTCCGAAAGTTACCGCGAAATTCTCAAGGCGCAACTGTACAAGAAAACGCCAAGCCTTCTCGAAGAGCCCTACAATGCAGACGACCTGCTCATGCGCGTGAACCATCTCGTCCATAGTTCAAACAACCTTTACGAGACCAAACCGTTTAACGGAGAAAAATGTCTCGCGTACCGCATCACAATCGCAGGCGAAACCGTACCGCTTTACGTACCACTCAAATACATCGAAACCGAAATCGATTTTAACCCCTATAACGAGCTCCATCAAGTCGAAAAACGCGTTCTCTGCAACTACCACAGCACATCGAACTGCACCATTTCTATCGATCCGCAAGTCCGTTCAAGCGGCCTCCGCGGTTCAGTCTTCCAGACCAATAGTAGTTCATCTACAAAGTTCGAAGAATTCGGTACACTCCCGACATACATCTTGAGAGAAAACGCTCCCGAAATTATCGAAGAAAAGAAAATCCTCCGCGATACGTTGAACACCGAAATTAAGGAATCCATGGAGCGCGAAACAGCTAACCTTGTCGCTCTCCGCAACACATACAAACTCTTCAACGAATCCAAAGACGACCTGTTCTGTTTCACACAAATGTTCAACGCCGTTCAGGACGATATCAAGGCCCAGTTCGACAACACCGCAAACATCATCAAGACCATCAAAAAAGCGGGTGAAACCATAACCTCGTTCTCGAACAGCATGCTCAAAGCTCCCAATCTGGCCGGCAAGTCACACCTCAAATTCCCATCAACGCCAGAACAACCTCAAACTGGTGGCGAAAAGTAATACAATACTATAGGGGAAATTGCGCACGCCCAAATATTTGCCTATATTGGTCACGTGAACTTGGTTTTCCTTTGGACTGGGCTTGCCATCCTTTGGCTAATATGTATCTGCATGACCAAAAAAGGTCGTGCAGTTATTCGTATTTTTTGGAGAAGCATCAAGGTCAAGCTCGCGCTCATCGCTTGGATTCTTGGGATTGCAGCAATCGCGACGGCCTACGCCACGCACCCCGAAGAAGAACCCCGCCCCACAATTGACGAACAGCAGGAATACCAAAAGTACACCACGTCCGCCATTCAAAAACTCTGCGACCTGGGGGAACTCATCATCGACATGAACTGCGACCTCGACAGCGCAGCGCCAGAACTAGCCTACATCCTCCCCACGGTTATCAACAATTACAACTTCATCGTCACACGCCCCACAACGCCAATTCTAGAATCCATCAAGGATACATTACAGATAAAGATGATTGGCTATAAGAAATTCACAAGCAGGGGAATCCGCTTGATAAAAGCGTTACAACGTGACCTCGGCATCCGTTACGAATCCGTCATCATATCCGACAGCACCACGCACACGCTAAAAATCACTTACCTGGGGAAGCCTTGGGACAACGAACACCTTTGCAACCTCCCCGTGCTTGAAGCCTGCCTACGCGAGCGCACGGACCCCGCCATTCTCATGTCCATCATCCACCACACTTCGGGATTCCAGATGAACTATCAGGGCAAGAACAATACATCTGGATTACTCGCGCTAGACACAGGTATTGGTCTTGAACAAATTGACATAGGCGCCCACCGCCTCAAAAAAGTTCTCGTATCATCGCCCACGCTCGCCGATGCCGTTGCGCAATTCTACCCCGACACAGAACAACGCAACAAGTTCGAAAACTGGCGCAAAGACCCGCAAAAGCATTATTGGGTGGGGCAAGTCCTTACGGACATTCAATACTACCGTTCAAACGGCATGACACTTGCCAAGCGCAAAAGAGTGGAATAAGAATAACTAGTCCAACTTGTACTTATCTTTCGCAGCTTCAAGTTCGGCGCTCGCCTTTTCCCAGGCGGCGTAAAGCTCTTCGGTGAGTTTCTTGTTGTCATCCATGTCTTTTGCAATGGCGGTAATGGCGTTGCCATCACCAGATTCCGAGGCGGCCACAAGTTTGGCTTCAAGTTCGCCGCCGACGGCTTCGGCCTTCGCGATTTCGGCTTCGAGGCGAGCGACTTCTTTTTCAAGCGGCTTGATGACCTTGCTGCGTTCGGCGATGTAGTCGGCACGTGCCCTGCGGTCTTCCTTTGTACGCGGAGTCGAGCTTACAGGCTTATCGTCTGTGACGTCGATATTCGAGACCTTGATGTTTGCAGAATTCGCGCCACCCGGCTTCTTTTCCGATGCCCAACCCACCTTTTCAAGGAAGTCTGCATAAGAGCCTTCGAACACGCGGCACTTGCCGCCATCGAATACAATCAAACGGTTTGCAAAAGCATGCAAAAGTTCTTCGTCATGTGTCACGACGAGCGCAGTACCATCGTAATCTTCCAGCGCGTCAATCAAGCTCTCGATGCTTTCCATGTCCAAGTGGTTCGTCGGTTCGTCAAGCAAGAGCATGTTGCTTTCGTTCGCCAAAATCTTGCCCAAAAGCACACGGCTGCGCTCGCCACCCGAAAGTACCTTGACCTTCTTCACCGCGTTATCGCCGCTGAACATCATAAGCCCAGCAAGGCTACGGGCGCGGCTTTTCTGCGACACATCCGCAATTGCCGATGCAATTTCTTCTTCGACCGTATTTTCAAGATTCAGGCGGTTGATGTTCGTCTGTCCAAAGTAATTTATCTTGAGGTTCGGGTTGTAATTGATTGTACCCTGGGTCGGTTCAAATTCTTTGGCAATCAAGTTCAAGAGCGTCGTTTTACCGCGACCGTTCGGGCCGATAATCGCAATGCGGTCGCCCTTGAACACTTCCATTTCGAGGTCCGTAATCAGCTCCGGGCCGTAACCGTCCTCGTTCTTGTACGCAAAATGGAGCCCGTGAATCTGCAACATGCGCTTGCCCGGGAATTCCGCATTCTTGAAGCTGAAATCCAAGTTGCGTTCATGCGTAAGTCGCTCGCCCGTCGCAAGCTTTGCCGCAGCCTTGATTTTCGACTGCACCATCGCAGCCTTTGCCGCCTTGTAGCGAAAACGCTCAATAACCTTTTCGAGCTGTTCCTTTTTGCGCTGCTCGTTTTCCTGAGTGCGCATTGCCACTTCTTCTTCTTCGGCAATCGTCTCGCGGAGCTTTTCGACCGTTCCCTTGACCTTGCGCATCTTGTGGCGGTGAATGCCCACCGTGTGCGTGCAGACCTCGTCCATAAAATGGTGGTCATGCGTAATCAAGAGCACTTCGCCCTTCCACGCGCGCAAAAAGCGGCTGAGCCAGCGCATGGAGACAATGTCCAGATAGTTCGTCGGTTCGTCCAGCAAAAGCATGTCCGGTTCCGACGCCAGGACCTTCGCCAAATTCAAACGGATCTGGAAACCACCCGACAAAAGCATCGGGTCTTTCTGCATGCTCTCTTCGTCAAAGCCAAGACCAAAGAGAATCGCCTCGACCTTGTGTTCTTCGAGCCAGCCATCCTCATTTACCTTGAGCACACTGCACGCCTCTTCATGCACCGTCGGGTGCGTGAACTTGATGTGCTGCTGCAAGTAGCCAATCGTATAGCCCTTCGGGATGTCGATGTTACCGCCATCGATGCATTCCTGCCCGAGAATCATCTTGAAAAGGGTCGATTTGCCGCAACCATTGCGACCTACAAGACCGACGCGTTCATGGTCGGCCACAAGCATGCTAGCGCCATCCAAAAGGACTTGCATGCCAAAAGACTTGGAAACGTTCTGAATCTGGATCACGAGAGCAAAGATAGATTTTTAAAAGGGAGAACTTAGAACTTAGATCTTAGAACTTAGTCAATGTTGCGAACTCCTCATACAAAAAAAAACGGCCCCACGCAAATGGGAGCCGCACCTAAACTCAGCAGAGCGAGATTACTTCCAGTCGAGAACTTCGCGGTTCCAAGAAACCGGAGAACCCGTCATGATCAATTTCTTATCAAAGCCGCTGCCATTGCTCATCTGCTTTGCAATAAAGCCAGACTTGTACATGGTAGCCTTCTTGCCGTCCTTGTTCTTGCCGTCATAGACAATATCAAATCCGACCCATCTGTAAAGAATAAAGCCGAAGAAGTTTCTGCGGTATTCCCAGGAGTCGCTCGTGATGATGAGCTTCTTGACCTTGTAACCCTTCACGAGAGCCTTGAGTTCCTTTTCAATCTTCGGGCCCTTCCAGGTCTGCTTCGGGAGGTCAGCCATCTTGACCGGAGTCGGGCCGCGCTTGATAGCATCCTGGACTTCTTCGATCGGAGACTTGCCCACGATTTCCTTGAAGTCGGTCACTTCAACTTCGTAGAACTTTTCCGGGAAAGCGACACCCCTGTAAACGCCCTGGTCGATATAGCCGTATCCTTCCGGCACATAGAAGAACTTGCCGCCCTTCTTGTAAACGAAAGCCATCGGGAAAGCGTTCTTGTCGTTGTGCTTTATGATAGAACCCAAGCGGTAAGCGCGCACGAACTCGCTTTCGCCCTGCTCCTTGTCCGACGGGCCAATCCAGCGGGACTTGAGGTTTCTGATATCGTTGTCCTTCGTGATCATGTAGACTTCAGCCGGCAATTCGCCTTCGAGCATCGTCTTGGTGGTATCGTCAATCTTCTTCGGATCCCAGTCATACACGAGAGCCTTCGGAGTATTCGGGGTCGGGCCATCGACAACCGGCTTACCAAAGCACTTGACGCACTTTGCAACATGGTCCTTCCAGAAGACGACATTGCTGTCGGCATCCCTATAAAGCACGTCGTAGTTCAAGACATCCGGTTCACGTTCTTCGGCAAGTTCATCCGTGTGGATAAACACCTTGATGATGCCCTTTTCCTTGTTGTCCTTCCAGTGGTAGAAAACGCGTTCGAGGTAACGGTTGGAAATATCGGCACCCACCGGGAGTTCGCTTCTAGCCATAGTCGGCTTGTCAGAAGCAGGAGCCATAGCAGCATCGGCAGGGATTTCAGCAGCAGAAGCTGCACCTTGCGCATTGGCAAGAGACACGGCAAAAAGACCGGCAGCAAACGTCTTCAAAATAATCGTTTTCATTCAAAAACAACTCTCTATAGGTTCTAGGTTCCACACACACCATCCTGACGAACCTACATAACCAGGAATGTGCTATAGCGAGACAATATATAAAAAAATATGTTTTTGGCAATAATCCAATCGGTTTATTGAAATGTTTTTCTAAACTTGTTGAATTCCACTTGACGGTTTTTTCCATGCACATCATTTTGTCAACAAAAAAAATCAAAAAGCATTTTCCGTCTATAACTCGTTATCATTCAACAAGATAATTTTCAACATCTAAACACATCGACTGTTGATAAAATGTGAACTTCAAAAAAAAGCGGTTTCCCATTTAGAGAAACCGCCTTTCAAATGGATTATAGACCACTATCTTTTTTCGTGACGGCGAACGCCCAAATTAAAGGTACCGTCCGTCTGTCCAACAATCTTATCGTCCTGGAAAATCTTGAACTTGAGTTTCGCAATATAGACTCCCGTTCCGACCCAGCGCCCTTTATTGGTATGCGCATCCCACATCAAGAACACGTTACCCGGATTCTCCACGCAGTCCGTACCGAAAACGTTCTTGTCGTTACATGCCACGACACCGCTCTGCGAATTGACAAACTGCCCAAGCGTCGAGAAGTATTCCACATTCCACTTGATTTTCGCCTTTGCAAGTACAGAGTCCCTGCTACCATCCGAATTCATCAACAACGACTTTCCAACTTCGCTTAAGTCAAACTTGATCAATTCGCCAGGGAGGCCCGTTTCGGCCACGACATCATCAATCTTCTTCGATACGTCAACGCGGACAGGAGCAACATCACCACGATGAGGCCACTTTCCTAAAGTCCAGTCCACAGGATCGATTGCGACAACGCCCGGCGATTCCACGCCCACACGCTGTTCACCTTCGATACGGAGCCACGGATTATCCACATGCGGCACGTTCCCCTGCAAATCAGGCAGCACACCCGGAATCAGACGCACCATAAAGCCCACTTCTGGAAGGACCATGCTTTCATCTTTCTTCTGGAACAACACATCATAATAATTGCTATTCCTGTTCGGCAAAACAGATATGACCGAGAGAAGCATCGGGTCCACCATTTCTCCGGCCTTGTCCTTGAATTCCAAGAACTGCACGCCATTGAGTATACCCGCCTGCGTTGCCTCGCTGATATACACCGTCAGCTTGTTCATGTTTTCACTCATCGGCTTCACAATCGGCTTGTCCACAAGAATAGCACCAATACGGTCTTCAATTGCAAGCCCATCCAAGCTGAGCTGCGTCATCTGTCCTGTTTCCTTATCCATGTACGTATAGTGATACCTGAAGGAGCCTTGATACGTGTTCTTCGCATCACCTGTAAAGACTTTATCCAACAAGCTATCCGCATGGATAGACAAGTTCTTTTCATCCCGCATCAACATGGTCACATTTTCCACAGAGGCGACCGTATGCCAATCGTCACTGCCAAAAGACCATGCAATCGTATCGGGGATAGTCTCGCCAAACGGCTTGTTGAACACAACGGCAATACTGTCGAGCACGCCATCGCCATTGCGGTCGTGAGCTTCGCCCAAGCTTGCAAATGGTACAGGAGGCTCCTTAAAGTGGATATTGCCCCACGAAATCACATTGGCAACGCTGCCTCCAGAAATTTCAAAGCTTGCGTTTGTCACCGAGGAATCGCCAACGACATAGAACTTCGCCACCCCCGTCGAATCGGTAATCAACCTGTTCACCCGCTGCTTCTTTTCATCCAAGAAACTGATCGGGAACGAAGTCTTCAAATCCAAAGCAGCAAAACAGTCTTTGCAAAGGCTCGCGATATAGAACACTCCCACCTGCAACGGGATTGTATCGGGGTATGCCACATGCGTAAGGAGCGTATCATTGGCAGAACCGTCAAAGGTCAGGCCACGCAAGCTAATGCCTGTGGGGTCAAATGCGGTAGGCGTTTCAAAACCGCTAAACACATCGATAAACGCAATGTCTGGAAGCGGGTACGCCGGCACCGTAAAGAATACTTCGCTAGACTGGCTCGGATCGCTAGCCAAGGAGAACTGCAGCATGTACGAGCCCGGTGCTAACGAACGGTTACGCACAATCGCCACCGTGTCAATCACAAAACCAGCCATGTTGGCATCGATATTGATACCCGCAATAGATCCCGGCAAAAGTTCCATGCCCTCCGACGGAATCCGTTCGTCATCGCCAAAAAGCACAAACGAAGACTGCGCAGGCATTGTATCGATTTTTGAAGTACTCGACACATCGCAACTGATCGATTCATCCATCAGCAACTGCAAAATGGTGTACTTGATTGTTCCATCGGTCGTTGTTTCTTCCACCGGGTAATACGTCTTTTGCGTCTGCAAGTTAATCGACGTACGCATCTTGAAGTTCGAACCCGTCGCGTTGCGTTCCGAGAAGAAAATATGGAACGGGTATTCACGGCCTTCGATAAGCTTTAACGACGGATCGTTCTTGCCTATCGTATCCAAATTCACGGCACCTTCCTCAGGATTGTGGCATCCACCGATATCCACGACAAGACGGTTGTTGATATACACCCACACGTCATCGTCCCCACGGAATTCAAAATACTGCCCTTTCACATACTTGAATTGAGCCGAGACCTTCATGGCAAAGCTGTAGTTGTGGCGGCAACCGCTGATATTCCAGTCAAACTTCGGATTGCGAACCGTCTTTGCCGAATCGAGGTACTGCAAGTCGTCGATCGGATAAAATCCCGGATTGATGGAATCATTGCAATCACTCAACTCATTCGTAAAGTCCGCCTGCCAAAAACCTTCATCGTCCAAGGACAAGCTAATGTCGCGGCAAACGCCATTCTTGTACTCACGGCCGGCAGCATCGTGCGCCACCACCTGCGGAATAAACCAATTCTCGATTTCATGAGCCGCAGTACACAAATGCCATGGATATTCCGAAGAATCCTTGCGGGCAGGAACGCCATTCACAAGCGTATCCTGCACCATGCCTTTCACAAGCCCAGAACAAGCGTTCAACGAATCCAATTCCCCATTTTGATTAAGCCCATACATCGATGTATAGGGGTTACCATAAACAATATTGCCAAAGTCCACATCAACGCTATCGTGGTAGCTTTCGCCAGCCCAGTCCACGACAAGCGCCGAAATCTTGAGCGACGGACAAATACCAAGAATGCCCGGATACTCTGTCGTATCCGTTGGTTCGTAACGCTGTTTCGGGTTCGGGTACACCCAAACCGTATCGTGAATCGCCATCAAGGAATCCAGCGAAATCAAGGAATCAAGGTTATCCAGTTCCGCGACAACGCCCTTGCCGCCATAACGTTCCATGCCAAAGGACTGCTTAAAGTAAACCTTCCAGTCCGTTGCATGCTTATAGACCGTACCCGTGTACCAACCGCACGTATCTGTAAGCGGCCCCATCTTAATAACATCGCCTGTCGATTCAATCACCATCGATGGCGACTGGTTTTCCCACGGGCTCTTCAAGCGCACCACTTTAGGCTCCGGCGGATAAAACACCAAATCAAATGAACCTAGCGAAGTCGATGTATAAAGCCATGTTTCGTAAATGCCCGTCGGGAACAATTCACTTGCATGCGGGCGAGAAGTTTCTTCGAAATAGTAATGCGGAGGCCAATCGCTCTTACCGCGCGCAATCTGGACACGCGTCATCTGCGAATTCCATTGCGACGAACCGACAAGAGAATCTGTAAAATCAATATGACGCCAATATTTGTATTCACCCTGACTGCTAAGTTCCGACATGTTCAAGATGTTGTCGATCTGGAGATAGAACGTACTGTCGCGATAAGTCGAATTTGTGCGCCACGGGTGGTAAATATGCAAACGTCTCGTTGCGTCAAAGCATTCGCCCGGAGTTCCAATCTCTGCGGAAGCCACAGGATTTTCGACCGTACCATCCACGAAAATCGTGTCTTGCGTCTGGAAAAGCTCTCCAAAAACAACAAAAGAATCCCTATCTGCAGGAACAACGTACCACGGTGCCTTGTAACGCGTAAAGTACCCCACCGAGATTGGGTTAGACGCAATCATGGAAGGTGTAAGCGCGCCATAGAACCAGCCGCACTTATCCTTGTCGCCCTCGTTAAAACGCATCAATATAGAATCGGTACCAAAAACAAGCTGAGGCAAGACCTTGTTGCCCCACGGGCTCTTGAACCACACAATCTTTGAACCCGGCGCCATGAAGGACTTTTCATAGGACTTTCCCGCCGCATCCGTATAAAGCCAAATTTCCGTTTCGGTACCAAAGAACGACGTAATTCTGTTTTTCCCGCCTCCAGTCCACGAAACGCAATTGTTGTTATTGTAATTATTGTCGTTGGTATTGGGGCACGCCTTGAATTCAAAATCCTGCCAATCCTGGAAATCCGAAATCGTCTTGCCCTTCCATGTATAAACGTACCAATCGTCGCCTTCGCTCTGCATCATCGTTTTGGACATAGCACCAAAACCCGGATTGTAATCCGTTACGCCACCAACAATATGCGGTGTATAGCTTGAAGCCGTTGCGTCATTGCGGAACGGCGACTGCAAATGAATTGTCAAATCGGCCCATGCAGAGGCCACTAATGTCAACGAGGCAGCAATACCCAAACAACAGTGTTTCATTCAACACCCTCTTTATTCTTCCCACACTTTTGTTTAAAGATATATTCAATTCATTGAATTACAAACTTCATAATGAAAAAAAAGCCTTTTTTAACAAATCCGCAGCTACGACCTCGTTATCGGCGTAACCTAGAGCCTAGTCTCCATAAAAAAACCGGAACAAAGTCCGGCTTAAACTCGTTTTAAAGTTTTGTACTTAATATTATTTAATCTTCTTGGTTTTGGTCTTGTATTTATCGTTACGGCGGATACCGAACGTGAACGTTTCTTCGCCTTTACCCACGACATCCCTATCCGAGAAAATCTTGAACTTGAACTTGGCAATATACACGCCCGTTCCGACCATGCGCTTCTTATCGCTCATGGCATCCCATTCGAAGAACATGTTACCCGCATTCTGGATACAGTCCGTACCAAAAATTTTCTTGTCGTTGCAGGCGTATTCACCCTTCACCCAGTTCACATATTGACCAAGGCTTGAGAAAAATTCGATATCCCATTTTACCTTGACCATGCTCAAGATTTTCTCATATTCAGGAGTACCGGGCTTTACATTACCAGCGTCAAACAGCTGAGTCGTGGCATAATCGTCTAGCTGGAACTTGACCAATACACCCGGCAAACCAGTCTGTTCAATGACTTCCTTAATCGTAAGTTTATCATCGACTCGGAGAGGAACAACATCGTTCGTATCACCCGGCCACGGGTTTTCCTTAGTAAACATTCCCGGGTTCACTGTTACAACTTTCGGACGTTCCGTTTCGAGCGGCTGTTCGCCTTCGATACGGCGCCACGGATTCTTTTCATGCGGCGTATTGCCACTCAAGTCCGGCAAAATTCCCGGAACAAGTCGAATCTTGAAACCCACTTCTGGAGCGATGTAGTCAGTAGTCTTCTGGAAAATCAAATCATAGTAATCGCTTATACCTCTCGGTGACGCCGAAAGAACATTGTAAGTCGCCGGATCAACCAGATTATCGTCCTTATCCATCAACTCGATAAAGCGCGGAGAGGCAAGATCAGCATTGTTACAGCCTTCCGAAAGCTCAATCGTCACCTTTACAGTTTTATCCGACACAATCTTGAGCATCGGCTTTTCAAGGATAATGGCACCGATCTTGTCCTGAATCTTTGTATATAGCGTTTCCGACTCCTGAGTCGATCCAGAATTTTCGTCTAGATAAATATAATGATAACGGAAATTACCATCGACAACAGTCTGTGATTCGCCTGTGTAGACTGAATGAACCAGGCTATCAGCCGTAATAACAACTGTAGAATCGTTCTTAATTATGCTTGCGAGGTCTTCGAAAGATGTGTACTCATGCCAATCCTTGCTGCCAAAATTCCAGGCAACCACATCCAGGTCATGTTCGTGGAATGCATCGAATTCAAACGGAATATAAATGCTATCCGGAACACCATCACCATTGCGGTCATAAATGCTGCCCGTCTTTGCAAGAGGCACTTCAGGATCTTTAAAGTTGATATTTTCCCACTTCAACGAATTCTCGACACCGCTAATACCCACGACATTGAACGAAACTCCACTAACAGCACCTTCGCCAACAACATAGAAACGTGCAACACCCGTTTCATCCGTTTCAATGGTATTGATCTGCTGGTCCATTTCGTTATAGAAAAGCAAACGATCATCACTCGGCTTCAAATCAAGCACGACAAAGCAATCCTTGCAAATGTTGCCCATGTACGTCACCATAATTTCCAGGTATTTCATTTCCGGGTAGTGCACATGAGTCATCAAGGTATCGTTTTTACCTGTAATAATCGTTTCGCCTCTCAACGTCTTGTTGGTCGGATCAAATTTTTTCAATGATCCGTCAGCCGAGGGATTGAATACGTCAACAAATGCAATTTGCGGCTTCGGATATTCAGGAATCGTGAATTCATAGGAATCGTTCAAGCCCATATCCGTTTCGAGATAGAAATACAAAGTGTATTTACCCGGAGCAAGCGAACGCTGTTTTACAATTTCATCAATATTGATACTGAAACCCGAACGATCTTCGTTAATCTGAATACCGCCATAATGGATACCCACATTCAATTCCATCATGTCGGACAAATTGCCGCCATCGAGGTAGAATACAGACGGAGCTTCCGTAATTTCAACATCAGTTTGAGCATTCGGGTCGCAGCTAACTGCAACAGCATCCATTTTCAGCTTAAGAATACCAGTTATATCGCTCGTCTTGGAGTCATCGATTGTGACAAGATAAGTATTCTGCTTCTGCAAGTTGATGGAGGTACGCATTTTGAAGTTGGAACCTGTCGCATTGCGTTCTGCATAGAAAATGTGGAACGGATATTCGCGGCCTTCCTTCAAATTAAGTGTATCGAGGTCAACAGCACCTTCCACCTTTTCGTGAATACCGCCGATGTCCACAACGAGCTTGTTGTTGATAAAGACCCACACGTCATCGTCACCACGGAATTCAAAGTACTGCCCCTTTACGTACTTGAAACTTGCGGAAACGGACATCGCATAGCTATAGTTATGCTTGCAAGTATCAAGCTTCCAGCCATCGCCATGGTTGACATAGCCTTCGACATCCCAGTCAAACTTGGGATTCTTAATGGTCTTTGCCACGTCAAGATATTCAAAGTCATCCAACGGGAAGAAGCCCGGACTTGTCGGGTCATTGCAGTCGCCAGATTCATTGGTGTAATCGGCATACCAGAAACCTTCGTCATCGAGCTGGAGTTCAATATCCTTACATACGGAGTTCGTATATTCCTTACCCCCCACAGTCGCAACGACTTCCGGCTTAAACCACTTATCGATTTCATGGCCTGCAGCACACTTATCCCACGGGTACTTCGAGGATTCCACACGGGCAGGGCGGCCATTCACAAGCGTTTCCTGGACCATTCCCGTGATTTTATCACCAGAATTGCAAGTACTATCGCGCCCCTCTTTCGTATAGAAGTTACCGCCATGAGTATGGCCAAAGTCTATATCGATACTATCATGATAGCTTTCACCAGCCCAGTCCAAAAGCATTGCAGAAATCTTCATATGCGGGCAATCACCAAGACGTCCAACTGGATACTTCGAAGATGCATTCGGACGGCTGTAGCTCTTGCTCTTGTCAGACGGATAAACCCAAGCGGTATCATGATTGCTCATCAAGGAATCAAGATTCACCAAGACTTCGACTTCATTGCCTTCACGGACTACACCTGTCATATCGTACTTTTCAAGTCCGAAGCTCTGCTTGAAGTAAACTTTCCAATCAGCAGCATGCTTATAGTAGATGCCTTCGAACCAGCCGCAAGTGTCCTTCGAGAACGCAGACATTTTCACGACATCATTGTTCGCATCGACAACAAACGACGTCGGCGTATTCTTCCAAGGGCTCAACAAACGCACTACCTTACGTTCCAGCGGAGCATAAGAAAGGTCCACTTCATCCATTTTGGAACTTGTGAAGAACCAGGCTTCATAGACACCAGACGGGAACAAATCGCTTGCAATAGGACGCTTGGCGGTATCGAAATAGAAAGTCCTTATATTTTCCTTAAAGCTACGTGTAATCTGCACCTTGGCATCTGCAGACTTCCATGCATCAGAAGAAGCAACAGAATCCGGGAACGTTATGGAAAGCCAATATTTATAGTCATTGTCCAAAGCAAGGCCCTTCAAAGCAGGACCAGCGACTTTTCCATCGGTACCAGCTACAGAATCTTGCCAAACACCATCGATAGTCAAATAAACAGTACTATCGCGGTAGATGCTATTGTTGCGCCAAGGATTATAGACATGTAAAACACGATTATTATCGAAGCACTCTCCGACCGTGCCAGCCTTATTGCTAACGGAAGGCGTTGCCAAAGTACCATCCACATAGACAGTATCTTTCTTCAACGCATTTTCTAGATCGATAATCTGCTTTTTGTCTTGAGGAACAGACATCCACGGAGCATTGAAACGGTTGAAATGCGCCGTACTCAGCACGTATTTAGCAAGCACATCTTGCGAAAGAGCGCCATAGAACCATCCGCATTTGTCAGCATCTTCCGAATAATGCATCAAGATGGTATCTTGCCCAAAAATCATCTGCGGAAGAGCTTTATTACCCCACGGACTCTTGAACCAAACAATCTTTGATCCCTCAGCAGCAAAAGACTTTGAGAATTTTTCCGTAGATGCATCCGTATAAATCCAAGCTTCGTTACTTCCATCAAAGAAATCACGGACATTATAGGTAATGCCATCGCCAAAATCAACGCAAGTAGCATTAGCTGTACTAGTGGCTGGGCAACCTACAATCGTAAAAGTATCAGATGCCTTAAAATTAGAAAGCGATTTTTTCCAGGTAAAAGAGTACCAAACACCACTCTCTTCCGTCATAACGGTAGAAGAGACTGCGGCAAAATCAGGCTTCTCCGAATTAAGAACAAGATGTGGAACAATTTTGGAACTTTCAGCTGCAGCAAAAGGTGACTGTACGTGAACAGTCAAGTCAGCAAAAGCAGAGGACGCGAATGCGCCGAAAACACAAAAAGCTAAATACAGGTGTCGCATAGAAACGCTCACTTTCTCGGTTATTCCACACCCTGTTTGTAAAATATATCATTTTAATGTAAAAAAACAAAAATACTAAAAAAAAATTAAATCTTTTGAAAAGAAATTATATATAGAAATCATTTTCCTAAAACATACGCAAAATTAGCGTAAAAAAACATTCCATACAACATATAAAATTCATTTTGGTTACAAAATTAGGTATAAATTAATTCAATAAGGGAATAAGCAAACTGTCGTAAAACGTCATAAAGCATCGCGCAGAATGCCGACACGGCGCGGACTCTGTCAGTCGCCGCGCATCATGGTGACAGTGCAAAGGGAAACGCACCGCAACTTTCACGCTCCGCGTTCAGGATGACTCCCGCACGAATGCGTGAGAGCCTGCCCGGCAGGGGCCGGAGTGACAGCGCGGAGGGTGCCGCGGGGCGGGGACAGGATAAGGATGTTTCTTGTTACTAGTTACTAGTCAGTAGTCGCCGGTTAAGGGAAATCAGGGCGGGAATGCGTATTCGCGAGGGAGCCTGCGCAGGGGGATTGGCCGGTGCCGGCAATGACGGTGCGGGGCGGGGCCGTGTCCGCAACCAGTGCCGTGCAGGGTGCCCC